>JACRJZ010000165.1 GCA_016219875.1 Verrucomicrobiota bacterium | reverse complement strand
TGGGCTGGACTCTGCCGGCCCAGCCCCCGCCCCAGATCACGGCCAAACGGGAAGTCGAAATGTAGAGCAGACCTTTCGGATGCCTGGCTTGCGAATCAACCACTTCCCTCCTCGTGTCCCGTCCAGTTGCTAAGAAGAGGTCAACGCGCCGGTCCTGACGCGCTCACGCCCTGGCTGCTCGTGGAACTACCGGGCGCCCGGACGATGCGCCTCTGTGATTTCGCCAGTGCCGGCGCGGGCGGCACTCGCTATCGCTCCTGGCTCCCAACCACCGGTTCGCCGCCACCGCCGCCGATTCCGCGCACGCCGGCCGACGGCGCAACGGTCGGTTCCGGCAAGACCGCGTTCCGCTGGACCACCAAAACCAATGCGTCGTTGACGGCATACAAGTTTGCGCTCAGCGGTTCGTCGGAGTTCAGCAAGCCGCTCATCGAACTGAAAGGGCTGCAGCGTCCACGACTCGAGTTGGACGAAGCGATGAAGCGGCAACTCAAGCCAAGCGCGCGGTATTGGTGGCGTGTCACCGCCGGCGGACCTCATGGCGAAACCAGCAGCGTAGAGCCGGCCGCGTGCTTTCGCTTCGACCCCGCGCAACCGCCGACTGTGGAAGAACCCGACTTCGTCCTTGGCCCCGGCAGCTTGGTTGTCCAGGCGTCGCTGCGAGGTGAAGCCAAACCGGAATTCGGCCGGCTCAAGCGGGCCACAGCGTTCGCGGCAGCCGCCGGGCCGGCCGGCTCGCCCAACAGCGCCGTCAGGCTCAGCGGCCAAGGCCAGATGCTGGTGTATGAACTGCCGGACGAGTTTGAAGAGGATTACTCCGTGGCGGTGTGGTTCCACATTGTGGCCTTCCCGGAGAAACGCCTGGGGCAAGTCTTCAGCGCCTGGGCCGGCGGCATGGACGATCCGCTGCGGCTCACCGTGGAGAACGGCAAGCTCTTCGCTCGCATCGAAGCCCAGCAAGTTTTCTCCACAAAAGGTGTCCCGATCGAAGCTGGGAAGTGGCAACACGTCGCCGCGGTCAAGTCTGGCTCCAGGCTCAGCCTCTTTCTGAACGGTCAGCAGCAGGACATCGTAACCGTGCCGGCCTTCGTGAACACCCGGGCGCGATCCTGCGCGCTGGGCGGAAATCCGAACTACTCCGGCAACGAGTTTTTGGCCGCCGACTTTGCCGGCTTCACGATGTCGCTCCGCGCGCTCACGCCGGAAGAAGTGATGGAGTTGGCGAAGCCTTCGGCGAAGTAGCAGAACCTGACCCGTGCGCGTAGCGGTGTCTCGGCAGAGCGCCGCAGTTCTGATCCTGGACCCAGGAAGAGCGGCGCTCTGCCGAGACGCCGCTACGCGTTTTGGAGATTACCTCAGAACTGCAGCCGATAGTAACCGCTGGCCGCACTCGCGTTGGTGTCAGTCACAGTGGCGAGGTTCGCCGCGCCGAGCACGGTGGTGACATCCTGCCACGTCTCGCTGGTCTGTGAAGCGGCGCGTTGCACGACGTAGTTTGTTCCGGCCTGGGCATAGAACTGGAACCGAAACTGGCTGCCGCGGCGGACAGGGTTCTCCAAGCAAGTGGACGACGGGCTGTAGGGCGGATGGAGCCGATAGAAGCCGGCGGTGTTCGTTCCCACCTCGACCGCCACCGTCGCGACTCCGCCGGTGGCGCTGGCCGTGTCTTGGCGCACGACCTGCCATTGATTCGAGGCCAAGTCCGAGCATCCGAGCAGCGCGTAGGCGGTGTCGTTGGCCGCCCCAAACTGGAACACGAAGTCCGTGCCGGAACGCCGCACCCGGTGCAACGTCACCCACGGGACGTTGGCCGGCACGCTGCCGGCGGAAACCAAGCGAGCGGTGAAGGTGCTCAACGGAAAGAAAACCGCGGCTTCCGTGGGAGCGAGTTGCGGGGTCACGGGAACGCCCAATCTGGCCCAGCCTGGACCATAGAACGTCGAATACTCGTACAGCTCCGCCTCCTGCGCCGCGGCATTCCATCTCGACATGGTGGTCAACTCCGGAATCTCGGCCGGGCACTCGCCACTGATGTTGTCGCAGAACGCGCACGACACCTCCGGCATGACGCTCGACACCGAGATTTCTCCCGGATAGGTCACGCACATCGTCGGCCACGGCTCGCCGACGAAGGTGATCTTGGTCGGCGCCGGCAGCCACAGGAAACCGCCATTCGGAGCCATGAGTATGGCGTCCGCGTCCGTCCAACCGCCAGCGGCCACGAAACGGTTGGTGGGGAAGAAAGCCCGCACCCTGGAATCCCACGGCAGGAAGAAGCTGCCGTCCGGCACGCCACGAAACAGGTTCGAAACCCGGTTGTCGCCGGCGTTGAGGGGATTGGCGACGAGGTTCGATCCGGCGTAGAAATTGGCGTCGATGTACCCCACCGCGTTCGCTGAGTAGTGCTGTCCCAAGGCCGTGCCGCCGGGTGCTCCGGCGCAAGCAAGCGCCACCATCGACTGGAGAAACCACCCCCGAACTGGACCCGTGGATTTCATATTGATGCTCGCGGGGACTCTCGCTCCGTTGCGGGCGCTTTGTCAACTTTGCTGCAATCAGGTCATTCACCCGCTTGGGACAGGAGGAACTGCTCAATCTCGGCATCGACAAAAAAGCCCGCTTCCGTGCGCCACCGACGGATCTCCCTCCGCAGGTCAGAAAGCAGCCCAGTTTGCCGGGCGTGGAGCAGTTCTCCCAGCGCTCCCGCCACGGTCAATCCGTAGTGCCGGGCCGCTTCCCGCCCACGTTTCTCGTCCATCAGCAAGACATCAGCCCCGAGGCTCAACGCCAGGGCAATAGCTTCGGTTTCCCCGGCATCCAGCGGAAACGGACGCCGCGGAGGCGAGGGCGCGGGAGTTTCCACCACCAGCCAGCCGTCGGCGAGGGCAGCGCTGATGTAGGCTTTGGCTTCAGGATGGCTCAAGGCGGAGAGTTCGCGTGCGACCGCGGGTGGAATGCTGACGGTGCCGTCCCGC
>JACRJZ010000163.1 GCA_016219875.1 Verrucomicrobiota bacterium | reverse complement strand
CTGACTTCCTTGTTGCCCGTGAAGATGGCGACGCTCTGCCGAGACGCCGCGACGCCGATGAACTCTTGCCGTTGTCTCCACAGGCCGGGTTCCCGGGCGGAGATAAAATCCTCGCCGTGCTGCGCTCCGAGGAAGCCGGCCACTTCGTCCAGGAACTTCCGTCTCCCGCCGAGCGCGCCGAGGCGCTCGTCGAACCGCTGGTGCCCAAGCCGCAACTGCTCATCGTCGGCGGCGGCCACGTCGGGCAGGCCGTCGCATGGCAAGCCAGCGTGGTCGGCTTTGAAATTGTGGTGCTGGATGACCGCCCAGAGTTCACCCGCCCCGAACTGTTCCCGGAAGGCACGACGACTTTGTGCGGCGAGGTGGTGGACGCGGTGGCCAAGTTTTCTTCCGGTGACGACATCTTCGTGGTCCTCGTCACGCGCGGGCACCAGCACGACGCCGCGGCGCTGGCGGCGTGCCTGCGCAAGCCCACCGCCTACCTCGGCATGATCGGCAGCCGGCGCAAAGTGGTGCTGGTGCGCAAGGAATTCATCGAGTCAGGCCGCGCCACCGCCGAGGAATTCGACCGTGTGTACGCGCCGATCGGCTTGGACATCGGCGCAGTCACGGTGCCGGAGATTGCCACAAGCATCGTCGCCCAACTCATCACTGTCCGCCGCAAAGGGGCGGCAACGCGGATGCCGTGTTCTTGAACCGCCCCAATTCCGTACTCACCACGAAATACACCAATCACACGAAACGAGAGGGCGTTGGAAAGCCGCGGTTCCATCATAAAGAGGCTGCGCCGTCTGGTTCTTGTGGACCTCTGGCTTTCGTGTATTTCGTGTATTTCGTGGTTCTTCAACTGCATGGCTGAGCCGTCCATGATCTGCGCCCTCGTCCTCGCCGCCGGACGCTCCCGCCGCATGGGCACACAGAAGCTCTTGCTGCCGCTGGGTGGCCAGCCCGTCATCGCCCGCGTCGTGGACACGCTGTTGCGCTGTCCGCTCCGGGAAGTCTTCCTGGTTGTCGGCGCTGATGCGGACGGCATCAAACAGGCGCTGGCCGGGCGGCGGGTGAACTTCGTCCCCAACCCCGCGGTCGAAGACGACATGCTCAGCTCCGTGCGCTGCGGTTTGCGCGCTATGCCCGCCGAGGCGGACGCGGTGCTTGTGGTCTTGGGCGACCAACCGGCGCTGTCGGCGCAAGTCGTGAGCGCGATGCTGGACGCCTTTGCGCGAACTCGCGCACGCCTCGTGGTGCCGGTATTCCACGGCGCGCGCGGCCATCCGTTGCTCCTCTCCACCTGCTATCGGGACGAACTCCTGACCGGCCACGAGCGCGTGGGCCTGCGCGGCTTGCTTCAAGCGCATCCAGACGCCGTGCTGGAAGTGAGCGTCCCTGACGCCGCCGTGTTGGACGATCTGGACACGCCGGAAGACTACCAGCGCGCGCTGGCCGGCGAGCCAATGAGAAACCGTTGAGCCTAAACGGAGCAGTTGGAGTGGGCCACAGATGACACGGATGGCACCGATGAAAGGACTTGAAGAGGTGAACCAACTCTTGAGAGCGCACCATGCAAGTGAACAGCCTGGCTTCGCTCCAACCGTTTTGAGTCTGTGCCAACTGTGCTATCGGTGGCTCCCAACTGCCGGGTTTAGGCTGAACTACTCGCGTGGCGACGTCTCGAAAGAGCGATGCCTGATTCCGGCTCTCGCCCAATGAACTGCGGTCCAACTTCGCCTACCGTTCTCTTCACGACCGCTGGGCCGGGATTCGCCCGTTTACAGCCAGCCGGCGATGTGAAACACTTTGGCCATGAAGATCGAAGCCCTTCACATCGGGATGAAGGTCCGCCATCCGCAATACGGAGCCGGCACGGTCAAGTCGATCGGGGAACAGACCGCTGAGGTCCGCTTCGCCGATGGCGTGAGGACCGTGGCGCCGGAAATGGCGGGCCTTGAGCCAGCCGAAGCCCAGGCCGCCGTGAGCGGCCTCGACGTGCCGCTGGCGCAGTTCATCGAACAAACGGCCCAGACGGTGGTGAGAAGCCTCGGCTTGGAAAGGCCGGACCTTGTGGTTTCTGAACTGGCCGTGCGCTGGTTCAATGGCCGGATGGTCCTGCATCCCGCCGATCCCACGCTCCAGACCAAGGAGGTCCCGCTCGAGGTGTTCTTCCACAAGATCGTCATGATGCGGAACAACCTTCGCGTCTTGGAGCAGAAGATCAACGGCCACGACAAGCTGAGTGACGTGGAGAAGGTCGAGATGCAGCAGTACATCACGCGCTGCTACGGCTCGATGACGACCTTCAATCTGTTCTTCAAGAACAAGGAAGACCAGTTCAGCGGTGCGTCCGGCGGTTGAACTGCAGAGCACGTTCCCCGAAACAAGCCCCGAACCTATGATTCAAGACACGATAGAGAAACTGGAGGCCACGGTGCGGAACGCCTCCGCGGTCAAGAACGAGAACCGGGCCGAACTGCTTGAACTGCTGTCCACGCTCAAAGCCGAAATGGGTGAACTAGCCAAGACCCACGCTGAAGAAGCCCGCAGCATCGCCGGGTTCGCCTCCGTTTCGACCCACGAAGCGACGCGGTCCGAGCCGAATCCCAAGCTCCTGGAGCTCTCCTTGAAAGGGCTGTCGCATTCCGTGGAAGAGTTTGCCGAGACGCATCCGAAGCTCGTCCAGATCGTGAACTCGATCAGCAACGCGCTCTCGAACCTGGGCATCTGAGCGCCATTGCCTGCCCCCGTAGCGGCGTCTCGGCAGAGCGCCGCACTGCAAGGCCGAAGGCAAAAGGCAAAAGGCAAAAAGGAGCAACGGCGCTCTGCCGAGACGCCGCTACGCTCGCGAGATTCTGTATTTGGCTCCTGAGAGCCAATTTCAAAACGCCGTAGCAGCCGACGTGAGGAGGCTCAAACTTCAAGGGAAACAGAGCCTCCTCACGTCGGCTGCTACAGTTATGAAAGAAGCTCCTGAGAAGCCCCTTCATCCTCCCGCGACGATCTTCACGATTTCCAGCCGGTCGCCGGTGTGGAGGTTGCGCCCGGCGAATTCCGACGGCGCGACGGCTTCCCCGTTGTGCTCCACCACGACGCTGCGCGGGAAGAACCCTCGCGCGCGGAGGAAGTCTTCGAGCGTGCAGGGCAGTGGGGCCGGGACAGTTTGGCCGTTGGCGATGACGTGATCGGTTGGCATGTCAGGTGAGGGTCAGCAGGCTGATTGCCGGCAGTTGAATCGGAGTCCAAACACGTTCCCGACGCCTTTGGTGATGTGCAGCCAGCGGTCCTCCCACGCGTAGAGGCCGGCTACGAACCGCATGTCTTTCACGGGCGCGAACGGCGTGCCGAGGGCTGGCAGGCGCAGTTGCCCGCCATGAGTGTGGCCGCTGAGCATCAGGTCCCAGGGACGGCCACGGATCTGGTCTTTGGCGTCCGGATTATGCGCGAGGACGATCGTGGCGTCGGCAGGATCGTCCGCCGCTCGAGCAAAAGCGCGGAGCGGCCAGAAGGCGCCGCCCCACAAGTCGCCCAAGCCCACCAGTTGGATCGGCCAATCGCCGACCCGCAGGCGGCGTGTTTTGTCAGAGAGCAATTCGATCCCGCTCTTCGTGAGCAGCGCGCTCACTTCACGCGTGGTGGCGAACCCGCCGTTGCCAGCCGACCAACGGCCGCCGTCGTGGTTGCCGAGGCAGGCGAACGTCGGCGCACACTTCGGGAGGGCCGAAAGAATTTCCGCGTAGTGGTCGAGGCGGTTGAACTTGCGCGTGACGAAGTCACCGGTGACGCAGATGAGGTCCGGACGAAGCCTGACTCCTGCCTGGATGGCCTCGGCAATGAACTCAAGGCTGACGAACAGCGAAGCGTGCAAGTCAGAAAGATGAAGCAGCCGGAGTGGCTGCCGGATTCCGTTTCGACTCAGCGGAACAGTCACCCGGCCCGTGTCCAACCAGTTCGGTTCCACAAAACGCGCATACGCCGAGCCGCCCAGCCCCAGCAGGGCCAGGGCGGCGAGGAATCGGCGGCGGGTCTGTCGGCGGCCAGCCAGGTCAGCGTTCATGGTTCAAACAGGCTCTCATGCGGTGAGCGCGGCGTCCCAGTCTTTCCACACCGGCTCGTAACCCAGGCGGCGGATCAGGGCCGCCACTTCCACGGGGGAGCGTTCGTCGGCGATCTGGAATTGGCCGGTGGCGGACCTGACGGCCGGACCTTCGGCCCATTCGCTGGCGCCGCGGGCCAGTTCCACGATTCGTCCGCGTTCGGTGCGGTGGAGCTTGTCCGCGCCCGCGCCGGTGTAGCCGCCCGGTTCAGTGTGGCTGCCGGCGCTCATCAAGGTGATGCCGATCGGGATGAGGCCGTCGCGCAATTTGGCAGGCTCGCGCGTCGAAAGCACCAGGCCCACGTCGGGGAACATCAGGCGGAAGGCGCAGACCAGTTGGACGAACTCGTGGTCCGTCATGTGCGTGAGCGGCTGGAATTCGCCGGCGCAAGGACGCAGACGCGGGAAGGAAATCGTCAGGAAGGCCTTCCAGCAGTTGCGCTGGAGGTAGTCGGCGTGGGCCGCGGCGCAGAGCGCCTCGTAGCGCCAGTCGGCCAGGCCGTAGAGCGGGCTGATGCCGATGCGGCGGAATCCGGCGTCGTAGGCGCGTTCCGGGGTGGCCAGGCGCCAGTCGAAATCGCGCTTCGGTCCAGACGTGTGCATCTCGGCATAGGTCGCGCGGTCGTAAGTCTCCTGGTAGATGACCAAGCCGTCCGCGCCGGCCTGGACCAGCGGGCGGTATTCGTCGGTGTCCAGCGTGCCGACTTCCAGCGAGACGCTGGGCGTGAGTTCATGGATCGCGCGCACGCAGTCGGTGAGGTAGGCGTTGGAAACAAACTTCGGATGTTCGCCGGCCACGAGGAGGATGTTGCGGAAGCCCTGATGGATCAGTTGCCGCGCCTCGCGCTGGACTTCGTCCACGGACAGGGTGACGCGGAGGATGGGGTTGTCGCGCGAGAAGCCGCAGTACTTGCAGTTGTTCACGCACTCGTTCGAGAGATAGAGCGGCGCGAACAGGCGGACCACTTTGCCGAAGCGCTGGCGGGTGAGCGCCCGCGAGCGACGGCACATCGGCTCCAGCAGCTCGGCGGCGGCCGGAGCAATCAGGTTCGCGAAGTCGCGCAGGGTCAGCCTGGACTTCACGAGACTTTCGCGCGCGGCGGCCAATCCCGCCTGGCGGGAATGAGCGAGCAGGCTTGGAATCGGCAGCGCGTTGAACTCGGCAACGAAACTCATGCGAAGACCCTAACAGAGGGCCGTGGAATGTCGAGGGAGCGCCGGCGGCGGATGGACGGAGACAAGCCTCCCTTCAGTCCTATTTTGGCCAAACGCCGTCCGGCATTCGGCGCAACTCCAGCCGCGCTGGGTCAAGCACGGCGTGTTTCACCCGCTGACGTTTCCAAGTGTAGGTGATGTGGACGAGGCCGTCTCCGGTTTGGATCACCGCTGGGTACGAGAACTCCATCCCCGGTTCCTCCTCCAGCACCAGCGCCGCCTGCCAGTCCCGGCCGTCGGTGGAGACGGCCACGCTGAGTGGGCTGCGGCCTTTGGTGGTGTGGTTATAGACCAGCAAATGACGCCCGTCCCGGAGCGTCACGGCGTCGGTCCCAGCGTTGGGATTCGGCAATGGCGTCGCGGTCATCTTGCCCCAGGTCTTGCCGTCGTCGTCCGACCAGATTTGAAAGACTTTCCCCTGGCGCGTGCGGCCCACGGCTTGGAGCCGACCGTCTTTGTGGAAGAGAATGCTCGGCTGGATGGCGCCGAACTCCCGTCCGTCGTTGACGGGCTTCGTCGCCTGCCAGGTTTGGCCCAGGTCGCTCGTGCGCTCGAAATGCACGCGCCAGCCGGCGTGCTCCGAACTGGTCGGACAGAGAATGTCTCCGCCGGCCAATCGCACGGGCTTGTTCTTGATCGGGCCGAGAATGCCCTCCGGCAAACGGCGCGGCTGGGACCATGTCTTGCCGGCGTCGTCGGAAGTCATCAGCATCCCCCACCATTGACTGGGGCTGGGGCCGACTTTGTAGAACAGCATCAGCGGGCCGGCCTTCGGCTGGAAGAGCACCGGGTTCCAGCACGGGAATCGTTTGGTGGAAGACTCGACGCCGTTGGCCACTTCGACGGGCGTGGTCCACTTCCCGCTTTCAAATCGCGAGGACCAAATGCCGACATCGGGACTCTTCTCGCGCTGGCCGCCGAACCACGCGGCCGCGAGGCCGGATGTCGTCTCGGCAATCGTCGAGGCGTGGCACTGCGGAAAAGGAGCGGTTTCGTAGATGAACTCGGACTTGAGCAGGCCCGCCGGCGCGGCCAGCGCGGAGGCGGTGAGGGCGAGGCTGAGGGACACGGCGAGGATGGGTGTAGCTGGTTTCATGGGATTCAGTGAAGTTCGGCGATGAAGATTTGGTTGAAGCTCTGAGCGGCGTCGGCGATCCGGCGCACGTAAGCGATGCTCTTCCCGTCGGGCGAGAAGACGCAGGCTTCGGGGCGCGGCGCACCGGCGGCGTCCGCACGCGGCGTGAGGCGAGCGGTGCGGCCGGTCGCGGCGTCCGTAACGCAGACGCTGTGGTCCATGACGTAGGCGAGGGACCGTCCATCGGGACTCCATGAGAACGCGCTGGCGACGGGCCACGGATTGCGCGTGACTGGTGCGGGTGCGCCGCCGTTGGGCGAGACAGTCCAGAGTTGCACGATGCCGGCGTCGTCTTTCATCAAGAAGGCGATGCGCGAGCCATCGGGAGAACTGCGCAGCCAGTGCCGCGGGCCTTGCAGGCCGGGGAACTTGCGCTCTGCCGTGAAGGTGAGCCGCCGCTGGACCACGCCTTGGGGTGGAAACGGCATCCGGGTTTCAGTGCCGCACAACGGCCCGTCGCCGGGCGTCGTCATGTCTTCGGGAAGATCGGCGATGAAGACTTCGGAAAGCGTTTCGCCGTTGGCGCTGACGACGTGGCCCTGGAAAGCGAGCGCGCGTCGCTGGCGCGAGCCGTCGCGGCGCGTGTAGCCGTTTGTGCCGACCCACGCTTCCTCGAAGGCCCGTTTGATCTCGTCGGAGCCGGGGCGGGGGTTCGCGGTCGTGCGGGTGACGAGGACAGAGAAGTGGCTGCCGTCGTGGTTGCGGGGATGGGTTTTTGGCACGCGGAGTTGCTGACCCGCACTCCGGGACAGCGGCACGCTCACGCCGACGTTGCGGAGGTTCACGTCGTTCGCGGCCGTCGCTTCCAAGAACTTGGCCGGTGGGGCGAGCGTACCCGCGAGCCGTGCCGAGGGCTGGCCCCGGCTCGCGGGTACGCTCGCCCCGCCGACTTGGTTCGTGGAAAGAACATGGTCTTCGTAGGTGAAGCTGACCCAGTCACCCGCCGCGTCCCAGACGTGGACGTGCGATCCGCCGCGCAGCGCGCCGGGCGTGAAAGGCGGAGTGAGATCGCGGGCGTCAAGATTGCCGATTGCCGATTGCCGATTGCCGATTGGAGCTACGATCACGCCCTGGCGATGGCAGGCGGAGTATTGCCAGTCGGGCGTCGGGTTTTCAGGGCCGAGGATGAAGACGACTTTCCACTTGCGCGGGTGGAAGGTGACGACGCCACAGTGCGCGCCGTGCTGGCTGCAATAAAGTTCACGCACTTCGCCGGTGCGAACGTGGACCATCTCGATGGTGTTGCCGTCGAATCGGTCGCCCGCGGCATCGCTGCGCGTGTCGTAGGCAATCCACTCACTGTCGGGCGACCAAACGCCGGTGTTGGTGAGAAGGCGCCCGCCAGGACCGCGGGTGATCTGGCGCTCGGTGGCGGTCATGGGAGGAACCGCGGCATCGATCGAGCCGCACACGAGAATGGCCAAGAGCCAATTAGCCAATCGCCAAGGGGTCGAGAGCCGAGACGTCCAATGGCGCCACCCAGCGCATGGGCCGACGAATGGAGTGGAGCGCTGGGAATAGTTCCACGGCCCCGGAATTTTCCGCGAGGGCACGGAAAACGGCGCCCGCGGCGGGCGCGCTCCCCATTCCTTTTCGGAGTTCGGGTTGAGTTCAGCGCGGTCATTGCTCATGAGTCGAACCCGGAGTTGGGCGCTGGTCCTCCACGAAAAGGGGCGGGCCAAGTCCGGCCCGCCCCGTGATTCGTGGCGTGACAATTACGGCGCCCGCGGCGTCACGAGGCGGTAGAACCGCTGCGTCACGCCCACGGGGAGTTGGTTCGTCACCCAGATCGGGCCACTGGTTTCCAGCGGGCCAACGTCGAGCAGCCGGTCCCAGGCCGGCGGCAGGGCGTCGCTGAACAGGAGGGTGTAGCTCTTGCGCGCCACGCCGTCGAAACGGATGACCGTGCGGTCGGCGCCGACGGGCGCAGCCACCAGGCGAAGACCGCTGTTCGGATCGCGCGGGTTCGAGCCGGCTTGGAACTCCTGCCCGTTCGTCAGGCCGTCGCCGTCGGCGTCCTGGTTGGCGAGCGAGTTATCGCCCGCTTGGCCGGTGGGATGACCAAAGTACTGTTGCATCCAGGAATCCGGGATGCCGTCTTGGTCCGTGTCGGCCGCCTGCGGGCCGGGCGTGGGCGCGACGGCCACCCAGTTGGTCACGTCGTTGCCGAAGCCGGTCCCGCTGACGCGTTGCAGCGACAGGCCCAGGCCGTCGGCGCGGATGTCCCACGGGAAGATGTCATCGAACTGCACCTGCTCGACGAGGATGTACGGGACGTAGCCGGCATCCGGCAGGCCGGCCGGGACGGGCGGGCCGGGTTTCTGAAGCTCAACGCTCTCGCCGCCGTTATCGAGTTTGCCGGTGTACGGCCCGTAGAGCACGGCCT
Source organism: Verrucomicrobiota bacterium (assembly GCA_016219875.1). Lineage (GTDB taxonomy): Bacteria > Verrucomicrobiota > Verrucomicrobiia > Limisphaerales > JACRJZ01 > JACRJZ01. The sequence continues at coordinate 85,401 of JACRJZ010000163.1, read as the reverse complement.
CCACGGCGAGGTTCGGATACGCAGCCTGGAAGGCGAGGAGCGAGTTGGGGTCGTTGACCGGATCGAAACTCACCACCAGCACGAGGCCGTTCGTCGGGACAACGACGCCGGGCGGGAAGTTGAAATCCGCGCCGCCCCGCAAGCGCCAGGTGTTGGTCGGATGCACCGGATCGTAAAGCGGGACGGCGTTGGCGCTGAGGTTCAACAACTCGATGAACTCGTCGCGGACGTTGTCCACCGGGCCGGGGAGGTCGGGCGGGTGATACATGATTTCCGAAATCACCAGCGGGCCGACCCGCGGCGCGGGATTGGCGGCGCCGGCACCGGCGCGGAAGTCGAGGATCGTCTCGGCGTTGTCGTTTCCCAAAGTGCGCCGGCTCATGGCGACGAATTGCGGCTGGCCCTGGCTGTTGACGTAGCGGCCGAAGCTCACGCCGGTTTCGCCGGAGCCGAACTTCGCCCCGGCGCGATGGCCGGTGAGGTCCCCGTTCCCGTCCGCTGCCGCCAGATAGACTTCGTCCCCCTGGGTGCCGTCGAGCGCGAAGGCCAGCGAGGCGTCGTCGTTGAAGCCGAATTGGTATTCGTAGAACACCGCGAAGCCGCCCGGCGGAAGGACCGTGGTGTTCGTGATCTGGAACTTCCGCAACGCGCGTTGGGCGTCGCTGAGCCACCAGCCCGTGATGTCCACGGACGCCGCCGAGACGTTGAGGATTTCGATAGCGTCCTCGGTGGGCGGATTGGTGGGCGAGGCACTGAGGACTTCGCTGATGACGAGGCCGGCCAGCGGGAGGTAGTTCGCGTCCGCGGGCGTGGGAGTAGCGGGGAAGCGGACGATGCTCGCCGCGCCGTCGGGCAACCGGCCTTCGGAGACGCCGGAGTCCTGGACACCGAAGGTGTAGCCGTCGATCAGCGTGCCATCGGGCAACGAGATGCCGATCATTTCGCCGCCATTGCCAAGTTTGAAGCTGGTGTGGTCCGGGCCATCGGCGGTGAGGTTGTCCGCCCAGAACCGCTCGTAACCATAAAGGCCCGTGCCGATGAAGGAGAGCGGCGCGATGAGGAATTTCTTCCGCGCGGCCGCGGTCGTGATGTTGTCGCTCAGCCAAAGACCGCTCAAGGCGACCGGTTGCAGGCTGGGGTTGTAGATTTCAAACCAGTCTTCGCCCCCGGCCGGGTTGGCCATCCACTCGTTGACCTTGAGCTGCGACACGCTCCCGAGGCTCGTGCCGAGGTTGAGCGAACCGGGTGTCGCCAAGCCGATCGTCCAGTTGGTGCCGCCGTTGGGCAGACGGCCGATGGAAAGATCGCGCGCCTGCACGCCGTAGCTGATGCCGTCGAGTTGGGCGCCGGTGGCGTCGAACAGATACACCGAGCCGCCATTGGCGCGGATGCCGAAGCCGGCGTTGAGCTGGCCCGCATCGGCGTTGGTGGAAGCGGGCTGGGAATCGTCGCACAACACCAGCAGATACTCGCCCGAGGCGAGGCTCGCACCCGGCGGGAAGGTGAACTTGAACGGCAAGGCAAACAGGTCGCTCAGGCCATAGCCGGACAGATTGATGGCGTTGGCGGTCGGGTTGAACAACTCGACCCATTCGGGCGTAGAGCCGTCGAAGTTCGTCAGGCCGCTCACGTTGCGGGCGAGGACTTCGTTGATGACGACTTGTGTGCCCACCGGGCCAGGCGCCGCCGGGTTGGGGCCGCCGGGCGTGAGTTGCGTGAAGGAGACGATGGCCGATCCGCCGTTCGGACTGCGGCCTTGCGACACATCGACCGTTTGCGGGCCGTAGATGAGGTAGTCGATCAGGTTGAGGTCTTGATCCAGCAGCCCCAGTTCACCGGTGAACGGCGTGAGTCGGAAGTTCACGTGCTCCGCGCCGGCGTTGCCGTTGCCGTCGGCGATGAAGACCGTGAAGCCCTTGGCGGCGATGAAGCTGAGCGCGCGAATGCGGTCACGGCCCGGCGCGCCGCTCAACGTGTCGGTGAAGTGCAGGCCGCCGAGCGCGACCGGCGCGGCCTCGGGATTGTAGATTTCGATGTAGTCGTAGGGATACGACGTGAGGCTGGCCGCGAGCCACTCGTTAAGCTTGAGGTGATGCGGATCACCGAGCGGCGAGGCCGCGTTGGCGCTGCCGAAGGTCGGCACGCACAAGCTCCACGCGCCGTCGCCAAGCCGGCCGATGGAGAGGTCTGGCAGTTGCAAGCCGTATTCCACGGAATCAATCAGCCGGCCATCGGCGGCGAAGAGATAGACGTCGTCGCCTTCGGCCTTAAGCGTGAAGCCGAGATGGTAGCCGGCCGGCGTGGTGTCGTTGTCCGCGTAGAGCACGAGATGCTGGCCGGGGTTGATGACCGCGCCCGGCGGGAAGGTGAACTTGAACGGATCGTCCGCGTTGTCCGTCAGGCCCAGGCCTTCGAGTTGGAACGGCGCAGCGCCAAAGTTGTACAGCTCGATCAGGTCCGGGTAGCGATTGCCCGCAGGCACCGCCGCGTCGTTGAGGGCGAGGATTTCATTCAGCCGGACCGGCGGAGCACCGGCGTTCACGACCCAAGTGCGGGAGAAGGTGACCGTCGCATCCGAGCCGAGTTCCGCGTCGTTCTGGTAGATGCCGGAGTCGAGCTTGCCGATGACCGCGACGTAGTGCGGCCCGTCGGCGAGGGCGGCGAGGGCGAGCGGCTGAGTGATCGGTGTCTCCGTGCTCCAGGCGCCGCCGTCCAGACGCCACCGATAGTGCGTGAAGCCGGAGCCGTTGGCCCAACTGCTCGCGGGGATGCCGCTGCCGGTGCGGTTGGGGCCGACCGTGAGTGTGGCGGTGGTCTTGGTGGTGGTGCCGCGGGGTTCGCCGCTGACACTGGCGCCTCGGATGGGTCGAACCGTCGAAGCATTGACGCGTTGCAGCGGAACGCCCTGGTCGCGCCCGTTCGGGCCGGCTGCGACGGCGGGCGAACCCGTCCTGAGACTGAACCAATCCCACAGCACTTGCGCCGAGGCCCAACTGGTGAAGTTGCTCGTCTCCGTCACCGCCGGCACATACTTGAACAACGGATCGTTCGTCGCGTTGTTTCCGCCGGGACCGGTCCACGGCGCGTCTTGGAGCCGGGTGATGAGGTTGTTGGTGAACGTCACTACCGCGTTGGTCCGGCCATAGGCCAGTTGCTCCGCGTCGTCGATGATGTTCCCCTCGAAATACATGCCGGCGCCTTCAGGCGTGCCCACGTCGGCGAGCAAAGCGACGGCGCCCACGGTGTCCGTGCCGCCGAGGCGCGTCTGGCGCACGATGGTGTTGTTGAAGAAGGTGTAGAAGTTGCCTTCCTTGGCATTGGCGGCGTTGTCGCAGTTGTAGATCAGGTTGCCGATGATCGTGATCTCCGACCGGTCGCTGCCGCTGCGTCCGCCGCTGATGGCGCTGGACGAATCGGGCGAGCCGTTCTTGTGGGCGTGAAGAAAGATGTTGCCTTCGATCCAAGCGTCCGTGCCATCGAGATCGAGGTGATCGTCGCCCGAGCCAGTGAAAACGTTGTCGATGAATTGCACGATGGGGCCAGGGCGGTTGCCGCCGGTGAAATCGACCACGTCGTTGTAGCCGTTGGCCCGGCCGAAGAAATTGCGGAGGAAGAGGCCGCGCCCGCCGTCCTTGATGCCGCCCGTGCCGTGGACCAATTCAAAGCCCGTCGTCGCCGTCGGGAAGACGCAGTCCTGGACGACGAAGGACGAGCCGTCGAGCGAGACGTATTGGACGGCGGTGTTCCTGAACGTGAGATGGTCGAGGAACACCGTGCCGCCAGTCGAGTGAATGGCGGTCGAGCCGTTGCCCTCGAACACCGCGTGGGCGATCCGGGTCTCTGGCGAACGAACGCCGCCATTGACCGTGATACCGCCCCAGTTGCCGCCGCCCGGCACGCGGGCGAAACGAATCGGCGCGCCCTCGGTGCCATCGGCCAGAAGACGGCCGCCGTTGGCCACGGTGAGGTTGACGCCAGGGGCGAGGAAGACGGTCGTGCCCGGCTGGATGGTGAGGGTGGCGCCGTCGGTGATGGTGAGGTTGCCGGTGACGTGATACGGGCCGCTGGCCGGCGACCACGTGACGTTGCCGAACAGCGCGCCGCTGACGTCCGCGGTCGCGCCGGTGTCGTACCAGATGTCGAGCGAAGTCTGCTCAAAGACGACGTTGTTGGTGTCGAGCGCTTGAACGAGCAGCCGGTTGAGGCCCGGCTGGAGCGCCACCACATTCGTCCACGCGGCGCTGAACGCGGACCAGAGGACGGGTTGGCCGTTGACGGACACCGAGCGGGTGCGGATGGCGTTGGCCCGGCCGGTCAAGGTGACAGTCGAAGCGGTGGTGTAGAGATAGCCCTCCAGCGTGCCCAGGGCGGTGGAAACGGTCAGGTTCTGCGGAATCTGCGACCGAACATAGGCCGCGCGGTTGGTGACAAACGTCTTCATTCGCTCGATGACGTAGGCCGGGACGAACTCCGTGAGCGCGTCGTCCATCATCCGCGCCATCTGGGCCGGGTGGAAGGTCGTGTCGAGCAGGCGCTGAAGTTCCTCGTAGTAGAGCGGCGCGAATTCAGGATGGCGCATGAAGGGGAAGAGGAAGTTGGCCGCCTGCGCAGGATCAGTGCTGGGCGGATTCAACATGCTCCATATCGTGTGACTGGTGGTGTCGCCGGGCCGCGAGTCGCCCTCGCTGAAAACGGTGTCGAAGTCGTGCGCCACGAGCATGAAGCGCGGGTCGTTGACGCCGCGATACATGGCGTAGTCATCGCCCACGCCCCGGCACATCGAGGTTTCCCAGTAGTTGATGAGGCCGGAGACAGCGAAGTAGCGCATGAACATGCGCACATTGGCGTTGCGCAGGACACCCTCGACATAGGCCGGGTTGTTGGTGTCGTTCAGCGCGTAGGTGAGCGCAAACAGGTCGGTCCAGTCGTTGTCGCTGCGGTTGGAGGTCTTGGAGTAGCCCTCATTGATGTAAGTGTTGGGGGCGGCGCCACGGTAGCTGAGGTTCGCGGTCCACGGATACCTGGAGCCGCGATAGACGTTGCCGGCGGGGTCATCCGGAAAATGCTTGCCCGCCCATTCGCCGCCAATTGGCTCGACGAAGAGGCAGGTGCCGAAGCCGGCGCCGTCGCCGTTGCTCTGAGGCGGGACGCCGGAAGGCGCGTGGTTGTTGCCGTTGACGCGGAACTGAACGGCGACCGCCGTGGCGCAAGGCTGGCCCGAAGCCAGTGAGAAACGGCTCCCGGCCAGTTGGGCGTGGATGTACTGGACGTTGAGGTTGATCTCACTGTAGCCCTCCCAGAGCCGGTCGTTGGGGATGTTCACCCGGCGGTTCCGGGTAGGCCGGCCGCGCGAGCCGGCGCCACGAATGCGCGCGCCGCAGTTGTAGCGAACCTCCGTTTCGACGCCGTCGGTCGTGATGAAGGTGGCGTTCATCTCGGCGTCGCTAGCCGAGTTGAGGGTGTAAAACTCGTTGCGTTCGGTTTCCGTCATAACGAGACGGAAGAACGGCATGGTGCCAACATTGATCTCGTCGTCCACTTGGAACTGCGCGTTGGCTTGCTGGCTGAAACCGCCGCTCTGGAGCCGGGCCGCCGCGGGCCAAGTGCGGCCGTTGCCGATGGAATCCGTGGCCGAGACGTAGAACTCAATGACGGTGTGATCGGGCATCGGAGGCAGTTGCACCGTGAACACGCGGTCGCCGGCCACCGTGTCGCCGTGAGTGGCGTCGTCGAACATGTCGATGGCGGCGAAGGCCTCCGGCGGCGCGACGCTGTGGTCACGGTAGAACAACTGCACGGTCACGCCGCTGGGGAGTTCGTCCACGACGCGCGCGGAGAGGGTAACGGTGTCCGTCGAATTAGGCACCGGCGGGAAGTGGGTAACGTCGTAGATCAGTGGCGCGGCGTTGTCCGTGGCGCGGGAGTTGACCTGGCCCGGCGAGCCGTTGGCGAAGATGCTGGGGCGCCAGTTCTGGCCGTTGTCATTCGGCATGGCCGTGTTCACAAGTTCCAGCGAGCGGTTGCCGTCGTTCTGGCCCGTGGCGGTGTTGATCACATTGCCGTCGTGGCCCGCGATCCATTCCCAGCCGCGTGAACCATTGTCCAGCGGCCCGCGCTGGCGGATGGCCCAGTCGCCCTCGTTCGCGTAGGTGACGGTGGCGACCGCGTCATCGAGCGCGTTGCGCACGCGCACGGTATCGCCGCCGTTGCCAAGCCGGCCGGTCCAGCCGCCGATCACGGCGGTCACGTTCGGGTACTTCGCTTGGAACACAGCCACGTCCGCGGCCACCACCAAGTAGCCGCCCGCCGGCACGGTCACCGCCGGGAAGTCGAAACCGATGCCGCCGGTGAGGCGCCAGCCGGCGAGGTTCAGCGGCGTGCTGTTGGTGTTGAGGAGTTCGACATATTCCTCGCGGACATTCTCCGAGCCGGGATGGTACATGATCTCGGTGATGAGCAGGCCGGCCTCGCTGATGTTCGGGTCCAGCGTGCAGGTCCACGAGCCGCCGGCGAAGCGGTTCTGCGCCGCGGCGAAGTCGTGAATGCCGCTCTGGGCCGCCCAGGCGAACTGGACCACGCCCGTCGCCGGCTGAGTGAACTCGAAGACGTAGGGGCCGAAGAGCGAGCCGCTGACCCGTGTGGCGGGTGTGCCGTTGATGAGCAAGTCGCCGGAGGTCACGCCGCCGACCGCCTCGCTGAAGACCACGTCCACGCGCGTCAGGGATTTCACCGTGGCGCCGGGAGCGGGCCGGATCGAAACCACCGTGGGCGAAACCGTATCCACCAACGTGTAGCGGACGGTTTCGTTGGCCTTGGTGCCGTCGAACGGCTGCGGCTGCGTCTCGCGATCCGTGATGCCGTGGCCGAGCGCCCAACTGACGGACACCGCGCCGTCCGGCGGTTGCGGGAAGGTGAAGAGGTAGTTGGTATTCGCGCCGCTGACGGCGGAGGCAGGAAGGCCGTTGATCAACAGGTCGGCAGCGTCCACGCCCATGACCGGCTCGCTGAAGTGGACTTCGATCTGGGTGAGCGCGCTCACGGTCCCTCCCGGCGGCAGGAACGCTTCGACCGTGGGCGCGGATGACAAGACGACGAACGCCGTCTGGATGGCCGAAGTGCCGCGCTGGCCCCAGTTGTCCCGCGCCGTCGCTTGCAGCGAGTACGATCCGCGCGTCAAGCCGGTCAAGGTGTAGGTGTACGGCGGCGTCGCGGATTCGGAAACCCGCGTGCCGTTGACGAAGAGGGCAACGTTGGTAACGCTGCCGTCCGCGTCGCCGGCCGTGGCGGTAAGGGTGATGTCGGCCGGTTCGGTAAAGACGGCGTTGTCCGCCGGACTGAGGAAGGAAACCGACGGCGGAGCGTTGGTGGTGATGCCCAGGAGTTCCAAGTCGAAGCTGAGGTCGGAGCTGTTGGCCTCCGCCTGATGGATTTCGACCGCGATCACATTGGTTCCCGGCACGAGCAGGCTGGGGCTGAGGACGGCGGTGTCCACCATGTTGTCCGATGGAGTCCCGCCCACGTTCGCCAAGGTCCGATACGTGATCGCCGTCGGGGGCGCCGGCAAGCTGGGGCTGCGAAAGACCTCGGTGCCGTTGAGATACACGACCCCGCCGTCATCGCGCCGCAGTTGCAGGCGCAAGCTGAAGGGCAGAGGAGCACCCACCGCGAAGGCGCGGCGGAAATAGGTGGAGATGCGTTTGTTGCTGCTGCTGGGGCCGAAGCTGACGACCGTGGCTTCGTCGTTGTCGCCGTAGCCCAGTTCCGCCGGGCCGGAGGACCAGGCGTTGTCGTTGAACGTGCGCTGGGTCCAGCCGGGGATTTCCGCCGTCACGGCGTCGTTGTACTTCCAGACCGAGTGCAGGGGGATCAGGCTGACGACCGGCTGGGCCGGGACCACGGTGACTTGCACCACGGCCGAGGTGCTGCTCACGCCGAGGTTGTCGGTGGCGATGGCCAGCAGGTCGTAGGTGCCCAGCGACACGTTGGTCCAGGACACGCTGAGCGCGCCGCCGCTGGCCGCGCCCAAGACCGTGCCGTTGGCCGTGACGACGAGTTGAGTGACCGAACCGTCCGAGTCCGTGGCGCTGGCGGTCACGGTGACGTTGGTGTGCTCCCGAAAGTAGGAACCGTCCGGCGGGCTGGTGATGGTGGCGACCGGAAGCTCGTCACCGATGACGACGATGCTGACGATGTCGGAAGTGCCCTTCATGCCGATCCGATCCGTGGCGATGGCCCGGAGCGGGAACGTTCCGCCCACGATGACGTTGCTCCAAGTGGCGCTGTACGGCGGCGTGGTGCTTTCGCCGATCTTCGCCGCGCCTTGGAAGAATTCGACCCGGGCAATGGTCCCGTCCACGTCCGACGCCGTGGCCGTCAGGGCAATGTTGGTGGGGCCGTAAAAGACTTGGCTGTTGGTCGGGCTGGTGAGAGCGACCACCGGCAGCATGTCGTTGGTGACCGTGACGTGGGCGACGGCCGAAGTGGCGGTCAAGCCGAAGATGTCCTGGGCCACGGCGGTCAGGGCGTAACTGCCCGCCGGCACACCGGTCCAAGGGACGCTGTACGGGCTGGCGTTGTCGGAGCCAATCAGGTTTGTGCCGGAGTAAAACCTGACGCCGCTCATGCCAAGGTCGTCGCTGGCGGCGGCCATGAGCACCACGGCGGCGGGCGCCAGGAACGAGGCGTTGTCCACCGGGTTGGCCAGAGCGACGGACGGCGGATAGTTGCTGGCCACCACGATGTTCACCACGGCCGAAGTCACGGTCAGGCCAGTGCCGTCCACGCCCACGGCGATGAGGGCGTAGTTGCCGGGGATGGGATCGGACCAGGTGAAGGTGTAGGGAGCGGACGTGGCATCACCCAGTTTCGCCGCACCGGCATAGAAGGCCACGTTGGTGACCGGCGTGTCGAAGCCGTTGGGCGCGGCCGTCATGACCACGTTGGTCGGGAGGATGAAGAAGGCGTCTTCGGGCGGGCCGGTGAGGTTGATCTGGGCGCCGGCGACGAATTCCTCCAGCCGCAGCGCGCCCAGGCCGTAGCTGTAGGGCGCGTCCGTGCTGGTGCCGGGAATGTCACCGTTGAACTTGGTGGAGGTCACGGAGAACGTGCCGTCCGCGCCCGGTTGGATGTTGTCCCACGCGATGAGGTCGCCGGAGGTGTTGTCGCCAGTGCTCATCACGGCCTGGCTGGGCGCGAGTTGGGTGGGAAGTTGCGCGAGGGTCAACACGTTGGCCGTGTGGCTGGGGGCGAAGAAGTCCGCGCCGGTGATTTCAAACAACGACCAGCGGTTGGTGTAGGCGGGATGGCCCCGCAGGCCCGTGGCCTTGAACCCGTACCGCTTGCCGGGATCGAGGCCGGTGAAGGTGTAGATGACCGCGGAGTTGGTGGGCAGCATCAGGACGTTGACTCCCGAGGCGGCGGCCACCCAGTCGATGTAAGCATTGAAGGTGTTGTAAGCGGGCGTGCCGAAGGCCGGCGTGGCGGCAGTGCCGCCGTTGCCCGCGCCGATCTGGGTGATGCTCAGCGTCACCGGCAGGGACAGCCCGTTCTGGATGTTTTTCAGCGGGCCGACGCTGCCCGGCGCACCACCGAGGGTGTCGAACGGATTCCAGGCGGTGGCGTTGAGGTGGGTGCCGGGACCGGAGAAGTAGTCGTTGTATGCGACCCACTGGCTGCCCAGCACCTTGCCCACGCTGATGCTGACCGGGGCGGATGTGCCGCGCTGGCCGGCGTTATCCACGCCTACCGCCGTGAGCAGGTAGAAGCCGGCGGAGACGTTCGACCAGGTGAAGCTGAACGGACTGCTGCTGCGCGCGCCGAGCAGGTTCGTGCCGGCGTAGAAGAGGATGCTCGCGACCGTGCCGTCCGGGTCCGTGGCAAACGCCGTGATGGGGATGTTCGTCAACGCCGGGAACCAGGCGTTGTTGGTCGGCGTGCTGAGGATGACCGAAGGCGGGGCGACGAACGCGTAACCCTGCGCCCACACCGCGCCGTTCGTGATCACGCCGTCGGCCAGGTTGCCGGAACTGTCGTGCGCAATCACCCCGTTGGTTTCGTCCAGCGACCAGCGGCCGATCAGCCCCGGCGCGCTCGTGATCGTCCGGCCCAGGTCCGACGCGATCTGGACATCACTGCGGGCGTAGCTCCAAATCCGAACTTCGTCCAGCGTGCCGGCGAAGAAACCTTGCGGCGCGCCCAAAGACGTCAGCGCTGAGCCAAACGCGACACGCTGGATGCTGTCAAAGCGCGGCGTCCGGCCCACGTCCAGCGAACCCTCCAACACGCCGTCCAGGTAAATCGCCCAGTTGGCGCCGTCATACGTGACCGCCGCGTGATGCCAGGTGTTGCTGGTGGCCGCCGTCGCGCCGTAGATGGGATGGTTCAATCCGCCCGCGCCGGTGCTGGGATACTCCTCAAAGTCAGCCGCCAGGATGCCGTTGGGCTGAATGCCGAAGAAGTAATTGCAGTCCAGGTTGCTGTTTTCCGCTTCGCCGCGGCCTTTGGTGATGAGCGGGATGGCGTTCACGCCGCCGCTACCGGAATTGCCGGTGGCCCCGTAACCGCGCCAGAAAAACCACGTCTCCAGCGTGAACCGGCTCAGGCCCAGATTGGCGGTGTTGACCACCTCGGCCCACTGGCTGGATCCGTTCAAGCCCAGGCCGCCATAGCGCGAGGTCAAAGTCTGGTTCGTCTGCGAGAGGTTGAGAGTGACGCTGCCCGTGGCGCCGTTATAGCCGTCCACGGCGATCTGGTACACCGTGCCCATCGCGGCGGTAAACAGCACCCGGCTCCGGCTCCCGTAGGCGGTGAAGTCATCATTGCTCGCCACACAACTCAAGCTCGTCACCGCTGAGCCGGTGAAGACCGCCATGATGGTGTCGAAGGAACTGTTGGTGGTGTTGATCTCGACGGGGCCGTTGCTGGGGGCCGTCCAGCGCCACCACACCGAATGGCTCGGCGTGCCACCGCTGGCCCAGAACGTCGGCTCGCCGGTTTCGCTGGTCGCGCTCCCATTGTTGCCATTCACCGACAAACGAGTGCCAGAGATCACCGTGGCGTTGGCGAAATTGTCGTTCGGCGGCGCCGCCGCCCGGGCGGCGGGCACGGCAACCGAAGCTGAAATCAGAAGGGCCAGCAGACTGAACGGACGGGGCCGAAGCCCGCGACGGCAGCAGACAAGTAGATTAGACATAGCGTTTCAAATGGCTTTGCTGCGGGGAAGGTGCCACTTCCGAACGGTTTGGGAAGTCGAAAAAAAATCGCCGGGGCGGCGCGCGGGCGCATCCCGGCATCACCACCGGCGGATCGCGGCCCGTCCCGGGCCGCAGCGGCTCCGACACGATTTCCGCGGCGGAACCAGGGAGTGGGCCGGTTTCTTCGTGGCCGCTGCGGACGGGGGCCGTCCGCGGTCCGGCGGTCGTGTCAGGAGGCGCTCCGAAATCCCAGGGTTGATTCAAGAAGAAGCGCGGGCGGTCTGCCCGCGGGTTTTTCGCTCCCATTTTCGACGGAACGCGCGGGCAGGCTGCCCGCGCTCCTCTCCGCATGTTTCTTGAATCAGCCTGTCCGAAATCCCCAGCGCCCAGAAAATCAGTTGACCAGCCCCAGCCCCACCGCTAGCTTGCGCACCGATGAATCTCAGGGTCCCAGTGCTGCTGGTTGTGCGCGTCGTCGTCGGGACGGACGCGGCCTGAAGCCTTGGTGCCCACGCTCCCAGGTCGCCCGCGCCTCCAGTCAGGACGCGGGTTTTTGATTTTGGCGGGCGCTTCACCAACAACCGGAAATCAGTTATGCGACATACCATCTCGGTCCTCGTGGAAAACAAGTTCGGCGTGCTCACGCGCATTGCCGGGCTGTTCAGCGGACGCGGCTACAACATCGACACCCTCAACGTCGCGCCGACGCACGATGCCAGCGCCTCGCGCATGACCATCGTCACCCGCGGCGACGACGCCACGCTGGAGCAGATCGTCAAGCAACTCAACAAGCTCCCGGATGTGCTCAAGGTCCAGGACTTCTGCGACGGCGAATATGTGGACCGCGAACTGGTGCTGGTCAAAGTGGCGGTGGATTCCAAGTCCCGCGCCGAGGTGATGCAGATCACGGACATCTTCCGGGCGAAAATCGTCGATGTGCAGCCCAAGAGCCTCACGGTGGAAATCACCGGCACGGAAAGCAAAGTGGAGGCGCTCCTCGAGCTGATGAAGCCCTTCGGCATCCTCGACTTGACCCGCACGGGCAAGGTGGCAATGCCGAGGAAGTAAAGCGGAAGAAAGTGCTGGAGTGCTGGAGAAACGGGCGGCCAAGCCTCGGCCAGCGGCCCCCACAGCGAGCGAGTGGCGAAGACCCAGCCGAAATCAAGCTCCTCGGCTGCTCCAATTAGTGTCAGGCATTGGCGTAATTAGCGTAGTGGGCTACACTGGTCGGTCATGGCTCCTGGCCGAAACCGAGCGTTGATCGCGGCCATCCTGCTTTTGCTGGGTGCGGCGGTCTATCTGACCATCGACCTCAATCGGTCGGGGCGGAGGGAAGTGCTGGCGCAACTCAGCGCTTTGCAGAGCCTGCTCGCGCACCAAGTGATCCATGAAGTGACCTCGTTCCTGCAAGAGTCCACCAAGGACTTGCTGGCGGTGGCCGCCATGCCATCGGTTCAACGGCGCGAGGTTGAGCAGGGCTTGGCCGATATTCAGACCTATTTTGAGAACGTGACGCATCCCTGGCCGCTCGGCCTCTTGGTCCTCGACCAAACCGGGGCCGTGACCTTCTCCACCAGCAACTCGGTCAGCTTTGCCACCAACTATGCCGAGACCCCGTTTTTTGAATGGGCCAAGGGCAAAGGCAATCGCCTCAAGGTGTTCACTTCGGCCTGGGCCCAAATGCCGAGCCGGCAAACAAATCAGAGGACGAGCGGCCGGTTTCTTCTGGCCACGCCGCTCTACCGGGACGTCCCGGAGCCTCCCCCTCTCCGCCCGATCCGCGTCTGGTCGGGGGTTCTGGTGATGACGGTGGATCTGGAGTCTATTCTGGCCGAACACCTGAAGTTGTGGAGCCAGAACGAGTCCCACCGAATTTGGATCATGGACCGCGACGGCACCGTCCTGCTGCACTCCGAACACCCGGAGATGACTCAGGAGAACATCTACCGCGTCAAGCATGGGTGCTACGATTGCCACATTTCTTTTGCCTACGCCGAGAAGATTCTCACCGCCAACAAGCCTGGCATCGTGGAATACCACTTGAAGGGCCAGTCGAAGAAACTCGCTGCGTTTGCCCCGATGCAATTTGGCAACGCCGTCTGGACCATTGTCGTCAACACCCCGTCGGCCACCGTCACGGCTTTTCTCCGCAGGAGCTTTTGGAAGACACTCCTGTTGGTGGGGGTCATGGTCCTGGCGTTGAGCTTGGCTGGATTGATCCTCTATGAAACCCACGGCTCGAAAGTCCGGGCCGAGGAGGTCGCCAAACAATGGCAGGAGAAGCACCGGCTCGAGGAAGAAGTTCGACGGGCCGAGGAGCGCTACCGCACGCTCTTCGAACACTCGCCCGACGGCGTTGTGATGCTCGCGCCGGACACCCTTCTGCCGATCGAGTTCAGCGCGGCGGCGCACCGGCAACTGGGCTACAGCCGCGAAGAATTCGCGCGACTGCGCGTGGCCGACTATGAAGTCGCCGACGCGCCCGGCTGGACCCAAGCCCGCTTGGAAGGGCTTCAGCGTGAAGGACAGGTTTCCTTTGAAACGCAGCATCGGATGCAGACGGGCGAAGTTCGGAATGTCGAGGTGATCGCGCACGGGCTGACACTGGGCGAGCGGAGAGTGTTTCACTGCATTTACCACGACATCACCGAGCGCAAGCGGGCGGAGAAAGCGATGGAGCATCGCACCGCCCAACTGGAGGCGCTGTATCAGGCGAGCCTGGGGATTGCGGCGGAGACAGAACCGGCCACCCTCTACCAGACCATCACGCGGCAGGCGATGACGCTCTTCCAGGGCAAGGCCGGCAGCCTCTGGCTCCACCAGCCGGAGCGCAAGGTGTTGGAGTTGGTCATCATCCTGGGAGGAGACGCTTCGCTGGCCGGCGTTTGCGTGAAGCGGGGGGAGGACGTGGCGGGGAAAGTCTGGCAAACGGGCGTGCCGCTGATCGTGGCCGACTACCCCCACTGGGAAGGGCGTCCAGCGACCATCGACCAGCACACCTGCGCCTCCTCCATGGCCGCGCCCATCCGCTGGGGCGACGCCTTCCTCGGCGTACTGCGGGTTTGCTCAGATTCGCCGGGTTTCTTCACGCGCGCCGACGCTTCGCTGCTCAGCCTGTTTGCCACCCAGGCGGCGATCGCGGTGAAGAACTCCGGGTTGCTCGAACAAGTGCGCCGGGACGCGGCCATCAAGACCACGCTCTTGAACGACGTCAACCACCGCGTGAAAAACAATCTGTTGCGGCTGACCGAACTGGTGCAGCTCGAACGCGAACATGCACCGTCCACGGTCAGCGGTCTCCAGGCCTCGCTTGTCGATCTGGAGAATCGGTTGCGCGGGATGGAAACCGTTCACGCCATGCTCTCCCGACAGCAGTGGAATCCGCTCCCGCTGAAGGAACTCGTCGTGCAAGTCGCCAATGCGGCCTTGGGCGGCGTGTCCGCTCACCAACGCATTTATGTCTCCACCGCCGCGCCGCCCGAGCCGCTCTGGGTGGTTCCGGAGCAGGCCACCGCCTTGGCCTTGATCATCAATGAGCTGACCACCAACAGCCTCAAACACGCCTTTCGCGAGCGCGAGCAAGGCCACCTGGAATTGCGGCTGGGAGTTGAGAACGGTCAGAAGAGCCGGCCCTTGGTCAAGCTCCAGTACCGGGATGACGGTCCGGGCTGGCCGGAAGCCGTGCTGCAAGGACAACGCAAGACCGTCGGCCTGCACCTCATCCAGTCGAGCGTGCGCAGTCCGCTGCGCGGCGAACTGACCTTGCGCAACGAGGCCGGCGCGGTGGCTGAGATCACCTTCGAACTTGCCCTGCCCGCTTGACGCGCCACCATCCGTGAACACCTCCGAACCTCTCTCCGTGCTCATTGCCGAGGACGACCCGTTGATCAACGACGGCACCGCCAAACAAGTGACGCGGCTGGGCTACCCCGTGGCTGGCCAGGCCTACGACGGCCCGCAAGCGGTGGAGTTGGCCAGCCAGACCCACCCGTCCGTGGTCTTGATGGACTTGTGCATGATCGATCCGGACACAGGACGTGATGATCCTCATGCGGGCCTCAAAGCGGCGCGCACGCTTCAGGAATCCTACGAGGCGCCAGTGATCCTGCTGACGGCGCATGAGTCTCAGCAATTAGTGCAGGAAGCCGGCGACGCCGGGGTCAGCGCTTATGTCGTGAAGCCGGCGCGCGACAACGATCTGGGCCGGGCCATCACCATCGCGCGGGCCCGGTTCGACGACCTCCTCGAACTGCGCCGGCTGAGCACTGAATTGCAGCGGCAAAACGAAAAACTCCGGGCCGCGCAGGCCACCGTGCGCACTCTCCGGGGCCTGCTGCCCATGTGCGCAGCGTGCAAAAAGATTCGGGATGACCGGGGCACTTGGCAGGCGGTGGAGAACTATGTTCAAGAGCGCTCCGAGGCCCGTTTCAGCCACAGCCTTTGCCCGGAATGCTGCACCAAGCTCTACCCGGACATCGCGGCGGCCGTGCTCGGGTCTTAGAGCGTGTCTGCAAGTCCCCGTTTGGAAAGCTTCATGCAAAACCGTAGCAGCCGACGTGAGGAGGCTCTGTTCTCATTGAAGTTTGAGCCTCCTCACGTCGGCTGCTACGGAGTTTTGAAATCGCTTCTGGAGTTCCGAGTTTACGCGGTTCGTGCTGCGCGCCCCCGCTCAACACGCCAAACACGCGAAAACAAAGGGCCGGATCAAAGCCAATGATGAGACGTCGGCTGCATCCAACAGGTGAAAGGCGTCATCACGGAGACCTTGGTTTGATCTGGTGGATTTTGGCGTGTTGAGCGTCTTGAGCGGGAAGAACCTCTGTGGTGTATCCAAGTCAACTGCCGGATTTAGGTTGAAAACGCGATCCGGCGGAAGCGGACCGAAACGGAGCAGATACAACGGAGACAATTCCGTTGGAGATCAGGAGCGTGCCCACCTCGGGCGCTGCCGGTCGGTGACCTCGCCGACTGGCTCAGGATGCGAAGGTCGAACTCCCCGATCTTCCAGTGCAGGCAATTGCAGAACCCCGTAGCAGCCGACGTGAGAAGGCTCCAAATTCAATGAGAACAGAGCCTCCTCACGTCGGCTGCTACAGTTTTGCAGGAAGCTCAGTGGAGTGTGGAATTCTCGCCGGCATCCCGTGCTCCGCACTCCACGACCAAGAGTGCTCCCACCCGAATGCGAGGGCAGCGCCGCTGAAGGACGCCGTTCTTCGCAAACAGACAGGACGCAAGATGAAAACCAACATGTCAATCTGTGGGACTGACCCGTTTCTGGCCCGTTTTCGGCCCGCAGTTAATGGCACATCCGCCTTGCTTGGCGGAACTGGCGGCGGTAAAACTCACGGCATCTACTCCCGGCCGGGCTGTGCGCAGTGCGCAGCGACCGTTAACTCGGAGCGGCTAGGCGGGATTCCGCCGACAAAAATAAAGACAAGATCAGCAAATCCCTTTTCGCGTAACTCGTCTGCTGTCCGACACGAAACTAGTAATTTCACTCACAGGACACGGTTCGAGGCACCGCCCAGAGATGGGCGTGCCCGAAAGCGTTCCTGTGAGGGCAGGCTAGTGCCTGTGTCGGGGCGTGATTAGGTCACGCCCCTTTTCATTGGAGAGGTCAAGTTTCGGAGATGGCAGTTCTGTGGTCGCGCGTGGGGCAAGGAATACAACCACATGAACACGAACCACATTGCCAAGAAACCAGTCCATCGAACACTTTCAAGCATCTGGCCTCACCGCCTCCTCGCGGCTTGCACCCACGCCGGACGCTGGCTGGCGCTGGCGCTGGTAGCGTGGTTCACCCTTGCCGCCCAGGCGCAGACCACGGCCACCGCCACTGCCACAGTGGTCAGCGGCTTTGTGGTGGCTTACACGGTCACAGATGGCGGGTCGGGGTACACCGAGCCGCCGGTGGTGACGCTGGTGGGCGGCGGCGGTTCGGGTGCAACGGCGGTGGCAGTAGTGGCCAATGGTGTGGTGACGCAGATCAACCCCGCGTCTCCTGGCAGCGGGTACACCAGCGCGCCGCAGGTCATCATCTCCGCCCCGGTGGCCGAGCCGACCGTGTTGGGCGTGCAGATGATTCCGCTGGTGACCATCCACGGGTTGCCAGGAGACACCAACCAGATCGAGACGGCGAATTCGCTGGGGGCCGGGACGGTGTGGGTTCCGCTGGCAACGGTGGTGCTGACCAACACCGTGTTGGAATGGTATGATCGCATTTCGCCGCCGGGGTCGCATGGCTTCTACCGGTCGTTGCTGCTGGGGGCGGGGGGCCGGCCGACGCCGGGGCCGCGGTTTGTGTGGCTGTCGGCGGGGCAGTTTGTGATGGGCAGCCTGACGAACGAGGTGGACCGACGGGACAATGAAGGCCCGCAGACGCGGGTGGCGTTGACGCGGGGTTTCTTCGTGGGGCGGTATGAGGTGACGCAGGGGGAATATCTGTCCGTGATCGGGGCCAATCCGAGTGGCTTCCTCGGGGACACGAATCGGCCGGTGGAGACGGTGAATTGGTATGACGCCACGAACTATTGCGTGCAGTTGACGGCGCGGGAGCGGTTGGCGGGGCGGTTGCCGGTGGGGTGGGCGTATCGGCTGCCGACCGAGGCGGAGTGGGAATATGCGAGCCGGGCGGGTTCGACGAATCGGTTCAGCTACGGGGATGATCCAGGCTACACGCAACTTGGGAACTATGCCTGGTATAGTGTGAATAGTGGGGGCACGACCCACGCGGTGGGTGGGAAACTGCCGAACCGCTGGGGTTTATATGATATGAGTGGGAACGTGTGGGAGTGGTGTTCGGACTCGTATGGCAACTACCCCGGCGGAAGCGTGACTGATCCCCAAGGCTCGGGTTCGGGCCCGGGCCCCGTGTTCCGCGGTGGCTGTCTTGGCGACGACGGCGGGAACTGCCGGTCGGCGTACCGCGACAGCGGCGCTCCGGGCTACAGGGGCGACCGCATTGGCTTCCGGGTTGTTCTTGCCCCAAGTCAGCCGTGAGCGGAAACAGCCAAGCGGAGTAGCCGGCCGGGGAGAGAAAAGAGGGAAAGCCCCCCGCCGGCACGAATCTCGTGGTGAGTTGGGAAAGCGTGACGAACAAAACCTATTTCCTGGAACGCAGCACGGGCTTGGAAACGAACGACTCCTTCCTCCCGCTGGTGTCGAACGTCGTCGGACAAGCCGGCACCACCACCTTCACCGACACCAACGCCGTCCCCGCAGGTCCGCGCCTCTACCGCGGAAAGGGGTCGATTCCTAGCTTTGCCACATGTCTTTCGTGAACGGGTCGGTTCTTGATATTGGCAACTGGTTCCCACTGATAGAAGGGTTGAACACTGATTCTCAGTCGGCGGTCGTGAAATGGACAGGCCCGGCTGGCGGAGGGCTTGACCACGGTGGCTTCCGACCGTGACCAATCTCGGCAGAGTGAACGGGTCTGAACGGGTCGTGAACGGGTCAGTCCTCACCTTTGACACTGACCGCATTGCTGAACAATTCTCCGACGGAGACTTTGAAATCCCTGAGCAGGCGCGACGCGGCCCCCTCCGGCTGCCAGCGGCCCACGAGTTGGGATTTCCTGCGTTCGAGGAACAGCACTTCCACCATCAGGGCTTGGGTTCACTCAGGCAGCCGTTCTTCGCGACGTGTGATCCGAAGGCATCAAGGACTCACAATCTGGAGGGAGGGAAAGTAAGTCTTGAAACGCGCGGTATCGCCGGTGGCCACCGTCCAGCCCATGACTTGGGCATGAGCGCCGATGAAGAAATCGGGCAGTGGCATGGTTGGCGAGTCTTTGCCGGAATCTGCTTTGCGCCGGGCGCGGTAGATCACGTAGGCCGACGCGCAGCCCGCTGCCGCCGTAGGTGGCACAGCCACCAGCTCCACGCCCCACGCGGCAATCCGTTGCGAGACGCTGGCGGGATCCGTATCGCCCACGCAGACTTCGGCGAGACTGACCGCGTTGGCGCAGACGCCCTCGCCCCCGGCCACCGCTTCGGCGATCAGGTCGGAGGCCCACTGGTGGAAGGGACTGGCTTGGTCACCAGCGTAAATCAGGACGTTGGTATCCAGCAAAATCATAGCTCCCGCGTCATGGCCCGCAGTTCCTCCCAGGTCATCTTCATCCGCAAGGGATGCTCACGCAGGGCTTGCTTGACTTCGGCTCGCGTCATGCGTTTCGTCGAAGCCGGGGAATGGAGGCGCGTCAGCAACCAATGGTCAGCATCCGGTCGCGTCACCTGGAAAACCTCCTGCGGCGCGATGTCGCCCAACCGGACCCGCTGTTTTTCGTCACTGATCACTGTCGTCATGGTGGGAGTCTTTCATGTCGTTTCGGGCGCGTCAAGAATACGGGCATGAACGTGAACGAGTCGGTTCTTGATATTGGTAACTGGTTGTCCACTGATAGATGGGTTGAACACTGTTTCTCAGTCGGAAAGGGGTCGATTCTTGAAAAGGGTCGATTCCGAGCTTTGCCGCATGTCTTTCGGGACTTGGACTGCTCCTCCCGCGACTGGTACACGGCCTTGCTACGACTCTGGCTTTCTCCACCGATCTGGCCCGGTGGACGACGTTCAGGTTGGCGTTGAGCGGGCCGGGCCGAAGCGGGTTGTGGTTCGGCACAGCCGAGGGATAGTGCGGGGGAGTGCGTCTGGAGGTTGACGTGGCCGGGTGGGTGGGTCGCATCGGTTAAACCGCTTTGGCCAGTTCCTTCCACGTTGCCCCCAAGGCGAACAGTCCGCGCACCAGCAGGTCCAGGGAGACAGAGGGATCGCCCGCTTCCATGCGCGCGAGGCGGCTTTGGCTGGTCTTGAGGAGAGAGGCCGCCTTCGTCTGCGTCAGGTGGCGCTTCTCACGGAGGTCCCGCCGCCGCCGGCTCAGGGCCAGCTTGGTTTCGATGGACTGCGCATCGGCATCGGACAGGCTCAGACTCCTGATCCCACGCTTTGGAGTAGAGGCCGCGTGGAATACACTGGCCCAAATCGCCGGGTCTGGGGACCCGGCCTACATCTCTAGCGCGAACCTGTAGGCCCGGTGCCCTCACCGGGCGGGCCACGTTATTTCCACGGGATCATGAGTCTTGAGGTTCACTGCCTCCGCCATCGCACCGCCGCGTCGTGCTCCAGTTGCGGCAATTTCACCTGCGCTTCGCCGGATGCGGAAACGGCCACCTCCTGCCGGTCACGAATTTCGCCCGTCCAGGTGTCCCACACTTCCACTTGCCAGCACCCCGCCGCCAAGCCGGATAGCGTGAGCACTGTCGGCGGCGCGGGCGGGACATTTTCCTTCAGCGCACAAACGTGCTGCCACGTCCGGCCTTCGACGCGCGCCCAGGCGAGCGCGGTCTTGCTTCCCACAAGGCCCCAAGCCAGGACCGGCGGACGCGCTGCCTCGATCGCATCGCGGAAACGGTAGCTGGCCATGAACCAGTCCGCGCCCATGTTCTCGACGACGAGGGTGTGCTTGCCGGCGGGGATTTCGATGCCGTAGGCGCCGGCGTACTGCTTGAGGGTCCGGGTATTGTCGCCGCCGTCCGGGTCGGCGAAATCCTTCTCCAGCGCCACCGCTCCGTCGAGCAGCGCCTTGAGCTTCGCGCCGCCGTAGCCCGACACGTCTCCGACAATGACCTCGAAGCGCGTCGCCCACGGCAGGTCTGTCTCGAAGGTCACCGGATTGTGTTTGTCGCGATGGCCGCCCAAGCCGTGCTGGAGGCCCGCGAGCGGCAATTGCCCAGTCGCGCCAGTGCGTGTGACTTGAACGCGGCGCGGCTGGTTGAACTCGCTTTTCTCCCAACTCGTTGGCCCTCTCTCCAGGAACAAATCCTGGCGAGGCAGCGGGTCCGGCCGCGCCTGCCATTCGACGCGTGGCGAGTTGGTGCGGAAGTTTTCCGCCGGCCAGTCAATATCCTTGATGAACTTCGCCAGCGGCGGAAAGAGCGGATAGAGGTTCTTCGGATGAATCAAGTTGTCCCACCACCACGATTGCGCGCAGCCGGCTCCGCCGGTGACGGTCGAAACCCAGATGGCGTCGTGAACTTGGTAGCCTTTCGGATCGTCCTTCTCGCGCGGCCCGCCAGCGTCGGCACCGATTTCGCCGATGTAGTGTGGCTTGCCGAAGGCCGCTTTCTGCGCGTTGGCCTTGGCGATGGTCGCGCACAAGTCGGCGCTGCCGTAGTGGTGCGTCTGCATGTAGTCCATCTCCGGCAAGCGGTCGATGACCGGATCGCCCGGCGTATTCGCGAAGCTGGTCGTGATGAGGTGCTGCCAAGGGTCGAGCGCGCGCAGTTCGCGGGCCATGCGCTCGTGCCAGGCGCGGGCCGGCTCCGTCTTGTAGCCGGTGGTGATATCGACTTCGTTCCAGAATTCCCAGGCGAAGACGTGCGTGAACGCCCCGTAGCGCGCCACGAGGTAGCGAAGCTTGTCGCGATAGAACTTGTCCATCGCGGAGTCCGTCCAAAAATCCGTCGGGCGCTGCAACGGACCACCGTGGACCGCGTTGTGCGGGGTGTTGTCCCACTGCGGGTAGCCGTCGCGCTGCCGGAGGATGTTGTAGGAGTCGATGCAGAGCTTGAGGTAAAGGCCGCGCTCGGTGGCCAGTTCGAGCACGCGGTCAATCCGCCAGGCGTTGCCCAGATCGAATTGCCCCATGCCCAGACCGTCCGCGCGCTTGCCAGCCCGCTCCAAAGCGAACGTGGTCCAATTGGGCGAGAGCCAAAGCCGCCCGAAGTTGCAGCCGGACTCAGCGTAGCGACCGAACCACTCGTCATAGTCGAACGTTCCGCGGTTGTAGGCCCAGCAGACATTGGCACCGATGGGGAAGAAGGAGTGGCCGTTGTCGAAGTCGAAGTAGCGAGGATCGCGGCGGCTGACTCTCGCGAAGCCGGGCGAGGCGGAAGCCGTCACGGTGAACTGAACTGACTTCGACTGCGCGGTGCCGGAACGATCCTTCACGTGGACGACAAGGCTGTGCTCGCCGAGTTCCGCCGGCGCAAACCGAACCCGCCAAGACGGGGCTTCGGCAGACGTCAGCACTTCGCGGCCGTCTTTCAATTCGCGCTGGAAGGGCCGGTATAGGAAGCCGGGGACGGTCACTGTCTTGCCTGACGGCGCCGTCACACGCGCGTCGAGGGCGATGTCAGCGGGGTCGAACGGGTTGTCGAACGTGGCCGAGAGATCGACGGTCGCGTCCAGTCTGCTGAAGCGCGGCAGCGTCGGCGCGCTGAGAGAGACGCCGTGGATTTCGAGCCGTCCTTTCTGGGCGTAGGGCGTCACGAGAGGAGACGCGGCAGAGGATTGGCTGTGACCGACACTAGATGTGAGCAGCAGTCCGCAGAGCAGGGCGAACGAGAGAGGGCAACCGGATTTCATGGCGGCGATTGAAGCATCCCGCCAAGCAACGGCCAGCCAAAACTGGGAGACGGAAGAGCTGCTTTCAAACCGTAGCAGCCGACGTGAGGAGGCTCCGATTTCTTTGGAGTTTGAGCCTCCTCACGTCGGCTGCTACAGGATTCTGGCTGCACCTCGACCGTCATCCTGCCGTGACCGCTACAACCGCCTCGCCGTTGCGCGCACCGCGCGGCCCTGGTTTCACCGGCGTTTCCACGCGCAACGTCCTCCTTGCGGTCTTCCACTCACTGCTGGCGCGGCCGTTCGCGGTCGTCAGGCGCGGCTCCGCCTGCGCCGGGCTTTCTCCCGGCGGCAGGATTTCCAGCGCGAAACTGACAAACGCTTCGCGGCACGCCTTCAGATCGAACCGTTTCTTTTCGCCAGAGTGAAAGACCGCATCCACGAATCGGGCTGGCTGGCTCTCGCCGAGTTCCCAGCGAACGCGGCTGCCATCGAAGGAATCTCCAATCCGATGCAGCCGCACGGTCAGGCCGCGATCCTGAATGCGCACTGGCTCGGTCGCTGACTTCGGCAACACCACTTCGAGCGTGGACGAGCCGCCGTTCAGTTCAAAGCGGAGCCGAAGATCTCTCGCCTCGATCACGCCATTCTTCAGCGGGTCCAACCCGGGATGCGTGTCGCCGTGATCCGTGGCGAACACCATCGTTGCCAGCCCGCAACCCTCGTGCTGGGCCGTGAACAAGAGCGCCGAGCAGAAGTCGTAGTCGTCGTGCAAGAATCGCACCCGAAGGTAAGTGGACTTCTCCGGCGTGCCCCAATAGGCGAGCAAGGCGCGCATCTGGTTCCAGAAATGCCCGCGGTTCACGCTGCCCAAAGTGAAACGCGGATGCAACCAGGTCGTGCCGATCACGGGCGTCTTGCCGCCGAGGAAGGTTTCCACCACTTGACGCGGCGCAGGCAGTTCGCAGAACAACGGCACCAGTTCCGGGGGGCATTCCAACGGCAGTCGATACGCGTCCAGACCCAGCGGCAAAGTGTCTTCCTCGATTAACCGTGCCTTCCTTCCGGTCGCAGCGTCGAGAAACGCCAGGGTCTGGCGGTGCTTGTGCAAATCGGTTTCGTAGCAGCGGCTGTGCGGGCCGGCCCATTGGCGCGTCGGTGCGTGGAAGTGCGTGGCGACGTGCTTCCACGCCAAGTCGTGTAGTTCGCGGATGAACTTGCGGTCCTCCCCAACGCGCACGTGCAGCAACATCCGAGAGAGTTCCGCCAGCAGGACGACGGAATAGGTCGGGCTGTTGAATTCGCTGAAGGAGCCTTGCGCCATCGTGTGCGCGTGGAGGTTCCTGAGGCGTGTGCGCGCGTAGTCCCGCAAGTCTTCCAGCCCGAACTCCTGCGCGGCCACCAGCGTCCCGTAGGTGCCCATGACCGCGATGTTGGTGTAGCCGGGCTGCACGTTGCGCCGTTCGATGGAGCGCGCGGCGTGTTGGATGGCCTCACGCACGCGTCCGGCGAGTTCCTCCCCCAAGCGGTCGTGATGCCCGATCCACGCCGCCAGCAATTGCACGCCGCAGAAGTCTGCCCAGTTCCAGTCGGGCGGCGACATCTTCGCCAGCGGCTCCTCCAGATACCACGACCAGATGCCGTAGGTCTTGCTTTGGGGATTCTGGTCCTGCAAGGCGATCACCGTGCGCAAAATGTCCTTCGCCCGCTGGAGCCGGGCTTCTTCGCCGCTGTCGAGCAAGGCCGCGGCGTAGGTGAGTGCCGAGCGGGTGGAATGGACGACGCCGGATTTGACTGTTGTGTGGTAGCCGGGACCACCGGTGCCGCGCGCCCGCAACATGCCCACCGCCGGGTCGTAGTTCTCGTCTTCCTTCGCCAGAGCGGCCAACAGCGAACGCCGCTGTGAAACCGAGAGCCGGTCTTTTCCTTCGCCCGCTGCGAAGAGCACTTCAGGACCAATGGCACAACTCAGCCCCGCCAAAGAAACCAGGCTGACACCAAATCGTCTTCGGGTTAACATGCGCCCATGTTTAAGCCACGATTCCTCCTGGGCCTAGCAGTTTTTGAGCGCGATCTGGCGGCACAGTGCTTCGCCGTGACGCCTTGCCGCTCCAACGCTTGATTGCCGCACCCCACCATCCTTTGCTGAATGAGCACGACCCACTCTCAAGTCGAACCCAACCTCACCACCGACGCCGATCTCAAGGCCGTCGATCAACTCAAGCGCAGCGCGCTCGCGATCCGCGCCGAGCTGGCCAAAGTCATCGTCGGCATGGACGACCCGATCGACCAAGTCCTCATCGCCGTCTTCACCCGCAGCCACGCGCTGCTGGTAGGTGTGCCGGGATTGGCCAAGACGCTTCTCGTTTCCACGCTGGCGCAGACACTGCATCTCTCCTTCAAGCGCATCCAGTTCACCCCCGACCTGATGCCCAGCGACATCACGGGCACCGAGGTCATTTACCAGAACCCTGGCACCAACGAGCGCACGTTCAAATTCCTCAAAGGCCCCATCTTCGCCAACATCATCCTCGCCGACGAAATAAACCGCACCCCGCCGAAGACCCAGGCCGCAATGCTCGAATCCATGCAGGAGCGCAAGGTCTCCGTCGGCGGCGTGGACAATCCGCTGCCCGACCCGTTCTTTGTGCTCGCCACGCAAAACCCCATCGAACAGGAAGGCACCTACCCGCTCCCCGAAGCGCAGCTCGACCGTTTCATGTTCATGATCTACGTGGACTACCCGAGCGACGCGGAGGAAATGGCCATTATGAAAATGGCCACCGGCGTGCCGTCCGGCAAACCCGAGCCGGTGCTAACCGCGGAGGAAATCCTGGACCTCCAACAAATCGTCCGCCGCATGCCCGTGGCCGAACACGTCTATGCCTACGCGGAAAAACTCGTCCGCGTCACCCGCCCGCAATCGCCCGAGGCCGCGGACTTCTGCAAGAAATGGCTCACCTGGGGTGCCGGCCCGCGCGCCGGGTTGAACCTCATCCTCGCCGCCAAAGCCCGCGCCATGCTCACCGGCCAGTTCTACGTAAGCTGCGACGATGTGGCGGCGGTGGCGCTGCCCATCTTCCGCCATCGCCTCATCTTGAACTTCGCTGCCCAGAGCGAATCCGTGACGGCGGACGACATCACGCGGCGCATTCTCGAGGCGGTGCCGAAGGATGAGATGTTGAAGTAGCGGGGCGACGCTGGGGCATCGCCGTTGAATTAAGGCCAGCGGCACAACCAAGCCGACAGGTTCCTGCTCTTGATCTTGCTCGTAATCTTAATCTCCCCAGCACTTCAGCGAGTAAGAGTAAGATTATGATTACGATGAAGAGCCTACCGCCGTTGCTTAATTCAACGGCAGTGGGGCGCTGGAGACGCCGGCCCGGCGTTGATCTGTATGTGGCTATGCCATACGCTTCCCCGCGATGACGTTTGATCCGTCACAGTATTCCGGTTTCGAGTGGGACGCGGGCAATGAAACCAAGAGGGCCACCAAGCATCATGTCAGCCCGGCGGAGGCGGAAGAAGTGTTCCGCAACCAACCGCTGGTCGTCTTGGGCGACCCGCAGCATTCGGAGGCTGAGCAACGCTTCTGCACTTGGGGCAAGAGCAACGCGGAACGTTTGCTTCAGGTGGCCTTCACCATGCGCGGCGACAGGATCCGCGTCATCTCGGCCCGCCCGATGAGCCGGAAGGAAAGAAGCATCTATGCCCAAAAATAGAACGTACGTGCCAGACATGAAGCCGGAAGAAGCGGCTGAGTTCGACATTACCAAAGCCCAGCGCGTGGTCTTTCCGAATCTGAAGCCCCCCACCAAGACCATCTCCCTCCGTCTGCCCAGCGATATGCTTGACCAACTCAAAGCCACCGCCAACAAACGGGACGTGCCGTACCAGAGCCTGCTGAAAATCTGGCTGGCCGAGCGATTGGCGAGCGAAAGGCAGGCGGCCTGAGCATGGTCCATGTGTCGGCGCCGAGCTGCCGCCACCGTTTCATCACGGACTTCGCCGCCCAAAGCAAATCCGCGACCGCCGCCGACATCCCTCGGCGCATCCTTGAGGCGGTGCCGAAGGACGAGAAACTGAATTACCGTTGCGCGGTGTAACTGGTTGCGGAGCGCGACAACCAATTTGCGCCTGGTGAGGTTCGAAGTTTGAAGCCTGCACCCGCGAACTCCGTATGCGGGAGTTGCTGCGGAGCTCGGGGCAAGCCTGCTGCGCCACGTCCCGCGTCACTCCTGCGCCCGGCGCAATTGGAAGAAGCGGTTGCCCGTCGCGGGCACAGTGACGTAGATGGAAGTGGCGTTCGTGCGGTAGGAACTGGGCGGCACTTCGGCCCAGGCTGGGTTGGCCCCGAGCGCGGGCGCCTCGTCCAGGCGCGAATGGGTTCCTGGCAACGGCCACGAGATCGTGACCTGATCGGCTTCTTGAGAAACAGTCAGCGGCAACACCACGGTGAGTCTGGCCACGGACGAAGTGGCGGACGCGGCTGGACTGTAAACCAAGCAGCGGAACAGCGCGCCGTAGTCTGCCAGCCCCGCGCTCAGGGTGTTGGTCGGCCCGTACGCTCCTGGAATGTCCTGGAAGCCAGCGCCGTCGTCGCGCTGCCACACATAGACGATGTTCGCGTTGGGTTGCGACAAGTAGGTCGATTGCGCACCGACCCAGAAAGTCGCCGTGGGCAGCACCGTAGCTCCCGCGGTGACTTGAAGGCCGCGAATTTCCCAGTTCGGCTCCGGTCCTTCGGAACAATCGTCCCAACTGGCCAGGAATTGGATTTGGATCACGTCGCCCGGATTGAAGGTGCCGAGTGCGGCCTTGCTGGTGATGTAGGTTCCGTTGACATAGTCGGGCGACTCACCCACGAAGGCGGCGTAGGCCCATCCTGGAGTGTTCGTCAGGGCGGCAATGACGCTGCCTTCGAGGTGATAGACGTAGCCGTTGGTCGTGAAGTTCGCGGCGGGCACGGTGGCGAAGGAGCCGCCATTCACGCTCACTCGGATTTGCCCGCCGTCCCAGGGTGTGCCGTCACCGGGTCGGAAGCCTTCGAAGCTGTAACGGTGGTCGAAGGTCAGAACCACGCCGCCGCCGTTGGTCAAATGGATGGCCGGGACGTTCAGGCCGGAAGCATTGGGACCGTTGCAGGTGTTCGAGCCGTGGCAAGACCAAGTATAGCGAATCTCGTTGTAGGTCCAGGGCGCGGAGGGCGATCCATAGTTCGTGACGGCGTACACTCCGCTATTCTCGGCAAAATCATCTTGGAAGACAGTTTGGGGCGCAGCCGCGCCGCGATAGACGGCCACGAAATGGGCCGGTTGTTGAGTGATGGTGACACTGGCCCCCATGGGGTCGGCCAGCGAGTAGAGGAAGGCGCCGGGAATGCCGGACGAGCCGATGGCTGGCTCCGGCTGGCCGGGCATCCGCCAGGCCACGCCGGTGTTGTCGCTACCGCTGTTCTCCTTAGCGAGGGCTTCAAAGGCATACATTTGGCCCGCGGCCAGCGTGTTCGTGTAAACATTCGATGGAGGATTGCCGCGATCGCCGTTGGCACCCGGACCGGTCCAATTGCGGGCACCACTGTTGGAGATCTCGCGGGCGACCAGGGCCAGGTTCGCCGGACTGTTGTCGGCACTGAGAGAGAGTTGGCCTTGGTCATCCGAACAGAAGTAGAACGCGTATTCACCGCTCGCCGGCGGCATGATCCAACCGGAGAGGCGGGTGCCATACTGGTCGTAGGCATTGTTCGGACCTTCCAAGGTGGGCTTGTAGTTCACGCGGTCGGGAGAGTTGGGATAATTCGGGTGCCCCGTCAGGTCCGCGACCGTGGTTCCGGTCCCGATGTTCAGGTAAAGTTGCTCCAAAGCGAAGCCACGGCTGAGCACAAAGGCGCGGAAAGGCACGACCGTTTCGCCGATGGCATTGGGCGCTGGCGCACGATCCTGCACGCCCGAAACGGTGAGTTCGTAAGAATTGCCCAGCGTGAGCGACGCGTCCAAGACGAGAACGATGTTCGTTCCCGTGGAATCCAAGGTGGCCGAGGTGACACCCACGGTGTCCGCACCGCCGGACACGGCATAGTTGGCCGCGTCCTGAGCCGTGGTGAGATCAAGAGGCTCCGAGAAGCTGACATGCACACGGTTCAAGAGGTGCGAACCATGCACCGCGACGACCGTTGGCGGAAAAGTGTCCACCAGTACGGTCACCGCCGTGTGGACGCTTT
This sequence comes from Verrucomicrobiota bacterium, assembly GCA_016219875.1. Taxonomy (GTDB): domain Bacteria; phylum Verrucomicrobiota; class Verrucomicrobiia; order Limisphaerales; family JACRJZ01; genus JACRJZ01. The sequence continues at coordinate 56,644 of JACRJZ010000163.1, read as the reverse complement.
GCACTCCGCCCGGCTCGTTGGGGCCGGTCAGGACCACCCAGTATTGTCCTGAACTTCCACCGGGACCGGCGATTGCGTTGGTCACCTGGTGGCTCGAAGTCGTGGCGCCGGGAATGGGATTGCCGTCCTGGTACCACTGATACGCGTCAATGCATCCCGAGGCCCCGACCGACAAGATGAACGCCCGTTGCTCCAACAACTGGAGAGTGGCGGGGGTGTTGTTCGTGATCACGATATGATTGGTGCAGGGGCCAGGGTTGACCTCAATCACCTGCAGGGCGCTCAGCGCGTACGCGGTCTGGAAGTTGTACCGGGAGTTGCGGAACTCAATCACTCCGTCCGCGCCGGGATCGATGTCGGCCCAGGACGCGTAATCGCCACTGGCGTTGTATCCAGCCAGGACAACCTGATTGGGCGCCGGCCTGGCAATGACGGCAGCGCCCGCCGTGTGAGCGGGCGTGAACGTTTCCGCTCCCAGCAGCTCGACCAAGTTCTGCCGCACCGTGTAGGCAGAGTTGTTGCGGTTCACGGTTCCGATGACGATGTATGTCATCGAGGCGTTGAGGTTGCTGAGCGTGATCCAATTCGTCATTCCCGCCGCGCTCATATACGCGGCGCAGCCGCCCGAGGCCAAGTCGCAGAAACCGTTGAAGATGTTGTAGGCAGGCGTGCCAGCCACCAAGGCATCGAGCCCACTGGCGTTGGCAGGACTGCCGACCGAAGTCATCCACAAGAACACCGGCAGTTGTTCCCCGGTGAACTGGTTGGTCAGGTAGCCTCCGACGTTGTTGTTGTTGGCCGCCCAGCTCAGCACGTTGGTCGGGGCGGTCCCAGCTCCGCGAGCGCCGTAGTCAAAAAATGCGACCCAGTTCGTGGTGGCGGCATGGGCCAGCCCCGGGCAGGCAACGGCCGCAGCGAGCAGCAGACATCTTTGGAGAGTTTGAAGGTTTCTCATTGGTGATCCTCTGGTTCAGTTCTGGCGTTGGTTACGTGACGGGTACCTGCCTGACTTCGGGCAGGCTGACGTGCCTTTCATCCGTCTTCTGTTGCTGAAAAACAAGCTGAATTTTCGGGCATTGCCGGCGGGTCCCGGCTTGGCTAGATTCACCCCACATTCGATCTGAGGTGAATTATGGGCTTGATGCACGTCACAACCACACTGCGGGCCAGCGAGAAAGCGCGGAAGAAATACCAGGCCGACTTTCTGGTGGACACGGGCGCCACCGACAGCATGGCCCCGACGACGCAACTGAAGCAGGCCGGGATCAGACCACGCGGGCGAACGGCCTACGAACTGGCCAACGGCCAAACGGTGGAGTACGACTTCGGGTTGGCGGAGATCGAGTTCATGGGAGAAATCACCTCCGGGCGCGTCATCTTCGGCCCAGACAACGCGGAGCCGATTCTGGGTGTCATCGCGCTCGAGTCGGTTGGCATCCTGGTGGACCCGGCCAACCGGACCCGCAAGCGGATGCCGGCAATCCCGCTCAAACAACTTGGCCCTGAAAGGCTGTAACGATGCGGAGCGCTGGATTTCACGAGAGCATGAAGAGAACCCTCTTACCACACCTCGCTCTCACAGCGGTCCCGCTGGATCGGCCGCCCAACTTTTCTCCGAACCAAACGCGCCCCTCGCGCGTATCATCAAGTGAACGGCGGCTTTGGGCGTGTTGTCCAACGCCCGTCCAAGTTCACCTGGAATGCGCGGCAAGTTCGAATGAGTCTGGTCAGCCAATGGCTCTCGCCGTTCGACGACGTCACGGACGAGCAGGCGATGTGGCGCGTGCAAACGCGGGACGACCCCACGGCGTTCGCCGAACTCGTGCGCCGCTGGGAGCCGCCCGTTCGCCGGCTCTGCCTCCGCATGACCGGCGACGAGCACCGCGGCGAAGACCTCGCGCAGGAAGCCTTCGCCCGCGTCTTCGCCCACCGGCACGCCTATCAGCACGGGCGCAAGTTCTCGACCTGGCTTTGGCGCATCGCGCTGAACCTCTGCCATGACGAAGCGCGCCGCGTGAACCGGCGGGGCGAGTTCCCGCTGGACGACGCCGAAGACGGGCCGCCGTTGCGGGCCTTCGAGCCGTCGCCGGATGAACGGCTGATCGAGCAGGAGCGCGCCGAACTGGTGCGCCAAGCATTGCTGACCCTGCCGGATACTCTCCGCGCGGTGGTGGTGCTGCGGGAATACGAAGGGCTGAAGCTGCGCGAGATTGGCGAGACGCTCGACATCCCGGAAGGCACCGTCAAGTCGCGCTTGGCCGATGCGCTCACGCGCTTGAGCCGCCGGCTGAAACCATTTTTGAATGATGAACCAGCGTCCCCGCCCGAAGAGGTGGGGACGGTGCGAAGAAAGGCCATCCCATGAACCATCCAAGCCATGAAGACTTGATCGGATTTCTCTACGAAGAACTCCCGGACGGACAGCAAGCAGAAACCTGCCGTCACGTCGCGGGCTGCGCCCAATGCCGTGCCCAAGTGGAGTCCTGGCGCGCCGTCCGGCGCGAACTCCTCGCGTGGGCCGTGCCGGACCAGACCCGCCGGAGAACCAGCACGCCGTCGTGGTTGCTCGTGAAGTGGGCGGCGGCCGCGGTCGTGCTGATCGGGGCAGGCTTTGCCCTGGCGCGCGGTACGGCACCCGCGACGAAGCTGGACACCGCCGCGATTCGGGCCGCCATGGCGCAGGAACTCCGGCAGGAACTCCGCTCGGAGCTGGCCCGGTTCGCCGCGGACCAAGCGACACACCAACAGGAGTTCCAAAGCGCGCTCACTCGGGCCCTGGGCCGACTTGAGGCGCAACGGCTCGTCGATTACGCCAGCTTGCGGCAAGATGTCGAAACCGTCGCCGTGCGCGCGGAGGACGAATTGCAGAGCACGCGGCTGGACCTGGCCCGGCTGGCCAACCCTGAACACTGATCTCCGATCCCTTCTCCCCAACCTGCAAACCGAAAACCAAAACCATCGTATGAATATGAAACACCTCCTCTCTCTGGCCCCCGCCGCGGCGCTGTTCGCCGGGGCAACTGTGTTCGCCCAAAGCGACACGTTTTCAACAAGCATCGCGGTCACAGCCAGTCCCGACGGCGCCGTCACCGTGACCTCGAATCGCACCACCACTGCGATTTCGCTGAAGACCGATCACCACGGCCTCGCTGTCCACGACAGCGGTTCGGCCGATGCCGACGCCATCATGAAGCAAGTCGAGGAAGCCATCCGCCAGTCCATGAGCAAGGTCGGCGACGTGAGCGCGACGACGGCGAAAGCCCTGGAGCAAGCGCGCAAACAAGTGGCCGCAGCGCTGGCCGGGGCCAAGTCGGCCACGCGGGCTTTGGCCTACTCCGGCGCGTCTGGCTCCGCGGCGGCGGAACCGGCCCTCATCTTTACCGGCTCCATGGAGGCGGACGTGCGTGCGGCGTGGCTGGAAGATCTGAAGGTCATGGACAAACTGTTGCGCGACGAGATCAATCGCGCGAACGGCGACTCGCCCCGGCAGGCCCTGGGCATCCATGTGTTCCTTTGGGACCAAGGGGCCGCCCAGCCGATGTATCTGGAAGGCTATGGCGCGTTGTTCCGCTACAACGCGGACCTCGCCCTCGCTTCCTCCGGGAAGAAAGTGGAAGCGAAAGAGGAGCCGACGACCAGTTCCGTCTGGGAAAACGCGAAGCGCGAAGTCAGCGGCCAATCCTCGGAGGACTCGGCGCACGTCTGGTTGCACTCTTATCAAACCCGGCCCGGTGCGCCCAAGCCCGCGCGCAAATTCAGCGCCGCCAAGCTCGACGAGTTGGTGGACGCAGTCGTCAACGTCCTGGGCGAGGCGAAGAACATCCGTCATCTGCGCGCCGACGAACATGTCACGGTGACGATCAGCGGCGCCGACGATGCCGGCTCGCCGGCCCGGCTGACCTTCAAGGCGAAGAAGGAGGACATCGACCGTTTTGGCAGCGGCCAGATCAAGCTGGAAGAGTTCAAGTCCAAGGTGGCGCAAAGCGCGCGGTAAAACGGCGGTTTCAAAACCCCGTAGCAGCCGACGTGAGGAGGCTCTGTCTTGATTTCAGATTTCAGATTTCAGATTTGAAGAGTGAGCCTATGCCGGAACCGTTCGGTGGGGCGAGCGTCCTCGCGAGCCGCCCAAGGTCCAATCCGGCTCGCGAGGATGCTCGCCCCACCAGCCGGTTCCAAGCGGCGACGCCCGGTCGCTGACCGTGGAGTTCTCCTCACGTCGGTGGCTACCCTTTTGAAAGGGATGCGCGGACGGGACCAAGCTGGATGCAGTCCCGGGATCGGAAGCCGAATTGAAAACCGGGCTTCCAGTCTGGCGCGAGGATCTCTAGCCTCGCGTCATGCCTGTATGCGCGCTCAAGAACGGTGGGAGGCTTCCCGCGGTCTTTTGCTTTCTGCTTCTCTCCTGGTCCACCGCGGTCGCGGAAGAGGTGGTGTTTGCCGTCCGCCAACCAAAGGGGCCGCATTGGTACGAGAACTTCGGACACCAGATCACCGACGTGAACAAGACCTGCTACGGCGCGCGTGGGCGGCTTTGCAAACTCGATCTCGACACGGGCCGGCTGGCGGTGTTGCTCGATGATCCCGACGGCGGCGTGCGCGATCCGCAAGTTCACTACGACGGACAGCGCATCCTCTTCTCGTACCGCAAGGGCGGGTCCCCTTACTATCACTTGTATGAAATCCACGCCGACGGCTCCGGCTTGCGGCAGCTCACCGACGGCCCGTTTGACGACATCGAGCCGTCCTACCTGCCCGACGGCGGCATCGTCTTCTGCTCCAGCCGCTGCCAACGCTGGGTGCCATGCTGGTACGTGCCGGTGGCGACGATCCATCGGTGCGACGGCGACGGGAGCAACCTCCGCCCCCTCTCCTCCAACATCGAGCAGGACAACACGCCGTGGGTCCTTCCCGACGGACGGATTCTCTACACGCGCTGGGAATACGTGGACCGGTCCCGCGAACATTTTCACCACCTCTGGGCGATGAACCCCGACGGCACCGGCCAGATGGCCTACTACGGCAACTTGCATCCGGGCGACGTGTTCCTGGATGCAAAGCCCATTCCTGGCAGCGCCCGCGTCGTCATGGTCAACTCGCCCAACCACGGCCGGCAGGAACACGAAGGACGGATCGCGCTCGTCAGCGCCGACCTTGGCCCGGACGCGCGCGAGGCGCAGCAGATCATCAATCCGGGCCTCAACTTCCGCGATCCGTATCCGGTGTCGGCGGATTCCTTCCTCGTCGCGCAGGAGAACCGATTGCTGTCGATGAACGCCCAGGGCGAAACGCGGGAGCTTTACCGGCTCGCAGGTGAACTGGCCCGCGGCGGTGCATGGTTGCACGAGCCGCGTCTTCTCCGACCGCGACCGCGCGAGCCAGTCATCCCGCCGCGCGTCAAGCTGGGCGAGTCCATGGGGCAGATCATCGTGACCGACATTTACCAAGGCCGGAACATGGATGGCATCCAGCGCGGCGCGATCAAGAGTCTCCTCATCCTGGAAAACCTGCCCAAGCCGGTGAACTACACCGGCTCGATGGACCCCATCACCTACGGCGGCTCCTACACGCTCAACCGCGTGCTGGGCACGGTGCCGGTGGAAGAGGACGGCTCAGTCAACGCGCGGGTGCCGCCGCTGCGCAGCCTGCAACTGGTGGCGCTGGATGAAAACGATCTCTCGGTGAAACGGATGCTTAGTTTTCTGACGGTCATGCCGGGCGAAGTCGCTACTTGCACCGGCTGCCATGAACAGCGCACGGCCGCGCCGCCCAGTTTCCAAACCCTCACCCCGGCCCTCTCCCATCCGATGGGAGAGGGAGAATCTGCGGCCGCGCCTCTGCTGGCCCGAGCGGTTTCGAGCATCCCAAGGCGTCCCCCGTTCCCCCTCTCCCATCGGATGGGAGAGGGCCGGGGTGAGGGTCCCGTCGTGAAAGCCGCCCAGCGCCCGCCCAGCGAAATCACGCCCCTTCCCGGCGCACCCGAAGTCTTCGACTACCCGCGGGACATCCAGCCGATCTGGGACCAGCATTGCCTCGGTTGCCACGACGCCGACAAGTATTCAGGCCGCGCCCTCCTGACCGGCGACCAGGGGCCGATGTTCACGCACAGTTACTTCACGCTGTCCGCGCGCCTGCAAATCGCAGACGGCCGCGACCTGGCCCGCGGAAGTTACGCGCCCTACACCATCGGCAGTGCCGCGAGCGATCTCGTGGACAAGGTGAGCGGCTCCCATCACGACGTGAAGCTGAGCGCGCCGGAACTGCGGATGGTGAAGCTCTGGATCGACGCTTCGGCCACGTTCCCCGGCACCTACGCGGCGCTGGGCAGCGGCATGATCGGCCCCTACGCGGCCCTTCAATACGGCACCCGCCCGAAAATCGACTACCTGAGTTGGCCCGGCTTGAAGGCCGCCCAGCAAGCGATGGACCGTCGCTGCGCCTCGTGCCACGTCGGGCGCTTGAAGCTGCCGGGTTCACCGGCGGACGATCTGGATTTCAAATTGCACCACCTCGAATACGCCGGGGGCCGGCCCCGCTTCTGGGAGCCGCCCTGGTTGAAGGCCCGCAAGGACGGGGCGCTCCGTCCCGGCTCTGTGGAATGGATGAAAGAGTTCGCCGACCCGCGGCTTCAGTTCTCGCGGCACATTCTCTACAACCTTTCCCGTCCGGAGAAATCCCTGCTGCTCCTGGCGCCGCTCGCGAAATCCGCCGGCGGCTACGGCCTTTGCGGCGACATCTTCACCCGCACCGATGACCCAGACTTCCGCCGGATGCTCGCCGGCATTCAAGAGGCCAAGGCCCATCTGGACTCGATGACCCGATTCAACATGGCCGGGTTCCGTCCGGAGCCTGAATATGTCCGGGAGATGAAACGCTGTGGCATCCTCTCCCCGACTTGGCAGGCGGGCGATCCCATCGACGTTTACGAAACGGATCGCCAATACTGGCAATCCCTCTGGCACCAGCCAATGCGGTAACAGGCGAGTTCTTGAAGACAGGTAGGGCCGGAGTCATTCCTCTTCGCGGGCGCGCAGGAAGAGCGCGGGGGCGCCGGCGTTGGGCCAGTCGAGGCGCAGCACGCGGTTGGTTTGCGGCAGGTTCAACCACGATTGCCAGGGCGCAGACCCGGTCATGTTCGTGGACCACTGCAAGTCGTAGTCCCGGCCGGGTTGGCCGTAGAGCTGGAGCGAGAAGCCGCCGTTGGTTGCTTCCGGCCACGCCAGGCGCTCACACCACAGCACGGGTTCGCGGCAGACCACGATCACGCGTCCGTCAAACACGGCGCTGTTGGTGGCCAGCAGCCAACCCGGCTGCTCACCCACCAGGTTCGCCCCGTCGAGCGGCACGATGGCCGAAGGACCGTTCGAGACGGCGATGAAATGCAACTGGGCGAGCGGCATCACGCCTTGCAGCGCCAGGCCGGGCGTGGCGGTGAATTCGAGCTGCCAGCGATTCGAGCCGGCGGCCAGCAGCAGCGCGGAGCCGACTTCCGGAGCGACGGGTTGCAGGGCGAGATCGGTCAACAGCGGGCTGGCCATGTCGAGGTCGAAGCTGAGCGACTGCAATTCCAGGCCCGAGTTCAACCAGATCGGCACGGCGTTGCTTTCGCCGGCCAAGAGGTTGGTCGAGCCGAGGCTGACGGTGAAGTCGGCGCGCGAGTCGCGGACGATCACCGTGAACTGTTGAGTTGCGCTCAGGCTGGGCGTGCCGTTGTCGCTGATGATGACGGCGAACTGGTTTGTGCTGGGGCCTTGAGTGGCCGTCGGCCGCCACGAGAAGACACCGGTCGCGGGGTCAATGGTCGCTCCGAGCGGCGCGCCGGGACCGAGGGTGTAGGCGAGCCAGTTGGCCGGGCGATCGGGGTCTGTCGCTGCGTTGGTGATGGCCAGCGCGAAGCCTTCGTTGATGGTGCGGTTGGCGATGGGCGCGAGCGTCGGGGCGGTGTTGACCTCCCGCACGACCACGCTGACCACGCTGGTTGCGCTCAGGGCCAGCAGGCCATTGTCGCGCACGATCACGGTCACAGGATTGGTGCCGGGGCCGTGGCCTTCACCGGTGAGCCAGCGGATGAGGCCGGTGTCCGGGTTGATGCTCATGCCGGCAGGCGCGCCGCTGAGGCTGAAGGTCAGCCAGTCGTTCGGCAGGTCGAGGTCTGTTGCGGCGACGGTGAAGGTGAATTCGCGGCCTTCATCCACAAACTGATCTGCCAGCACGGGGAGTTCCGGCGGGCGGTTGCTGAGGGTGACGATCGTCGTGGCGTCGGGCGTCGTCGGGGCGGCCTCGCGGTTGCCCGCGCGATCCGTCGCCACGGTGTAGAAGGCGTACGTGCCGCCGTGCGCGCCGGCGTAGATGGCGCCGTTGAGCGTCGTTTGCTGCAACCATGGCACAAACGGGCCGCGGTTCTCGGAGACGAACACGTCGAACAGCGCCAGGCCGCTGCCGCCGGTGTTGTCGTCGCCGTTCCACGCGACCGGAATCTGGCTGGTGCTCTCGGACGGGAGCGTCGCCACGCGGCTGCTGGGCGCCGTGAGATCGACCGCCGGCAAGGGCACGTAGGTGAGCGTGTAAACCTCGGCGGTGGTGTTGGTGTGATGATCGAGCAGGTGCAGGATGTTTTCGCGCGTGGGCCGCCGGCCCAAGCCGGTGAAGGTGCGATCCGTCGTCCAGACGTTGACTCCCAGCGGGATGACTGTGCCATCCGAGCGTTCCACTCGACTCAGGCGGAAGCCTCCATTGCCCGGATCAAACACGCGCAAATAGCTCCACTGCTCCGGCAACGTGGCGGTGAGGTGAACCACCAAGTCGCCCGAGTTGGGCGCGCCATCGTGCGTGGCCTGCTCGACGATGCTTACCGGCAGCGCCTTGCCGTCGCTTAACCAGAGCGTGTCCGGCCGCCCGTAGGGATCAGGCACGTCGTTCACGAGGAAGTCGGGCATGCTGTCCTCGAACGTGCCGCCGGCTTGCACCAGATGGATCATCTCGTGAATCGTGACTTGATCCAGAATCGAAGGCCGGGTTTCGCCCCGGGCGTTCACGTGCTCAAAGGTGGCGCTGTAGTCAACGAAATGACCTTGCAGCGTCGAAGTCATCAACCAACGGCCCACGGTGGTTTGATGGTTCGTGATGTCGCCGAAGTTCGCGGTCAACGAAGGCACGAGGTTCTTCCCGGCGACTTCGGTGGCGAGAATCTTGAAGTCGATCAGCAGGCCCTTTTCGTTCTCCACGATCCGCGGCTGGGCCGACTTGATCTGGAAGTTGTACGCCGTGCCCTCGCCCGTGTTCTGCACGAGCACGGCGAGACTGTAGGGCACAGCCGGTTCGATTTCGTCAGTGAACGGATCGTCGCTAAAAACGTCGCGCTCGTGGAAGTAATCCAGCCGCAACTTCGGGCTGGGCAGGACGTAGATTCGGGTGGGTGTGATCGGTATGGTGGTGGCCTCTCCCTCCTGCACATAGCGGATGTGGCCCGATACAAAGTAGGCGGTAGGCTCGGTCAAGGCGGCGTTGTCGCCAGGGATGATCTCCCATCCGGCGCTGCCACTCGCACCGGCGGCAATGAGTCCCGAGCCATCCACGGCCGTCACGCCCTCGAGCGTGGGTGGCGCAATACTGAATCGCTCCGTCATGTCGAGTCCGCCGGCGTCCTGGACCGTCAGCAATACCTGGACTTGCTCCAACGGCGTGTCGGCGGAGTTGTCCAGCGTGAGGCTGGCATGGAAGGCATCGCGGCTGACCACCGCATCCTGATCCAGGCGCACCTTTACGTGGGCGCAGACCCCGGAGCTGGGCAGCGGTGTATGGCCGAAGAGCGCGTGCAAGGCGGCATCCGACAAGAGAACATCACTCCGGCTGATTGGGGTGACGCCGGAACCTCCGCCATCGTCCTTGGGCGCGCGTTTTTTATCTTCTCCGCACTCGCCGGCTTCCCAGAGCTTCCGGTCCCAATTCAGCGACATGCTCGCGCTGACTTCCACATCGTTGGTGCCGCCGCCGGCGGCCACAGGCACTGTCGCTGAGATGCTCCCCGAGCAATTCGCGCGAAACCAGACCTGTCCGCAGAGTTCCATGCCGATTTCACTCTCGCCGTTTTCGTCCAGACAGCCGCTCACCTTGGCCGTCAAATTCCCCGAGATTCCGAACTGACCCGAAATCTTGCCGGAGAAGTCCGGGAAGTAGGCGTTCGTTCCGACCATGGTTGGCTGGAGAGGCTTGGCCGAGACTTCGACCTCGCCCGTTGCGCCCGCGAGGGCCTGGAGCGTCACTTCGCCTTCCAGGCACAGGCTCACTGGCCCGTTGCACGCCCGCGAAGCGTTAATGGAAACACTGCCCTCCAACTTGAGTTCCAAGCCAATGACGCCATAAGCATGGGCAGCCAAGTTCGTCCAACCGGAAACCTCTGGCACCTCGAACTCGCCCACCAGGCCGATCGCCACCGTGACCTTGATGGAAGCACTCGCCGACGCTTCTCCCTCCCACGACACATGACTGTTTTCGCAGCACGAACACAGACTGCCGCCCGCCTGCACGGTGATCTCCGGGTCCCGGACGAGCACCCCGGTGGTGGTGCCCACCAGCGCGAGAATCTTGTCCTTGAGCTTGTTCGCCAATCCATCGGGGCTGATCGACACCGAACCTTCGATGCAGAGCCGCGGCCACCAGCCACACTCACACAGGCTCGGCGAGCATTGAAACTCGAACGGGGCATAAATATTGGGTACACCGGGTCCCCCGGAGTCGCGAGGCCCTGGAGGGCCATACTCTGTGTCGCCCGTGATACAGCACCATCCGATCAACGGATGCCAGCTCCCGCAATCCGGGCGGGCGTTGTCGGCGGTTACCTGGGTGGAATAGTCGAGCTTTCGGTCCCCGCACTCGAGTTCCCACCCTACATGCAATGGCGCACTGCACGGGCCGGGTGCTCCGCCATCTTTCGGACTTCGGTTAGGCGAGGCTGGGCTGGACGCCGACTTCTTCGCAATCAGCACCGGGAGCGTGAGTGTGCTCTGGGCTGGCAAGGTGCCAATGTTCGTCACCAGCGTGGAGAACACCCAGTCCGGATGCGTCGGCAGCCGCAACCGCATGTTCTGCGCGGCGATCAGGCCGTGATTGCTGATTCGCAGCTCAACCTGCGCGGTGTCGTTGGTGATCGTGGCCAAGTCTATGCGACGCGGTTCGACCGTCACCACGGGGATGGGCACGGCCGTTTCAAAGACCGTCTCGACGCTCACGCGATAGCGGTCTTCCGTGGCCACGGGCACAATGGACCACGAATACTGGACGGCTTGGTACGACAGGAAAGCTTCGACTGCGTTGGTTTGGCCGGGCAGCACGCGGCCCGTGAGCCGGTTGCCCTGATGCTTCTGGGCCGTGACCTCGACTTCGTACACGGCTTCAGGCAACTGGATGAACAAGCATTGCCCATTCGTGTCCGTAAGCCCGCCGCCCACTTCAGCCCGGGTGAGAAGATCGCGAACCACCACCTTGGCCCCGACGACCTTGGGCGCGCCTTCGGCAAAGGTGGTCAATTCGTCCACCGCGGTGACCAGCAAATCTCCCCTGGCTTCCGAGAGGGCGCGGAACTCGAAGGGCACCTGGAGCGAAGCGTTGCTGCTGCTCAGAACCAGCCCGCCGGTGTAGGGGCCCAGTGGCAGGCCGGCGTCCGGTGTGAGTAATAGCGTGACGCGGTTCGTTTCGCCGGGCGCGAGGGGCGGCAGCGGATTGGTGCAGGCGACTTGCAGCCACGTCACCAGAGGCAACGCCACGGTGAGCGGCCCGGTGGCGAGGCCGCCTTGGTTTACCACCTCGAACTCCACGGCGCGCTGCTGTCCGCGCACCATGCCGGACAACAAGCTGGGCGGGTTGGCCACCAAGCGGGGCCGCAACTCCTCCACGGTGAGGTTGAAGGTGATGTCCACGGAGGCCCCTTCCGCGCTGGTCACGCGGATTTGCGCCGGGCCTGCGCTTGCCCCGAGGCCGGCGTTAAAGGTGCAAATGAGGTTCAACGCTCCGCTTCCGGGCAGCGTCGTCGCGCCGTCTTTCGGCGAAGCTGGTAGCGCAGACTTGTAGTCTGCTGTATCGCCGACTTGCAGTCGGCTGGGCGCGGGAGCTTTCACGGCGGTCTGCAGGTTGAAAACCTGCGATACGGCAGATTGGAAATCTGCGCTACGGGTTTGCGCCGGCTCGGAGGCGCCGGCTTCTTCCAAACGCAGCGTGACTTCGAGACCATTCGGTTGGCTGAGCACAGTCGCGTCGAGGCCGGTCAACGGCACGTCGCCCAAGTTCTCCAGGCGCACGGTTCTCGTGGCGCTCGTTTGTTCGATGATCTTCAGCGAAGCGGTCGTCGGATCGGCCTGCATCCCCAGCAAGGTGAAGGTGTCCTGCCCGGCGGCTTGCCCCACGACCGGATGCGTGGCGAAGATTTCATACGTGCCGGCTTCGTTCGCGAGCGGCTGGAACGTCGCGGTGAAGTTCCCGTCGGAGTCTGTGAGGGCAGAAATCACCCGTTCCATCCCGCGCACCCACAGGTGAATGTTGACCAGTCTGAACGGCGCACCGCCGCCAAAGCTGTTCGTGGCTCTTCCCGTGAGCGGCACTGGCGTTCCGGCCGGCGCGCTCGTGAGGCTGGTTTGCACATAGGCCCCGTAGGCAACTCTGACCTGGATGGGGGCGGCACTGATGCTGGCGTTGTTGTCTTCCAGCGCCTCGGGGATACGCTGCTCCACGTCGGTTTGCGCCACCAGCCAGAGGTCTCCGACCGTTTGCGGCAAGCGCACCTGGAGTGCCTGCTCGAAGTACTGGCCCGGCGGAATCACGCCTTGGAATTGGAACTCCCCCGCCAGCGTGTCGTCGCCAATGAGGGCATCGGAGGAGAAATAGATTCGCGTGAGGAAGTTCGTGGCGGTGGTTGCCAGGCCCTGATTGGACACGCGGCAATTGACGGTCACGTATTCCTCCGTAGCGGCGGTCGCTGGCCCCGCGATGCTCTCCACGATCAAGTCAGGCAATGCGAGATCGGTCACTACCACGATGTCCGAACCCGGCGTGAAGTCGGGCGCGCTGGCGGTGAGGATCACGGTCTGGTTGCCGTCATTCGTCGCATCGTTCAGGCTGGCCATCGTGAAGGTCTGACTCGTCTGACCGGCTGGAATCGTGACGGTCGGCGGCACGGTGGCTTCGCTGAGGTCGCTCGACTCCAGCGTCACCAGGAGCGCGTTCGTGGCAGGCGTGTTGCGCGACACGGTCGCAGTCGTGGCGGGGTTCAATCCCTCACCCACCAACTTCTTCATCACGGCCACCCGCAGCGCCGGGCCGTCGTTGTCCAGCACGGTCAGGCTGGCGGAATTACCCTGAGCCAGGCGCACGTTCTGGCTGGTGGCCAGCACATACGGCGTCAACACGACGGTTCGCGGACCACGGTCAACGGCATCGTCCACGGCGGCCACGGCGAACGTGGCCATCGCCTGATTCGCCGGAATCACGACGCGGGTAGGCACGCTCACGGCCGTCGGATCGCTGTTGGCCAATTCGATGGTCAGCGCGCGATCACTCACGATGCTACGCACGACCGTGGCGAGCGTGGCCTGAATCCCGTCACCCTCGTTGATGCTCGTCCGCGCCAGCGAGAGACCGACAGCGGGCAGGTCATTGTCGAACACCGTCACGCTGGCCGCCGCAGACAGATGGCCGATGGCCGCCGCCCGAACCGTGTAGTCGGCGGGCAGTTCGATTTGCGTGTCGTCGAACGGGGTGATCTGGAAAGCGCATGAGTTCGATCCAGCAGGGATGATCACACTGGCCGGGACGGACAACTGGTTCGGGTTGGAAGTTTCCAGGAACACGGTCAGCGCATTGGCGGCGGCGAACGGACTGCTCACCGTCGCCGGCAGCGAACTTCCTTCCAGCACGTTGCTGGACGTGAGTGAGAGTGTGAGTTGCGGGGCGTCCACATCCAGCACGGTCACGGTTTGTTGCGCGCTCGGATAACCCGGCGCAGAAGCGGTGATAGTCACCGGCTTCGGGCCGTCCACGAGTCCATCCCGCAACACACTGAGCTCAACCGTACCGATGGACATGCCTGCGGGCATCTGTACGGACGCCGGCAGGCTAAGTTCGTTCGTGTCGCTGACCGAGAGCGTGATGAGGAGCGGTTGATCGAGATGGTCATTCCGGGCGAGCGTCACCAGGATGGGACTGCTGGCGCTCTCTTCGACCTGCGTCAGCGGAACTTGCAGGGAAAGAGACGCGGGGATGAGGGTGAGATTGGTTATCAGCAAAACGTTGTTGTCTTCATCCAGTTCAAACACCTCGTCCCAGGCATCCACTCTGACGATGAGCTGGTTTGTTCCCGCCGGGAAGGTCAGCGGCAAAACCACCGCTTGGGTGCGCCACAGCGTGTCGCCGGCGGCGAGGTCGTTGGTGAAGTCGAGCACGGCCGCTGTTTCCATCGAGTTATTCGCGTTGAAGAACGAGATCGCCTCGCTCCACCGGCCTGTGGCGGCAGCAGTTCCCTGATTGGCGGCGGCCCAAACCAATGGCACCGGCTGACCGGGCGTCGCGGTGGGCGGAGCAATGGCTTGGGTCACGCGCAAATCCGGCAACGGTCCCAAAGTCAGATTGACCGTGCGACTGCCGAGGTTGTTCGCCTCGTTCGATTCGGGTTGGGTGTTGTTCCAGTCCGTGGCGGCGAGGATGAAGTAGGTGCCCGGCAGCATCCCAGCCTGCTGCGGCAGCGTCACGGGCTGCGTGTTGGTGTAGCTGGCTTCCGGTCCCAGCGCGCCGCGTGCCGGCAGCGTTCGCAAAACGGTGGCGCCGGCGAGACTGCTGCTGTTCGTCGTGAGGTAGAGCCGATCGCTCCAAACCTGGCTGGCCGAGGCGGAGCCGGTGTTCTTCACCACCCACGTCACGTCCACGGTCGAGCCGAACTGCGCCGCACTCGGCGCTGTGACGGACTGCACCTGCAAGTCCGGGGCGGAAATACTGATCGTGTTCGTGGTGATGAACGTGTTGTTCGTTTCGCCCGCGCCTTCGTAGAACTGGTAGAGACTGTCGGCCGCCACGATGAAATAGAAGGTCCCGTCGAGGCTGGACGGCACAATGAGGGTGTTGGTGACGGAACCCGTGGCTCCAGCGGGCAGAGGTTCGGTCGAAGAGAAATGCCCGAGGAACACGTCGTTGCCCACCGCGCGGTCGGTGGACAGATAAACAGCGTCGGCGCGCGAACCGCTGGCGGGATTCGTGCCTTCATTACGCACGGTCCAACTCAGCTCAATGAGCTGTCCGGCCACGACTGCCGAAGGCCCCTGGACCTCGGGCACGACGAGATCCACGGCGGGCGGGAAGACGATCTGGCCGCCGTTCTGATAGGTGAAGGTGGTGCCGAGCGTATTGACCAGGTTGGTCAGCGCGACGGTGGTCCCGTCAACGCGCACTGCGCTCTGAGTGAGGGCATGAAGGGGGCCGAAAGCAATGACTCCCGTGTCTGCGATGCTTAGGTCCGCCCGATTGAGTTCGGTGATGTTCGGCAGGAGAATCACGCCGCCGTCGCTCGCGTGCAGATCCCACGTGGAAGTGGGGCTTTCACTCCAGCGGTTCTGCAGGCCCGAAAGGTCCACCAGCGACCCGGTCCCGTCGGCCCACACCGTCAGTTGTCCGTCGGGTATCTGCGCCCGGGACAGGTTGATCACCCCGCCGTTGTACGTACTCAGCGAGAACCAGTAGCCCGCCACGACGTTCGTCACTCCGGACAGGTCCAGCAGACATCGCGGTCCGCGGGCAGAAAAGGACACCGAACCGATCGTCATGGACAGCGAGGTCACGTTCGTCAGCACCAGGGCGGAGTCAAGCTCGAGGTTGATCCAGCTTCCCAGCAGGTTGGTCAGGTTCGAGAAATCGTTGGTGGATCGTTGGACCGTCAGTGTGCCATTGAGAAACGCCTTCAGCCTGTCGGTGGGGAAGCGGCAGCCCGGGCCGCGAATCGCGAGCTGCGTGTTCGTCAGCTCCGTCAACCCCGGCATACGGATCTCTCCTCCGTTGCGCACCTCCAGGCTGGAACCCGAGGGGATGCCGGAGCCAGACACCGCAGACAGGTCGAGCAAGCCTGCATCCACATAGACATCCGCTGTCAACGACGTGATCTGGGCCTTGGACAGGTCGATCTTCCCGCCGCTCGTCGCGTAGATGTTCAGGATGCGCCCGGTCAAAGCCACGTTCGTCACTGAGGATAGATCGAGGGTGGAACCGGCGCCTGCCACGTTGAAGGTCAAATGCTGGTTGGTGAGTTCGATGCGACGCAATTCGGGCAGGCGCAAGATGCCGCCTTGCTGCGGCTGAAGGCTGCCGCCGCTGTACGCGGTGGGGCCGTTGACCGTCAGTTCCGTACCTGCGCCGCGCACGACCAGCGTGGCGCCGTTGGTGATGGTGAACGGACCGTTGAACTGCGAGTTGCTGGACGTGACCGTCAGCGTGCCATCGGCGAGACTGAATCCGCCCTCGCACCGGACGCTGCGCACGGTGACGCTGCCGTTCGAGAAGACGACCGTCACGTTGGTCGGCACGTTGATGACGACGTCGTTGGTGGAGGCGGGCAACCGATCGTCGATCCAATTGGCGGCGGCGTGCCACGAGACGCCATCACCACCGCCATCCCAAGTGACGGTGGCGGCTGGACTGATGGCGGCAAAGCCAGCGATGACTATCACCAGCGTCAGGATGCGTGTTGTCGTTTTCATGTGGGTTGTTGGTTTTTGGGTTGAGAGCAGCGGTTCCCGAGTCTCGCCAGTGCGGCTCTGTGGCAGAGCGCGGCCCGCCGCATGATTAAGCTTGGAACGGGGTGGTCGTTCGCGATGGTTGAAAGGAATGAGTGCCTCCGCCGCGGTGCTCGCGAGCTGAAATTCATGGAATGCTTTTTAAGGTTGATCGTGCTTGTAGCAGCGATGCCAATCTGAGTCAACGTCCAATTCAGGAATAAAAATGGCCCGCGCCAGGAGCCGTTGGCCGCACCTCGTGGTTGTCGCGGCGTCCCGGCAGAGCACTGCGCTTGTTGGCCCGGAATCCGAGCAGGGCGGCGCTCTGCCGAGACGCCGCTACGGGGTTTGGCCATTGGCTCCCAGAACGGCTGAATATTCGTCGGCCCCCGGCAATCTGAAATCACATGACACGAATCGCCCTTCTCTCCTTGGTGTTCGGCTTTGGAATTGTTGCCTGCGGTGCGGCGCTCGCCGAACCGGCCGTTCTCGAAACGGCCCAAATGCGCTTCAGCCTTTTCCCCGAAACGGGCCGTTACGAGATTCTCGACCAGCAAGCCGGCGTGCGGTGGCAGTCCAATCCGCAACAAGCGCGGTTTGGCGTGGCCACCCTTGGCGTCGGAGGCAGACCGCAGCAGGTGGCCCTGGCTCGCTGCGAAGTCCGGCGTGTCGGCGAGGGGTTGGAGGTCACGTTCCGCCCGCTCGCGGAGCAACCTCACGCCGTGCTCCTCGTGCGCCTCAAGCCGGCGGCAGGAGGCGCGTTGGACTTCAGCTATCAAGCCGACCCGGCGCTCAACACCGAAAGCGTCCGCCTGCTCGACGAGGCGCTCTGGACCACCGACGCCGCCCAAGGCTACGCCGTGGTGCCGGTGCGCGAGGGCTTGTTCATCCCCGCGGACAGCGGCAAAGCCTTCACGCAGCGTTTCGGCACTTACGATTACGAAGGGTGCCACATGGCGATGGCCGGCTTCGTGAACGCCGGCGCAGCGGCGCTGCTGACGTGGGACGATCCGTACGTGACGCTCGAACTCAAGAGTGTCGTCACCAACGCGCCCTGGCTCCAGGGGCGGCAGGCGTTGTTGCCGTCGCTTTCGCTGCGCAAGTCCGCCACAACGTTCCGGCTGCATCTGCTCGGCAAGGGGGACTACGTAACGGTTGCCAAAGCCTACCGGCAAATTGCTGCGGAGAAAGGCTGGCTCGTGAAGTGGGACGAGAAGCTGAAAGGCCACCCAGACCGCGCTAAATATTTCGGCGCGTCCAACTTCAAGCTCTGGAGCACGCTCAGCCGCAGCATGAATGACGAGAGCACGAAGGAGGAACGGGTGCGAGTCAACTGGACCTTCGACGAAGCCGCGCAAGTCGCCGAGCACCTGAAGAACGACCTCAAGCTCGACCGCATTCTTTTCATCCTGGGCGGCTGGATTCATCGCGGCTACGACAACCAGCACCCGGACATCTTGCCCACCGCGCCGGAGTGCGGCGGCGACGCAGCCTTCGCCGACGCCTGCAAACGTATCCGCGCGCTTGGTTACCTTCTGAGCCTTCACGACAATTACCAGGACATCTACCGCGATTCGCCGTCGTGGAACGAGGAGTTCGTCAACCGCAACGCCGACGGCAAGCTGACCGTAGGCGGCAAATGGGCCGGCGGGCGCGCTTACATCACTTGCGCACAGAAGGCCGTCGAACTGGCGAAACGCCCGCAGAACCTCGTCGCCGTGAAGAAGCTTTCCGGCGCGGACTCCTATTTCATCGACACCACCTACGCCGCCGGTCTCTACGAATGTTTCGATAAGACGCATCCCATGACCAAGCTGGACGACCTGAAGTGGAAGCAGGTCATCAGTGACTACGCCCGCGAGGTCTTCGGCAGCTTCGGCAGCGAGTGCGGTCGCGAGTGGGCCATCCCGCACGCGGATTTCTTCGAGGGGTTGACGGGCGTGAGCGGCAAGTACTACCACAACCTTGATCCGGGGAAGTTCGGCGCGAGCGTCGTGCCGCTCTTCGAAATGGTCTATCGCGACGGCATCGCCATGTATGGCAAGTACGGCTACTCGCCGGAGCAGGCTGCGGAGTACGTGCTTCACCACATCGCCATCGGCCGGCCGCTCCACTACCACAGCATCCCGCAGCACCTGTATTGGAAAACCGATGCCCGGCCGCAGGCCGAGCCGCTCCAGTTGCGTCCCGCAGTGGCGGAGTTCAAGCAAGCCGCGCCCAACCGCTTCAGCATGACCTACCGCTGGAACGTGGACCAAGCCGCCGCCGGCGACTGGCGCGTGTTCGTCCACTTCACGGAGGGCGCGGACAAAATCCGCTTCCAGAACGATTACGCACCCACTCCGCCAGTGTCCCAGTGGGCCGTTGGCGAAGTGAAGCACGGCCCGTTCACCGTGACAGTGCCGGAAGGACTGACGGGCACGTTCAACGTGTGGATGGGATTGTTCACCGCGGCCGGCTTGGAGCGCCCGCCACTGGCCGAGGCCCGCACGGGCGAGCATCGCGTGCTGGTGGGCAAACTCAAAGTCAGCGGCGACCGCATCGAATTCGAGCCAGCGGAGCGGACGCCCTCAAAGCCAAGCGGTGACGCCGGACTCTTTGTCCGTGCCGACAACGGTTGGGCCGCTGGGATGCACGCGATGGATCGCTTCGTGAAGAACACGCACGAGATTCTCTCCCCGCTGAACGAACTGACCTCGCGCGTACCGCTGACGCAGCACCAATTCCTCACACCCGACCGCAAAGTGCAACGCAGCGTCTTCGGCAGCGGCGCAAACGCGATGGATGTGGTGGTGAACATGGGGACTGCGGACTTCCGGCATCGGACGAAACTTGGCGGTGAGGTGATGCTGCCGCCGTTTGGGTTCGTGGTGGAGTCCCCGGCGTTCGCGGCCTTCCACGCGCGAAACTGGAATGGACTCAGCTACGAAAAGGCCCCACTGTTCACGCTGCGGAGCTTGGATGGAAAACCCTTCAGTCAGTCCAAACAGATTCGAGTGTTCCACGCTTTCGGCGATGCACGTGTGAGACTCGACGGCTCGGTGCGGACGGTGGAGAAGGAAGCGGTGGTCGAAGTCCGGTAGCGCCTCCGGTTCGCTGGACGTGAATCAGCATGCCGGCCACAGGGCAATGTCTTTCGCCGAGTTGCTTTGCCGCTTTGTCTAAAGCGGCATGAAACGAGAGGCCGTCAAGCAGGTGTGCCGTTGTGAGTGAGGGTCTGAAACTTCCGCGCCATCCTGGGGTTCCTCCGCTACACTGTCTGCCGGCATGACGACCAACCTGGAATCCCTGATCGGCTTTGCCCACAAGCAAGGCGCGAGTGATCTGCATCTCGAAGCGGGCTTGCCCGCCGCCGTGCGCGTGCGGGGCGCACTGAAGACGGTCGGCGAGCCGGTTCCTCCGAAGCAGATCACGGAGATGGCGCACGATCTCGTCGGGCCGGAGCAGTGGCCGCGGTTTGAGGCGCAGCGGTCGTTCGACACGTCAAGGACGCTCGCTGGCGTGCGCTGCCGCATCAACGTGCTGCACACGGCGCGCGGTATCGGCATGGCCATCCGGCTGTTGGCGTCGTTTCAAGCGACCCTCGAGCGGCTGAATCTGCATCCCGATTTGAAGCGGTTCATCGCGCCCAGCAACGGTCTGGTCCTCATTAGCGGCCCGACGGGCTGCGGCAAATCCTCCACGCTGGCGGCGCTGATTCAGGAGATCAACCTCGCCGAAGCGCGGCACATCGTCACGATCGAGAGTCCCATCGAATACACCTTCCGTTCCCGGCGCGCGTTCATTCGACAGCGCGAAGTGGGACGCGACACGCCGAGCTTCGAGCAGGCACTGCTGGACTCGCTGCGCGAAGACCCGGACGTGCTCATGGTGGGAGAAATGCGCGAGCCGGCGACCATGCGGCTCACACTCAACGCTTCGGAAACCGGCCATCTGGTCCTGTCCACGGTGCATTCATCGACTTGCGCGGAGGCGCTGCAACGCGTGGTGGCGGCTTTCCCGTCGGAGATTCAGAACAACGTCGCGGCGCAACTGGCCGATTGCCTGGTCGCGGTCGTGGCCCAGCGGCTCCGGTTCCGGCCCGACCTGAACATCCGCGTGCCGGAGTGTGAAATCATGGTGCCGACCACGGCCGGCAAAGCTTTCATCCGCAACCGCGAGTTCTTCAAGCTGCCGCAGATCATGGAGACGGGCGCCGAGCGCGGCCTGTGGACGTTCGAGCGCTATCAAGCTTGGATGGCCAAGCGCAGCAAGTGGTACCTCCCCGGCAACTCGGATGAAGCGCCAGACGATGAACCTGTCGAACTCTCTTCCGTATCCCCGCCTTTGGCGACGCCGGCCCCAGCGCGCCCGCCAGCTCTTGAAGTGAAGACGGCCCTCGCCGCAAAGCCGCCGGCTTCGGGCCGAAGAATTGAAATCGAACCAGTGGAAGGCGGCTTGGAGGAGTTGCTGCGGAAGCTGGAGTGAGAATGCGGCCCTCACTGCGTAATTAGCTTGCTCACCAGCCAGCGATGTTTGCCTCGCGCAGTCTTCTCGGTTTCTTTCACTTCGCGGAGGATGATCTGGAAATCGTCGCCCAGCTTGCGGCGGAGGCCGGCTTCGATTTGCGGCAGGCGCGAGCGATGTAACTGCGGCCCGGCCACGAAACGGAATTCTGCCACGCCCGCTTGCTCCTGGAAGAACTGCACGGCGTAGAGATCGTCGAAAATCCCGTCGTGCATGTTGACGGCCGTGAGCGCAATGCGCCGCCCTGTGGCGCTGACCAGAAACTCCTGCTCGCGCCCGACGACGTCCGACACCGCGGCCCACGGGAATTCGAGTTCGCCGTCCTGGCGCGGGTCCGCCAGCCGCACGAAGTCGCCGGTGCGATAGCGAACCAGCGGCATGACGAGATTGTGGAAAGAGGTTCCGATGACTTCGCACAAGCCGTCGGCATCCGGCGGACCGAACTCCACGAAGCCGTAGCTCGGCCAGAAGTAAAACAGCTCCGAGCGGCGTCCTTCTCCCGCCAGCACGACGCGTTCGGCATGGCCGTACCAGCGATACACGCGGCACTTGAAGACGCGCTCCAGCAGCCGTTTCTGCGGCAGCGTCAGCCGTTCCGAGCCGCAGAGCAAACCGCGCAACGGCGTGCGCCAGCTTTGGCCCGCGCGCTCCAGGAACTCCGCCAGTTGCAGCGCGGCGGAGGGATAGGCGTGCAGCAAGTCGGGCCGGAACTTCTCCACCGCTTCCAAATACTCCGGCAGCCGCGTGTCGGTGAGGTGATACGAAGAGAGCATCAACCAGTCGCGCGTGGCGTCGTAGCTCGTGACCGGGCCGGTGGCTTGGTCGCTGGTGACGTGTCCGCGGATGACGGCGAGCCGCGCGCCGTTGAACCAGCCCGCGCGCCGCCATTGCGCTTCGAGGAAGGCCTGCTCCTTGGGCCGGCTCACGCCGTTTTGCAGATAGAAGCCGACCGGCACACCCGTGGAGCCGCCAGTAGTGATATGAAGCCGGTGTTGCTCCGGGAAAGCCTTGGAGGCCAACTCCGGCAGGTGATGGAGCAAGTCCTCTTTGCTGAGCAATGGACAAGCCCGCAAGTCGTCCAAGCTCCGTAGTTCTTCCGGGCGGAAGCCGGCCTTCGCAAAGGACCGTTGGTAGAAGGGGCTGTAGCTGCCAGCCTGGATGAGCGTTTGCCGGAGATGCCGGAGTTGGTACTCCTGGAGCTGCTCCACGGACCACGACTCGGCTTCCGTCGTGAGCCGCTGGAACTCGGCGTAGCGCGCGCCGAGGCGCCAGGATGGCGGCAGACACCGGTAGGCCGTGCCGGCCCAGCGTTGCGTCCAGGGCGGCAGAGCGTGGAACGTCTTGAGCCAGGGATAGAGCCGGTCTTCGACGCTCATGGCCTCAGCCGTAACGATTCAGTTGAACCACGAAATACACGAAACACACGAAAGGAATGCCCAAGTGAATCGCTCGCCGCGCCGCGGCAGGACGGGGACTTCGTCCCGTCACCGTTTGGTGACGCCGGCACCCCAGCCAAGAACCGCACGGCGGCCTTTGCTTTCGTGTGTTTCGTGTATTTCGTGGTTCCCTCGTCTGCATCGGTGCGGCTCAGTCCAGCGTGTATCGTTTCAAGCCCAGGAGTTGACCCAGCACGAGCAGGACGAAGCGCGGGTTGTTGCGCAGATAACGCCGCCAGAGCCGGCGCGGCTCGCGCCACAAGCGATACAACCATTCCATGCCGGTCTGCCGCATCCAGAGCGGCGCCTGCTTCACGCGCCCCGTGTGGAAGTCGAAGGCCGCGCCGACTCCGATCATGAGCGTCACGTCAAGCTTCGGGAGATACTCGGCCATGAACCGCTCCTGCTTCGGGGTGCTTAGCCCCACCCAGAGAATGTCGGGGCGGGCCGCCGCCACTTGCGCCCGCAGCGCCGATTCCTCCTCGGCATCGAGCGGGCGGAAGGGCGGTTCGCAGACGCCCACGACTTGCAGCCCCGGAAACCGCGCGGTCATCGCCCGCTGGAGTTCCGCCGCCGCGCCGTTGGCCCCGCCGTAGAAAAAGTGCCGCAGCCCCAGCGCCGGAGAAGCCTCGCAGACATCGAGCATCAAGTCGGGACCATAGACCCGCCCCATGCTCTTGTGCCCCTTGAGCCATCCCATCCAAACCATCGGCATGCCGTCGGGTGTGCAGAGCAAGGCGCGATTGTGAATGGCGCGGACCTCCGGGCTGTATTGCGACTCCATGACGCCATGCACGCCGGTGACGCAGATGTAGCCGCGCTGACGGCGGCGCGCGGCCTCCAGCACCAGCTCCAGCGCCTGCTGTCGGTGGAGCACGCTGATGCCGACGCCCAGCACATTGAGGCGGTCACAGGCGGCTCTCTCGGAGACTGTGGGTTCAGCGCTCACGGTTGGACGACAACGGCGGCGTTGCGACGGAGAAACAAGTTGGACCGGTTCGTGTTCATTCGCGCGGCCCGATCCTCAAGGCGGTGCAGATTGCTCAATCGCCCCCACCCAGCCGAAATGGGGCCGGAAGCGGAACGTGTCGGACAGGTCTGCCATCGCGCCCGCCCAGGCGGGGCGGTTGGACACCACTTCAATCCCGTCGGCGACGAACGGGACGAAATTCAGTTCGCGCATGGCGAAAGACTGCCTCAGCAGGCGCAGCTTCTGCCAGTCAAAACCCATCAGCCGGGCCGCGACACAATCCACCGCCACAGGGTGCGTGCCGGCCAGAACCACCCCGCACGGTTTGGGATCGGGCGACATCGGGCCGTTGCCCTCGCCAGCGATGATCGCGTCCACGACGGTGAGGTAACGCAACGGCCGACGCCGACGTTCGCCGCGGCCATCGAAGAAGAACAGGCACTTGTTCAGGTCGAGGACCATGCGCCAGCAGGTGTCATTGCCGTGCCAGTTGCCGGAGCGGACCACCTTCTGCGTGTCGCCCAATACGAGGCGCCCCAGCTTCTTCAGCGGGACCAGGAGCCTGGAGCGCAGCGGGCTGTCTTTGGCGCTGCGCTTGGCGGCGGCCAGGGCGGAGTGTTCGAGCCGGGCACGGCGGGTGTCCTGTGGGAACTGGTCGCCGCCCTGTGCTGGCGTGCCCTCGGTGTGATGCGGCAGCCAGTTCTTGTTCGCGTTGATGCCGACCAAATTCTTCAGCGCGCAGGTCAGGCCGACCTTCTTGTGCGTTTTGAGCTTCGGGAGGTTGATGAACACATCGGCGTCCATCGGGGTGCGGCAAAGCAGATACTCGTGGCTCGCGGCGGTGTGGCGTGCGTTGGTTTCCGCCACGTCGAACGACGCGCCGTACAGGCGGCCGAGACCGGAGTAGCCGACGAACTCGCTGGCTCCATCCAGGTGAACGTGCGTGGCGCCGAGCGGGTCGCCGAGAAGCGCCTGCTTGGAAACCGTCACGCCATCAACCGCACGCCATGCTTCCGGGCGCAGGTCGAGCAGATCGACTGTGAGTTTTGGGAACTCCTGGCAGACGCGCCGGACCATTTCGTCCAGGCGGCAGTACTCGCGAATTCTGTCGAATGAGGAATCGGTTTGCGGCGCATCCGCCACGGCGACCATGCCCGTGCCGCCGAGGTGCTTTGCCACCCAGTGAACGACCGCCTCGATCACAACCGGGTGCGTCACGACATGTTCCCACTGGCCTGGACCGGGGCGGCGCTCGTCGTGCTCCTTGACCCAGTTCGGCTTCAGGACCACGCGGTCGCCGGGCACGATGAAGTCGGCGGGCAATTGCAACGCGTCCAGGGACGCCGCAACCAGCGAGCGGACGGCTGCGGGATCGCCGTAGTGGGTCGATCCGGCGAAGGCGCTGACGAGATTCGGCGCTGACGTGCTCATGCGGTTGGTGGCGCGGGCAACTTAGCGGGTCACTGCCTCGGCAGCAATAGGCGAGTGGAGTGGCGGAGGGAACGTTCAGCCCTCGAGGCCAGGCTTCATTCACGGAACGGGCAGCCCGGAGAACTGAGGATGCTGGAGCAGCTTCTCCCCAGTGGTGGGCGACAGCCGCGCCTGCCGGTACACCGCCTCCCACAGCGGCTCGGCACTGGTCGAGCGCCGGGCACGGCCCAGCCAGCGGTGGTCGAGGGGTTCGTCGATCAGGTCCAGGGTGTTGGCGGCGATGGTGGTTTCCTCCTTTTCACCTGCGGCGTGGCCGGCGCCGACGAAGAAACCCGCCAACAGCAAGGAAACCCGCAGCATTGTGCTCCGCGAGTAGGTTGGCAGCGCGCAAGGACGCTGGGGGTCGAGCAACTTGAACAGGTTGGCGAAGACCGACTGTGCCCACATGGCCGGGTTCTTGGCCGGTGAGTAAGCGTCGAAAAGGATAGCGTGTGGAGCGGGAAGGCGTTGCACCGTTGCAGCGTTGCAGCGTTGCAGCGACTGCGCCAAGAACGTCGGGAAATCGCCGAGGTGAAGTTCCCATTGGACGGACTGGGCCGCGTCTTGGAAGCCCACGCGACGCTGCCGGAGAAGTTCCAGCAAGCGCGCTTCGTAGCCGCCGAAATAGCCGAGGTCGCTGGCGTGAGCCAATCCGAACTCCAGCGGCTCCAGCGTATGGTCGAAGCTCACGAGCCGGAGGGAGCAGGCCAGATGGCGCGTGGCGCGCAGAACCGTGAGCGCGTTCGCCGCCGCCCCCAGACCGACATCCCAGACCACGAATTCGCCCCGGTGGGAGCGCAGCCGTTCCAGCAGCCGCAGTTGCCGCACGTAGAGCGCCTCCGCCTCCGCCACCGGCCCAATGACAGGATGAAACGTCTCGCCCTCGGCGAGCGAATGGACGCTGTGAACGCCGCTGGCCAGTTTGACGAGCCGGTATGGACCGCTTGGAGGCACGGACGGGAATTGAAAATTGAAAATTGGAAAATTGAAATTGAAAACTGCCCGGAGTCGCCCGGGAGAATTGTTGCACGCAGCCGGTCTTCCAATGTCCAATTGCATTTCTCAATTTTCAATTTTCAATTCCCACTCCTCGGCGTAGCCTCCGGCGCATGGAACAGCTTTTGAAATTGCTCCGGGAGAATGCCGCGCTGACACCGGCCCAGCTCGCGGCGCTGCTCAACCAGCCCGAGGCCGAGATCGCGGCCAAGATCAAGGCCTACGAGCGGGACGAAGTCATCCTGGGCTACCGCACCATTCTCAACGAAGAGAAGCTCGGCGTGGACCTCGTGCGGGCCGTCATCGAGGTAAAGATCACGCCCGAACGCGGTGGCGGCTTCGACCGGCTGGCCGAGCGCATCTCGAAATACGACGAGGTGAACTCCTGCTACCTGATGTCCGGCGCCTACGACCTGCTGGTGGTGGTGGAAGGCGAGTCGCTCAAGGAAGTCGCGATGTTCGTCTCGGAGAAGCTGTCCACCATCCAAGGCGTCGTCTCCACCGCCACGCACTTCATGCTCAAGCCCTACAAGGAGCAGGGCGTGTTGATGAAGCCCGAGCGCCACGAGGAGCGGCTGGCGGTGACGCCGTGAACGGAACAACGGAACGAGGCCGGCGATGCCACGGAGACAGAGTGGAAACTCATGAGATTGCCCCAAGGGAATAGGGCTTTCGTGGACGACGCCAAGCTGGTGTCCTACTGCTTGAACCCCGACCACGCCCGCGGCAAGCACAAGGCACGGAGGTTTGCCGCGGTCGGCATCACCGAAGCCAGTGCGCCGATTCTCAAGGCGGCTTTGCTTGAAGCGGCCGAGACGGGGGCCGCAGTCGCCAGCGAGTCGGATCCGCACGGGCCACGCTACGTGGTGGACTTCGAGTGGGAGACTGCGCGGGCCAGCATCCTGGTGCGCAGCGTGTGGATCGTGCGAACGGGGGAAGACTTCCCAAGACTGGTTTCCTGCTATATGCTCTGACGCGATATGAACGCAGCGGTAAAATTATTCGACGTGGTGGCCTTGGAGCGGGCCTTGCCAGAGAAGGGCCTTGAACGCGGCCAAGTCGGCACAGTCGTGGAAAAACTATCCGACGGTCATTTCGAAGTCGAATTCAGTGACGATGCGGGCCGAGCCTACGCGTTCGCGGCACTCGCCCCACAGGATTTGCTGAAGCTGCGCTACGAACCCGGACGCACGGACGGAGCGCCTGCTTGAGTCGGTCCAAGGTATTCCCGATTCCCGATTGGCTCTGCTTCACCAGTGAGCTCGCGCCAGGTTCCGATTGACCTTTTCCTCATGAATGTCTCCAACGCCTCCCTCTTGGTTCTCGCTCTCGCTTGGTTGCTACTTGCCCTGGCCTCGCGCGCTGCGCCAGCCACGAACACCCCCGCCCGCCCCGCCAAGACCTACCGCAATCCCATCATCGACCGCCGCGGCCCCGCTGACCCGCACGTCATCCGCTTCCAGGGCAAGTACTACATGTACCCGACGACGGACTCGCGCGGCTACGATGTGTTCGTGTCGGACGACCTCGTGCATTGGGAGGACAAGGGCAAGGTCTTTCGAGATTCGCGCGGCGGCGTGTGGGCGCCGGATGTGTTCGAGAACAAGCGCGGCGACGGGAAGTTCTACCTCTACTACACCGACAACGCCCCCAAGCCGCCCGAAGGCAAAGGCGGCAAGCAGATCGGCGTCGCGGTCGCGGACAGCCCGATGGGACCATTCGTGGACAAGGGCGCGCTGGCGGACCAAGCCATCGACGCGCATCTGTTCCAGGACGACGACGGGGCGTTCTACCTCTACTACGTCCACTTGGAGGGCGGTTTCAAAATCATGGTCCAGCCGATGGCGGACCCGCTCACGAAAAAAGGCGAAGCCCAGCGCGTCATCCACCCGACCGAGCCGTGGGAGAAGATCAGCGGCGAAGTCACCGAAGGCCCCTTCATGCTCAAGCGGAAAGGTGTGTACTACTTGATGTATTCCGGCACGGGCGCAGACTCGCCAAACTACGGCGTGGGCTACGCCACGGCGAAGTCACCGCTGGGGCCGTTCACGAAATACTCCGGCAACCCCATCGCCCACCGCGGCGGCAACGTGCTGGGGCCGGGCCACCATTGCGTGATCGCCGGGCCGGACGGCCGCCTCTGGATGGTCTATCACCAGAAGGCCAGCACGAACAAAGGCTGGGACCGCTTCCTGGCGCTCGATCCGCTGTGGTTCGACGAGAGCGGAGTGATTCACGCAAAGACCACGAAGGGCACGGACGAACCGGCGCCGTAAGCTCTCGGCGACAACGGCGCACAGCACAAGCTGGTCACAGCCGTTACCTCGGATTTTTTCCGAACATGCCGAACGGCTTGAGCGGTTTTATCTGCTGGCAGCCCGCCCCCCCCAACGTCTCGCCCGATAAACCAGCCTCGCGTGCGGACAAATGCTGAGATGCCCCTTGACACGGCAGAAAAGCGCCACAAGTGTCCGCGCGCATGAAACAATTCGTCGCCGCTTTGAGTCTCTTGTTAGCCCTGAGTCCGTTGGTTCCGACGCACGGCGCCGTGATGCTGGATGTTGACAACGGCAACAGCGGTGCCGACCGATTCCATGTTAACGATGCCAACCCAAGTCACTCCGTTTATTTCTCTTTTGCCAACGCCTCGGGTTCAGCGGCCAGTTTTGGGGTGCTGGACTGGAGTATCAGCCGTTCTCAAACCGCCCCGAACGCGGACTTGCTATGGTCCCTTTCCTATCAAGGAGGGGATCAGGTAGCGTCCGGCAGCATTCTGCAAGGCAGCATCGGCAACGGTTTCGCGGATCATACGATCGATTTTCGCACCACTCCCGGCGCCATTGCCAGCAGTGGGATCACGACCTTCATCTTCACCCTGTCTGCCCCGGGACATGCGCCCGGCAGTTCGTACGATTTCAAATACACGTCCTCGCAAACGTTGTACGATGTCCCCTTCCCCCCTGATCCCATCCCCAACAACAGAACCACCTATACGGGCAATATCAGCGTCACGGTGGACTACACCCCCGTCCCTGAACCAGTTGCTGCGACCGGTATGATCGCGGTCGGGGTTGCCTTGGCCGCAGCAATCTTCAGGCGCCGTCCAGGCAGGATTGCTCGGAAGCAGGCTGCGTCCCCGCCGTCCTGACCTCCAGACTCCACCGGCGTTGTGACGTGGCTGGAGCAAGTCGCCGTGGGAGTGAACGGTGGCCTTTCCATGTCCTTGCCACGTCTCCTGCTTCCGGTAGAGTTCCGCGCATGACGATGCGGCAGTTCTACGATTGGCAGACCGCGGGCGGCAGTTCGGACGTGGCCAAGCTGGTGCAAACCCTGGAAGCGCGCGAAATCCCGTGGTGCATGATCGGTGGCCTGGCGGTCAACCACTGGGCGGAAGAGCCAATGGCCACGGCGGACGTGGATTTGGTCATTGCCGCGGAGCGGGTGGAAGAAGCAGTGATGGCCTTGCAGGAATGCGGATTTGTTGCCGAGCGATTTGAGTGGTCTATCAATCTCAAGGGCCAATCGCGGGTCAGTGTCCAGATCAGCACCGAGCCGTTCTACCGCAACTTCCCCTCCCGCTCCCTGCCAGCGGACGTGCATGGCATCCTTATCCGCGTGGCTAGCCTGGAGGATACGCTCGCGGGCAAGCTCCGCGCGTATGGAAACCCGCAGCAACGACCGAGCAAGCGGCAGAAAGATCTGGCCGACATCGCCCGGCTGATCGAAACGCATCCGACACTTCGCGCCCGCGTGCCGACGGAAGTGTTGAGCAGGATTGCCGGGGAAAGCGACGGCCGCGCCCCTGAAAATGGCACTCCGACAGCGTAGGAGAGCAGGCTTCTGCTGCTTGAAGAACCTCAAAACTGCTTCAGCGCCTTGCCCAGGAGCTTCGTGCAAAACTGTAGCAGCCGACGTGAGGAGGCTCTGTTTTCATTGAAGTTTGAGCCTCCTCACGTCGGCTGCTACGGAGTTTTGCAGTTGCCTCCCAGTGCAGTTGGAAGCCAGCCGCCATCCTCACTCATTGCATTGCCGCCCAGTGGTCAGGAGGATTTGACTGGGCTTCGGTAAACCAACCGCGTCACCGCGGTTACATCTACGACCTCGAACCCTCGGCCCCTCCCATCGAACACGATAAACTCCCAGTCGTAGGGCTTGGGCGGAAAGAAAACGAAATCCGGATGGCGCACCTTGATCTCGTGGCCATCGCTGGTGCAAATCGAGAGAGGGCGCTTGTGCGCCTTGGCCACGTGCTGCTGGATTTGGTCGCGGTTCATAGCTGCATTGAATCTATTCGCTCTGGGTGCCGGTCACGCTCGAAAGCTGTTGCAGCCTACACCAACGCTTCCATCCTTCCACAAGTCACAACTGCTTCATTGCTCCGTCCAGCGCCGCGTAAAGCTGGTTCATGGTTGCTTCCGTTTCATCGCCCATGTTGGAGATGCGGAAGGTCGTGCCCTTGATCTTGCCGTAGCCGCCGTCGATCAGGAAGCCCTGGTCTTTGACCAGCTTTTGCAGTTTGGGCACATCGACCACGCGGCCACCGGGCCGCGCGCCGTTGCTCACGCAGGTCAGCGTGACCGACTCGAAGCCGGGTTCCGGGAACAGATTGAAGCCGTGCTTCGCCGCCCAGGCGCGAGTCATTTGCGCCAGCTTCAGATGCCGGACATATCGCGCCTCCAGTCCTTCGGCGAAGATGTCTTCCAGCTTCGATTGCAGCGCGAAGACGTGGCCAATGCTCGGCGTGCTAGGCGTCATGCTCTGCTCGGCGTTCTTCTGAAACTCCACGAGGTCGAAGTAATAGCCGCGGTCCTTCATCGTCGCGGCCTTGGCCAGCGCGGCAGGCGAGCAGACGAACACGGCCAGCCCCGGTGGCATGGCGAACGCCTTTTGCGTGCCGGCCAGCAACACGTCGATCCCCAGCGCGTCGAACTCCAGCTTGATGCCCGTCATCGAACTGACCGCATCGACGATGAACATCACGTCAGGATACTTCTTCTTGAGGGCCGCGATTTCGTAGATCGGGCTCATCACGCCGGTGGAGGTTTCGTTGTGGATGACCGTGAGCGCGTCGAACTGGCCGGTGGCGAGTTTCTGGTCCACGGCCTCGGCGCGGATGGGCGAGCCCCACGGCACCTGGAGCGCCTCGGCGTCCTTGCCGCAGCGCTTGGACACATCGAACCACTTGTCCGAAAACGCGCCGCACATGCAGTTGAGGACCTTCTTCGCGACGAGGTTGCGGATGGCGCCTTCCATCACGCCCCACGCGGATGACGTGCTGAGATAGACGAGTTGCTTGGTGTAGAGCAGCGCCTGCAGTTTCGGCTGGATGGCCGCGTAGAGGTCTTTGAAGCCCTGCCCGCGATGGCCGATCATCGGCCGGCAAAACGCCTTGAAGGTTTTCTCGCTGACTTCAACCGGTCCCGGAATGTGTAGTTTCACATGTGCCATAAAATGTGGTGCGGATAGTTTTCAAAAGCCGCCGCGCTGGCAAGCGAAGTTTTGGGCCGTGCCGCAAACAACTTGCCTTGCGGCCGGTGGCGGTGGTTTCCTGCCGCCATGAAGAAGAGCCGTTCCTTCGCCGTGGTGCTCGTCACCGCACCGGACCTCAAGACCGCGCGGCGACTGGCGCAATCCGCCTTGGGGTCCCGACTGGTGGCGTGCGCCAATCTGGTGCCCAGGATCGAATCCCACTACTGGTGGCAGGGCAAGCTGGAAACGGGGGCGGAAGTCCTGCTGCTCTTCAAGACGACCAAGGCCAAGCTGGCCGCTTTGGAGGAACTCATCCTGAGCGAGCATCCCTACGACACGCCGGAGTTCGTGGTGCTGCCGGTGGAGGGCGGGACGAAGCGGTATTTGGATTGGGTGGCGGAGAGCGTGAGGCGAAAGCCGTGGAACGTGAAACGTAAAACGTAAAACGGATTCTGGCGAAAGACCTCTCCTTCGCCAGAAGAAGCATCACGTTTTACGCATTACGTTTTACGTCCGCCTCCAGCCCTGCGATGGCTTCCATGATCTTGTCCGCCACTTCCTGATAAAGCACCTTGAGCCGCTCACGCGAACATGCCTCTGCTTCGGCTCGCTCCTGCTCAAAGCGCATCGGCTCGCCGTAGATGAGCGTTATGCGATGGGGACGCGGGAAGCGGCGGCCTTTCCCATACGCCTCGAACGTGCCCAACGCCCGCACCGGCACCACGGGCGCGCCGGATTTCAGCGCCATCAGGCCGATGCCGGAGCGGGCCTTCTGCAACTGGCCGTCCACCGTGCGGGTGCCTTCGGGAAACAACACGATCGCGCCGCCCTCGTTCAGCTTGTTCAGGATCGTCTTCAACCCAGCGGCGCTCCCGCCGTCGCGGTCCACCGGAATGGCGCAGACCTCGCGCAACACCCAGCCGAAGAGCGGGTTGGTGAACAGAGTCGCGCGGGCGAGGAAGTGGCACACCCGGCTCACTCCTGATCCCACCAGCGGCGGGTCGAGATAGCTCGCGTGGCTCGAGGCCAGAATGAGCGGGCCGTCCACCGGCACGCGATCCGCATGGCACACGCGCCAGCGAAAGTAGAACCGGAAGGCGAGCCGGAACAGAAAACGCCCCAAGCGATAGAGCAAGTTCATAGGAGCGAGGCGGACCACGGACCACGGACCACAGACCACAGGCTGCGGAAGTTGTTGTCTGCGGCTCGGTGGTCTTGTAGTCCGTAGTCCCGTGGTCCCGTGGTCATTTCCTCGCCTCCCGCCGGCGCTTGAACTCCGTGATGATCCGTGAGCTGGTCTGTTCCGGCGTCTCTCCTGAGTTGTCGATCAGCGCCGCGCCCAGCGGGATCATCAGCGGCGCGGCCTTGCGCTGGCTGTCGCGCTCGTCGCGCGCCGCCAGGTTCTCTTGCACGCCATCGGCCTCACGGCGACGCGACCGTTCCGACAGTGAGGCGTCGAGGTAAAACTTGAAGTCGGTTTCGGGAAAGACGTTCGTGCCGATGTCACGGCCTTCCATTACGAGATTGCCAAACTGGATGCACTCGCGCTGCTTCTTCTTCATCCACTCCCGCACCTTCGGCACGGCGGCCACGTGCGGCACGGCAGCCGCCACGGCCGGCGTGCGGATTTCCTTCTCCGGGAAATAGCCGTCCACGAGCAGCCGCACCTGGCGGAACTCGCCTTCGGCGCACTGCAGGCTGGTCTTCCAGCGCCGGCACACGTTGGCCACGGCCTTGCCGTCGTGCGGATCCACCCTTTTGGCGAGGCAATACCAGGCCAGCGTGCGATACATCGCGCCGGTATCCACATACACATAGTCCAGCGTCCGCGCGACGAGCTTGGCATTCGTGCTCTTGCCGCTGGCGCTGGTGCCGTCAATGGCGATGACAATCGGATTTCTCAAAGTCTCAGGTTCTCAGGTTGTCAGGTTCTCAGGTTCTCAAGTCTTTAAGTCGTCCAAGCCGCGCCACTGCCAGACCTGACAACTTGATAACCTGAGAACCTGACAACCTGAAAGTGGCTGCCGGTTCATTCCGCGAACAACTCTTCCACCCGCAACCGCCTTCCGTCCGTCGCGTCGCGAATCTCCGCGCCCAGCCCGTGTGGCGGCGGCGCGGCGAGTTTCTGGAAAAAGTTCGGGAACGTCTTCTTCACACACGCCGGATTCTTGATTTTGATCCCCGGCACTTTCAATCCCAGAATCGCAAAACACATCGCCATCCGGTGGTCGTTGTAGGTTTCGATCTCCGCGCCATGCAGCGCCGACGGAAAAACCTCCAGCGTGTCCCCACTCTCAATGACCTTCGCCCCACACTTGGTCAACTCGGTGCGCAAGGCCACGACGCGCTCGCACTCCTGCACGCGCAGGCGGCCGAGGTCGGTGAACTTGACTGGATACCCGGCCAAAGGTGCGATCACGATGGCGGTCATGATGCTGTCGGCGAGGTCTGTCTGCCGCGACAACGTCGCCGGCAAAGGCAGACGCTTCGGAAACTCGGCGTCAATCTGCCAGCCAGTGCACGGCCAGTGCGCGACGGAGATTGGCCATTGGCGATGGCCGATGGGCGATGACGTCGCCGCCCAGAAGTAGCTCCCGCTCGAAGCGTCCGGCTCGATCTGGAAACGCCCCCCGTGCTCCGGAAACACGGCGCCCAGTTGCCGCGTCATCTCGACATACGGCAGTTCGTCTTCGTTGGCGCCACTGATTTCCACAGACCATCTCCCCGCCTTGGCGCACAGCAGCAAAGCCGACGCGAATTGCGAGCTTTCCGCCACGCTCACCGTGCAAGCGCGTCGTGGCTCGTGAGTAGCAGACGACGTGAGGAGGCTCTGACTTTCTTTCTCAGAAGGAACCTCGTCACCTCGGCTGCTACACCCGAAGATCAGGGCTGGCAGCTTGTTGTTCGGAGAATCGACGCGATACCCGAGCTGCCGCAACGCCGCGAACAGCGCCGCCTGCGGGCGCTCGTGCATCCGCGGCACGCCATGCAGCCGATAGACGCCGCCGCCCAAGCACACCATCGCCGCCAGAAACCGCGCCGCCGTGCCGGCATTGCCGACGAACAGTTCGAGCGGTTGCTCCGCCGTGCCGCCGCGCGGAACTTTCCCGCCCAAGCCATAGATCGTGATGGTGCGGTTGCAGATTTCATCCGGCTCCGGCGCCACGTTCACCATGAAGCCCAGTTCCTGCAGGCACTCCACCATCACCTGCGTGTCTTCGCTCCACAGCGCCCCACGCAGGATCGTTTCGCCGTCCGCCAGGGCCGCCAGCACCAGCGCGCGATTGGTGATGCTCTTGGAGCCGGGCATCGTGATCTCGGCGCGCACCGGCGCGGTCAGCGGGATGATTTCGATGAGCGGCGGAAGAGGCATCTCGGGTTTTCAGGTTTTCAAGTTGTCAGGTTTTCAAGCCGTCCCGTCTCCAGGCCCGTTTGGCCCAAGACGGCATCAAGCTCGGGCTGGCGCCGCCCGGAGCGCGGCTGTCCCCGCCGCAGCGACCACGAACGACCGAGCGCTTCGTGAAGTGGCTTGAGCCGGCGGGTTCCGAGCGTGGCTGCGGCTGGGACAGCCGCGCTCTGGAACGAGCTTGATGCCGCCCGGCGTTTGGCCCATCCGGGCCGGGCGCCTTACCTGGAAGCCTGAAAACTTGAAGACTTGAAAACCTGATAACCATGCTCCCTTCACTCCGGCGACAGCGACGCGTTTTGCGCGCCCCACTGGTCGCGGCGTTGCTTGGCCGCGGAGAGAAAGGCATCCAGCGCCTTGGCGTCCTGGCTTTCCACCGCGCGCTGCAGGATCCGCAACTCATCCTGGAACCGCGCCAGCGCCTCGGCGAGGTTTTCGTGGTTCGCCAGCGCGATGTCCCGCCACATCTCCGGCGAGCCGGACGCGATGCGCGTGGTGTCCCGAAAGCCGGTCGCGCACAAACTGGCCAACTCCTTGGCGCTCGACGGACCCAGGACCAGGTTGGCCAGCGTCGCCGCGATGACGTGCGGCAAGTGACTGCACCGCGCCACATACTCGTCGTGCTTGTCGGGCGACAAATGCAGGGTCCGTGAGCCGAGTTGCCGCCAGAAGTCGTCCACCCTCTGGAGCGCGTCCCCCTCGGTGTTCGCCGTAGGGGTGAGGATGCAGACGGCGTTGTGGAAGAGATCGGCCCTGGCCGCGCCGGCGCCCATCTTTTCCGCGCCGGCCATCGGATGACTGCCGACGAAGTGCGCGCCCGCTTTGGCCACGAGCGGTTCAAGGTCTTTTATCACGACGCCCTTGACGCTGCCGACATCGGTGACGATCGCGCCGGGCTGGAGTGCCGGCAGCGCCCGCTCGACCAAGCCGCGCATCTGCGCCAGCGGCGTGCAGAGGATGACGAGATCGGCGTCGCGCACGGCCTCGCTCAGGTCGAGCGTGGCGTGGTCCACGATGCCGAGTCCCTGGCACTCCGCCACGCTTTCCAGTCGGCGGACGCAGCCTTCCACCCGCTTCGCGAGCCGGCGCTGTTGGATGGCGAGTCCCAGCGACCCGCCCAGCAATCCGACTCCGAGGAGGGCAATTTTTTGCCAACTCATGCGCGGGCGATTTAAGCGGGGCCATCGTGGTGAGGCAACAAGGGAAAAGCCAGCGTCCGGCTCCCGGACGCAACTTGACACCACCTCTGGAAACCCGATGCAGCAAGACTGCATCAAGCTCCCGCCCGGCGCACCGGGTAGCGCAGGTTTTCAACCTGCCGTAGCGCCGACTTGCAGTCGGCCAGGCCGTGAAACTTCCAGCCGGCTGGCTTCTTCCAACGCTCGCCGGTTGGAAAACCGGCGCTACGGCAGACTTGAAAGTCTGCGCTACGAGGGCTCCCGAACCGAGCTTGATGCAGCCTTGCCCGATGCGTCGGTGTGAAAGTTCGTATTTGTCGGCGCGGGCGCCGCGCGCCATGATCGGGGTCTATGACAAAGACTGCTTGGATGGCCCTCGGCGTCTCGCTCACGGCTGGTATTGGCGTCGCTGCTGGTCCGGCTCCCGAGGCGAAAATCAGCAACGGCCCCCTTCTCGTGCGGCTGTATCTGCCGGACGCGAACACGGGATTCTACCGCGGCACCCGCTTCGATTGGTCGGGGCTGATCGGGGGCCTTGAGTTCGCCGGACACGACTATTTTCCGCAATGGTTCCAGCGGAGCGATCCAAGCGTCCACGACTTTGTCTATGAAGGCGCCGACATCGTCGCTGGTCCTTGCACCGCGATCACCGGGCCGGCGGAAGAATTCGTGACCAATGGCAAGGGTTTGGGTTTCGACCAGGCCAAGGCCGGCGGAACTTTTGTCAAAATCGGGGTGGGTGTGCTGCGCAAGCCGGATGACGCCAAGTACGATCCCTACCGGCTTTACCCGATCATGGACGGGGGGAGATGGACGGTCAGCCCGCGGCCCGATGCCATCGAGTTCAGACACGAGTTGGCTGATCCAGCGACGGGCTACGCCTACGAGTACCGCAAGACCGTCTCGGTGGCCGGCAGCAAGCCGCAGATGGTGCTCGACCATAGCCTGCGCAACACCGGAAAGCGCGTCATCCAAACCAGCGTCTATAATCACAATTTCCTGTACCTCGACCGGCTGGCCCCCGGCCCCGATTGCTCGCTCACGGTTCCCTTCCGCATCCGCACCTCAGGGCCGCCGGCGAAGGGCCTCGCGGAGGTCCGGGAGAACCGGATTGCCTTTTCCAAGACGCTGACCGGGGAGGACCGTGTGTACCTCGACATCCAGGGATTCGGCGCGGACCCCAAGGACTATGACATCCGGATCGAGAACCGGCGCGCGGGAGCAGGCGTCCGGATCACGGCCGATCGGCCGCTTTCCCGGGCCGCCTTGTGGGCGATCCGGGCGCCGCTCTCGTTCGAACCTTTCATCGACATGAACGTCGAGCCCGGCGCGGAGTTCACCTGGCGGATCACCTACGAGTTTTACACGATCCCCAAGGGTGGCCAATGAGGGTCACGCAACGTGGCGCCTCGAACCTCAGCGCAGACGCCTGATGGAAGAACGGCCCGTCCCGCGCGTCCCGCCACTCTTGGTTACGGCTCTGCTGCGCTGGGAGGAATGCGCGCTACAGTTCCCACCCCTGCCGATATTCGCGCCGCACGAACTTGTTTGCTTCTTCGATGTTCGTGATCTTGAGTGCAGCGGAATCCCAGAACAGTCTGGCGCAGGTCAGTTCTTCGCGGAGCTGCACGCGTAGCGCCACGTTGCCCAAGAGGACCGCTTCGGCCAGCGGCCCGGCGAAGTTGAAGTTCGAGCCGCCGGGCGGGCCGCCCTTGCAGGCCTCGACCCATTCCTTGTAGTGCCCTGGCGAGCGTTTGATGGTGCGGGCGATCTCGCCCACTTCGTCGCGACGTGACTTGGGATAAACGGAGTTCCCCAAGATGAACCCTTTGTCGCCAACCAACATTCGCCCGTTGTCACCCATGTGGACGCCTTCCGGCAAACCATCGGGCCGCGGCGGGCGCAATCCGCCGTCGTACCACACGAGCTTCAATGCCGGCATCTCAATGCCGCCCGCCGCGGCGCCGGTCAAACCATTGGTGAACTCGTTGATCGCTTGAGGCGCTGCATCTCGGGCCGCAAACGAGTAGGTGATCATCGACGCGACGGGGTAAGTCTCGGTGTTCACGCGACTGGACGAAGCCTGGACCGAGACGGGCGCGCCCAGCTTGAGTGCGCGGAAGATGGGATCAAGGGCGTGACAGCCGATGTCGCCCAACGCGCCCGTGCCGAAGTCCCACCAGCCGCGCCACTTGAACGGCAGGTACGCCGGGTGATACGGACGCGTCGGCGCGGGGCCAATCCATAGGTCCCAGTCCAGGTTTGCTCGCACGGGCGGAGTGTCGGTCGGACGCGGGACGCCTTGTGCCCAGTACTCTTTGAAGAGCCCCTGCGACGGACGGTCGGTCCAGACGTGGGCTTCGCGCACGGGGCCGATGGCGCCGGCCCAGACGTATTCGCAAAGGCGGCGCGTCTCTTCCGAGGCCTGGCCCTGATTGCCCATTTGCGTGGAGAGTTTCTTTTCTCGCGCCATCGTCGCGACTTGGCGCGCTTCCCACACGGAATGCGTGAGCGGTTTCTCGCAATAAACGTGCTTGCCGAGTCGCATGGCTGCCATCGAGGCAAAGGCGTGCGTGTGGTCCGGCGTGGCGACGACCACGGCGTCGATGTCCTTGATCTCGTCGAACATCTTCCGCCAGTCCTTGAACCGCTTGGCGTTGGGGTAATGCTTGAAGATGCCCGCGGCGTGGTCCCAGTCCACGTCGCACAGCGCGACGATGTTCTCGCTGGCCATCTGGTTGATGTCGCTGTGGCCCTGCCCGCCGATGCCGATGCCGGCGAGATTAAGTTTCTCGTTCGGCGAGGTCGCGCCGCGCAGGCCGAGCACGTGCCCAGGCACGACCTGGAAGGCCGCGGCGGCGAAGGCGGTGCGCGTGAGAAACTGCCGGCGTGAAGAACGAAGATCCGATCGACTGTCAGAGTTGGCTGATTTCATTGCTGGTATCCGACGAAGAACAGCGGGCGACTATTCGGGAAGTTCGTGGAGCGTTCCGAACTCAAAGTCGCAGTTGTTTCCGCATCGCCCGCCGCTATCATCCAGGCCATGAAACGCGAACAGCCCGAGAGGACGAACGGATTATATCGACGCCTCTTGCTCGGCGCGGTGGTCTTGTCGCTGACGGCGCTGGCGGGTGTTCTCACGCCCGGCTGCCTGAAGAGCGACTCGCCCGCTGTGGTGGTCTATGCCGCGCAAGACCAGGTCTTCGCCGAGCCGATCTTCAAGCAGTTCACCGCCGAGACCGGCATCAAGGTCCGGGCGGCCTACGACAGCGAAGCGGTCAAGACCGTCGGCCTTGCCAACCGCCTGCTGGCCGAACGCAGCCGCCCGCAGTGCGATGTGTTTTGGGGAAACGAGGAACTCCGCACGCGCCAGCTTGCCGCGCATGGAATCTTTCGCAACACCAACGGCTGGGCGGCCTTCGGCTTTCGTAGTCGGCGGATTGTCGTCAACACGAACAAGCTGCCAGCGTTCAGCGCCAGCACGCCCCTCTCGCTGCGGGACCTCACCACCACTGCCTATCGTGGCAAGGTCGCGCTGGCCTATCCGCTGTTCGGCACCACCAGCGCGCACTTCCTGGCGCTCCGCCAGCACTGGGGCGAGACGAACTGGCTGGCCTGGTGCCGCGCCTTGCAGGCGAACAAACCGTTCCTCGTCGATGGCAACTCGCAAGTCGTCAAGCTGGTCGGGCGCGGCGAAGCCTGGCTGGGGCTGACGGACTCCGATGACGTCGCCGCCGGCCAGAACGACGCGCGGCCCATCGTCGCGCTACCCATCACGGCGGAGACGTTGCTGATCCCCAACACGGTCGCCGTCGTGCGCGGCGGACCAAACCCGATGTGGGCGCAGCAACTCTTCCAGTACCTCCAACGCCGCGAGGTGGGTGACCAATTGATGATGGCGCAGGCGCTGGAAGGCTGGTCGCCGGGCTTGCGTCCGCACCTCAAAGTCGATTGGGACAAAGTGTTAAAGGACCTCGAACCCGCGACGGCGCAGATGAAGGCGATCTTCCTCCGATGAAACCCCGCGAGGCGCTTTCAAAACTCCGTAGCAGCCGACGTGAGGAGGCTCTGACTCTGACCTCCGACCTCCGACTTCTGAACGGAGCCTCCTCACGTCGGCTGCTACTCTGTTGAACGAGGCTCCTGCGCATGAACTGGCCTCTCCTCACCAACAGCCTGCTTGTGGCCGGGCTGACCACGCTGGCTGCCAGTCTGCTGGGATTCACCAGCGCGGTCTGTCTGGCCGGCGTGGGGACACGGCTTCGGCGGTGGCTGCTTGCTTTGGCAGTCGTGGCGCTGGCCATGCCACCATTTCTGGCCACGAACTGCTGGCTGGATTTGCTCGGAGAAACCGGCGTGCTGCGGCACGCGCTGCCGCTGAACATCTACTCCCTGGCCGGCGCGGTGCTGGTGTTGTCGCTGCTGCTGTGGCCGATCACGCTCTTCGCCGCGCTGGGTGCCTGGCAGCAACTCGAACCCAGCCAACTCGAAAGCGAGCCGCTGCTGCGGGGTCCCACACTCTGCCGCTGGCTGCTCTGGCCGATGGCGCGGAACGCCGTTGTGGTAGCGGGCGTGCTGACGTTCGTCCTCGCACTGAACAATTTCGCCGTGCCGGCAATTCTTCAGGTGAAAGTCGCGCCCGCCATCGTGTGGGTCGGCTTCAACACCAACCTGGATTCCCTCGCTGCCCTGAGGGAAGGCTGGCCGCTGATCGTCGCGCCGATGGCGCTGCTGGTGGTGCTGGGCCGGACGCGGAAGCTGGCTTGGCCGCGGAGCGAAGGCGGCGTGTCGGCGGCACTGTTCCGGCGGCAAGTGGGGCAAGGGTGGTTTGTCGTGAGTCAGATCGTGGTGTTGCTCCTGATGACGCTGTCCGTGGCGCTGCCGCTGGCCGAACTGGCTTGGAGCCGGCGGACTTGGCTGGAACTTCTGCCCGCGCTGTCGGCAGGAATGAACGCCGCCACGAACTCAGTCCTCTTCGCGGGTCTCACCGCCACGGCCACGGTCGCGGGCGCGTTGGTCGCAGCGCGGATTGGGCCGGCGATTTCAATATCTCGTAGCAGCCGAGGTAACGAGGCTCAAACTCCAAAGACATCAGAGCCTCCTCACGTCGGCAGCTACAGTTGTGTCCGAGGCTTACGGCAGGTTGGAGGGCCGGCACTGCTCGGATCGAGCCTGCTCTGGCTCCCGTTCTTGGTTCCCGGCGTCCTGCTCGGCATTGCGCTGATCTGGCTTCTGAACCGGCCTGGCCTCGACTGGTTCTATCGCAGCACCGGCGTGGTGCTGCTGGCGCTGGCGATCCGATACTTCGCGCCGGCGTGGTTTGGCACGGCAGCGGCACGGCTCGGCGTGGACCGCGACTTGATCGACGCAGCGCGGCTCGACGGAGCGCGGGGCTGGACGCTTTTTCGATGCGTGGTGTGGCCGCAGATTGCGCCGCAAGTCGCCGCCGTGTGGTACGTGGTTTATCTCCTCTGTCTCTGGGACGTGGAGACGCTGGTGCTCATCCTGCCACCGGGCGGGGAAACGCTTGCCTTGCGCGTCTTCAACCTGCTTCACTACGGCCACAGTGGACAGGTGAACGCGCTTTGTGTCTGGCTCCTCATTCTCGCCGTCGCGCCGCTGGCCGTCGGGCGGCTGGCGCGAGGGATCTCAAATCTCAAATCTCAAATCTCAAATCCGTCGGCCCTGCTGGGCGCGCTCGGCCTCATTCTCTTGACGGGCTGTTCGGAAGAACGCGGGGACAACGCCGCCCCTCTGCCGAGCCAGGTTTTCCGCCGCGTGGAGATCCTCGGCCGGCGCGGCGCGGGCGCGGGCGAGTTCAACAAGCCGCGCTCCGTGGCCGTGGACCAGGACGACAACCTCTACGTGGCTGACATGACCGGACGCGTGCAGAAGTTTTCCCCGGATGGCCGCTGGCTGCTGGCCTGGCAAACGCCGCAGACGGACCTCGGCAAGCCCAAAGGCATGGACTGCGACCACGACGGCAACGTGGTCGTGATCGAGCCGCATTACCAGCGCGTGAACCATTTCACTCCCGACGGCCGGCTCGTCGCCCAATGGGGCGGGCACCTCACCAATCGCGGGCCGTTCTCGTTGCCGCGCGCCGTGGCGGTGAACTCGCGCGGCGACGTGATCGTGAGCGAATACACGCTGGCCGAGCGCGTGCAGGTCTTCGCTGCTTACGGGAAGGCGAAACGGTGCGAGTTCGGGTGCGCGGGCAGCGGCCCCGGTGAGTTCAATCGACCGGAAGGCGTCGGCGTCGATGGCGCGGATCGGATTTACGTGGCCGACTCGTGCAATCACCGCATCCAGGTGTTCTCGCCGGACGGGAAGTTCCTTCGCGCTCACGGCCATGCCGGCAGTGCCGCGGGTGAGTTCAGCTATCCCTACGATGTGCGGGTCGATGCCGCGGGCCGGCAGTTCGTTTGCGATTACGGGAACAGCCGCATCCAGGTGTTCGACGCTCACGATAAGCTGATCGAGATGATCGGCAAAGCGGGCGCCAAGCCCGGCGAGTTCAGCAATCCGTGGAGCCTCGCGCTCGACTCGAAGGGAAACCTCTACGTGGCCGACGCGGGGAACCATCGGGTGCAGAAGTTGGTGAAGCGATGAACTTCCATTTCTCGCATCCGCAGTTTCTGCTGCTGCTGCCCGTGGGGCTGGCCTGGGTGCTGCGGTTGGCTTGGAAGAGCGACGTGCAGATCAGCGCTTGGCGGCGGCTCACTTCGCTGGCGTTGCGCCTGCTGGTGCTGGTCGCGCTGGTGCTCGCCATCGCAGGCTTGCGTTGGATGCGCCCGCAGGAAGGCCTGAACGTTTTCTTCCTCCTCGACCGCTCCGACAGCGTGCCCGGCGTGCAACAAGAGATCGCCCGCCAGTACGTCAACCGCGTCGCGGCGGAGAAGAAGAAAGTCGATGCCGGCGGTGTGCTCGTCTTCGGCAGCGAGGCGGCCATCGAGTTCAATGCGAACAGCATTGTCGATCTCAAGAAAGTCCAAGCCGTGGTCGGGATCGACCGCACAGACGCGGCCGCCGCCCTCCGGCTTGGCTCCGCGGCGTTCCCTGAAGTCGGGCAGAAGCGCCTCGTGCTGCTCTCCGACGGCAATGAAAACCTCGGCGACGCCGTCGAAGCCGCACAAGCCGCCAAACTGCTCGGCGTGACCATCGACGTGCTGCCACTCGGCGTGCAGCGCAGCAACGACGTCCAAGTGCAGAAGCTGGCACTGCCCGCGCGCGTGAAGCAGGGCCAGACCTTCGAGGCGAAGATTTTTCTCCACTCCGATCGTCCGCAGCCCGCCAAGTTGCGGCTTTACCAAAGCGGCACTTACCTCGGTGAGAAAGATGTCGATCTGGAGGCGGGAAAGAATTTGTTCACCTTTCCGCAGACGCTCACGGAACCGGACCTCTACAGCTACACCGTCCAGGTCGAAGCCCCGGGCGACACGCTGCCGCAGAACAACCGCGCCACGGCGTTCGTCAACGTGCGCGGTGATCCGCAAGTGCTGTTGGTGTCCAGCGCGCCGGACCAGGACAAGACGCTCGCCGCGGCGCTCTCGGCGGCGGGCTTGAAAGTGAAGTTCGTGGGCCGCGGCGGCTTTCCCGAAACGCTGGAGCAGCTTTCTTCTTACGACGCCATCTTCATCAGCAACCTCGCTGCGGGTGACCTCGGCGACCGCCTGATGAAATATCTGGAGAGCGCGGTGCGCGACTTCGGCGTCGGTCTGGTTTGCGTGGGCGGCGATCAGACCTACGCCGCCGGCGGCTATCGCGGCACGCCGCTGGAAACCACGCTGCCCGTGAACATGGAACTCGACAGCAAGAAAGTCGTGCCGTACGGCGCGGTCGTGTTGGTAATGCACGGCATGGAGTTCGGCAACGGCAACGCCATCGCGCGCGATTGCGCCATCGGCGTGCTCGAAGCCCTCGGTCCGCAAGACGAATTTGGGGTGACGCTCTGGGACGGCAACGTTCACTGGCTCTTTCCGCTCGGGAAAGTGGGCGACAAGGCGAAGATGCGCCGCGAAATTGCCGGCATGAACCAGGGCGATCTCCCCAACTTTGAAAGCATCATGGCCAGCAGCCACGAAGCCCTGGCGAAGTCGCGCGCGAGCTTGAAGCACATCATTGTGTTCAGTGACGGCGACCCCGGCGCTCCGACCCAGAAGCTGATGGACGCCATCGTCGCGGACAAGATCACGGTCAGCACCGTGCTGATCTCCGGCCACGCCGGCCCACAGACGATGCAGTGGATCGCCGACCAGGGCGGCGGCGAGTTTCACAATGTCGTCTCGCCGGCGGACCTGCCGCAGATTTTCATCAAGGAGACGATGGTCGTGCTCAAGTCCGCAATCTCCGAAGAGCCGTTTTCGCCACGGATGCAATTCTCCACCGAACTGACCCGCGGGTT
This sequence comes from Verrucomicrobiota bacterium, assembly GCA_016219875.1. Lineage (GTDB taxonomy): Bacteria > Verrucomicrobiota > Verrucomicrobiia > Limisphaerales > JACRJZ01 > JACRJZ01. The sequence goes on along the minus strand of JACRJZ010000163.1, from coordinate 12,070 downwards.
CGGCGTCGGCCAGTTTCCGCAACTGCAAGGCTACGTTTGCACCACGCCCAAGACCCGCGCCGAGTTGCCGTTGCTGACCGAGAAAGGCGACCCGCTCCTGGCGCACTGGCAATTCGGCTTGGGCCGCGCGGTGGCGTTCACCTCCGACGCCAAAGCGCGCTGGGGCCGCGACTGGGTGGGCTGGCCGCGCTATCGGCAGTTTTGGTCGCAGGTCGCGCAATGGGCCTTGCGGCGCGTGCAAAACGCCGACTTCACCTCGGATGTGACCATCGACAAAGGCGCCGGGAGCCTCACCGTCGAGGCCATCGACAAGGACGGCAACTACCGGAACTTCCTGAACCTGCAGGCCATCGTCGTCAGCCCGAAAGGCGAACGCCAGAGCGTGCGCCTGGAGCAGACCGGCCCGGGCCGTTACGAGGCGCGCTTCGCGAGCAAGGAAGTCGGCGCCTACACCGTGGGCCTGATGGATTTCACCGGCGGCTCACTTCAGGGAATGCAGCGGCTGGGCGCGAGCGTGGATTACTCGCCGGAGTTCAGCACCGCCGAGCCGAACCTGAACATGCTCCGACGCATCGCCGAAATTGGCGGTGGCAAAGTGCTCACCGTGCCGGGTTCGCCGTTCGCGGGGGAAGACGTGAATCCGTTTCTCCATGATCGGCGCAAGACGTTCCAGCCGGTTGAACTCTTCGAGTGGCTGCTCAAGTGCGCCATCCTGCTCTTCCCGCTCGACGTGGGCATCCGCCGCATCCAACTCGACCGCGAAGAAATGCTGAAAGCCGCGCGGGCCGTGCGCCGTCGCCTGTTCTTCTGGGAAGGGCGACCGCGTCCAGTCGAGGCGGACGAATCGCTGGCCGCGTTGCTGGCCCGCAAAGAAGCCGTGCGCTCCCAGCAGGCGAGGCCGCCCGCGGAAGCGCGCCCGGATTTGTTCCAGCCGCAGCAGGAAGGCGCGCCCCTCTCGGCGGAGCCTGCCCAGCCCGCGCGGGCGGCGGAGCCAACCCCCGCCACGCCAGCGAAAGAAGCGGGTGCCCCGCCAAAACCCCAGTCTGCGGAGAGCAAGTTCGACCGCCTGCTCGAAGCCAAGCGTCGCGCCAAGCGATGAGGGCCGTGCGTGCGAAAGGCCTTGTGCTGGGCTGCGCTTCATCGCTTCAACTCTTTAACGTTTCAACGAACCACGACTTTCTCCTAGCCGCCGCCGCCGCGTGTTCCTACTCTCCGCCCATCACAAAGCCATGAACAACGATCAACTCTACCAGGAACGCCTCGCCCGCTACGTCACCGCCATGCGCAACGAGAAGCCGGACATGATTCCCATCCGGCCGTTCGTCGCCGAGTTCACCGCCAAGTATGCCGGCATGACCTGCCAGGACGTGTCAGTGAGCTACCAACGCGCGTTCGAGGCCGCGATCAAGACCGCGAAAGATTTCCAGTGGGACGCCGTGGTGCCGAACATGGTCTATGCCTACATGGGCATCGCCATGGCGGCGGGGCTGCGCTATTACGGCGTGCCGGGCATTCACATCCCGCACACGACGGGCTTCAACTACATCGAGCCGGCGGAAGACCAGGCGTTCATGAAGGAGGACGAGTATGACGAGTTGATCAAAGACCCCACCGGCTTCCTCTGGAACGTCTGGCTTCCGCGCGTGGCCGCCGAGACCGTCAAGATCGGCGAGCCGTCCACGTATCGGAACAACCTCGGCCTCGTGAAAAGCGCGATGGCCATGCTCGATTACTTCTACGCCTTCGGCCCGCAAATCCAGCGGCTCAAGACCGAATGCGGCTGCGTCTCCGCCATCGCCGGCATCTTCAAGGCGCCCTTCGACATCATCGCCGACAAACTCCGCGGCTTTGTCGGTTTGACAATGGACATGCACACTCAGCCGGACAAGGTGCTCAAGGCTTGCGAAGCCCTCGCCCCGCACCTCACGCACGTCGGCCTCACCACGTCCGATCCGAACAAACTCGTCCCGATCGGCTTCTGGATGCACCGGGGCTGCGTGCCGTTCATCAACCCGAAACAATTCGCCTCGCACTTCTGGCCCACGCTCAAGCCGTGCATCGAGGAATTCTGGAAGAACGGCCACCAGACCCTTTTCTACGCCGAAGGCAAATGGAAGCATCACCTCGACACCTTCCGCGAATTGCCCGACCGCAGCATCGTTTTCCACTGCGACCAGGACGACATTTTCCACGTCCACGAGAAGCTCCACGACAAATTCGCCATCAGCGGTGGCATCCCGAACATCATGCTCAGCTACGGCAAGCCCGACGAAGTGCGCGCCTTCTGCCTGCGCGTCATCAAGGAAGTCGCCCAGGACGGCGGGTACATCATGGATGCCGGCGCCATCATGCAAGACGACACCAGCGTCGAGAACATGAAGGCGCTCACGGAAGTCACGCGGCAGGAGGGCGTCTATTCCGCCGGAAGCTACAAGACGCCCGTGGCCACGCCGCCGTGCGACCTGCCGACCTCCGTCGCCAGCCGTGCGCAAATGAAGGGCCTGACCGGCTGGCCAAAACAGGCCGGCCCGCGTCCCGGCGTCTGCTTCCCGTGGGAGGCAAAGGTGAAAGAGTTCCCCTCCGTCACCGGCGACGTGGACCTGATCAAGAGCGTCTGGGAAAACATCGACGCGCTGGGCAACGTTTACATCTACCAGTTGCTGGAGAGTTTTTGAGGAACCCGGGCTGGCATTGACACCATATCGCAATCCGATATTTTGAACCGGTGATTGTCAGCTTTGCCTGCCGGAAAACCGAGCGCCTGTGGCAGCGTCGCCGTGATCATGGCTTGCCGCCACAGATTGAACGAGTGGCGCTCCGCAAGCTCACGCAACTGGATCGCTCGCAGGAGTTGCGCGACCTGCAACTGCCGCCCGGCAACCGGCTTGAGCTGCTGCGGGGCGACAGGGTCGGACAGCACAGCATCAGGATCAACGACCAGTATCGCGTCTGCTTTCGCTGGCAGGGCGAAGACGCGCATGACGTGGAAATCGTGGACTACCATTGATTGTATGAAGACGAAGAAACTGCCGCCGGTTCATCCCGGCGAGATTTTGCTCCATGACTTCATGGAGCCGCTGGGTCTGACCCAGACCACGCTGGCCAAGGCCATTGGCGTAACGCCTATTCGCATCAACCACATTGTGCGGGGGCAGCGATCCATCACGGCGGACACGGCGTTGCGGCTGTCGCGCTATTTCGGTACGCGGCCCGCCTGGTGGCTGGACTTGCAGAGCCATTACGATCTGGGAATGGCCGCCGACGAAGCCGAGGAACGCATCGCCCGTACGGTGAGTCGCTGCCCGTTCTTGCCGATGCCTGAAACTGTGCCTGCCTGATTCAGTGGATGAACCAGATATTGAAACTCAGTTCCACCGGCGACGTGGAACTGATCCAGAGCATCTGGGAAAACATCGACGCGCTGTCCTGCGACTCCAGATTCACTGCTTTGTTCCACGCTTCTTCTGCGCAAGTTTGAGCGAGCCTGCCTTGGCCCGCCGGCCTTCCTTCACTTCCAAAGTGCGGAGCGTGCTTTGCAGGACCGGGATGACCAAGCGGTCCTTGGCCCGGTTTGCGGCGGTCTTGCTGGCCAGGATGCGTTCCAGCGAGAGCCCGATGAACTTCTCAGCCAAGTTCTGGTTCGACAACTTTCCGCCCGAAGTCTAACCTCCTGCCGATGCTTGCGCTGACATCATACATCGAAGCCGCGATGGAAATGGCGGCTTACGAGAAGCTCGAAGACGGAACCTACGGCGGAGAAATCCCGGCGCTGGAAGGTGTGATCGCGTTCGGTCTCACGCTGCGGCAGTGTGAAGAGGAATTGCGCTCCACGCTCGAGGACTGGATTCTGCTCGGATTCCACTTGGGCCACACGTTGCCTGTCGTGGCCGGCATCGACCTCAACAAGCCTGCCCATGCCCACGTGGAATCCGTGCAAGCGGCGTGATTTCGTCCGGAAGCTCAGACGGCTTGGTTTCGAGGGGCCGTTCCCTGCCAATACGCACGAGTTCATGGTGATCGCCGGCCGCCGGCAGACCATCCCCGGCAACGCCGAATTTTCCGTGCTGCAACTGCGGATGATGCTGCGCCAGATTGATGGGCGCGTGGGCAGGAGCATTTCGCTGGAGGAGTGGGAGTCCTTGTGAAGAGCAGACGGCAACCGCGACCCGATCCAAAACGCCTGGGAGAACAACGGCGCGCGCGGGACGGTTTACGGCTGCCAGTTGGTGAAGAGTTTCTCGGGCCAACGGAGACAGCAACTCCTGATCACTCCGTGCTCCTATGAATGACACTCCCTCCGCCAAGTGCGCCTGCCAACACTGTGGTCTTCATCTGGAGTTCCCCGGCGAACTCGACGGCAGCACGATTGAGTGCCCGACCTGCCAGCAGACAACTCTCCTCTCGATTCCCGCCGCAGCGGAGCCAAGCGAGGAGTTGACGCCGGCGGCCATCGCCTCCGCGTTGAGCAGCCGCGTGCCGAAGACGCCCGTGTCCTTCCTCTACCAGTTCGGCCTGCTCTTCGTGACGCTGGCGATGGTGCTGCTGCCGGTCCTCTATCTCGCGCTGATCGCCGCCGCAGGCTACGGCGTTTATTACTGGGGGACGCACTTTTCGTCCCTGCTCACTTCCGGCGTTGGAGGAGCGCGCATTTTCCTCCTGAAGGCGGCCCTTTACATCGCGCCGTTTCTGGCCGGAGTGGTGGTGGTGCTGTTCATGGTCAAACCGTTGTTTGCACGGCGGCCGAAACACGCGCAGCCTCTCGCGCTGAATCCCGGCGCTGAACCCCTTCTGTTCACTTACATCACGCAGATTTGCGAGTCCGTCGGCGCGCCCGCTCCGCGGCGCATTGACTTGGATTGCCAACTGAACGCTTCGGCCAGTTTTCGCCGCGGCGCGTGGAGTCTGCTGGGCAACGATCTCGTGCTCACCATCGGACTACCACTGGTGGCGGGACTGAACACTCGACAGTTCGCCGGGGTGATTGCGCATGAGTTTGGGCACTTCACTCAAGGATTCGGCATGCGCCTCACCTACGTGATCCGCAGCGTGAATGCCTGGTTTGCGCGCGTGGTCTATGAGCGCGACGCCTGGGACGTGTCCTTGGAGGAATGGGCCGAAGAGGCGCAAGACGGGCGCGTCGCGATCGTGATCGCGTTCATCCGGTTTTCGGTGTGGTGCTCGCGGCTCGTCCTCAAGCTGCTGATGTATCTGGGGCACGGCATCGGCTGTTTCATGCTCCGACAAATGGAGTACGACGCGGACAGCTACCAGATCAAGCTGGTCGGCAGCGAGGGATTCGAGGCGACGAGCAAACGCCTCCACGTTCTCGGCAGTTTGCTCGACCGCACCTACAAAGACCTGCGCCCGTCCTGGAACATGAGCCACAAACTACCCGACAATTTCCCGGCCTGGCTGATGCGCCACGACGCCGAACTCCGCGCCAATCAGCGCACCCACTTGGAAGACACCCTGGGCTTGGAAGCCAGCGGCCTTTTTGACACCCATCCCTCCTGGGGCGACCGGATTCGCCGCGCGCGCCAGGCGAACGAGTCGGGAGTTTTCCATCTCGAACAGCCCGCCACCAAACTGTTCGCCTGCTTCGAAGTGCCGGCCAAACAGGTCACGATCCTCCACTACACCGACGATCTGGGAATTCCCGCGCCAATGATCAACCTCGTGCCGGTGAGCCACGCGGCTTCCGCGGACGCGAACTTTCAAGAGTCGCCGCCGCCGACCCCAACGGCCCCACGCATCCGAGTGAAGCTGAGCACGCCGCCTCCGTCATGAGAACCTGCTTCTGTACCGGCGGCCGCGACCTGAGCGCGAGCGTCTGGGAGAACAAGCACATCGACACGCTGGAGACGGCTTACAGCTATCATTTGCTGGAGAGTTTTTGAATCAGAAGGACAGGCGTTGCGCCGGTCTCCGTCTTCAAAGTGGAAGCTCCTTTGGGCTGGCCCGCGGCTCTGGTTTCTTCTGGTTCTCATGCTAATTACGGTTTCAGAGCGTATCTGGACAGTCAAGCGGGCTGCCCCGTTCACAGCTTCTCCGTCGTCACCGTCTTCACTTCCCCATTCGCCCGCACTTTCACTGGCTTCGGCTCTGGGGAGGCAAGGCGGTAGGAGGTGAGTTGGCCGTCTTTCCACGCGAGATCGACGGTGATGTTGCCGCGGGCGCGGAGGCCTTTCACGGAGCCGGTGGGCCAGGCCTTGGGCAATGCGGGGAGCAGTTCGATTTCAAATTTGTGATTTGAGATTTGAGATTCCTGGCCGTGGCTTTGCAGGAGCATTTCGCAGATGCCGGACGCGCCGCCGAAGTTGCCGTCGATCTGGAACGGTGGGTGGGCGTCGAACATGTTCGGATAGGTTCGCGAGGAGTCGAGGAGGAGCTTGATGATGCTGTGGGTGCGCTCGGCGTCCTGGAGGCGCGCCCAGAGGTTGATGCGCCAGGCAATGGCCCAGCCGGTGGCTTTGTCGCCGCGCAGGTCGAGGGACTTGCGGACGGCGGCGGCGAGTTCGGGCGTGCCGCGCGGCGTGATTTGCGCGCTGGGGAAAAGGCCGTAGAGGTGCGAGACGTGGCGATGCTGCCGCTCCGGCGCTTCCATGTCCCAATCGTCGAGCCATTCCTGGAGCTGGCCGGCTTTGCCGATTTGATTCGGCGCGAGACGGGCGCGCGTGGCGGTAAGCTGTTTTCGGAAATCTTCGTCGAGGCCGAGAATCTCGGACGCTTTGGTGCAGTTGCCGAAAAGGTCGCGGATGATTTGCATGTCCATCGTCGGCCCGGCGCAAATGCTCGTGCCTTTGGGATGGCCGTTCTCCGGCGAGACGGACGGGGAGGTGACGAGCCATTTGTGCGTCGGCTCCTCGACAAGCGTGTCGAGGAAGAACTGGGCCGCGCCTTTCATGGCGGGATAAACTTTGGCCAGGTAAGCCTTGTCGCCGCTAAACTCGTAGTGGTCGAAGAGATGGTAGCAGAGCCACGCGCCGCCCGACGGCCAGAAGCCCCAGAACGGCCCGTCCACGGGCGCCGCCGCGCGCCAGAGGTCGGTGTTGTGATGCGTGACCCAGCCGCGCGCGCCCCACTGCGTCTGGGCGGTCTTGGCGCCGGTCTCGGTGAGGTCCATGACCATCGCGACGAGCGGCTCGACGCACTCGGCGAGGTTGCAGGACTCGGCGGGCCAGTAGTTCATCTCGGTGTTGATGTTGATCGTGTATTTGCTGCTCCAGGGCGGGTTCATGCTCTCGTTCCAATCGCCCTGCAAGTTGGCCGGCTGCGTGCCGGGGCGGGAACTGGAGATGAGCAGGTAGCGGGCGAACTGAAAGTAGAGCGTGGCGAGTTGCGGGTCGTCGCTCGTGGCGGAGTTCTTGATACGCTCGTCGGTGGGCAGTTTCACGGCGTCGCTGGTGCCGAGATCCAGTGAAACGCGGCGGAACAGGCGCTGCTGCTCGGTGATGTGGGCTTGGCGAAGCGCGTCGAAGGATTTCTTGGCGGCGGCGCCGATGTAGTTCTTCGCGAGCGCCTCGGGGTCGCCAGTGACGTCGTTGTATTTCTTGAAACTCGTCGCCGCGGCGATGAGGAGCGTGGCCGAATCGGCGTTGGTCACGGAAACAAAGTCTTCGCCGGCCACGGACAGGCCGCCTTGGGAGAGGATGCGGACGCGGGCCTGGAACTTGAGCGCGCCCTTGATGCCGTGCGCCGCGCCGTTGACACCGCGCATGACGAGGGTGTCCGGGTTTTCGGTTTCCACGGTGATCTTCTGCGGGCTGTTCATGCCGGCGGTGAAGGCAATCTGGCCCGGCTTGTCGGCGGTGAGGCGGAGGACGATGACCTGGTCCACGGGGCTGGAGAAGATTTCACGGGTGAACTTCACGCCGTTGGCGGTGTAGCTGACGCTGGAGATGGCGGTGTCGAGGTTGAGATCGCGGCGGTAGTTCTCAACTTTCGCGAGTTCCGGGAAAGTGAGCGCGAGATCGCCGACGGGCTGATACGGCATCTGACCAAGCGGCTTGGCCATCATCTTTTCTCCGATGAGTCTTTGGGCGTCGCGATATTTTCCCTCGAAAACGAGCCGCCGCGCTTCGGGCAATGCGCCCAGCGCATCCGGGTTGTCCGGCGTGTAAGGCCCGCCGCCCCAGAGCGTGTCCTCGTTAAGCTGAATGCGCTCGCGCGTGATCCCGCCGAAGACCATCGCGGCGAGCCGGCCATTGCCGATGGCGAGCGCCTCGACCCACTGGCGGGCGGGCCGGCGGTACCAGAGGCTGAGCGGTTCTTGGGGAGCGGACGCTTCGCCGACAAACTGGCCGGCAAATTCTGGCAGAGCTGAACGGCGGCCGGACGTCGAGGCCGGCGCGGCCGTGGCCACGAAGCAGGCGCCCACCAAGATTGTGGCGGCGAATGAAACAAGTTTCAGATGTGTTTTCATCGGTTGAAAATGGTCCGCCCATTCAGCAGGCTGGCGGGCGTTTGGTCAACTGTCCTCTCCGCGAAATGAATTGAAGCCACGGCGTCTTTTCCCGAACACTTGCGCCATGCAAAAGCTCTCTCGCATCCCGCTGATCGCGCTGCTGTTGGCCACGCTCGCGCCCGCGCTCTGCGCCGACGACTTGGAACGTGGCTGGACCAATCCGCCGGTCAGCGCGCGGCTCCGCGCTTACTGGTGGTGGCTCAACGGCAACGTCACGAAAGCCGCCATCACGCGCGACCTCGAAGAGATGAAGGCCAAAGGCTGGGGCGGCGCGCTGATCTGTGACGCCGGCGGCGCGGAGCAGGACGGCAACGCCCGCGTGAAGCACGGCCCAACGTTCTTCACGCCGGAATGGCGGGCGCTCTACCAGCACGCCTTGCGTGAGGCCGACCGCCTCGGCCTGGAGATGAGCCTGAACATCCAGAGTGGCTGGAACCTCGGCGGGCCGATGGTCCAAGCCGAAGACGCACCGAAGAAACTCGTGTGGTCCGAGGCGCGCGCGACAGGCCCGGCCAAGCTCGAACAGAAGCTCGCCGAGCCAAAACACCCGAAAGAGTTCTACCGCGACTTGTTCGTGGTGGCGTTCCCAGTGAAAGGCGCAGCCCAGCGCTCCAGTTTCAGCGTGAGCGCCAGTTCCGAGCAGAAGGCCCATCCGGCAAAGGACGCTCTCGACGGCAGTGCCGAATCGTTCTGGGTTTCCGACGCCTCGGAGCCAGGGCAAGGACCGACACGGCAGAAGCCCGAGTGGCTGCAAGTGAACTTCGACGCGCCGGCAGCGGTCGTTGGCTTGCGACTGGCGCCCCGTCCCGGCTATGGTCCGCGCGACGGCGAGTTCCAGTCGTCCGAGGACGGCCAGACGTGGAAACCGGTGAAGCCGTTCGTCGCGCGCGATTCGCAGGAACTCGTCCTGGATTTTGCCGAAGTCCGCGCGAAGCAGTTCCGAATTGTCTTCTTCAGCGCCTTCGACCCGCGTTTCCCGCAATCGCCCCGCAACGTGCAAGTCGCGGAGTTAAAACTCCTCGGCGCCGACGGCGCCGTGCTGACCGCGACCCGTGGCCGCGGGCGTCCGCTTCAGAACTGGCAGCAGAAGGCGCTGCTCAAGCCGCTGCATTTCTCCGCGCCGGACACCACGTTGCTCTTGCAGGACGTGCCGCCACAGCAAGGCGAGAAAGACACGCACGCGCCGGACGTCCTCGATCTCACCGCCAAGATGGCCGCAGACGGCACCCTGCGTTGGAACGCGCCGGCGGGCGATTGGGAAATCCTCCGCTTCGGCTGCACGCTCAACGATCACTGCAAAGTCTCGACGTGCAGCGACGGCTGGCAAGGGTACGCGCTTGATCCCTTCGACGCCGGCGCGTTCCGCCGCTATTGGGATGCAGTCGTCGAGCCGCTGATCGCCGACGCCGGGCCGCTGGCCGGAAAGGCGCTGAAGTACCTGCACACGGACAGTTGGGAAGTGGAGGTCGCCAACTGGACGCCGACGTTGCGCCAAGAGTTCCGCCAGCGGCGCGGCTACGATTTGCTGCCGTTCCTGCCCGTCATCGCGGGACGCCTCGTGGACAGCCGCCCGGTGAGCAACCGCTTCCTCCATGACCTGCGCCGCACGATGGGCGATCTCGCCATCGCCAACCACTACCAGCTTTTCCGCGACAGCGCGCATCGTCACGGCCTGCTGATTCACCCGGAGTCTGGCGGCCCGCACGCGGTGCCGATTGACGCCCAGCAATGCCTCGGCTTCAACGACGCGCCGATGTCGGAGTTTTGGGCGTGGTCGTGGCGGCATCGTGTCGGCGACTCGAATCGTTTCTTCGTGAAACAGCCGGCGTCCGCCGCGCACACCTCCGGGCACAAGCTCGTGCTGGCGGAAGGTTTCACCACCATTGGGCCGCATTGGCAGGAGACGCTCTGGGACAACCTCAAGCCGTCCTTCGACCACGCGTTGTGCGAGGGGCTGAACCTGCTCGTCTGGCACGCTTTCGTTTGCTCGCCGGAGGAAGAGGGCTTGCCGGGCATCCAGTATTTCGCCGGCACGCATCTCAACCCGAACGTGACCTGGTGGGCGAAGTCCGCGCCGTTCTTCGCCTATCTGAACCGCTGCCAATGGATGCTGCAGCAAGGACTGTTCGTGGCGGACGCGGCCTACTACTACGGCGACCACGTGCCCAACTTCGCGCAACTCAAGCGCACCGATCCGGCGCGCGTGCTGCCGGGCTACGATTACGACGTGGTGACGGAGGAAACCATCCTCACCCGCATGACGGCGCGCGACGGACGCCTGGTGCTGCCCGACGGCATGAGCTATCGGCTGCTCGTGCTGCGCGACCACCCGGCGGTCTCGTTGCCTGTTTTGCGCATGGTGAAGGAACTCGTCGCGGCGGGAGCGACGGTGATCGGGCCAAAGCCCGTCGAGGCGACGGGATTGAACAACTTTCCGCAGTGTGATGACGAAGCGCGGAAACTGGCGGAGGAGTTGTGGGGCGCGGTGAGCAGGCGAGACGGCGAAACGGTGAAACGGCGAAACGGCGTGGGCCGGGTCTTCAGTGGAGAATCCGCTCGCGAAGTCCTGCTGGCCGATGGGGTGAAACCGGATTTCGAGTTCAGCGGCGGCGATGCGCAGACGGCGCTCGATTACATCCACCGCCGCGCGGGGGACACGGAGATTTACTTCGTCGCCAACCGCTCGAATCGCTGGGAGGACGCGCGTTGCACTTTTCGCGTGTCGGGCCGGGTGCCTGAGTTGTGGAACGCGGTGACGGGCGAACGGCGCTTCGCGGCTGCCTACGCCGAAGCCGCGGGCCGCATCACGCTGCCGCTGGAGTTCCCGCCTTATGGCTCGATGTTTGTTGTCTTCCGGGAGCCGGCCGCCGCGCACCCCGCCGCCGCGCGGAGCAACAGCCCCACGTTGCGCGCCAGCGCGGAACTGGCCGGGCCGTGGCAGGTCCATTTCCCCATTGGCTGGAGCGCGCCGGAACGGAGCGCTACCGAAATGCTGAAGTCTTCGACGCGCCCCGTGGTCCTCGACACGCTCAAGTCGTGGACCGAGAGCATCGAACCGGGCATCAAGTACTACTCCGGTGCCGCGACGTACTCGAAGAGTTTCGACCTGCCGCAGGCATTTCAAATCTCAAATCTCAAATCTCAAATTCTCCTGGACCTCGGGCGCGTCCGCGAAATTGCCGAAGTGCGTCTCAATGGCCAATCCCTCGGCATCGTCTGGGCGCCGCCGTTCCGCGTGGACATCACCCGCGCGGTCAAGCCTACCGGCAACACGCTCCACGTCGAGGTCGTGAACTTCTGGCCCAACCGCATCATCGGCGACCAGTTCCTGCCGGCGGAGAAGCGCTTCACGCAGACGAACGTTCGCAAGTTAACCAAGGATACGCCACTGATGGAGTCCGGGCTGCTGGGTCCGGTGCGGCTGCTGGAAGAACGCTGAGACTGAAAGCCCCGCTCCAATTCCGGCTTAGTAGAGTAGGCGGAGCCGACGGGTTGAAAGGCACGCGGCCAATGACCGTCTGGCTCCGCCCCTCATCGAACCGGACAGGCGGTTTTCCCGCATCCGGCTCTCCGAGGGCCATTCACGCGCATCGCTTCTACGCCGTG
>JACRJZ010000162.1 GCA_016219875.1 Verrucomicrobiota bacterium | reverse complement strand
TGGGCCGGTGCGATCAGGGTCGTGTTCATAAAACCGACCGGAGAGGAACCGACACGGCGGGCCGCAGCCACGCCCACGCGCTCAAGAAACCATCATCAGAAGACTAAAACAAGCATCGAAAAGATGTGGGTAATGACAAGGACTGAAAGTCTGCGCTACGGACTCTGCGGGTCGGAGCTGGATGCAGCCCAGGTTGGCGCGGAACGACGATGGGGCAGGGACGTCCCGGTGCCTGCCCGTTGGAGTGGCTTGAGGTTGGTCAACGCACGCGAACACTTCCCGCCTGGATTCCCTGTTCTGGCCCGCCTCCCACGCTTGTTCCGAAGACCTGTGTCGTCCCTCGCTCGGGCCCGCCCTGTTCGATGAATTGACCGAACGCGGACCCGCATTCCTGCGCACTCAGCCAACCGTTCCCGTCCCCATCCCAGCGAGCTAGATTCTGGCCCGCGTAAACGATCTCCTCTTTGAAGGTGACCCAGCCATCTTGGTTGGCATCCACCGCCGCCATGATCCCCTTGGCGAGAATATTATGCAGAGCCACCTCCTCCGGTAACGGCGGAACTCCAGGGGGCGGCACCGGCATGGGGAACACTCCCTTCAGCGCGGCGGCCAGTTCAAGTTGGCTGAGAGCGCCGTTGGTGTCGGTGTCCGCATGAAGGAACCAAGTGACGAGCGCGGCCTTCAATTCGACCGGCGTGACCGCCCCGTCTTGATTGGTGTCGCACGCTTTCATCAGCAGGGCGCTGACATCGTTTCCACCTGCGAAGATCGCTACATGCTGTCCCTGACCCGGACCGGCCGAGCCGTGAATGACGCCAAAGCCACTCCCGCCGCCGGCGACCCCGACGGTGGAGCCGTTCTGTCCGAACGTATGGAAGACCACTTGCGCGCGCGCCGTCAGGCTCCAAACCGCCAGACCCACCATGAGCAGGTCCCTCGTCCGCCGATAAACCATCCAACTGCATCGTGTTTTCATAACTTGTCTGTTTCTGTCGTTTCTTGTTCCGGTCGTATTTGACCGTGGGCCCACGATGCTTCGTCCGCGGTGGGGTAGCGACGGGGATGGGACGAGGTCTGGCCGCTTGTGATGAACACCGCGAAAGCAGGGACGGAGGCGGCGCTCGACGCCCTCGGAACGAGGCCCCGAGTGAAGACTTCGACGGCGACGCGGAAGGTCCGCCCAACGCTTCGCTGTTCTGGTTGTTGCGCGAGGCCGCGGACTTCGCTATTGCTTTCGCCGTGAGCCGGATTGCTCCGCACATCGCTTTGACAGACGCAGGCCGCACCGCACCGCCCTCGGCGCGGATCGGTGGCGGCCCACGCCTGCCCGGCGAACCGATCCGCGTAACGCGAGCAGCCTGACCTGTCATGGACTTCGCCCACCCCCATTTCGCTGAGCCGCGCTGGTTATGGCTGGCCGTGCTGACGCCGGTGCTCGTCGTCTTGCTGCACCGTTATGCGGTCTGGGCACGACGACGCCAAGTGGCGCAGTTCGCCACGGCCCAGGTGCTCGGTCAATTGCTGCAATCCCACAGCCCGGCACGCCGGGCCTGCAAGAACGCGCTGCTGGTCCTGACGGTGGCCGGCGTCGGGCTGGCCCTGGCGCGGCCGCAGTGGGGCGAAACTTCGGAAGTCACCCACGCGCTGGGCGAGGACATTCTCTTCGTCCTCGATTGCTCGCGCAGCATGTTGGCGGAGGACGTGCGGCCCAACCGGCTCTCCCGCGCCAAGTTCGCCGTGCAGGATTTCGTCCAGCAACACGGACGCGGGCGCGTGGGCTTGGTGGCGTTTGCCGGACAGGCTTTTCTCCAGTGCCCGCTCACCTTCGACTACGACGCCTTCCGCGAGTCGCTCAACGCCATGGACGACAAAACCATTCCGGTACCCGGCACGGACATCGGTCGCGCGCTGGATGAAGCTTTCATCGCAATGGAACAGAACGAGCGCCGCAAAATCATGGTGTTGCTCACCGACGGCGAAGACCTGGAAGGCGCTGGCGTCCGCAAAGCACAGGAGTTGGCGGCGAAAGGTGTGGTGGTCTTCACCCTCGGGGTCGGCACACCCGCGGGCGCGCCCATCCAGGTGGTGCGGGAAACCGGCGTCGCGGAGATCTTGCGCGACAGCAGCGGCAAGGTGGTGGAAAGCCGGCTCGACGAGAAGACCTTGCGCGACATCGCCGAGGCCACCAAGGCCACCTATCAGCCGCTGGGCGCGCTCGGCGAGGGCATGGCGCGCGTGCGCCGCGCGGTCGAGTCGCCGACGTTTCTGCCCAGTCTCTTTCAGGCGCGCAAGCTGGGCGTGGACCGGTTCCACTTCTTTGTGGCGGGCGTGCTCGTGCTCCTCGTGGTGGAATCTTTGATTGGCACGCGGAGGAAGGTGCGGGAGAGTAGCGGCGTATGACGATGCGAGAATTCCAGCTTTGGCTGACGATCCGCTCCCGACGGGGCGCGCTCGGCTGCCTGCTGTTTGCCGTGCTTGCGCTGCCGGTGTCCGGTGAAGTCCGCCAGAAGTCGTCCCGCGATTTCTTCAACGACGGCACCGCGCAATTTCAGACGAACAAACTCCGCGAAGCCGAGTCCGCCTTGCAGGTTGCCGTGACCAGCCAGAACGAACGTGTGCAACCCGCGGCGCTCTACAATCTGGGCCACGTCCGCTTCCAGCAAGGCGTGGAGGCGCTCAAGGAAGCCCCCGACGCCAAAGGCGCCGCCGCCCGCGGCGACCACGCCAGCGCCGTCGCCGACAGCGCCATCCAGGCTGCCGATGCCGCGCTGGCCAGCGGCGAGGTGGACGCCATCACCCGCGCCTACCTGCAGGGCAAAGGTGCGCGCAAAGAACTCAAGGCGGCGATGGAAGCAGTCAAGAAAGCCCTCGAAGCCCACGGTGCGGTGCTCCGCCGCTGGGAGCGCGCCTCCGGCGATTTCAAGAGCGCCTACGAACTCCAGACGTCGCTCGAAAGCGCCAAAGAGAACGGCGCCATCATGGACCGCCACATCGCCGCGCTCGTGGACAAGCAGGAGATGATGATGAAGTCCGCCCAGTGCATGGGCGGCAAGCGAAAAGACCTCCAGAAGCGGATGCAGGACATGAAGAAGAAGATGCCCGACGGCGCGCAAAAAGACGACGAAGGCGAGGACGAGGAGGACGAGGAAGACCAAAAGGAGCCCAAGCAGCCCAAGTCCGGCGACAAGGAGAAAGAGACGAAGGAAGGCCGGCGCATGGAGTTGACCTGGGACGAAGCGATGCGCCTGCTGGAATCGCTCAAGCTCGACGCCAACCGCAAGCTCCCGATGGGCGACCGGGAGACGGCCAATCCCAAGGACCGCAAGCGGCGCGAATGGTGAGCGGGAAAAAGGAGTCATGAGCCACGACCGAATTTCCAAGGCGATTTCAACCCTCCGTAGCAGCCGACGTGAGAAGGCTCTATTCAGAGGCCAGAGGTCGGAAGTCAGAAGTCAGAATCCAATCTCTCCGTATCGCCGGGAAACGTGGCAGGTCGCGATGAATTCTTCGGACGGACGGCGGCTTCGTAGCGCAGGTTTTCAACCTGCCGTAGCGCCGGTTTTCCAACCGGCGACGCGTTCGGGGGAGAACGATGTCGGACCTTTTTGGGGGACTCTGCCGCTTGGCCGTCCTCGCCGACTGGAAAGTCAGCGACACGGCAGGGTGGAAAACCTGCGCTACGAGACCTGCGACGCGCGGGACTCGGATTTCCGCAAAGGCCCCGAGCTTGCCTCTCGATCTTCGGGTTCCGGTTTCATCATCGGCCTTCCGATGACGAGCCTCCACGCCGTGGCGCTGACGCTGCTCTTGAGCTTGTCCGCCTTCGCGCAAACGGCTTCTCCCGCCCCGCAGACCCGGATCATCACGCAGGGCGGCGCGGTGGTTTTCCAAGCCACCCCTGGCGGCGCGGCGCCGGTGCTCGATCCGCAGGTCGCGGCGCTGATGCAGCAGGCCGGCGTGGACCAGAACGTGACGGCCCAAGCGGAGTTTGATCCGCCGGTCATCACGCTGGGCCAACGCTCCACCTACCGCGTCACGGTGACCGCAATGACCGAAGGCGTGAGCGTGACCGACAGTCCGCCCGCGCCCGCCGGGCTCCAACTCACGCTGGCCGGCCGCGGCTTCAACTACGGCACGGGGGCCGGCGGCCTCCAGCCGCGCACCACGTTCAACTTTCGCGTCAGCGCCACCAACGCCGGCACGTTCGTCATCCCGCCCTTCCAGGCCAGCGCCAACGCCAAGCCGCTCACGGTTCCCGAAGCGCGCTTGACCGTGCTGCCCGCGGGCGCGCCCGGCGCCCGGCCCGGCACGGGCCGGCTGGTCGCCGAGGTGGCCGACACGGAGTTCTACATCGGCCAAAGCGTGCCCGTGCGGCTCATGATGCTCGACCCCGGCGACAACAGCGTTCAGGGCGTCACGCAACCCCAGATCACAGGCGACGCCTTCATCTCGGAAAACTGGACGATGCGCTACCGCCGCGAGGCGCGTCCGGTCGATGGCCGGGTCGTGATTGCGAACATCTGCGAAGTCTCCGTCTATCCCATCAAGGCGGGCCGGCTGCAACTCTCCGCCACCGCCCACGCCATCGTCCGCCGCGGAGTTTTCAATCCGGCCATGCCGCAGGTCATGGAAAACGTGATGGTCGATTCCGACCCCATCACCGTGACCGTGCAACACGTGCCCAAGGAGGGCGAACTTCCCGGCTTCACCGGCGGCGTCGGCACATTCCAACTCGACGCCCCGCGCGTCTCCACCAACGTCGTGCGCGCCGGCGAACCGCTGACGTTGACCGTGACCGTGAAAGGCGAGGGCAACCTCACGCGCCTCGTCCCGCCGAAACTCGAGCGCCTGCGCGGCTGGCAGACCTTCGCTCCGGCCACGGATGCCTCCGGCGCGCCCCAAATCCAGATGCGCGGCTCGGTCAGCTTCACCTACACGCTCATTCCCCTCAGTGACCGGATTCAATCCACGCCCGCGATCCCGTTCAGTTGTTTCGACCCGAAGAAGAAGGCGCACGTCGATCTCACGATTCCGCCTGTGCCCATCACGGTCCAGCCGCCGCCGGGCGGCGTGCTGCCCATCGCTGAAACGGCGAAGACTGCCGTGCTCGGCGTCGATGATTCTGATCTGTTCGGCGCGGAACGGGAACTCGTCCTGACCGGCTTGATGGACAAGCCGGGCCGCCGCGTTTCGACTCTGGCTCCGCTGCAACAACGCGGGTGGTTCCTCGCGCTGCAAATCGTTCCCGCCGCCGTGCTCGGAGGAATGTGGCTTCGGGAGCGCCGTCGCCGCTATCTGGCGCAACATCCCGAGGTCGTGCTGCGCGCCAAGGCGCGACGCGGAGTCCGCCGCCAACTCCGGCTCGCGCGTCAAGCTGCGTCCGCGCGCGACGTCGGTGGATTTGTCGCCGCGGGCGTGAATGCCCTGCGCGAAGCCTCGGCCCCGCGCGCGGCGGGGAACCCGAACGCGCTCGTCTGCGCGGACGTGCTGAGCGCACTGGAACCGTCCGAGCGCGACGGCCAGGAAGGGGCGCTCGTGCGCCAACTCTTCGGGGCCGCCGATGCCCAGCGCTTCGTGGACAAAAAGCCGGACAGCGAAATGGTGGCGACGCTGCAGCCGGAGTTGGAATCCTTACTTGGGAAATGGAGGACACGGCTGTGAGATTGCCGATTGCCGATTGCCGATTGCCGATTGGGTTTCGGCGTGCGCGCGCCCGGCTGAGCACAGTTGTCTTTGGCTGGGTGGCGGTGGCGGCGCTGGCCCTTTCTTCTCGCGCCTCCGCCGACACCTTCCGTGAAGCGTTTGATGCCTACGCGGCGAACGCGCCGGAGCAGTCGGCCGCCCTGTTCCGCGAACTGGCTACGAACCAGCCTTCCGCCGGCGTGCTGCACAACCTGGGCAACGCGGAGTGGAAAAGCGGCCAGGCCGGCGAAGCGATCTTGGCCTGGGAGCGCGCGCAATGGCTCGATCCGTTCAACGCCAACGCGCGCGCCAACCTCCGCTACGCCCGCCAGACCGCGCAGCTTCCGTCTCCGCAGTTGGCCTGGTACGAGATGTGTTCGACGTGGCTGCCGGTGAACGCCTGGGCGTGGCTGGCGGCGCTGAGTTTCTGGACGGCCCTGGCCCTCGTCCTCTTGCCCGGCGTGCTGCGCTGGCGCAAGGCCGATTGGCACCAAGCCGTGGCGGCGGCGGGCTTCGCGGTTTTTCTCCTGACCATTCCGGCGCTCCTCGGTGTTCACTCGCGCACCAAGCTCGGCATCATCCGCGCCAAAGACACGCCGCTCCGGCTCACGCCCACGCGAGACGCGCAGACGCTGGGCCGGCTGCCCGCCGGCGAACTGGTCCGGCTGGAACGCGAGCGCGGCGGCTACGTGTACGTCCGCGGGGCCAACGACGCCGCGGGCTGGGTGGAGCGCGCCCAGTTCGGGACCATCAGCAGCTTGTGAACTCTGGAACGATTTCAAAACCTCGACAGCGTAGCGGCGTCTCGGCAGAGCGCCGCCATTTTCTTTCTGCCTTTTGCCTTCTGCCTTCTGCCTTTGAAGTGCGGCGCTCTGCCGAGACGCCGCTACGAGGTTGGGGAATCGCCTCCATTGCGAAACGATTCCTGCTCGCCTTGTTCCTGGGTTTGGTCCTCTCCGCCGCGGCCCAGCCGGCGCGCTTGATTGTCATCCGCCACGCCGAGAAGCCGGAGGACGCGCGCGACGCGCGCTTGTCCGAGGAAGGCCGTCAGCGCGCGCAGCGGCTGGTGAAATGGCTCGCCCAGGGAAAGGCGCTCGGCACGAACGGCCCGCCCGCCGCCCTCTTCGCCGCCCGCCCAACGCCCAAGGGCCGCAGTCTGCGTTGCGTGGAAACGCTCGAACCTACCGCGCGGCACTTGGGGATCGCCATCCGTGCGCCGTATGAGGCGGAAGATTACCAGCGGCTGGCCTGGCTGGTCTTGCGCGACGGATCGCTCCAGGGCAAGAACGTCGTCATCTGCTGGACGCACTCCGAGCTGCCCGAGCTAGCGGAAGCCCTCGGCGTGAAGCCGAAGCCGTCCAAGTGGAAAGACGGTGATTTCGAAAGCGCCTACCTCATCACCTTCCCCGGCGGCAAGGCGACGCTGGAAAAGGCGAAGCAAAAGCTGAAGAAGACTTGAGAGGGAAATCCGAGCCTCTTTCAAAACTGTAGCAGCCGACGTGAGGAGGCTCTGTTTCCCTTGACGTTTGAGCCTCCTCACGTCGGCTGCTACGAGGTTTTGCATTTGCCTCATCCGAAGCTCGAAATCTCAAATCCGAAACCTTCACGGGCCGACAGGGTTTCGGATTTTGAAATTCGGATTTCGGATTTCAGGCAGTCCTTACTCTAACGTCGGTTTGGCCAGACCACCGGCGAGTTGAGCTTCGCCGCCTTCCTTCTCGAATACGCCGTAGAACATCGAGGAGCAATCGAGCCACAGCGCCAGCCGGTGGAAGTCTTCCTCGGAGAGCTTCACGTCGTGGTGGCCCTGGTTCAGCATCGCCACCAGCTTGGAAGCGCGGGCGCCAAACTGACCGGGGATCGTGCGGTAGCCGTCGCCGTAGCTGGTGAAGGCGTAGTTCACGAGCGTGTTGTAGGAGGCAAACCATTTTCGCTGGATCGGCTCGCGCCCCAGGTTCGGGGCCTTCTTGGCGCGGTTTTCTTCGTGGCACTTCACGCAGTTGCGGTCGAGCACCGGCTGGACGAGACGCGGATAGCTGAAGGGGTTGGACCCGTCCACGTCGGGTTGGGGCGCGGACGGCTCGCGGCGCAATGCCAGCGGCACCACCGACGGCGCGGTGAACGCGCGCGCCTTGGATTCGTGGCAGCCCTGGCAGACGAGCTTTTCGCCGTGGCGGGCGTAGGTGGCGGAGCGCATGGACTGGACAGCCAAGCCACGTTCGTCGAGCGCCTGGAAGAACACTTCGCGATAAGCCGGCACCTTGAAGTGCGCGCTGCCGTCGGCCTCGACCGGCACGGTACCCAAGACCCAGCGCGCCGGCACCACGGAGTCGCCCGCTTCGCCGAGGCGCTTGCCGGTTTCATGCGGCGGCGCGCCCGACGGCACGGACATGGGCAGCACTTGCAGGACGCGCAACTGCGTGATCTTCGTTCCCGCCGGCCACGGCTTGAGGCTGTCGTACACATTCATCACCGCCATCGTCGCTTCGCCCGAAGCGCCGGGGCTGACGGACGCGGCAGGCACCTTCGCATTGGCCAGCGCGAGACTGGTCGTCAGCGGCGGGACCGGCGTGGGCCGCAACGGAATGGGACTCAAGCAGCCGATGTCGGGATCGCGGTAGAGGAGTTCCTTGTTGCCGAAGCTGTCCACGAGGTAAAGGCCGTAGCGGCCCTGGGCGCGCTTCTTCCCGGCGGCGTGCTGCATCTCGCTGTCATAGACGCAAAGGTGGTAATCCTCGCTCAAGGGCCACGCCGTGCCATACACCTCGCGCCCACCCTGGCTTTCGGGAAAGGCGACTTCCGGCGTGAGACGCTTCACCGGCCCCATGCCGTCGTCGTCCGCCACCTGCGGGTCGAGGATGACCAGCGACCCAAAGGCCTGCCCATGATGCGGTGCGGCGGTGGCCACGAACTTCGTCGAGCCGGGAATGGCGCGCACGTTCAACTCCATGTCCGGCCGGCTCGCGCGCGGAGCGAAATTGCCGTGCAGCGCCCGCGAGTCCGAGCCGTCGAGCCGGGTGATCCACGGGAAATGGGCGGTGCAGCCGTGGCGGTCCACGTAATCCCAGCGCGTGTAGATGATCCGCCCGTCGTGCGTGACGGTCGGGTGCCACTCGTTGCTTTCGTGGAAACTCAAGCAGTTCACGTCGCTGCCGTCGGCGGCCATGTCGTAAAGGTTGTAGAGCGGACAGACGCGCCCGCAGCGGAGATAGCCCCCACGGCGTTCGGTGATGAAGGCGATGCGTCCGTTCGGCAGCCAGCACGGGTCGAAGTCGTTCCAGGTGCCGTCCGTGATCTGCTGCAGGCGCGAGCCGTCCGCGTTCACTTTGAAAATGTGGTAGCAGCGTTCCTCGTCCCAGTGGCCGCGGCTGGGATCGGTGTGCGCGCGGTGGTCCTGGTCGCCTTGGCATTCGACATAGGCGAAGAGAATCGTCTTGGCGTCGTAGGACAAACTCGGCGAAAGAAACGAGCCGCCCTCCGTCTCACCACCGCGCAAGTGGCCGACGCCGTCATACGACAACTGCGGTGGCCGGGCCGGACCACCGGACAGCCGCCGTCCCTTGAGCCGGCCGCTTTCGACCATCGAGTTCGCCAACAGATCACGCACCTGCGGGTCCACGCCGAAGGGATCGGTGAGCACGAAAAGCCCGCCGCCCGGCGCGGCGCAGATGCCGTAGAACTGGTCACACATGTGGTCGAAGATCGCGCGGTGCCGCTTGAGGAACAGGAGCTGGTTGAAGTTCAGCAACGGATTGGCGAACGCGATCTGCCGGCGGAGGGCACAGACTTGATCGAACAGCGCGCGGCGGGCTGGAGCGTTGGTCAGGGCTGTCTGCGTCGCGTCCTCACGCAACGCGGTCAAGCGGTCTTCCGCGTCCGCCACCTTGGCCGAGGCGCCCCGCTGCTTGAGATCAGCCAGCAAAGCGGCGGTGCGGCGCACGACGATGTCCAACGGGTCGCGGTCGGTGTCCAGGACGAGGGCGTCTGGGCGGAAGGTTTCGCTCGCGAGCCGGTTGAACCGGGCGCGCTGGCTCAGATCGGCGGCCAACGACTGGAACTGGCTCTCGCGTTCTTCCGTCAGATCGGGCCGAATCGGTTCGGCCGCCAGGGCGGCGACACTACCAAGCCAAGTTAACACCATGACTAGCCGTGCCGTCCGCGCGCGAAAAAGGAGTTTCATCGTCTGGTTCTCAGATTGCGTTGTTCGTAATGGACGCATCAGCGGGAGGTTTGCTTCGATGAAGTTCTGAGAAGCGGTCGCGCAGGCCAAACCTCGTAGCAGCGTCTCGGCAGAGCGCCGCAGTCCTTTTTGCCTTTTGCCTTGCAGAGCGGCGCTCTGCCGGACGCCGCTACGTTTGCGCCTACTTCACCGCCGCCACCGCGTAGAGCATCACGCCGCTGGCCGTTTCATTGGTCCAGCAAGTGGCCCGGCCCGTCGCTGGGACCGCGGGACATAGGAGAGTCCATTGGCCGCTGTTCACCTCACGGGCAAACACCTGGTAGATCGTGCCGGGCACGCTGCTCCAGGTGATGATCGCATCGCCGGAGGCGGACGGTCGCGCGGTGATGAGTTTGTAGGCTGGCCGCGCGGCAGACGTGGACGAAGTGGCGGGCTTGACACTGTCATCAATGGCCAGCGTGGCGGAACTCTGCGTTGCCAGACGGTACCCGGCCGCCGGCACGAGCGAAACCATGACCGTTTCCTTCGGTTCTGCGAGTAGGTCATCGGTCGCCGTCACCGCCACGGCCACGGCGGACTGGCCCGCCGGGATCACCACGAAATTCGAGACATAGCTGAAGTCGAAACCATCCCGTGCCGTGCCGGTGACGTTGATCTGCACGGAGAGGTCGGCGGCAAGACTGCCGGTGCGGGTGAAGGTGAACGTCGCCACGTCCGTGCTTCCTTCCGCAAGGCTGGCCTTGTCGAGCGAAACCGAAACTTCCGGCGCGTTGGCCGGAGCGACGGCCACCATGCGATCCAGGCGGTTGTTGTTCTCGTTCTGTTCGGCGACGAGATTGGCGTCGTCGGCCAGCGCGCTCAGCGTGTGCGTGCCAGCCGTGGCGCTCCAAGTGTGCGCGCCGCCCGGGCCGTTGGTGGCGGCCAGCGTGATGGATTGGCCGGGCCACAACGTCGTGGTGCAATCCGCCCAGGCCACGGCCTCTCCGCCGTCCACGTAGATCGCCACGCGGGCATCGACGCCTTGCGGCGAAGCGGCTTGGCCGATGTTCTTGAGAGTGGCCTTGAAGATCACCGAGTCCCCCTCCACCGGCGTGGCGGGCGTCATGCGCAGGGCCGTGACCACCAGATCGGCGCGGTTGCTGATCGCACACGCCGGATTGGACCAGGGCGATTGCTCGCCGGCTTTGAACGCGCAAACGCGGAAGTAGTACGGATAGGCGAAGGCGTACGGAACATCCTTGTCGTCCACGGAGAACCGCCTCGAAGCGCGTCCGACCGTGCCGAGTCCGGAGTAATTCACGCCGTCCAGCGACTGTTCAATGCGGAAGCCGTCCACGCTGTCGGAGCCGTAGCCCCATTCGAGACGGACGTGGTGCGCGCCGGCCAAGACCGCGCGGAGTGGAGCGGGCGCGGACAGGGCCGGTGCCGCGGGCGCGGCGGGCGTGTTCGTGACGGCGGGCGTGGCGGTCGCGTTGGTGTCCACCGCTGGCGACGGTGACGGACTGGTGAACGGCGACCCGGAGTATTGGGTGGAAGGCGCCGTCGGCGTGGTGGCGTTGCCGGACGCCGGTGAAGTGGGCGGAGTCGGCGGAGTGGGCGCCGTGGTGCTGGGCGGCGTGGTGGGCGTAGTGGGCGTCGGAGCAGTGGTGGGAGCGGGCGAGGGGGCATTGGTGGTGGGCGCCGGCGTTTGGACGAGGACGTTGAACATCGCCGCGTGGTCGTAGGCGGGCGTGCCGTTGTCGCGCACCCGGATGGTGATGGGGAACGCCGTGTCTGCCTGCGCCAGACCCGGCCTCCAGGCGAACACGCCGCTCACCGGGTCGATGCTAGCTCCGGCGGGATAGCCGGGATCAAGTTGGTAAGTCAGGGTCTGCGCCGGCACATCGGGATCATGGCCCGTCACCGTCATGCTCAGAAGGTTGCCCGCGACGATAACCTGGTCCGCGATCGGCGACACCGTGGGCGGCGTGTTGGATGCCACCAAGCCGGAAGTCGGAGTCTGGACCATGACGTTAAACATCACGGCGGTGTCAAACGGAGGCATGCCGTTGTCCCACACGCGAACCATCACCGGCCACATCGTTCCTGCCTGGCTGCTGCTGGGTGTCCAGGTAAAAAGCCCGTTGTCAGGGTCGATGCTGGCGCCGGCGGGCGCGCCCGGATCCAGATTGAACGTCAACTTCTGCGCGGGCGTGTCGGCGTCGTGGGCGGTCACGGTGAAACTGAGGGCGCGTCCGGCCACTGCGGCCATGTCCGGGATCGCGTCCGGGACCGGCGGCGTGTTCGGATTGGGCGG
The DNA here is from genome assembly GCA_016219875.1 of Verrucomicrobiota bacterium. Classification (GTDB taxonomy): domain Bacteria; phylum Verrucomicrobiota; class Verrucomicrobiia; order Limisphaerales; family JACRJZ01; genus JACRJZ01. The sequence continues at coordinate 25,858 of JACRJZ010000162.1, read as the reverse complement.
AAGATGCGGGGTGTTCGTAATGACGTTCGAGGGGTCGCTTTCGACGAATTGGCTGTCGTAGGCCGTCACGAAAAAGAAGAGCCTCCGCTCCGCTTCCAGGTTCATGATGGTGATGGTGGTGGAGTTGCCGAGGACGAGCTTGTTCGTCACGTTGCCGCCGACGGCCCCGTGATAAATGTTGTAGCCCACCACGCTGGCATCCGGGCTGGGATCCCACGTCAGGGTGACCATACCGGTCGCGGCCTGCGGGGCGAGGACCGCCAACGAGTTGAAGTTGGAACCGGAAAGAAAGAGCACTCCTGCCATGACCAACCGGGCCACCACGCTCCAAGATTGTTTGCTGAACTGTCTTTTCATACGCGCACCGCGTGGCATTTAGCAACGCCATTGCCACGCGGCGTGGGCGGTCAGAAAAATAGGATGAGCGGAGCAGAAATTTTTGTTCAGCCGGCCAAGCGTGGAGGCCCGCTTGGTGGTTTCGAGGTTTCGATGGCGAAGAAGACCGAGTCCGCCGCACGGCGAACCGGGCGTGTTTTCAGGGCTTTAGGGGACCTGCTGGGCCCGGACTCGACGCGGGAGGATCGGGCGGGATGATTCCTTCCACCTGACTGACCAAAGCCTCGGCACTCAGAAATTTTTTGGACAAAAATCGCGGCCCGAACGCGCGCTCGGTTTCCACGCTCGGGCGAGTGACCCAATTCAAGATGGACAAGCCGGTTTCTGTCCTGATGCTGGCCTGATCTCAAGTTCCGAACCGAACACGACTTCAGCGTTCGGGATCATGACAGCGTGTATGCCTTCAAGACAGCGCGGGGAACGGCTCGGGTGCGCCGGGCCAACGCCGATGAAGCGCGGAAGCAACAAAGAAAGCACCGGCGCAAGCGGCAGACGCGGCTTCTGAAAGAGGCTTCAACCGAGGCGATTTCAAGTTAAGAGCCGCCTCGCGTCTCTGAAAGGCTCCGGCTCAGTGCTTCAGCGGCTTGACCGAGATGCTGGTCCTTCTCCAAGTGAATCCATTGCGCCACCGTCTGATGCCGGAACCAAGTCAGTTGCCGCTTGGCGAACTGACGGGTGCGGACCTTGACCAGTTCGATGGTGTCGGCCAGCGAGCGTTCGCCGTGCAAGTGTTCGACCACCTGGCGGTAGCCGAGGGCTTGCAGCGCAGTCGGGTTCTGGACCAGGCCATGCGCAAGCAGTTGTTGCGTTTCCGCCATCAGGCCGCGGCGGAACATGTCGTCCACGCGGGCGTCAATGCGGACGCGGAGATCGTCCAGCGAGCGAGTGAAGCAGTAGAGCGTGGATGCGTAATGCGTAATGCGTGATGCGCCTAGCCAGTCGGCGCGTTGTGCGGAAAAGGCGCGCCCGCTCAGGCGAATGACCTCCAAGGCCCGCACCACGCGCCGTGGGTTCCGACGGTCGATGCGCTCGAACGCCACCGGGTCACGCGCCTGAAGCTCCCGCAGTAATTCCGGCAGCGGTGTGGCCTCCAACTCGGCGCGGAGGCGGGCGTCGGAAGGAGGCATCTGCGTGATCCCTTCCAGAAAGGCTTTGAAGTAAAGCCCGGTCCCGCCGCACAGAATCGGCACGCGACTGCGGGAGCGGATTTCGGCGATGGTTTGGCGGGCGCGGAGAACGAATTGCGCGGCGTCGAACGAGGCCGACAGGTCAAGGATGTCGATCAGGTGATGCGGCACGCGGCGGCGTTCTTCGGCGGCAGGCTTGGCCGTGCCGATGTCCAAGCCGCGATAGACTTGCATGGAATCGACGGAGATGATTTCGCCGTTGAGCAGTTCCGCGAGCCGCAGAGCGATAGCGGACTTGCCGACCGCCGTGGGGCCGGCGAGCAGGATGGGTTCGGATTCCGGGTTCACTTCTTCGACTGCGGGCGCGGCAGCAGAACCAGCAGGACCAGCCCGACCACGAGGATGCCGACGCTGACGAATTGGGCCGGCGACACCCAGCCACCGAGGTAGTACTCCTGCGGCTTGTAGTCGCCGCGGAAGACCTCGACCAGCGAGCGCAATAGCGCGTAGCCGATCAGGTGCGCGGCAAAGACCTGGCCATCGAATTTCTTCCGGCGGTACAGCCAGGCGAGTCCGGCGTAGAGCGCGAGGTTCAACAGCGAATCGTAAACCTGCGTGGGATGCACGCCGGCACCCTGCGTCGCGTGGTCGGCGGGGAAATGAATCGCCCACGGCAGGCCAGTGTCGCGGCCGAAGCAGCAGCCGTTCATCAGACAGCCCAGCCGCCCGAAGGCCGCGCCCAACGCAATGCTCGGCGCAAAGGCGTCGGCAAGTTTCCAGAGCGGCAGTTGCTTCAGGCGGGCAAACACCACGGTGGCCAGCGACGCGCCGATCAACCCGCCGTAAAAGACCAAGCCGCCCTGACGGAGGTTGAAGACAGCGAGGAAAGGCTTGCCGGCGAATTCCTCGTTCCAATACGTGGCCACGAAGAGGGCGCGCGAACCGAGCATCGCGCCGAGGATGATCCACACGCCGGTGTCGAGGACTTTCTCGGCCGGCAAACCGTCGCGCAAGCCCCGCCGGCTGGCGGTCCAGAGTCCGGCCAGGAAGCCGCTGGCCACCAGCACGCCGTACCAGTAGATGGCCCACGAGCCGAAGTGGAAGGCAACTTTATGCACGAGGCCAAAGTAGGGAACAGGGCGCAGCGGGTTGCAAGCGCAAGTTGCGAGAACAACTCTTAACGAGCGCATTCAAGCAGTTGCCAGAGGCTCCTCCATCGAATTCAGGGAGCAATGCGAGGTCATTTCAAAACCCCGTAGCAGCCGACGTGAGGAGGCTCCATTTCCAATCTGCAATCCGCAATCTGCAATCTGCAACCAGAGTGAGCCTCCTCACGTCGGCTGCTACAGTCTTGAAAGAGGCTCATGAGATTTCCAGTTCGAGATAATCCCGTTCCTCCCCGAATCCAATGGAAGTGCTTTCCGCCTGGTCTGTCCTCAATCCGCTTCACGTCCCCTTCCCTTTTGCCAGGCGATGCCGGTAGTGATCCACGATGACCGCAACCACGATGACCGCGCCGGTGATCAACCGCTTCGTCTCATCCCGTGCGCCGACGGCCGCAAGGCCGGAGTTCAGCACCGCAATGATGAGCACGCCAAAGAACGTGCTCACGATGGAGCCGCGTCCGCCCATCAGGCTGGTCCCGCCAATGACGGCGGCGGCGATGGCCTGCAACTCGAAGCCGGTGCCGGCGTTCGGATTCGCCGATTGAAACCGCGAGGTGTCGATGATCGCGGCCAGGGCAACGAGGAATCCCGTGATGAGAAAGACCGCCAGCTTGATCGGGCGCGGGTCGATGCCGCTGAGGCGGACGGCTTCCTCGTTCGTGCCGACTGCGACCATGTAGCGGCCGAAGACAGTGCGCGACAGGACCAGTTGCGCCACCACGACGATGACAATCGCCAGCAGGAACGGCAACGACAGGCCGAAGACGCTCGCGCCGGCGATGCCTTCGATGGCCGCGCCGATGTATTGGGTCTGCGACTTCGTGACAGCGTGTGCCCCGCCGCGGGCCATCTCCAACATGCCCAGCGTGACGATGAACGACGGCAGCCGCCAGCGCAGTGAAACCAGCCCGTTGAAGGCGCCGCTGGCAAGTCCGGCGCCCAACGCCGCCGGCAGAGCCAGCCAGAGCGGCCAGCCCCATTTGGTGAGGGCCACGCCCAGCACCGCGCTGCACAAGCCGAGCACGGACCCCACGCTGAGGTCGATCTCCGCGATGACGAGGACGTAGGTCATGCCCACGGAGATGAGGAGGACGGAGGGAATCTGGTTGGCGATGGTGCGGAACGTCGTGGCGCTGAAGAAATGCTCCGTGCTCAAGCTGAACACGGTGATGAGCGCGGCCAGCGCCACCGCCATGCCGAGGTAGTCGGTGACGAGGCGACGAAAGTCGGAGGTGGAAAAGGAGTTCATCGAGAAGAGGAAATTGCGAATTGAGAGCTTCCTGCAAAACTGTAGCAGCCGACGTGAGGAGGCTCTGACTTGGTTCTGACTTCCGACTTCTGATCTCTGAATGGAGCCTCCTCACGTCGGCTGCTACGGGGTTTTGCATTCGCCTCTTGAGAATTGAAAAATGGAAATTGCATATTGTCCCGCCGACGCGCGCGGGAGCGAGGACCACGCGGCGGGCGCGTTCGGCCAATCTGCAATTTGCACTTTCCAATTTTCAATTCTCAATTCCCCCGCGGCCTTGCTTTTGAAGGTAACCGCTCAGCGCCGCCGCCATGATCTTGTCCTGCGTCCATTCGCCACGCCGGAACGTGGCGGCGATGCGGCCGGCGGACATCACGGCGATGCAGTCGCACAGCGCCAGCAGTTCCTTCAGATCGGAAGAGACGACAATCACGGCTTTGCCCTGGTCGGCGAGGTCGGCGAGCAACTGGTAAATCTCGAACTTGGCCCCGACGTCGATCCCGCGCGTCGGCTCGTCGAAAATGAGGATGCGGCAATCGCGGAAGAGCCACTTGGCGATGACGACTTTCTGCTGGTTGCCGCCGCTGAGTTCCGCGACGCGCTGGTCGAGGCTGTGACAGCGGACGGAGAGTTTCTTCGCCCACGCGCTGGCTTCGGTGCGTTCCTTCGCGCTGCGAATCCAGCCGCCGAAGCGGCTGAGTTGCCGCAGGCACAGGAGTGTGAGGTTCGCGCGAATGGAGAGCGGGAGCAGCAGACCCTGCTCTTTGCGGTCTTCGGTGAGCAAAGCCAAGCCGTGGCGAACAGCGTCGCGCGGCGAGTGAATGGCGGCCGGGGTGGCGGATTCATCAAGGAACACCTCGCCCGCGTCGCGGCGGTCTGCGCCAAACAGGGCGCGCATCGTCTCCGTGCGGCCAGAACCCATGAGGCCCGCAAAGCCCAGAATCTCGCCCCGGCGCGCCTCGAAACTCACGTCTTTCACCGCGCTGCCACGGCGGAGGCCCCGCACGCGCAACGCGACAGCGCCGTCATCGGACAGTCCGTCTCGGTTGCCGAGAGGAACGGAAATCGCAGGCGGGACGCCCGCGCCACGACGGTGAATGGCTTGGCCCAGTTCGCGCCCGACCATCAGGCGGACAATCTCATCGAGCGTGATGTCTTGGGCCGCCCGGGTGGCAATCATCCGGCCATCTCGGAGGATGCTGATCCGATCTGCAATGCGCAGAATCTCCTCCATGCGATGGGAGATGTAGATGATCGCGGTACCGGCGGCGCGGAGCTTGGCGATCTGCGCGAAGAGCCGTTCGATCTCCGGATCCGTCAGGGCCGCGGTCGGCTCGTCGAGAATGAGCACGTCGCAGCGATGTGAAATCCCAGCCGCGATCTCGACAAGTTGTTGCTGGCCCACGCCGAGCGTCTTGATCTGACGGCTGGGATCGAGGTCGCCGAGGCCGACTTCCTGGAGCGTTTTCTGGGCGTCCGTGTGGAGTTGGCGGCGGTTGATCCAGCCGAAGCGATGCGGCAGCCGTTCGATGAAGATGCTCTCGGCGACGGTGAGATTGGCGATGAGGTTGAGCTCCTGCATCACCATGCGGACGCCGCGACGCTCGGCGTCTTTCTTGTCGCGCGGCTGGTAAGCTTCGCCTCGCAACTCCATGCCGCCGGCTTCAGGGCGGACCAATCCGGCGATGATCTTGGAAAGGGTGCTCTTGCCGGCGCCGTTTTCACCGACGAGCGCGTGGACCTCGCCTGAGCGAAGGTCGAACGACACGTCCGACAGCACCGGCCCGGCGTAGCTTTTGCACAGGCCGGAGATGGTGAGGAGTGAGGCTGGCTCTGGCATCGGAGAAGAATCCACCCGCGCTCTCACGAGCGCGGCCCACGACTCACGGTTTGCCGCTGACCGTTTCTCCCGTGACCAAATCCACCGGCGTCTCGCGATCGGCGGGCGCGGCCTTGGTCTTGAGTGCCTCCAGCGCGTATTCGATGCCGAAGACGGCGAGCCGATCCGCATGTTGATCGGCGGTGGCGAGGACTTCGCCTTTCTTCAGGAGTTGCTGGACGGCGGCAATGTTGTCGTAGCCCACGACCAGCACCTGACCCAATTTGCCCGCGGCCCTCAGCGCCGCCACGGCACCGAGGGCCATGCTGTCGTTGGCGCAGAGCACGGCTTTTACGTCGGGATGCTCGGTCATCAGCGCGGCCACGACCTGATTGGCTTTGTCGGTTTCCCAATAGCCGGACTGGGAGCTGACGATCTTCAGGCCAGCCGCTTTCACGGCGTCCTCGAAGCCAAGCCGCCGTTGAACGCCGTTGAAGGCATTGGGCGCGCCCTCGATGATGACGACCTGGTCGCCCGCCTTGAGTTTCTTCGCCAACGCGTCGCCCACGGCCTTGGCGCCTTTGCGATTGTCGGGACCGACGAAAGGGAATTTTGACTGGCTGGCAGCCAGCACGGCATCGTCGAACTTGTTGTCGATGTTGATGACGATGATGCCGGCCTGCAGGGCCTTCTTGCAGACGGGGACGAGGGCTTTCGAGTCCGCGGGGGCAATGACGATGGCGTCGGCCTTCTGCGCGATCATCTGCTCAACCAGTTCAACCTGTTTGCTGACGTCCAGTTCGTCCTTGATGCCGTTGGCGATGAGGTCGTAGTCGGCAGCGTGGGCCTTCTGGTGGGCGCGCGCGCCGTTTTCCATGGTGAGGAAGAACTCGTTGGCGAGCGATTTCATGACGAGGGCGACGCGGGGTTTTCCGGGCGTGGCGGGTGGGGCGGGTTCTTTGGGGCCGCAGCCCGCCAGCACCCAAACCGCGGAGACGGCAGTGGCCAAGCCGAGCGTGCGAGAAAAGGCAGATGTTCGTTTGTGCATAGACCGTTTCGTATCTTTGCCAGACCGGCGGTAGTGCGGCCACGCGATCCGTTCGCGCTTGGCGGCCGGGCTGATTTTTGCTCATCAGGTCATTTGCCTGCGGAAAGTGCAAGCGGGAAGTGCCGGCCGTGGCAAGGCCGCACGATGCGGAGTTGCGTTGCAGTTCATGCGCCGGACGCTTGCAGCGTGGTGATCGGGACGCTACGTTACGCCGCCGAAAAACAGAACCAACCATGAAAATATTGACCACCCTCCTCTGCGCCGCCGTCCTGGCCGGCATGACTCTTACCGCGTCCGCCGCGCAAAAGGTGCAACACGTCGTCTCGTTCAAGTTCAAGAGCACCGCCACCGCGGACGACATCAAGAAGGTCGAGGCTGCCTTCGCCGGCCTGAAGAAGAAGATTGCCCAGATCAAATCGCTGGAGTGGGGCACGAACGTCAGCCCGGAGAAGTTGAACAAGGGCTTCACGCATTGCTGGATTCTCAGCTTCAACAGTGAGAAGGATCGCGATGCCTATCTCGTCCACCCGGACCACAAGGCATTCGGCAAGCTCCTCGGCCCGTTTCTGGAAGACGTGTTCGTCGTGGACTTCGTGGTCCAGAAATAGCCGGCCCTGGGCCTCTCGCCGGGCCAGCTTCGCGCTGTTCCTGTCCGCGGCTTTCCCGCCCACCAAACGCGCCGGAAAGAGCCGTGCCCGTTTTCATAAGGCTCCACCGTGGCGTTGCTGCTGCCTTTTGGAACGCGCATTGACTTGCCAAAATGCGACCGATACCTTGCGCCCCACTGAACCGGAAGAATCATGCTGGACGTCATCAAGAATCTCTTGGCCCTTCAGGATCGCGACCGCAAATTGATGCAGGTGCGCGAGGAACTGAGCCGTCTCGAACCGGAGCGCCACACCTACACCACCAAAGCCGCCGGAACCCAGGCCCGACTCGACGCCGTCCGGCTCCAGGCCAAACACATCGAGTCCGACCGCAAGAAGCTCGAGCTCGACGTCGAGGCGCAGAAGCAACTCATTGAGAAGTATTCCCTCCAGCAATTCCAGACCCGCAAGAACGAGGAATACCGCGCCTTGACGCACGAGATCGACACCTGCAAGGCAACCATCAGCGGGTTGGAGGACCAAATCCTCGAATTGATGGAGCAAGGGGACGTGGCCCAGAGGGAAACGACCTTGAGCAACCACGAAGCTCAGGAAACCAAGAAGCTCGTCGAAGGCCGCCTGGCGGAGATTGCGAAACGCGAAGACGAACTGCGGCAGCAACTCTCGGCCCTGGAAGCGGGCCGCAACCAGTTGGCCGCCGCGGTGGACGAGCCGGTGCGCCTGCGCTACGAGCGGCTGTTCAAGAGCAAGGGCAACAACGTCGTCGTCGGCATCCAGCGCGGTGTCTGCGGCGGCTGCCATATGCAGTTGCAGCGCCAGACTGTGGTTTCGTGCCAGGCGGGCCAGGAGGTCGTCGCCTGCCCGAACTGCGGGCGCATCCTCTTCTTCACGCCGGACATGGACACGACCGTCGTGGAGTGACGGCGGATTTCGTCCGGAAATAAAGTGGTGCCAGAGGAGGGAATTGAACCCCCGACCAAAGGCTTATGAGTCCTCTGCTCTACCCCTGAGCTACTCTGGCACGGACGAACCGGTCGGCTCGCGGGACCGCATCTAACCAGCGTCAAAAACGGACGACAAGAGTTTTGTTTGGGGACCTCGCGAGATACGCGGACATCTAGCCTTGAATCCCGCTTTCCCTGTGCTAGCACACCGCCTATGAGTTCCTTTCTGACAGGCGACCGCAAGTGGTTCCTCGGCACCGTGCATCTGCTCCCGCTGCCCGGCTCGCCACGCTGGGGCGGAGACACGGATGCGGTGGTCCGGCACGCGGTGCGTGATGCCGTGGCCTACGCTCGCGGTGGCGCGGACGCGCTGGTGATCGAGAATTTCCACGACGTGCCCTTCACGTGCGGCGCCGTCACGCCGGAGGTTGTCGCCAGCATGGCGCGGGTGGCCGCCGCCATTCGTGATGCCGTCGCGCTGCCGATGGGCTTCAACGTTCTGCGCAATGACGCGCGGGCCGGCGTGGGTTTGTGCGCGGCCTGCGGCGGCGCGTTCTTGCGCGTGAACGTTCATTCCGGCGTCATGCTCACCGACCAGGGCTTGATCGAGGGCAACGCCTACGAAACGTTGCGGACGCGGAGCCGCCTCTGCCCCGCAGCGATGGTCCTGGCGGACGTGCAGGTCAAACATGCCGTGCCTCTGGGTGGCTGCCCCATCGAACAGGCCGCGCGCGACACGCTGGAGCGCGGTCTGGCGGATGCCTTGATCGTGTCCGGCACCGGCACCGGGGTGGCCACCGATCTGGAAGACGTCCGCCGGGTGCGCGCGGCGTGTCCCGGCGCCCGGCTCTTGCTCGGCAGCGGCGTGACCGTGCAGAACGTCGGGCCGTTCCTGCCGTTCGTGAACGGCGCGATCGTGGGCAGTTCGCTGAAGAAGGACGGCAAGCTGATGAACCCGGTCGATGTCCGGCGCGTCGCGGCCTTGGCGAAGGCGCTCCAGCGTGAAATCCGAAATCCGGAGCTTCCTGCAAAACTGTAGCAGCCGACGTGAGGAGAGTCGGAGCAACTGCCGACGGTGGCTGCATCGGGCTAAGGAACGGAGCGTGGCTGTGGTCGAAAACCCAGCCGCAGCACGCTCCAAAGGACGAAGCTCGGACAGGCTCCCACGCCCCGCGCCTGGGTTGGTGCTGCGGCTGGTCCGGCGGACACAGCCGCGCTCCGTTCCTTGGCAGGCTCAAATCTGCCGATTCTCAACTCTCAACTATTAACTCTCAACCCTCAGACAGAGCCTCCTCACGTCGGCTGCTACGGGGTTTTGAAATCACCTCTTTCGAGCCTTGGTTTTCAGGTTGCACGGGAGGTCCGGCTCCGATAAGCAAGCGGCGGCAAACACAACTGTTTTTCTATGACACGACCTTCCCTCCTCGGCGGCCCTGGCGCAGTCCTTCTCACCCTTTCCCTGGCTGGCCTGGCCAGCGCCGGCGACTGGCCGCAGTGGCGCGGGCCGAACCGCGACGGCGTGGCGCACGAAAGCGGCTTGCTCCGGCAGTGGCCCGCCGACGGCCCGTCGCTGGCGTGGAGAGCGACGGGGCTGGGCAAAGGCTTCTCCAGCGTGTCCGTCGCGGAAGGCCGCGTGTTCACGATGGGCGACAGCGCCGCGGCGGGCCACGTCCTCGCGCTGGCGGAGCGCGACGGCAAAGTGCTGTGGACTTCCGCGCCTATCGGCAAGCCCGGCGGCGGGCCGGCCGGCACGCGCTGCACGCCGTCGGTCGATGGCGGCCTGGTGTATGCGCTCGGCCAATGGGGCGAACTGGTTTGCGTGGACGCCGCCTCGGGCCAGGAGCGATGGCGGCATAGCGTGACCAAGGAATTCGGCGGCGGCGTACCGGGCTGGCAATACTCAGAATCGCCGCTGGTCGATGGCAACAAAGTCCTTTGCACCCCAGGCGGACGCAAAGGCGCGGTGGTGGCCTTCAACAAAGCTACCGGCGAAGTCGTTTGGCAGAGCGCCGACTTCACCGACTCCGCGCACTATTCCTCAATCATCGCGGCGATGATCGGCGGTCGGCGGCAATACATCCAACTCACTCCAGCCAGCGTCGTCGGTCTCGCGGCAGAAGACGGCAAGGTCCTCTGGCGCGCGAACCGGCCCGGCAAGACAGCGGTCGTGCCCACGCCCATCTTCCACGACAACCACGTCTTTGTGACTTCCGGCTACGGCGTCGGCTGCAATCTGTTCAAGGTGACGGCGACGGGCGGAAACTTCGAGGCCGGGCAAGTCTATGCGAACACGGATTTGGCGAATCATCACGGCGGCGTGTTGCGGGTGGGCGACTGCCTCTACGGCCACTCGGACAGCCGCGGTTGGGTCTGCATGGAACTCAAGACGGGCAAGATCCTCTGGAGCCACCGCGGCGTCGGCAAAGGCGCGGTGACGTGCGCGGACGGACATCTCTATCTCCGCTCCGAAGACAAGAGCCGGGGCACGATCGCGCTGGTCGAAGCCACGCCTGACGGCTACCGCGAGAAGGGCCGCTTCAATCCGCCGGACTTGAGCGGCAAGGAAACTTGGCCACATCCTGTCGTGGCGAATGGCCGGCTCTACATCCGCGATCAGGATGTGCTCTTGTGCTACGACGTGAAGGCGAAGTGACGGACGCGACGGGCGGCGTCATCTCAGGGTTGCCTCAAGCTCCCGCCCGGCGCACCGGGTAGCGCGCTGGTTTTCCAACCTGCCGTAGCGCCGACTTGCAGTCGGCAAGGCCGTGAAGCTTCCAGCCGGCTGGCCTCTTCCAACGCTCGCCGGTTGGAAAACCGGCGCTACGGCAGACTGGAAAGTCTGCGCTACGAGTGCTCCCGAACCGAGCTTGATGCAGCCTTGGCGTCACCTGGCCAGCACACTTTCCCGCCTGATTTCGCGTTCGCGCAGCCAGGTGAACAGCACCGGGGTCACGATGAGGATGTGCAGGAAACTGCTCACCATGCCGCCGACGACCGGCGTGGCCAGGGGCCGCATGACTTCCGAGCCGGTGCTGGTGCTCCACATGATCGGGAGCAGCGCCGCCACGGTGGTGGCCACGGTCATCATTTTGGGCCGCAGCCGGAGCAGCGCGCCTTCCTTCACGGCCTGGAGGAGGTCGTCGTGGTTGAACGCCGCGCCGCGTTCCGCCCGTTTCTTGGCCAGGGCTTCTTCGAGATACACCACCATGACGATGCCCGTCTCGATGGCCGTGCTGAACAGCGCGATGTAGCCCACCCACACGGCCACGCTGAAGTTGTAGCCCAGCAGGAACTGGAGGAAGACGCCGCCGCTGAGCGCGAAGGGGATCGCCAGGATGACGTGGGCGGCTTCCTTGGTTGAGCGATAGACCATGAAGAGCAGCATGAAGATGATGGCGAACACGGTCGGCACAATGATCGAGAGCGTGCGCTGGGCGCGGAGCTGGTTTTCATACTGCCCGCTCCACTCCAGGGTCATGCCCGGCGCCAGCTTGAGCTCGCTCGCGATCTTCTCGCGGGCTTCTTTCATGAAGCTGCCCAGGTCGCGGCCTTGCACGTTCATTTGCACGAAGGCCCGCAGCCGGCCGTTCTCGCTGGGCACTTCGCTGGGACCGACGACGCGTTTGATGTTCGCCACCTGCCCAAGCGGAATCACCTTGCCCGAAGGCGAGAACACCAGCACGTCCCCGAGCCTCCCGATGTCGTCCCGGTCGTCGCGCTGGAAGCGGACCTGAATCGGGAAGCGCTGCCGGCCTTCGATGGTGGTGGTGACGTTCTTGCCGCCGAGGCCCGTTTCCACCACGTCCAGCACATCCTGTGCGCGCAAGCCGTAGCGGGCCATCGCCACACGGTCCACTTCGATCTCCAGGTAGGGCTTGCCCTGAACCCGCGACGGCGCCACGCCGGCCGCGCCGGGGATTTTCTGGATGATCTTCTCGGCCTCGAAGGCCTTCTTCTGGAGCGCGTCAAGGTTGTCGCCAAGAATCTTCAGACCGACTTGCGCCCGGATGCCGGTGCTGAGCATGAGAATGCGGCCTTCGATCGGATGCAGGAAACCCGGCACGCAGCCGGGCACCTGGCTGATTTTCTCGGTCAGCTCGGCAATCAGTTTCTCCTGGGTCATGCCGGGACGCCACTCGGATTCGGGCTTCAACTCAATGGTGGTTTCGATCATCTCGACGGGCGCCGGGTCGGTGGCGGTTTCGGCGCGGCCGAGCTTGCCGGCGGCAGATTGCACTTCCGGCACCTGTTTCATGACCTGGTCCTGCCAGGCGATGAGGCGCTTGATCTCGGTGAGCGACGTGCTGGGCAGCAACACCGGCATGAACAGCAGGCTGCCCTCGTTCAGCGTGGGCATGAACTCGCTCCCCATGCCGCGTGCGACCTTGGCCGCGCCGTCCCATCGCCACGCTTCGAGGGTGCGGACCACCGGCCGCGGCAGGCCAAAGGCCAGCACGAAGGCGAGCGCCAGCAGCGCCGCCGCGCTGCCCAGGACAAGGCGCCGATGCATCAAGGCCCAGTCCAGCGCCGGCCGGTACACCGCGAGCAACCGCTTCATCAGCCAGTTGTCTTCTTCGCGGCGGAACGGCCCGCGCACCCACAAGGTGCAAAGGACCGGCACGATCGTGACCGCGAGGAACGTCGCGCCGATCATGGCAAAGGTCTTCGTGAAGGCCAGCGGGTGGAACAGCTTGCCCTCCTCGCCCACCAGCGTGAACACCGGCACGAAGGCCAGAATGATGATCAGCATGGCGAAGAAAATCGGGCGTCCCACCTGCTGGGCGGCTTCCAGCGTGACTTGCCAGACTTCAGGAGGCGTGAGGCGGCGGCGCAGCTTCGTTTCCTTGCGCTCGCAATGCCGGATGACGTTTTCCGTCATCACAATGCCCGCATCCACCAGCACGCCGATGGCGATGGCAATGCCGCTGAGGGACATGATGTTCGAGGTGATGCCAAACCCCTTCATGAGGATGAAGGAAATCAAGATCGACGCCGGGAGGGGCAGCGTGACGATCAGAATGCTGCGGAAGTGCCACAGAAAAACGATGTGCGCCAGCGCGACCAAGATGATCTCTTCCTTGAGCGCCCGCTTGAGAGTCTCGATGGTCCGCTCGATCAGCGTGCTGCGGTCGTAGAACGGCTTGATGCTGACGCCCGGCGGCAGGCTGGGCGCGATCTGGGCGATCTTCTCCTTGACCCGGCGAATGACCGCCAGGCCGTTCTCCCCCGTGCGCATGACCACGACCCCGCCCACCACTTCGCGCCCGTTCACGTCCAGCGCCCCGCGCCGGAAGTCGCCGCCGAGTTGCACCGTGGCTACGTCGCGCAAATAGACCGGCGTGCCGCCGCTTTCCTTCAGCACGATGCTTTCCACGTCCGCCGCGGAATTCACCAGCCCCAGGCCGCGCACCACGAATTCCATGCCGCTTTCCTCGATGACCTTGCCGCCGACATTGAGATTGCTCTGCTCCACGGCTTCCAACACGTCTTTCAGCGACACCTGGCGCGCGCGCATTCTCGTGGGCGACACTTCGACCTGATACTGGCGCACGAAGCCGCCGATGCTGCCGACTTCGGCCACGCCGGCGACCGCGTTGAGTTGATAGCGGACGAACCAGTCCTGCAACGCGCGCAGTTGCGAGAGGTCGTAGCCGCCCTTGGGCGACTGGGTCGGGTCCACGTCGAGGTAGTATTCGTAAACCCAACCCAGTCCTGTGGCGTCCGGGCCAAGCTTGGGCACCACGCCGGCCGGCAGTTGGTCGCCCAAGTAATTCAGCCGCTCCAGCACGCGGGTGCGGGCGAAGTAATTGTCGATGTCATCCTCGAAGATGATCGTCATGAACGTGAAGCCAAACATCGAAGTGGCGCGCACGGCCTTGACACCGGCCAAGCCTTGCAGGTTGACCGAGAGCGGATAGGTCACTTGGTCCTCGACCTCCTGCGGGCTGCGCCCCGCCCAGTCGGCGAACACGATCACTTGGTTTTCGCTCAGGTCGGGGATGGCATCGACCGGCGTGTGGTAGAGGGCATGGATTCCCCACCCGACCAAGGCCAAAGCGCCGCAGACCACCAGGAAGCGGTTGCGGAGGGACCATTCAATGAGGCGGTTGATCATAGGGCGCTCCTGATTGCGGCGTGCAGCCAGCGCCTCCACTGGGATTCAGAGTGGAAGGTCGATTCACGTGAGGCGATTTCAAAACTGGAGCAGCCGACGGGAGGCAAGGTTGCATCAAGTTCGGTTCGAGAGCACTCGTAGCGCAGACTTTCCAGTCTGCCGTAGCGCCGGTTCTCCAACCGGCGAGCGTTGGAAGAGGCCAGCCGGCTGGAAGGTTCACGGCCTGGCCGACTGCAAGTCGGCGCTACGGCAGGTTGAAAACCTGCGCTACCCAGTGCGCCGGGCGGGAGCTTGATGCAGTCCTGGACGTGAGGAGGCTCTGACTCTTCTGACTGACCTCTGACCTCTGACCTCTGACCTCTGAATGGAGCCTCCTCACATCGGCTGCGAAGGGCCTTTGAAATCGGCTCATTTCCCAAAACATGCTTCGTCTCTGCGTTCCGCCCTAAATCTGCGCAGAGGCTTATGGGGAGGTCGTGGGACTTGAGTGAGTGCGTGGGACAGGCGCGCGGGGCAATCACGGCTTGACCTCCTTGCCACAGGTGAGCATTTCCGCCCCGAAGTAAGGGTTCCGCAACGGGCCTTTCGCCTGGAACCAAAGCCCCGGCTTCGGGGCCATGGGGCATTGGTAAATCTTGAGCGACTGAAAGGCCGCGTCCTGCTTCCGCAAGTCTGTGACCAGCGCGACCACGCTTGTGCTGAACGGCAGAAACTCCTTTCGCGCGGCGGCCAAGTCGGCCGCCTTTTCCCACGAGCCTGCCGGGGCGCTCTTCTGCAAGGCCTCGCGCCACGGATGGCTCGCCCCCAGCGCATCGGTCAAGGCGCCGAAGGCGGCGCTGAGCTTCGCCGCTTCTTTCTTCCATTGCGCCAGATTGTCGGCGGCCAGCGCCTGACTGATGCCGTCGGCCACGGCCAGGAAGGACTGCAACGCTTGGCGCTGAACGGGAGTCAGCCCCGGCTGAGCACTTGCGGCCGGCGCGACAGACGGCGTCGGCTCCGCGGCTTTCTGCGGAACCGCCGTGCTCGTGCTCGGCTTGGGAGCGTTGGCAGAGCTTTGCGTCGGGGAACCGGCGGCCGTCGCTGCCGGCGCGGGAGTCCCCGGAGAGGCGCCCTTGGCTTCCGACGCGGCGGCTTTCCGCTCTTCGGTGCCGGTTTCCGGCGGCACTTCGTTGCCCGACTCCAGCATCGCCGCCCCGCAGAACGGATTGCGGAGCGGGCCTTGGGCCTGGATCCACAGCCCGGGCGCGGGCGCTTGGGGACAGTGATAAACCTTCAACGTGGCAAACGCCCGCTCCTCTTTCCGAAGCTGCTTCACCCACTCGACGGTGGCCGCGCTGAACCGGACGAAATATTTGCGGGCCTCGTCCAGGTTCTTGGCTTGAGGGTGCGTGCTGGTGGCGACGATCCGCTCCACGAGTTTGCCCCAACGATGATAGGCGCGGAACTCCAACGTGAGCGCGGTGGACAAGCCGGGGAGCTTCGAGGCAGTCCGGTTAAACTTCTCGAGATCGTCCGAGGCCAGGGCCAAACTCAAGCCATCGACAGTCGCGACAAACTCTTCGATCACTTGGCGCTCGCGAGGCATGAGGGGCAGGATGCTCGCGGGGTTGGTGGCCCCGGGCTTCGCCGCGGACAGACCCATGCCGGCGTCCGCCGATTCCTGCGGGGGTTGATTGGCGACGACCGTGTTCAAGTCCGCCATGTTCCGTGTGTTGGCGGCAGCCATGGCCGCCCAACGCTTCGCCCGCATTTCCTCGACTCTGGCGGTGTTCCCGTAGAGGCGATCCGCCCGGCTGCCTGTCCGCGGGTTGACGGTCGGCCCGGATGGCGGCGTTGGTGCGGTGGCGGCGGCCAATTGCGTGGTCGCCGAGTGGACCGGCGCCATCGGCGCTTCGCTCGGGGGGGGCGTCTTCACGAGCACGGGCCGGACCTCTTCGCCGCAAGTGAGCATCTCCGCGCCGTAATAGGGGTTGCGCAAAGGGCCTTTGGCCTGAAACCAAAGCCCCGGCTTCGGCGCCATGGGGCAGTGGTAAACCTTGAGCGAACGGAAGGTCTGCTCCTGTCCGCGCAGTTGTTGCACCAACGCGACGACGTTGGTGCTGAAGGGCAGAAACGATTTGCGCGCCCCTGCCAGGTCTGCCGGCGCGGGCCATTGCGCGGTGGCGCTGAGGCGCTGCAGCAGGCCACGCCAGGATTCCTCGGCGCCCAGTTCCTTCGACAAAGAAGGAACGACCTTGGGCAGCAAGGCCAAGTGCTGTTTCAGTTGGCCCAGGTTGTCGGCCGCCAGCGCCTGGCTGATGCCGTCCGCCACGGCCAGGAAATTCGTGAGGGCCGCTTCCTGGGCCGGGGTGCGGCTGGGGCCCGAAGCGGCGCTGTCATGGGCGGCCGGGGCGGCGGGGTGGTCCAGGCCCGTGTGGACCATCATCGGGGCCTCCGCGGGTTCGGCTGACGCGACGGCGTCCGTGGCCGCGCCGTCGGACGGCCCGCTCTGATTGAACTGGGCTTGCGCGTCGATCAGGACATTGCCGGAGGTGACCACGCGGTCCCCTTCATCCAATCCGTCCAGCACTTCCCAAACGTCATCGCCCTGGCGGCCCAATTGGACGCGGCGCCGCTCGTAAGCCCCCTCGCTCTCTTCCACGTAGGCGTAGGCGGCCCCGCCGGGCAAGAGCACGGCCGCGCGCGGCACGGCCAGCACGTTGGGGATTTGCGCCCGCACGACGGCCTCGGCATACATGCCGAACCGCAGCAGGCGTTGCGGGTGGCCGTTGGTCCCCACGATCGGGTTCTTGATGTCGGCGCGCACTTTGACCGTGCGGGTGGCGTCGTTAATGGTCGGTTCGATGAACGAGATGACGGCCGGGAAGACCGTCCCGGGCACGGCCGGCACTTGCACCGCAATCCGCTGTCCGGTCTGGAACCACGGCAACTGCCGCTCATAAACGTCAAAACGGAACCACAGGACCGACGCATCCACGATGGTGAGGAGTTTCTCGCCCTCGACGACGTATTGCCCTGGAACCACGGCCCGCTCGGTGACAGTCCCGGACAGCGGAGCCAGCAGGTTGGCGGAAAAAAAGTCCGACCGGCCCTTGGTCTGCGACAGCGTGTTGCTGAGGGTGGTGGCGGCCCGCAGATACCGGCTCTTCTGTGACAAATCAGGGCTGAACAGCGTCACCAGGGTCTGACCATGCTCGACTTCTGCTCCGGTGTAGTTCACCGACACGGTTTCGACGAGGGCTGGCGCCGGGGCGGCGATGATGGCCTTGCGCCCCTCATCCGCCTCCAGCGTGCCAGCCACGCGCAGCGTCCGGTACAGCGGCCGGCGCTTGACTTCCTCGGCCTGGACGTGCAGCACGGTGACGCTGTTCGAGCTGAGCACCACCGTCCCGTCGCTGACCCCAAAGCCCTTCTCCCCTTCGGGGATGGGCGTCAAATCCATGTTGCAGACCGTGCATTTGCCGGGTTTGTCGGACTTGATCCACGGGTGCATCGAGTCTTGGTAGAAGAGGATCTTGCGTCCTCCGGCCTGATGGGCTTGGTTCGGCAAGCTCCGCCAGACGGCGTAGCCGATCGCCCCGAGGATCGGGATGGCCAGGAGAAGCGACAGAGTCTTTGTGTTCATTTTCATGCGACGTGTTATGGGTCGATCATTTATTCGAGTGGCCTTTGGGCGCCTTTGGCCGTCGTGGCACTCTATTCAAGCTTTGAACTGAAATGCAATCATCGGCTTTCTCGCCGGCGCGATGGGCTGCATCAAGCTCCCGCCCGGCGCACCGGGTAGCGCAGGTTTTCAACCTGCCGTAGCGCCGACTTGCAGTCGGCCAGGCCGTGAAACTTCCAGCCGGCTGGCCTCTTCCAACGCTCGCCGGTTGGAAAACCGGCGATACAGCAGACTGGAAAGTCTGCGCTACGAGTTTGGTGCAGCCCAGCGCGATGGGGAGTTCGTTTCATGGCGATTGTGCTTTCAACCGATAGAAGCCCTGCGATCCGGTGGCGGTGGCATCGACCAGCGACTGCAGGCGATTGGTTCCAGCCAGCGGTCCAGCGACGGTCTGCCACTGGTTGGAAAGCCCGAGCCCCGGCGCGCGTTCCAGGTAGAACGTCTGGCCCGGTTCGCCGCCGAAGCTGGCCGTCATGGACGGGCCTTGCCGGGACCAGGAGGCCACGGTCAAACCCGCCTGCAAATACACGTAGTAGTTCGCCGACGGCGCATGAAGCGGGCCGCCTCCGACGCCGTTGGTGGACGTATCGAGGAGCCGAAAGCCCAGACAGTAAAGCCCCGGCTGGCTGACGGTGAAGTTCCGTCCCGAGATGCGGCCAAACGGGTCGGCGCCCGATGCACCTCCGCTCTCACTGAGACAGAAACGATTCGTGCCCGCGACTTCACCCGCCAGCACGCTGAACCGCGGCTGGGTATCGCCTGCTTCCCAAAAACCGAGACTCGCCTGCGGCGGACCAGCCAGCGACGTCAGTTGAAGCTCCAGGCAGGAACCGAGGACGGCGTGGTTCGTGATCGGCCCGCCGTTGGTGGCGGTGGCGGCCACCGCGAGCATCGGGATACCGCACCCGAACTGAGTGGCCCAGGGGCCGGCGTTCGTGTAACGAAGGTTCACGACGAATTCCGTGTTCGTGACAAACTGCTCTCTGTTGAGGAAGCACAACGGAGCGGCGCTGGTCGAACCGACGGCCCCGAACTTGAAAGTCATCGGGTCTTCCACCGGCACCGTGGTCCATTCCAAGTGGACGGTCGTGTCGCCCAGATGAGTGAAGTTCGCGCGGGAGCCGGTGTTCGCGTCGCCGAAGTAGATGTGATAGTCGGCGAAGAACCGGTGGCGGGTCGGATTGAACACCGCATAGGTGTTGTGGACCATCACCCCGCTCCACTTCCACAGTCGCGACGACCCCGCGGTGCCGAAGATGGGTGTGTAGCTGCCCAGCCGGCCCCAGTCCTGGTAAATCTCCAGCCCCGGCGAGCAGTTGGTCTGTTCGATCCAGATGGCTGCGCCGGGCGGGATCGTGAAGAACCCGCCGGCGTTCCAGCCATACTGGGAGTTGTAGGCTTTGCCGTTGAGCACGGCGTAGTTGGCCTGCGGGTCGAAGGCTTGGCCCGGCTCCAAGGCCCGCAACTCCGGCGTGCCGAAACTGGTGTCAATGTGCGCCTGGAACTGGTTCGCCACATCGTCGTAGTAGAGGTCAATGTGAACCATGTCCGCGGCCACCTGGCCGCCGCCCATTTTCGGCGTGACGTAAATTTGCGCCTGGGCGGCGGAACCAGCAGACCAGCACGCCAGAACCAAGGCGAAGAAGAACGGGCTGATTTTCATGGCAGCCTCAAGGCACGGTGGTCCGCAACCGGTAGAAGGACCGCGGATCGTTGATGGACGGATCGGTCAGGCTCTGCAGACAACCGTCACCGCAGAGCGGGCCAGCCACGGTTTCCCAAGAAGCGCCGGCACCCAGCGAGGCCGAACGTTCGAGGTAGATCGTCCGGCCCGGCTCGCCTCCGAAGACCGTCGTGAACGACGACGTCTGCGGCACGACCGCGTTGATGGTCAGGCCGGCTTGGAGATAAACTCGGCACAACTCTGAGGTTGGATGAAGCGCCCCGCCGTCGGGGCCGTTGGTGGAAATGTCCTTCACGCGAAAACCCAAGCAGTAAAGCCCCGGCTTGTTCGCCGTGAAGTGCCGGCCCAGCAGCCAGGCGTAAGGATCGGTGCCGGCGACCCCGCGATTTTCGCTCAGCGGGAACTGGTTGACCCCGGCGCGCTCGCCCACGGACACGCTGAAGCGCGGAGCGAAATCACCCACATCCCAGAAGCCCAGGCTCGCGCCGGACGGGCCGGACAATTCGACAAGCTGCAGCGCCAGACACGAACCGAGGGCCGCGTGATTGGGCGCGGGGCCGCCGTTGTTGGTCGTGGCCGGCACTGTCACCGTCTGGAGGCCGCCTTCGTAGAGGCTGGCGAACGGCCCGTTGGTGAGGAGACGCAGGTTCATGACCGCGCCGACGTTGGTGGCGATCTGGTCGGCGTTAAGGAGGCAGAGCGGCGCATCGTTGGTTTCACCGAAAGCACCGAAGGTCCAGGTGGCTGGCGGCCACACCGGATCGACGGTGAGCGTCAGCTTCACGATCGCGTCGTCGTAGTTGGTGTAGGCCTCGCGCGAGCCGGTCACGGCGTCGCCGATGAACACGCGGAACTCGGCCGTCACGACGTTGGTGACGGGGTTGCGGATGGCGAAGGCGTTGTGCGCCATGCGGCCGTACCATTTCCAGATCGCGCCGTTGGTGGCGAAGATCTGCGTGTAGGGCCGCGGCGGATTTTCCATCTTGTTGCCGGGGCCGTCGTAATTCTCCAAGCCCGGCGAGAAGTCCAAACGCTCCACCCAAACCGCCGCGCCCGCGGGCGGCGAGAAGACTCCGCCGGGGTTCCAAGCGTATTGGAAATTGTACGCCTTCCCGTTCAGGACCGCGTAGTTCGAGGCCGCGTCGAAGGCGTAGCCCGCCGGCAAGGGCACCAACTTCGGGATGCCGTAGTTCGTGTCGAGGACGGCGTGCATTTGGTTCGACCCGGCGTCGTAGAGAATATCCACGTGGATCATGGGCGGCAGGTTGGTGTTGGTGCCGCCGCCCCGCACCGGCTTGACGAGCAGGACCGGGTCCACGGTCAACGGCAGGGTCACGGTCGCGTCGCCGTAGTTCGTGTAGGCCTCGGGCGAGCCGGTCACGGCGTCGCCGAAGTACACGCGGAACCGCGCGCTCAACTCGCTGGTGGTTGGATTCAGGATCGCAAAGGCGTTGTGCGCCATGCGGCCGTACCATTTCCAAATCGCGCCGTTGGTGGCGAAGATTTGCGTGTAGGGCCGCGGCGGATTTTCCATCTTGTTGCCGGGTCCGTCGTAATTCTCCAGGCCCGGCGAAGCGTCCAGCCGCTCGATCCAGACGGCTGCGCCCGCCGGAGGTGAGAAGACGCCGCCTGGGTTCCAAGCGTACTGGAAGTTGTAGGCCTTGCCGGAAAGAGCCGCCGCATAGTTCGAGCGTGAGTCGAACGTGTAACCCGGTGGCAGCGGCACCAGCTTGGGGGCGCCGTAGTTCGTGTCGAGCACGGCATGCATCTGGTTCGCCCCGTAGTCGTAGAAGATGTCCACGTGAATCATGGGGGGCAGATTGGTGTTCATGCCGCCGCCGCGGACGGGTTTGACGATGATGTTTTGACTGTTGGCAGGGCTGACAACCCCGGCGCCCACTGCGGCCAGGCAGAGGCACAGGAGTTGGTTTTTCAAAGTTGTTTTCATTTCGGTTTCCTAGGTTTGCTGGGTTGAAAGTTGAAGGTTTGAGTCGTCCGCGTTCAGCGGGCAGTTTCAGGGTTCCAATTGTCGATGCGTCTGGCGGGGTCGAAGGTGTCCTCGAACCGGTGACCGGCCGCGTGGCCGTCGCAGAAGATGTAGTTGGATTTTTTGAGGTGCCGGGTCTTGTCCACTTCCGGCTGGCCGCCGTCGGCCCAGAACTGCGCCATGAAATGGTCGGCCATGGAGCCGCCGAGCTTTTCCGCGTAGAGCACTGTGCCTGCTGGGTGCTGGATTTGTTCCATCCGCTGCCAGGTGGGGCCGCCGGTTTCCTGCGCCGACAGCTCCATATAAACGTTCTTGCCATAGCTCCAATCGGAGCTGCGCCGCGGGTCTTTGGGGCAGCGGTAGAGGCTGTTGAACAGATTGGTCCAGAGCGCGTCCGGACGCGTGAAGCTCTTGGACTGCACGTAGGGAACCAGGGCGTAGCCCCACGGCAATTGCCCGTTGGCCATCGCCGAATGGGAGCTGCGGGGGAGGAACCCGTCGTTGTCGTCGGCGTAGAGCACGGTGGCCAGCCCAATCTGGCGCATCTGGCTCAGGCATTGCACCGAACTGGCGCGCTGCTTGGCGTTGGCCAGAGCGGGCAGCAGCAGCGCCGCCAGCACGGCGATGATCGCGATGACCACCAGCAACTCGATCAGCGTGAAGGCAGCGAGTGCTCTTCTCAGAATCTTTCTTTTCATAGCTTTCAGATTTCAGTCCTCTCGGACAAAAGGTTTCATTGGTGCGGCTCTGTGGGAGTGATTCCCGGTTTTTCCATGAGGGGGATTCCGACCGCGGTCGGAAGGTTGGATGAAGTCCTGGCCAGCTCGTCCCTCTCCAGCGGTGGATCCTCTGAAGCCGCAGACCCATCCGCACACCGCAAGAGGCTTTCCGTTCAGAGCGCCCGTTCGCGGTGGAAGTGGCAACCGGCGCGACAAAACGCCGGTTGCCGCAGGCTGGCCGGAGGACACTGTAGCCGGGAAATTGCCGAACGTTCTTCCACTCTGGCGGGCCGTTCTGGGGCCGGTACCAAGGCGGAAGCCCAGGCTACAGCACTCCGGCGGCGCGGCGTGGAGGGGGAGAAGGAGGGGACTCGGTGTAGTCCGAACAAGAATCTGTCGGCCAGGCCGGAGCGTTGAAAACGTCCAGGGGAGGAGGAGGCGCCGTCACGAGGCGCGCGTCACAAAAAAGCTCCGGCGTTTTGTCCGGCTTCTCCAAGGGGAGCCGCTGGCCTTTCTGCTGTTCCTCCTGCTGACCCACGCGGACCTGCAAGCAGAGCGAACAGGGGTGCCGGCCATCGAAAGTTTTCTTCAGCGCCGTGAGCAGCGGTTCGTGCTGGGAATAGACCACGATCATGCGCCCCCAGGCGATGTATTGCAGGAGGCACCACTGGCCGCCCGCCAGCAGCAGCACCGCGAGCGAACAGGCGACGAAGCTCCAACGGCTTCGGCTCATTTTTCGTTTCACGGTTTCTTGCTTCATCTGTGGAGGAGTTTAAGCGATGCCTCATTCGCTGCCTATCGGCGCGGCTCCTAATCACCCATCGGGAATCGTCCTATTGTTGCGGGAAGTGCGGGTAACGGAGCCTCATTCAAAACCGTAGCAGCCGACGTGGGGAGGCTCTGTTTCCCTTGAAGTTTGAGCCTCCTCACGTCGGCTGCTACCGAGTTTTGAAATTGCCTCAACGGTGCCAGAATTTTGCGGAGACGCTTCACCGGCTTCCCGATCGGCTCTGCTAGCGGTTCGTGGCCGGGCGATTGGCCTCCACGATGGCGGCCCGGCGCATCTTCCGCAGTTCTTCACTCAGAGCTTTGCGAACGCGATCCGACTCCTGGTAATTCCGCATCCCGACCCGGGCGTTTCGCGCGCCGGCGGGCGTCTGGACGGCCGCAGAGGTATTGGACTGACTCTCCCCGCCCCGCACCTCGGGCTTCACCAAGAGATCGTAGGCGAACCCCGCCAACTGCGAGACGCGGCCTTGGTATTCCGACGGCGGCACACCGGCCGCTGCTTCAGGAGCCGCTGGCGTGGCGGCGACGGTTGGAGGCGCGCCTGGACCGGGCGAGGCAGGGGCAGCCGCGGCCGCGCTTTCGCCAGGCACTTTCTCATTCGCCGTCGCGGTGCTTGCGACTTCAGATGCCGCGACCGCTCCCGGTTCGCCTCCGGTCGATTCCGCGCCGTCATTTCCAGAAGATGGCTTGGACATCTGCATCCAGACCGGAACTGCGATGGCCGCCAGCAAGAGAGTCAGCACGACGACGAGGCCCGGTCGGATGCGGCTGGGTGTTCTCTGTTGATTCATAGGCATGACTCCTTGGCACCGTTCGTCCGGTGCCATTCGAGCCCGGGATTGAGGGTGAGCTTCATTCAAGGACGCTGTGTTCTTGGCTGATCAGTGGGGTGAGGTCAAGGCCGGAGCAACCGGTAGAAACGAGTACCCCCGGAAGACGGCACCGTGACTTGGCTTCGCCCGTCGATGACGTTGGCCTCATTGGTCGTGGCCACCCAATTCTTCCCTTGGCACACGGCGCTTTGCAGCAGCACGTATCCTGTCGCCGACGCCGGCCAGGAAAGCATCACCGCGTTGGGGGCAGCCGAAGCGATCTGCAACTGCGGCGCAAAGTTCGCCACCAACGTCCGGTTCGTGCGGGCCGTGAAGACGTAGCTGAGCAAGCGGCTGGCCTCCACGCCACTCTCTGTCCAATTGACAAACGCGTAACCGGAGTTGGCCGTGGCCTCGACGGTGACCGAAGCGCCGTTGGTGTAATCGCCGCCGCCACGAAGCGTCCCACCGCCAGAGGGCGACGCGGTGATCGTGATCGTGTAGAGCGGCGTGACGTTGATCGGCGTGAAATTGGCCACCAACGTCCGGTTCGTCGTGGCCGGGAAGCTGTAGCTGGCCGATGTGCTCACCGGCGTCCCGTTCTCCGTCCAGTCCACAAAGGCGAAACCGGCGTTCGTCGCCGCTGTCAGCGTCACACTCGTCCCGCTGGGGAAGGCGCCGCCGCCGCTCACCGTGCCCCCGTTGGCCGGCACGGCGCTCACCGTGATGGTGTAGAGCGGCGTGAAGTTGGCCACCAACGTCCGGTTCGTCGTGGCCGGAAAGCTGTAGCTGGCCGAACTGCTCACCGGCCCGCCGTCCTCCGTCCAGTTGACGAAGGCATAGCCGGGACTGGCGCTCGCCAGCACCGTCACGTTCGAGCCGCTGTGGTAAATGCCCCCACCGATGGTTGTTCCACCGGCGCTGGGCGACGAACTGGTCGCAATCAAGTGGATCGCCACAAAATTGGCCACCAGCGTCCGCTCGGCCCTGGCCGTGAAACTGAAAATGGTCGAGGTGTTCACCGGCGTCCCGTTCTCCGTCCAGTTCACGAAGGCGTAGCCGACATTCGCCACGGCCATGACCGTCACGTTCGAGCCGTTCACATAGCTGCCGCCGCCGCTGGTCGTCCCGCCGTTGGCCGGCGCCGCGCTGACCGTGATGGTGTAGAGCGGAGTGAAGTTGGCCACGAGCGTCCGATCCGCCGCCGCCGCGAAGTTGAAGCTGGCCGAACTGCTCACCGGCGTCCCGTTCTCCGTCCAGTTCACAAAGGCAAAGCCGGCGTTCGTCGTCGCCGTCAGCGTCACCATCGTCCCGCTGGCAAACGTGCCCCCGCCGCTCACCGTGCCCCCGTTGGCTGGAAGCGCGCTCACCGTGATCGTGTGAAGCGACGTGAAATTGGCCACCAGCGTCCGGTCCGTCGTCGCCGCGAAGCTGAAGCTGGCCGATGTGCTCACCGGCGTCCCGTTCTCCGTCCAGTTCACGAAAGCAAACCCGGCGTTCGTCGTTGCCGTCAGCGTCACGCTCGTCCCGCTGGCAAAGGTGCCTCCGCCACTCATCGTGCCCCCGTTGGCCGGGAGCGCGCTGACCGCGATGGTGTAGAGCGGCGTGAAGTTGGCCACCAGCGTCCGGTCCGCCGTCGCCGGGAAGCTGAAGCTGGCTGAACTGCTCACCGGTGTCCCGTTCTCCGTCCAGTCCACAAAGGCGAAACCGGCGTTCGTCGTCGCCGTCAGC
>JACRJZ010000161.1 GCA_016219875.1 Verrucomicrobiota bacterium | reverse complement strand
TCGGCTGCTACGGGACTCACCTCGGCCACTCCAGCGACCTAACGCCATGAAACAACCGCCCCCTACCTCCCCGGACGCCCGCGCGCTGCGGCAGCAGGCCGAAGAAACCCTGCGCGAACGCCAATCGCCGCCCAAGCTGCCCCTGAACGACCCCGACACCCGCGCGCTCGTCCATGAGCTGCAGGTCCACCAGATCGAGCTGGAGATGCAGAATGAGGAGTTGCAGCGCGCCCACCTCGAAGCCCGGCAAGCAGCGGACAAATACGCCGAACTCTTCGACTTCGCGCCCGTCGGCTACTTCGTGCTCGACCTGGGTGGTTTCATCCGCGAAGTCAGCCTGGCCGGGGCCGCCCTGTTGGGGCTGGAGCGCCAGCGCGTCCTCCACCAGCCCTTCGATCCGTATGTCGTCCCGGATTCCCGCGGGCAATTCGCGGTCTTCTGGCGCCACCTGCGGCCGGACGAAGGCCGCTGCTCCTGTGAAACGCGGCTGCTCAAGCACGGCCACGGCCCTTGTGACGTCCTCGTCGAAGCCACCGTGGTCGAGGACGGCCCCGGCTACGGCTGCCGGCTGACGGTGACGGACATCACCGCGCGCAAACAGGCCGAGCGGGAACTGGAGCGGCATCGCGACCACCTGGAGGAACTGGTCCAGGCGCGCACCGCCGAACTCCAACGGGAAATCGCCGGGCGCAAACAGGCCGAGGAACAACTGCGCGCCCGCAACGCGGAATTGACGGAGTTCAACGAGTTGATGGTGGACCGGGAACTGCGGATGATCGAATTGAAGAAAGAGGTCAACGCCCTCTGCGCCGCCGCCGGCCAGCCCGAGCCTTACATCATCGAGTTGGACAACCCGGCCGAATCGGAGGTCAGCCGATGAAGACGTTCTGGGCACGCTGGGCCTGGCTGCCGATTCCGCTGCTCTTCCTGACGGTGCTGGCGCTGTGGGCGGCGGGCGGGCGCGCCGAATACCCAGCGCCCCTGCTGGCGCAGACCCTGAATTTTTTCACGCGGACACTGGCGTCGCTGTGCATCATGTACCTGGCGGGCCGCAGTTTCTTGGTCCGCCGGGAGCCGGGCCTGTTGTTGTTGGGCTGCGGCGCGGCGATCTGGGGCGGCGCCCACTTTGTTTCGACTTCCCTCCTGACCCGCGATGTCAATCTCGTTCCCCCCATCAGCAATCTCGGCGTCTTGGCGGCGGCGCTATGTCACTTGGCCGGCACGATCCTCGCGCAGCGGTCGCGGCCAATGGTTCGCGCGCCGTGGTGGCTGGGCTTGGGCTATACGCTGGCCTTCAGCGCCGTGGGGTTGCTGGTGCTGGCGGCGTTCGCCGGCTGGCTGCCGGTCTTCTTCGTGCAAGGGCAGGGCGGGACCCCGGTGCGGCATCTGGTGCTTGCCTCGGCCATCGGTATGTTCGTGCTGGCGGCCTCGATGCTGCTGGGGACGGGCCGCCGCTCTTTGTCCGCCTTCGGGCGTTGGTATGCCTACGCCCTGCTGCTGATCGCGGTCGCACAGTTTGGCGCGCTGCTGGAATCGGCGCTCAATTCGGCGCTGGACTGGACCTGCCGCTCCACGGCTTACCTCAGTGGGATTTACATGTTCATCGCCGCGCTGGCCGCGAAACGTGAATCCGGGGCGCGCGACATTTCGCTCGCGGTCGCGCCGAAAGACGCACGGTTGCGTTACGGATTGGCCGTGGTGTTTGTGGCCGCGGCGTTGACGGCGCGTTTGATGTTCTCCGAAGAATTGGGAACGCGCTCCGCGGGCGTGTTCTTTTTTATGGCGGTGGTGTTGGCGGCGCTGTACGGCGGGCGCGGGCCGGGGATGGTCGCGGCGCTGCTGTCGGTCTTGGCGATGAACTATTTTCTGTTCGAGCCAATCGGCCACTTCTCGACGGGCAAGGCCGACTGGGTGATCATGGGCGTGTTCCTGGCGGGCGCGGCCCTGACTATCTGGGTGGCCGACGCGATGCAAACGGCGCAGGTCCGGGCCGCCGCCACCGAGGCGGAACTCAAGCACGCCGCCGAGCGGCAACGAGCGGAGCAGCGCGTCACCGACATTCTCGCGAGCATCACTTCGGGCTATCAGATCATTGACCGGGACGGGCGGTACGCCGGGTTCAACGACGCCGCCCGCAAAATGATCGCCGCCGGCGGACGCGATCCCGACGCGCTGCTCGGCCAACACGTGCTCGAAGCATTCCCGGAAACGCGCGACCTGGCCGGCACCCACGCCCTGCTGCGGACGCTGAAGGAGCGCGTGCCGACCGATGCGGAGAACTTTTACGAGAAGTGGAATCGCTGGTTCTCGGTGCGCATTTACCCGACGCCCGATGGCGGCGCAGCGATGTTCTTCGACGACATCACCGAGCGCAAAAAGGCCGAGGAAGCGTTGCGCACCCAGGCGGAACAGTTGCAGCGTTCCCGGCAGGCCGCGTTGAATCTGGCCCGCGACGCCACCGCCGCCAAGCAACGGACCGAAGCGGGCGACCGGCTGCTGGCGGCGTTGATGGAGCACGTGCCCGAAGGGATCACGATTGCCGACGCGCCGGACGTGACGATCCGCATGGTCAGCCGCGCGGGCCGGGAACTGATGGGCAAGACGCGTGAGGTCATCGAGGGCATCCCGGTCGGGGAGCACACGGAAACGTGGGACATCTACTGCGCCGACGGCGTTACCCGCGCCCGCAACGAAGATCTGCCGCTGACTCGCGCCGTGCAAAAGGGTGAAGTGGTCGTCGGCGAGGAATGGGTGCTGGGTCACCCCGACGGCCGGCGGATTTCCATCCTGTGCAACGCCGCGCCGATTCGCGACGCGGCCGGCAAGATCGTCAGCGGCGTCATCGCCTGGCGCGACATCACCGAGCGCAAGCGGGCGGAGGAGGCGCTGCGCGAAAGCCAGGAACGCCTGGCCCTGGCCGTGAGCGGCACGCGCATCGGATTGTTTGATTGGAACGTGCCGACCGGCGAAGTCCTTTGGAACAAGGAACACGAGAAGATCTTTGGCTTGGACACGACGACGACGACGACGACGACGACGACGACGACGCTTTCCCAACCTTACACATACACCGATTGGGCCGACCGTGTCCACCCGGAGGATCGGGCGCGGGTCAAAGCCGCGTTGCGCCGGTGCCAGGCCGAGCGGGCGCCGTTCGAGGAGGACTACCGGATCGTGTGGCCCGACGGGAGCTTGCACTGGGTCGCCTCGCGCGCGGTGTTCAGCTACGACGCGCAGGGCGCGCCCGTCCGTCTGCTGGGGATCGTGATGGACATCACCGCCCGCAAGCAGGCCGAGGTGGAGTTGGCGTGGCTGGCGTCCTTCCCGCAACAGAACCCCAACCCGATTGTCGAGATCGAACTGGCCAGCGGCGAGGTGAAGTTCGCCAACCCCACGATCCAGGGGTTGTTCCCGGATTTGACTCGCTGCGGCGGGGCACATCCTTGGCTGGCCGGCGCGCTGCAACAGGCCGAGGCGTTGCGCTCCAGGCCTGGGCCGTTGGCCCGCGAAGTCACCGTCGGCGAGGCGTGCTATCGCCAGACCTTGAGTCTCACGCTCGACCAGCGGCGACTGCGCATCTATGGCATGGACATCACGGAGCGCAAGCAGGCCGAGGCGGCCTTGCGCGAGAGCGAGGAACGCTTCCGCACGATGGCCAACGCCATGCCGCAACTGGCTTGGATCGGCAATCCCGACGGCTGGATTTCCTGGTACAACCAGGGCTGGTATCAATACACCGGCACGACACCGGAGCAGATGGAAGGCTGGGGCTGGCAGAGCGTCCACGATCCGGTCGAGTTGCCCAAGGTGCTGGAGCGATGGAAAGCCTCCATCGCGACGAGCGAGCCGTTCGAGATGACCTTCCCGCTGCGCGGCGCCGACGGCGTCTTCCGGCTGTTCCTGACGCGGGGATTCCCGTTGAAGGACGCCGCCGGCCGCGTCGTGCAGTGGTTCGGGACCAACACGGATGTCACCGACCTCAAGCAGGCCGAGGAAAAGCTGCGTCAATCCACCGCCGACCTTCAGGCCGCCTACGAGGCCCTGCAGACGTCCAACCAAGCCTCGCTCAACCTCACGGAAGACGCCGTCGAGGCGCGGCAACAGGCCGAGCACATCAACGCCGAACTGCGGCAGGAAATCGCCGACCGCCGGCGCGCCGAAGAAGCCTTGCGCCTCAGCGAGACGCGGCTGGCCCGCGCGCAAGAGATCGCCCATCTGGGCAGTTGGGAACTCGACTTGGTGAAGGACCAGCTCTCCTGGTCGGACGAGGTCTATCGCATTTTCGGCCTCCAGCCGCAGGCCTTCGCCGCCACCTACGAGGCCTTTCTCGAAGTCGTGCATCCGGACGACCGCGCCGCCGTCAATGCCGCCTATTCCGCCTCGGTGCGCGAGAACCGGGACACCTACGAAACCGAGCACCGGATCGTCCGCCAATCCAGCGGCGAGGTCCGCTTCGTCCACGAACGCGGCCAGCACTTCCGCGACGCCGACGGCCGGATCGTCCGCTCCGCGGGGATGGTCCACGACATCACCGAGCGCAAGGAGCAGGAGCGGCAACTGCGCGCGCTCAACCGCACCCTCACGGCGCTGAGCAAGAGCAACCAGGCCCTGCTGCGCGCCGCCGATGAAACGGCGTTTCTGCAGGAAGTCTGCCGGATCATCGTGGAAGACTGCGGCCACACCTTGGTTTGGGCCGGGTTTGCCGAGCACGACGACGCCCAGTCCGTCCGGCCCGTGGCGTCCGCCGGTTTTGAAGACGGCTACCTGGAGACGCTCCAGCTTACCTGGGCCGACCGCGAACGCGGGCGCGGCCCCACCGGCACTTGCATCCGCACCGGCCAGGTGTGCGCGTGCCCGAACATGCTCACCGATCCGCGCTTCGCCCCGTGGCGCGAGCAGGCGCTCCAACGCGGGTACGCCGCATCCGTCGCGCTGCCGCTCATCTCGGAGGGCCGGACGTTCGGCGCGTTGACCATCTACAGCCGCGACACGGATCCCTTCTCGGCGCAAGAGATCAACCTCCTCACGGAACTGGCCGGCGACCTGGCCTACGGCATCGAAGCCATCCGGTTGCGCGAGGCCAAGGCGAAAGCCGAGGCGGATTTGCGACAGCTCAACGCCGAACTGGAGCAGCGCGTGGCGGAACGCACGGCCGAGTTGCACGCCGCCGCCCGTTACGCCCGGAGCCTGATCGAAGCCAGCCTGGACCCGCTGGTGACCATCAGCCCCGACGGCAAGATCAAGGACGTGAACGAGGCAACCGAAGCGGCCACCGGCCTGGGGCGGCTGCAACTGGTGGGGAGCGACTTCGCCGACTATTTCACGACGCCGGACCAAGCCCGGGCCGGTTACCAGCAAGTGCTGCGGGACGGCGCCGTGCGCGACTACCCGCTCACGATCCGCCACGTCTCCGGCCGCACCGTGGACGTGCTCTACAACGCGACGGTTTATCGCAATGAAGCCGGCGCGGTGGAGGGCGTGTTCGCGGCGGCGCGCGACATCACGGAACTGAAGCGGATGCAACAGGCGCTGGTGTTGAGCGAAGCGCGCTACCGCTCCTTCGTGACGGCCTCCACCCAGGTGGTGTGGACGACCGACGCGCACGGGCTGGTCGTGGAGGACATGCCTTCCTGGCGGGCCTTCACCGGCCAGACCTTGGAACAAATCCAAGGCTGGGGCTGGGCGGAGATGGTGCATGTCGATGACCTCGAACACACCAAGGCCGCCTGGGAGCAGGCCGTGGCCACGCGCTCGCTCTACCAGATTGAATACCGCCTGCGCCGGCATGACGGCGCCTACCGCTGGGTGTCCGTGCGCGGCGTGCCCGTGCTCGAACCGGCGGGCGGCGTGCGCGAGTGGGTGGGCACCTGCACCGACAACACCGAGCGCAAAGAGTCCGAGCGCCGGCGGGAATTCACCAACGCCCTGCTCGACCTCTTCGTCCACAAGTCTTCCAGCCAGGAATACCTGGAGGCCGTGATGGGAGTGGTTCAGAACTGGACCGGCTGCCAGGCCCTCGGCATCCGGGTGGTCGAGGACAGCCGGGAGATTCCCTACCTCACGCACCGCGGGTTCACGCCGGAGTTTCTCCAGTTGGAAGAACGGTTGTCCCTGGCCGAGCCGGAATGCTGCTGTTGCCGCACCGTGCTGGGCACGCACGAGCCGCAGGACCGGGCCATCGTCACGCCGCGCGGCTCGTTCCGCTGCGACAACACGTTCAAGTTCGTCGCCAGCCTGCCGGAAGAACAGCGCGCGCGCTACCGGGGCAATTGCCTGAAGTTCGGCTACGCTTCCCTGGCGGTGGTGCCCATCCGCTACCAGGACGAGCCGCTGGGCGCAATCCACCTGGCGGACCAGCGGCCCAGCCACTTCCCGCTCGCCGAGGTGGAGTTGCTCGAAGAAATGGCCCCGCTGATCGGCGAAGCGATCTGCCGCTTCCGCGCGGAAGCCGAATTGGCCCGCTACCGCGAGAGCCTGGAGGAAATGGTCCTGCTGCGCACCGGGGAATTGCAGGCCGCCAACGACCTGCTCCAGGGCGAAATCGTCGAACGCAAGCGGGCCGAAGCCACGCTCCGGCAGACCGGCGCGGAACTGGCCCGCTCGAACGAGGACCTCGAGCAGTTCGCCTACGTGGCCTCGCACGACTTGCAGGAGCCGCTCCGGGCCGTGGCCGGCTACGTGCAGTTGCTCGAACACAACTACCGCGACCGGCTCGACGCCAACGCGGTGCGCTACATCGCCTCGGCCAGCGAAGGCGCCGCCCGCATGCACGCGCTCATCCACGATCTGCTCGCCTTCTCCCGCGTGGGCACGCGCGGCCAGACCTTGGCCCCGACGGACCTGGAGCCGGTCCTGGACCAGGTGCTGGCCGGGCTGCGTGTCGGCCTCCGCGAATCCGGCGCGCGCGTGACCCGGGACGCGCTGCCCACCGTCCGCGCGGACCCGACCCAGATGGGGCAACTGCTCCAGAACCTGATCGGCAACGCCCTCAAGTTCCACAGCGGCCGGCCGCCGGAAATCCACGTCGGCGCGCAGAAGGAAGAGGGCCAGTGGCATTTCTGGGTGCGCGACAACGGCATCGGGATCGAACCGCAGTATTTCGAGCGCATCTTCCAGGTCTTCCAGCGGCTGCACACGCGCAAGCAGTACCCGGGCACCGGCATCGGCCTGGCCATCTGCAAGAAGATCGTCGAGCGCCACGGCGGGAAGATTTGGGTGGAGTCGGCAGCGGGCCAGGGCACGACCTTCCACTTCACCGTGCCGGAGAGTGGGTCCGCGTAGCCGCCGACGTGGAGATGACATGGCCCGCCCGGTGAGGGCACCGGGCCTACAGGATTGCGCGAGAGCGGTAGGCCGGGTCCCCAGACCCGGCGATGGGGGATCAGGAGTCCGGAGGCTTCACCCAAAGGTGACCGCGCCCGCCTTCCACCGAACAGGCTGATTCAAGAAACCTGCGGAGAGGAGCGCGGGCAGCCTGCCCGCGCGTTCCGTCGAAAATGGGAGCGAAAAACACGCGGGCAGGCTGCCCGCGCTCCTTCTTGAATCAGCCCTGCTCTACCGAAAGCGCCTTCTTCTTCTCCTTTGCGTCTCGGCGTCACCGCAATACGTCCGAGTCGCGCCATTCCGCGAGGATTTGTTGTTGCCGCAAAAGGTCGCAAAAAGTCGCAAAGAGTTTTGCGTCTCCTTGTGTTCTTTGTGGCAAATCTCCTTTGGGTTGCGGCTTGGCCGCGCTGCGCCTTTGCGTTAACGGCCCCGTTCAGGTTCACTTCCCGCTCTTTCCGATGGCGTAAAGGTGCGTCTGGGTCGCCACGTAGATCACCCCGTTGGCCGCGACCGGCGTGGAATAGACCGGGCCGCCGAGGTTCACTTCGCTGATCAGCTTCTTCTCCTTGCTCGCCGCCAGCACGCAGAAGTCCCCGTCTTCGTCCCCGACGTGGACCCGGCCGTCGGCAACGAGGGTCGATCCCCAGACGTGCGCCTTCGTGTCGTAGGTCCAGTGCGGCTGGCCGGTCTTGGCGTCCAGGCAGTACAGGAACCCGGCGTAGTCCGCCAGGAACAGCAGTCCGGTCTGCGGGTCGATGGACACGGTGGAGAGGCTGCGATGGACGGTCTTGTTGTCCCAGAGGAGGCTGCCGCGGGCGGCGTCCACACACACCAGCCGTCCCACGCCGTCGCCTTGCTCGGGATCCTGGCCCGTGGCGACATAGACGCGGCCGTCGTAGAACGCCGGCGTGGCGTTGACTTCGCTGGGGCCGTTGGCCTCGGGATACTTGATCGGCTCGCCGTCCTTCATTTTGTACTCCGGCGGATTGCAGTCGAACTTCCACGCGACGCTCAGGAGGTTGGTTCCCGTCGCGTTGGCCGGCCGCGCGTTGAAGGCATAAAGCCAGCCGTCGCCCGCACCGAAGAAAACCAGTGGCTTCCCGTCCACCACCCCCGCCGAGGGCGAACTCCATTGGCCGTGGAAGAGGCGCGGCCCGATGCCGGCCCCGTCTTCGGCCAACAGCCGACCGGTGTTCTTGTCCAGCGCGAGCAGGCTGGGCGCAAACGGACAGGGGACGTTGCGGTGGGTCCAGTCGGTCCCGTTGCCGGTGCCGGCGTAAAGCGTGTCGCCCAGGACGAGCACGGAGCAGTTGGCGGCGTTGTGCGGGAAGGCGCCGGTCTGGTCGATCATGTCGAAGCGCCACAGGATGTCCGCGTCCTTGGGGCCGGGCGCAACGGGCGGCTGGCCGGTGTCCTGCACGCAGTAGGCGGCTTCGTCCTGGAACGGGCCGTCGTTGCCGTTGGCCTGGCCCTCGGTGTCGAGGCAGAGGACTTCATTGCGGCTGGTCACGAGCCAGAGGCGGCGGCCCTGCACGAAGGGAGACGAGAGGATGCCGAGCGATTCCCAATCGTTGGCTTTGCCGGCTTTGAGCTTGGGGACGACGAGTTGCCAAAGCAGGTCGCCGGTCTTCTCGTCGAGGCAGAGGAGGATGCTGCGGTCGCCCGTGTGGCGCGGGTCGCGGGGCATTTCGTTGTTGGTGCCGACGAAGACCTTGCCGCCGGCGACCACCGTGTTGCCGTAGGTTTGCGAACCGAGCCGGGCAATCCAACGGACGTTTTTCGTCGTGGCCAGGTCGATGTCTTCGCTGCCGGGCTTGGGCTTGCCGGGATCGAAGCGGTCGGGCAAGCCCGTGACGGCGCTGGCCATGTTGCGGCCCGGATCGGCGCCGCCCCACGCGGGCCAGTCCTGGGAGAAGGCGGGCGCGGCGTGGAGGAGCAAGACGGCGGTTACCAGACACAGAGTTCTCATCTTCGTTTTCGTGGTTTTCAGACGAAAGCGGATTGCGGGAACTTCACTGAATTCGGGCCAGGGGCTGTGCTCACGAGGGAGGTTGAAGGGATGAAGGGTTGAAGAGTTGAAGAGGGTTCATCGGAAGGCTTCAGCCTCATGCCGAAGCCTCTTCAACCCTTCATCCCTTCACTCTTCATCTCTTCAACGCCCACAATCCTCCCTTGCCTGCCCTCCCCCGGAAACCTAGACTCCCACCGCTCTATGAAACACGTGCTTGAATTTGAAAAGCCGCTGGTTGAGCTGCAACAGAAGCTGGAAGACCTGAAACGACATCCGGAAGCCCGCTCGGTGGACATCCACATCGAGGAAGAAATCCTTCAAATCGAACGCAAGATCGCGGACACCCGGAAGCAAATCTTCGAGAACCTCACTCCTTGGCAGCGGGTGCAACTGGCCCGGCATCCCAAGCGTCCCTACTCGCTGGACTACATCGGGAAGGCCTTCAGCGGCTTTGAGGAACTGCATGGCGACCGGCTCTTCGCCGAGGACCGCGCGATGGTGGGGGGCTTTGCCAAGCTGGGCGAGCATCGCGTCATGGTCATCGGCACCCAGAAGGGCCGCGACACCAAGGAGAACATCCGCCGCAACTTCGGCTCCGCGCATCCCGAAGGCTACCGCAAGGCCCTCCGGCTGATGCAACTGGCGGACAAGTTTGGGCTGCCGATCATCACCTTGATCGACACCGCAGGCGCCTATCCGGGCATCGGCGCGGAAGAGCGGCACATCGCGGAAGCCATCGCCGTCAACCTGCGCGAGATGATGGTGCTGCAGGTGCCGGTCGTGGCGGCGGTGCTGGGCGAAGGCGGGTCCGGCGGGGCGCTGGGCATCGGCGTAGCGGACCGGGTGCTGGTCCTGGAAAACGCTTATTACTCCGTCATCAGTCCCGAAGGGTGCGCGGCGATTCTCTGGAAAGACCGCTCCGCGTCGCCCAAAGCGGCGGAGGCGCTCAAGATCACGGCGAAGGAACTGCTGGAGTTCGGCCTGGCGGACGAGATTGTGCCGGAGCCGCTGGGCGGCGCCCACAACGACGCCGACACTACGGCCGCCAACCTCAAGGCGGCGCTGCTGGTGAACCTGGCAACTTTGAAGAAGCTCTCCGTGGAAGAACGCCTCAAACAACGTTACGCCAAGTACCGGGCCTACGGACACTTCGTGGAGAAGAAGCCGGTGGCAGCGTGAGCATGAAGGCACCAAGTCCAATGGCAGAACTTTGTGGCCGTGGCGGCCCCTGCAAGCGATGGGCCGGCCATTGCCGTCGCCTCGCCTGGACCGCGGCGAGCGCGCTGTGGCTCCTGACGACCGCTGCGCTGGGCAGTGATCCCGAAGGCTGGACAAACCTGGCGGCCCACAGCCAACTGCCGAGTGGCCCCGGTCTCGCCGCGGCCTTTCCGGGCGACGCCGGGCTGAAAACCAACGCGCAGGTGATCTTCGCGGACGATTTCGAGTCCGGAAATCTTGGCGATGGCTGGGACGAAACGGGCAACAAGGGCGGCAACGTGCTCAGTTTCGCGACGCCCGAACCGAGCGCGGGAATCGGCAAGCGTTGCCTGCGCGTCGAGGCTCATCTGGGCAAAGACACCGGCGGCGGCCTGACGAAATGGTTCGAGCCGGCGGACACCCTCTTCATCCGGTTCTACACGAAGTTCGATTCGGCGTGCGACTACGTGCATCACTTCGTCACGCTGCGGGCCAACAAGGGGCGGCGCGGCGGCGACAAGTGGAGCGGCTTCGGCGGCGCGGGTCTCAAGCCGGAGGGCAGCGAGCGCTTCTCTACTGCCATCGAACCGTGGGGCAACTGGGGCCGTTGGACGCCACCGGGGCGATGGAACTTCTACAGTTACTGGCACGAGATGAAGCCATCGCCGGACGGCAAATACTGGGGCAACTCGTTCGGCGTCCCGACCGCGCTGCTCATCCCGCGCGACCGCTGGATTGGCGTCGAGTTCATGCTCAAGCACAACACGCCGGGCCGCGCCGACGGCGAGCAAGCGTTCTGGATCGACGGCGCGCTGCAGGGCCACTGGAAAGGCATCAACTGGCGAAAGACCGAACCGCTCAAGGCGAACGCCCTGACGCTGGAGAGTTACATCACGGACCGTTGGACAAAGAACCCGGTGAACGTCGTGTTCTTCGACAACGTGGTGATCGCGCGGCGCTACATCGGGCCGGTGGCCAAGCCGTGAGGGGCCGGCAGATCGCTGATGCGCCGCAATGAACCTGAAGCCGACAGTCGATTTGACGCAAAGGCGCAAAGCCGCAGAGGCGCAAGGCCGTTTTGAATATTCCGCCGTCGTCCAGCGGGCGAAGTCCACCCGCAGCCCAGCGGGAACCACATTCCGTCAATCTCTGCGTCTTGGCGTCTCTGCGCCTTTGAGTTGACCGCTGTTGTCGCACAAGTTCAACGAAAGTCACACTATGAAGCTCCGCATTGCTGTCGCCGCCGTTTTGTGCGCCCTCTCCAGTCCCGCCGCTGCTCCTCAAGCGCGTCCCAACTTCCTTTTCCTCTACACCGACGACCAACGCTACGACGCGCTCTCCGTGGTGCAGGCCGAACAAGGCCCACGCGGGCGTTTCCCGTGGTTCAAGACGCCCAACCTTGATCGCCTCGCCGCCGACGGTGTGCGATTCCGACAGGCGTTCGTCGTCAACTCGCTTTGTTCACCGAGCCGCGCGGTCTATCTGACTGGCCGCTACAACCACGAGAACGGCATCGCCTCGAACTTCCGGCCGTTCCCCGTCACCAATACTACGCACGCCACGGTGCTTCGCGCCGCCGGTTACACGACCGGCTACATCGGCAAATGGCACATGGACAGCCAGCGCGAACGGCCCGGTTTCGACTTTGTCGCCTCGTTCATTGCCCACGCGCGCTACGTCGATCCCGTTCTCATCCTCGACGGCAAAGACACGCCGTCGCAGGGGTGGATCGACGACCTCTCGACTGACCACGCGCTCCGGTTTCTGCGCCAACAGAAAGGCGCCGCGAAACCGTGGTCGCTCGTCGTTGGCTTCAAATCGCCGCATGGCCCGTTCGAGCCACCGGCGCGGGCCAAGGACCGCTTCGCCGGCGAACGCGCCCGCGTCGTGCCGAATCTCACCACGCCCGCGCCTTACATGGGCGCTCGCGCCGCCACGACTTCCGCGCCACCCGCCACCACCGTGCCCGTGAGCCTCGACTATTTCCGCTGCATCAGCGCCGTGGACGACTGCGTGGGACGATTGCTCGAGGCGCTCGATCAACTGGGTCTGGCGCAAAACACCGTGGTCGTCTTCGCGAGCGACAACGGCTTTTACCTGGGCGAGCACGGGCTTGGCGACAAGCGCAGCGCCTACGATGAGAGCCTTCGCATCCCGTTCCTGGTCCGCGCTCCGATGCTCGGCGCCGCTGCGCGCGGCCGCGTCGTCGATGAGATGGTGCTCAATCTGGACCTCGCGCCGACTCTGCTGGACTTCGCGGACGTGCCCGTCCCCAAAGAGATGCAGGGGCGGAGCCTTCGCCCGCTCCTGACCGGCGAGCCAAACGCCCGCGCCGCTTGGCGGCAATCCTGGTTCTACGAGTACTTCGCCGAGAACCAGCGCAACTCGCGCGTGCCCGACATCACCGCCGTGCGCACCACCGACGCGAAGCTGATCAAGTATCCCGGCTTCGACCAATGGGCCGGACTTTTCGATCTCACAGCCGATCCTTACGAAACGCGGAATCTCATTGCCGACCCCGCGCACGCCTCGCTGCGCGAACGACTTGAACGTGAGCACGCGCGTCTGCTCGCCGAAACCGGTTATCGTGTGCCCGCCTACACCGATCGTCCTCCGTGGTGGGGCAAGCCTGGCGGACCTGATTGGCAGCCGGAGCCGGCACAGCCTCTGCGTCTCGCGTTCGACGCCGCCCGACTCGAGGGCGCCCGCCTCGTGGACAGCAGCGGGCTTGGCAATGACGGCCAAGTCCACGGCGTCACGCGTGTGGCCGGGCGCGATGGGAAACCAGCCCTGCGGTTCGACGGCGAGGCGTTCGTTGAAGTGGCGAAGAGCAAGTCCCTCAATCCCGCCAACAGCCTCTGGACGGTCGAAGCCGTTATGAAATCCGAGAAGCCCGACGGCATCATCGTGGCGCGCGGCGGGAAGACGCACGGCTACGCCCTCTGGCTGCAAGCCGGTCGGCCGGCGTTCAGCGTCACCATCGCCAACCAGCTCGTCACCGCCCAAGCCGAAGCGCCCGTGACGGGCTGGACCACGCTGGCTGGCCTGATTACGGCCGACAGACACGCCGAACTGCGCGTCGATGGCAAGATCGCCGCCCGCCTGCCGCTTCCCGATTTCATCACGCGAGATCCCAATGACTCGATGCAAGTTGGCGCGGACCACGGGAGTCCCGTGCTCACGCCGTCGCCGCCTGCGTTCACGGGTCTGCTCGAAAGCCTGCGCCTCATCGCCGGTGGGCCGAAACCATGAAACCGACGCGTCTCTCGAGCTTCTTGCAGAACTGTAGCAACCGACGTGAGGCTCACTCTGAAAATCTGCAATCCGCAATCCGCAATTGGAATGAGCCTCGTGACCTCGGCTGCTGCGCGGTTTTGCCACTGCCACTCTTAACCCGAAACTCCCTCTCTCCATGAACGCCGCTCTCTTCTCCCCTGCGCACACGGGCGCGTTGATCGCTTGGTTCCTCGTGGCCGTGACTTCGCCCGCCGCCGAGCGCCCGAACCTCCTCTTCCTCCTCTCCGACGACCACAGCTATCCGTTCCTCAGTTGCTACGGCGACCCGAACGTGAAGACGCCCACGCTCGACCGGTTCGCCGCCGAGGGGATGAAGTTCCACCGCTTCTTCACCGCCGCGCCGCAATGCGTGCCGTCGCGCGCCGCGCTGCTCACCGGGCGGTCGCCGGTGGCTGCGCGCATCACACGGTTCTCGTCGCCGCTGCCACGCGAGGAAGTCACCTTCCCCGAAGTGCTGCGCGAGAAGGCCGGGTACTTCGTCGGCGTCTGCGGGCGCTCCTATCATCTCGACGGCTCCGGCCCGCGCGGCGGCGCTGGCATCGGCGAACTCCTGGAGAAGCACGGCCTGCGCACCTTCGAGCAGCGGTTCGACTACGTGAAGCAAGGGTCCGACGCGGTGGCCGTCGAGCAGATGAAGGAGTTCCTCGACCGCAAACCCGCGGACAAGCTCTTCTGCCTCTGGCTGAACTTCAGCGACCCGCATCATCCGTGGACCGCGCCGGAGTCCGATCGCCCGGACCCCGTGTCGCTGAAACTCCCGGCGCACTGGCCCGACCTGCCGGGCCTGCGCCAGCAACTCGCCGACTATTGCGGCGAAGTGAATCGCCTCGACCGCAACGTGGCGGTCGTGCTCGACGTGCTGACGGGCCGCGGCTTCGCCACGAACACGCTCGTGGTGTTCTGCGGCGACAACGGCGCGGCGCTTCCGCACGGCAAAGGTTCCCTTTACGACCCTGGCTGCAACGTGCCGTGCCTCGTCCGCTGGCCCGGCGTGGTGAAGCCCGGCAGCGAATCACGCGCTCTGCTCAGCGGCGAAGACCTCGCGCCCACGCTCCTGGCCGCCGCGGGTTTGTCCGCCCCGGCGAAGATGACCGGCGTCAACTTCCTGCCGCTGCTCAAAGGCGAGCCGTTCACGCCGCGCCAGCACCTCTTCACCGAACGCGGCCCGCACGGCAGCGCGCCCGTGACCGTGACCATGAAGAACAGCGGCTACGACCTTTCCCGCGCCGTGCGCAGCGACCGCTACAAATTCATCTACAACTGCACGCCGTGGATTCCCTACGGCCCGGTGGATTCCGCGGGCGGCGCCGGCTGGCAGGAGATGACCGCCGCGAGCACCAACGGCTCGCTCGCTCCCGAACTCGTCGCCACCTATTTCACCACGCCGCGCCCGGTCTATGAACTCTACGACCTCGAACCCGACCCTTCGGAACTGCGCAACCTGAGCGGCCAACCCGCCGTGGCCGAAGTCGAGCACGAGTTGCGCGTGGCGCTGGCGGAAAAGATGATTACCGACTTCGACTACCTCCCGCTGCCGGCCCTTCCCGGCGCGACGGCGAACCGAGGAGGAGGCGCACAGAACCAAGGAGCAGCCGGCAACCGCGTCCGGCAGTTCACGCAGAAGGACGCGAACAAAGACGGCAAGTTGACTTTCGAGGAATTCAGCGCCGGCCGCGCGGCTGAAGAGGCGAAGAAGTGGTTCGAACTTCGCGACTCGAACGGCGACGGTTCCCTCAGCCGCGAGGAATTTGTTCCCGGCTCGCCCCTGCCGAAGACCCGCTGACACGACCCGCCGTGGAAACATTCAGCGCCGTCCTGCTCCACGTGCGCGCCCGCCCCGGCACGGAGGCGGCCTCGGCTACCCGATCCGCGCCATCCGCGAAGGCAGCCTGTCTTACATCCACAACTTCGCCCCGACCGCTGGCCGTGCGGCGATGCTGAACTCGGTTTGCTCGACACTGACAACGGCCCGACGAAGAAACCCATCGCCCAGCTCAAGCAACAAAACGATCCGCGCGTGCTCGGCCAGGGCGACGTCTTCGACAACTACCCGACGTTCAAGAAGCGCGCCGGCGCGGCGGCAGTTCCTTCAGCCGATCCCAACGCCATCAGGCAAAAGAAGGCCAAGGCGGCGAAGAAGCAGGACGCGAGCGGGACGTACGCCGGTGGACTTGCATTGCAGCCTGGTCTGTAGTGTCATCCAGCCCTGAGCGACATGGCCGAGATCACGGAATGGACTTTCGCAGCCGATGCGGCGATGTGGATGACCTTGTATTTGCAGGGCCACAAGCAATTGCCCTTCGCCGAAGCCAAGGTCGAAATCAAGGGCAAGGAAAACCAATCCCGGCGCGACTTGGTCCTCTTTGACCGCGATGGCCGCAAGGCACTCACGGCGGAAATCAAGCTGCCCGACACGCGCGAAGGGCAAACTCCCTACAACGCTGGCTTGATCGCCGATGCGCGCCGCAAGGCTGCCCAGAGCCATGCTCCCTACTTTGCGACGTGGAACGTCAATCGGCTCGTTCTCTGGCCCACGGATCAGGAGCACGAACTCAAGGTGTACGATGTCGCCACCGTCCGGCAGCGCGGTGACTTGGCCGCCGTCCAAGTCCAGCGCCGCATTCGGGAGGAGTTCATTCCGCGCTTTCTGGAGGAATTCGCCCGCATCTATCGCGGAGAGGAAGCCTTGGGCGTGCTGCCGATGGACCAGCGTTTCATTCGCCGCCTGGAATCCGCGCTCGAAAGTCTGGCGAACGTCATTTTCCCCGCTGCGTTGGATCGTTACGTGACCCACCGCCCGTTCAAGCAAGGACTCGACACCTGGATGCGCGAACAGGAATGGCTGCTGTCCGACGACGACGAGATGGTTCGGGAAAACGTAGAGCGCGCCATCCGCCTGGCCTGCTACATCACGGCCAACAAGCTGGTGTTCTACCAAGCCCTTCGCCGCACGCGCACTTTCAAGCTCCCCAAGCTGGCGATTCCGCCGCACACCGACACTGCGGAGCGGCTTCGCGATCACTTCGCCGCCTTGTTCCATCAGGCCAAGGAAGTCACGCACGATTACCAGACGATCTTCGAGGGCGGTTTCATTGATCGCGTGCCGTTCATCACCGATCACGCGGTGGAGCG
Organism: Verrucomicrobiota bacterium; assembly: GCA_016219875.1. Lineage (GTDB taxonomy): Bacteria > Verrucomicrobiota > Verrucomicrobiia > Limisphaerales > JACRJZ01 > JACRJZ01. Next base: position 1,318 of record JACRJZ010000161.1, on the reverse strand, counting down.
GTGGCGGCTGCTGGTCGAGCTTCTGAACGAATTCGACTTCCGGCAGTTCGACCAGGATCTCATCGGGCATATCTTCGAGGGTTTGCTGGGGCCGGAGGAAAGGCATCGTTGGGGCCAGCACTACACGAAGCCTGAAGTCGCGGACCTCATCAACGCTTTCTGTATCCGGCGGCACGACGCGGTGGCGCTCGATCCATCCAGCGGCAGCGGCACGTTTGCGGTGCGGGCCTACGCGCGCAAAAAGCATCTCGCTCGCGGCGCGCTCACCCACGCCGACTTGCTCAGTCAGGTCTATGCCTGCGAAATCAGCGAATACGCGGCGCACCTGACTGCGTTGAACCTCGCCACGCGCGACTTGATTGACGGTGAAAACTTCCCGCGCGTGGCGCGGGCCGACTTCTTCGATACGAGTTGCGACAAGCCGTTCTGCTCGGTGCCGGACGTGCTGGCTGAACGGAAGAAGCGGGCGGACATCGCCATGCGGGACATTGCTTTGACGCGAGCGGATGCGGTGGTCGGCAACCCGCCGTATCTGCGCGAGAAGGAAATCGGTCGAACAAACAAGCAAAAGTACCTTCAGCAAGTTTGCGCTGAATGGCCCAGCCTTACCCTATCCGGGCGCAGCGACCTCCATGTTTACTTCTGGCCTCATGCCTGCGCATTGCTGCCAGAGGGCGGTTACTTTGGTTTTCTCACGTCTTCCCCTTGGCTCGATGCTGACTACGGTTTTCAGCTCCAGCGCTGGATCCTCCAGAACTTTGAAATCATCGCCATCCTGGAGAGCGTCCGCGAACCGTGGTTCACCGGCGCGCGGGTCGCCACGGCGGCAACCATCCTGCGACGCTGCTCCGATTCCGCCAAGCGGGCCGCGAACCTGGTGCGCTTTGTCCAGTTGCGAAAGCCGCTGAAGGAACTGCTGGCCAACGATGGCACCGAAACGGGCCGGCAAGAGGCGGCGGAACGGTTGCGTGACCTGATCGAGAACACGAAGGCAGACACTCGCACGCCCGACTACCGAATCCTCGTCGTGCCGCAGCAGAAGCTCTGGGATGATGGCTGCCAAGCTGGCGAGTTGACCGACACCGGCGAGTCCGAGGACAACGACACTCAGCCCGTTCAGCAGACAAACGGGATGTTGCAGGAAACCGGGGGCGACTATCACGCGGCCCGCCCCTATCCTCTTCTTAGCAACTGGACGGGACACGAGGAGGGAAGTGGTTGATTCGCAAGCCAGGCATCCGAAAGGTCTGCTCTACATTTCGACTTCCCGTTTGGCCGTGATCTGGGGCGGGGGCTGGGCCGGCAGAGTCCAGCCCAG
>JACRJZ010000160.1 GCA_016219875.1 Verrucomicrobiota bacterium | reverse complement strand
CTTGCTGGCCCGGAACCCGAGAATGGCGGCGCTCTGCCGAGACGCCGCTACGGCCGCGAGATTCTGCAACCGGCTCGGAGGACTTCGCGCTTCGGATTTCGAGTTGGCCGCCGGAACCCCTACTCGTTTGGGGGATGCCAGTGGAGGGGCCGAGCGCCTAGCGTTGCCGCGGTATGTCAATTGCAGTGGCCATCGTGGAAGACAACGCCGAAATCCGGCGCAACCTCTCGCGCTACATCGGCGAAGCGCCGGGCTTCCGCTGCGCCTGCGCCTGTGGCTCGGCGGAGGAAGCCTTGCGCGTGATCCCGAAGGCCCAGCCGGACGTGGTGTTGATGGACATCCGCCTGCCGGGCATGAGCGGCATCGCCTGCACGGCCTCGCTCAAAGAGGCGCTGCCGACGGTGCCGGTGATGATGCTCACGGTGTACGAAGACAACGACGCGATCTTCAACGCCCTCAAGGCCGGCGCCAGCGGCTACCTGCTCAAACGCAGCGCGCCGGAGAAAATCCTGGAGGCCATCACGGAGTTGCATCGTGGCGGCGCGCCGATGACGAGCGAGATCGCCCGCAAGGTGATCGCGTCGTTTTACCGCACCAAGCCGGAGCAGCATCCGCAGGACCGGCTCACCGCGCGCGAACGGGAGATTCTGGAGGACCTGGCCAAGGGCTACGTGACCAAGGAAATCGCGGACCGGCTGGGCGTGAGCTACGACACCATCCGCTACCACCTCAAGCACATTTACGACAAGCTCCACGTCCACTCGCGCACGGAGGCGGTGATCAAGTATCTCGGGTGAAGTTTGCCCCTACTCAATTGGGGGATGCGCCGGCTTCTCAGGTTCATCTACGCTCCGAGCCAATGAACCGCCCTGACGACGCACCGGAAGTCGCTCTGCGTGGTTCGCAAACCGAAAACAAACATGAAACCGATCTGCATCAGAAACCCCCTCCCTGTGGCCGCAGCTTGCGCTTGGCTGCTGGCCGCCGCGTGGCCCGCTCGCGCCGACTATCTCTCCACCATCTTGGCCGAGGCCCCTGTCTCCTACTATCGCTTCAGCGAATTGGGCGTGGTGACGGCCCCGTATCCGTTGTCCACCAATCTCGGCACCGTGGGCGCGGCGGGCAACGCCAACGACGCCACCAGCAGCCCTGAGCCAGGCGTCGTCAAAGGCGTGCCCGGCGCGCTGGCCGATCCGGCCAACACGGCATTCGCGCTTCCCGGCAACTTCCTGAACCGGGTCCGCGTGCCCTACCGTCCAGAATGGAACACGCCCGGACCGTTCACCGTCGAGTTCTGGGCCAAGCCGGCGAGCACCAACTTCACTTGCCCCGCGGCCTCGGTGGACTTCAACCAAACGCCGCGCTACGGGTGGTTGTTTTACCAATCCGACACGGCCCTGAACTTCGGCAACGGCTGGCTGTTTCGGGTTTACAAACAAGGCGGCGGCACGGCGACGGCGGCGATCAATGCGACCGTCATCAACCGCTGGTGGCACATCGTCGGCGTCTATGACGGCGTCAACATCACCCTTTACACGAATGGCGTTCAGGCGGCCAGCAGCGCCGTCAGCGGCACCTACACGCCCAACACCAAGCCTTCGGTCGAACTGAGCTTCGGCGCCCGCTCCGATTATCCGCTGCACGTCTTGTGGGAGTTTCCGGGCAGCCTCGACGAGCCGGCGTTCTACACCAACGTCCTCAGCCCCACGCAAATTGCCGCGCACTACGAAGCCGCCACTTCGAACCCCGCCGGATATGCCGGGCTGGTCCTCGGCAACAATCCTGCCGGCTATTGGCGCTTCGACGAGTTGTTCGCTCCGCCCGTGGCCAGAAACAGCGGCACGGCCGGGACCGCCCTCGATGGCAGCTACCGCTATCTCAGCACGACGACGCCCGAACTCCAGGCGCCGGCTTTCGGGGGATTTGAAACCACCAACACAGTGCTGCAACTCCACGGCAGCGGCCACGTGCGCGTGCCGCCGTTGAACTTCAGGACCAACGCCGTCACGTTCGAGGGCTGGATCAAGCGCGACGGCGACCAGGCGGACTCCGCCGGCCTCCTTTCGCAGCGCAGCGCGAACAACGGCTGCAGCCTCAACTTCAAGGGCACCAGCAACCAACTCGGCTACCAATGGGGCAACGACGCGGAAATCGCGCAGTGGGATTCGGGCCTGGTTCCTCCGGACAGCGTCTGGACCTACGTGGCCCTCGCGGTCAGCCCCAGCCAGGCGGCGCTCTACATGTATGACGGCACGACTTGGAGCGGCGCCACCAACGGCGCCAATCACGGCGTGCTGGCTTTCACCAACGCACTCCAGATCGGCTGGGAGACCAACGGCGCCCGCTACTTCAACGGCTTGTTGGACGAAACGGCGATCTTCAACCGGACGCTCTCGGCCAACGAACTCCGCGGCCACGCTTTGGCGGGCTTTGGCGACACTCGGCCGCCGGTTTTGACCACGGACCCGCCGCTCCGCACGCCCAGCGGTACGATCTACGCGTCGGACGCCTTCACGCTGGCGGCAGACGCGTTCGGTGTGCCGCCGCTGAGTTTCCAATGGCGCAAGAACGGAGCCGATCTGGCGGGCGCCACCAACTTCACCTACGTCAAGGCCGCGGCCACCGCCGAGGACTCCGGCAGCTACGACGTGGTCGTCACCAATCCCAACGGCAGCGTGACCAATTTGGTGCCGGTGGTCGTGACGGTGATGGATCCTGTGGTGGACATCAACTCGGACCTCCGCCTCTGGCTTCGGTTCGACGAGACCTTTGGACTGTGGGCTTTCGACGCGTCGGATTATGTCCTCGATGGCCGGCTGGCTGGGTTGGCGGACGACACCTCGCACTGGGTCGCCGGGCATGAGAATGGCGGCCTGCGCGTGAACCCCGATGGCAGCGCCGGCAACGACGTCGTGACCGTGCCCGACGTGGACAACTGGCTGGACTTCTCGTCCACGCTGCAATTCACGCTGTCGGCCTGGGTGAACGGCGCGCCGGCGCAGGAACAGGACGCCGGCATCGTGGCCCGCGGTTTTGGCGCAGGCGGCGAGCAATACGTGCTGGACCTCAAGAACGGTTTCTATCGGTTCTTTGTGCAATCGGCGGGGATCGCGCCCACTTTCCTGCAAAGCGCCGTGCCCCCGAACAACGATTGGCAGCACGTGGTGGCCGTGTACAGCGCGGCGCTCCAGCGGTTGAAGCTCTACGTCAACGGCGTCGAAGTGGCGAGCGGCGCGCCTCCAGGCAATCTCTTGCAGGTCAGTCACGAAGTCAGCATCGGCTCCCGCCAAAGCGGCGGCGCCGAGTACGATCGCAACTTCAGCGGCCTGATTGACGAAGTGAGCATCTATGCTCGCGCCCTCACGCCGCGCGAAGTGGCCGCGCTTTACACGCTGACGCCCGCCGTGGCGCCGCGCATCGTGCAAGCGCCGGGGTCGCAGTCGATGTTCCCGGGCGGCACGGTGAGTTTCACCGTCGCCGCCACCGGCACGGCCCCGCTCGTTTATCAGTGGAAGCGCGAAGGCGCGGACTTGCCAAACGAAACCAACGCCACGCTCCAGTTCCTCCGCGTGGAGGCGGCCCAAGCGGGTCAGTACAGCGTGACGGTCACCAACCTCGCCGGCAGCACGTCGGCGCCGCCCGTGACATTGACTGTGCTCACGCCGACGCCGGGCACCTACGCGGCCCAGGTGATTGCGGATCGTCCGGAAGCCTACTGGCGGCTGAACGAAACCAATGCCCCGGCCATTCTCGATTCGATGGGCCGGCACCACGGCACGACCTACGCCGGGAGCACGCCGGACGACGGCTCGCACTTCGGCTTCGCTCAGACGGGCGCGCTGGCGGAAGACGCGGACACGTCCATCCGGTTCACGACCAGTTCGCACACGCGGATCAATGTTCCCTATTCGCCGACGCTGAACGCGACGAACTTCACCGTGGAGTGTTGGGCCAACTTGGCCAGCCTGCCCGGCGCCAACACTTGGATCGCTCCGCTCGCCTCCACCGACGGCGGCAACGTCGGCTATGCGCTCTATGCCGGCGGCACGAGCGGGCAGTGGGAATCGTGGTTCTATGTCGGTGGCGGCTTCCGCGTCGGCTACGGAACGACCACGCAGGTGAATGACTGGGTGCATTTGGTGATGACCTACGACGGGCAGACGCAACTCTTCTACGTAGATGGCGTCCCGACTTCCAGCATCCTCGCGAGCTTCTATCCGAACCCGCAGCGGCCCTTCTTCATCGGCGCCGGACGCAACGAAGTGGCGGCCGGCGAGTTTTGGTTCAACGGCTGGATCGACGAGGTGGCGTATTACCCGACCGTCCTCACGGCGGAACGCATCAGCGCCCACTACGCGGTCGGCGCCAACGGCCCGGCCCGGCTGACGATTCAGCGCGCTGGTGGCGAGGTCGAACTCTCCTGGCCCGCCGGCACGCTCGAATGGACGGAGAGCCTGGGCGGAACTTGGACGCCCGTGAACGGCGCGACGCCGCCCTCCTATCGCGTGATTCCGACGGGGACCAACAAGTTCTATCGCGTCAAGCTTTGACCGGACATTCCTCCCTCTCCCATCGGATGGGAGAGGGTTGGGGTGAGGGCATTCCCAGAGCAGCCAACGTGAGCCCCCCTTGAAGTTCGTTCTCCACCGCGGAGGAGAAGGGTGGTCGCTTCCCCCTCACCCGCCCTCCGGACACCCTCTCCCGTCCGACGGGAGAGGGAATGCGGCCCAGTGCCTGGACGAATCCGGTCGCCAGTTCGCACCACCGCGCGTCAGACGTTCCTCCCTCTCCCATCGGATGGGAGAGGGTTGGGGTGAGGGCATTCCCAGAGCAGCCGGCGTGCGTCCCCATGAACTTTGTTCTCCACCGCGGACGAAAAGGGTCGTCGCTTCCCCCTCACCCGCCCTCCGGGCACCCTCTCCCGTCCGACGGGAGAGGGAATGCGGCCCAGCGCCTGGACGAATCCGTCGCCAGTTCGCGCCCCACGCGTCGAACGTTCCTCCCTCTCCCATCGGATGGGAGAGGGCTGGGGTGAGGATGTTTCCAGAGCAGCCAACGTGAGCACCCTTGAAGTTCGTTCTCCACCGTGGAGGAGAAGGGTCGTCCCTTCCCCCTCACCCGCCCTCCGGGCACCCTCTCCCGTCCGACGGGAGAGGGAGTGCGGCTCAGCGCCTGGACAAATCCGTCACCAGTTCACGCCACCGCGCGTCGGACGTTCCTCCCTCTCCCATCGAAATTGAACTGCCCAGCAGTTCACCAAAGTCTATTCTGAACCCGCAAATGAAAGCCCTTGCTGTCTTGATCTTGGTCCTCGCCGGCTGGTTTGTCCCGGCGGCGGAGAATGCCGTGGTGTTGAACCTCGAACCCAACCGTGCCACGCCGCGCAATTCCGAAGGCGCGTTCGTCACGCTCAAGTCGGGACGAATCCTTTTTCTCTACACCCAGTTCTACGGCGGCGCCGGCGATGAAAGCCCAGCGCGGCTCGTGCGCATTGAGTCGGACGACGGCGGGCGCACCTGGAGTCGCGAGCCGAAAGTCGTCGTCGAGAATCAAGCCGGCGCCAACGTCGTGAGCGTGTCGCTGCTCCGCCTCCAGAGCGGACGCCTCGCGTTGTTCTATCTCGTGAAGAACAGCCTGCTGGATTGCCGGCCCGTCATGCGCCTCTCCACCGATGAGGCCGAGACGTGGTCCGCGCCGCAACCGGTCGGGGCGGCGCCCGGCTACTTCGTGCTGAACAACGACCGCGTCGTTCAACTCAAGAGCGGACGGCTCGTCGTGCCGGTGGCGTTCCATCGGAACAAGGCTTCGGACCCGAAGAACTACCGCTCGCTGGACATGCGCGGCATCGCGTTGTGGTATCTCTCCGACGACGAGGGTCAGACTTGGCGCGAAGCCGACACTTGGTGGGCCTTGCCGGCGCGCACGGGCACCGGCTTTCACGAGCCGGGCGTGGTGGAACTCGCCGACGGCCGGCTCTTCAGTTGGATGCGCACGGACCAGGGCACGCAGTTTGGCTGCACCAGTGCGGACGCCGGCAAGAACTGGCCGTTGCCGGAGAAGACCGCGCTGGCGTCGCCGGTGTCACCCGCCAGCATCAAACGCCTGCCGGGTTCGGAGGACCTGCTGGCCATCTTCAACGACCACTCCGGCCAGTTTACTTTTTCCAAAGGCAAGCGGACGCCGTTGGTCGCGGCCCTTTCCAGCGACGGCGGCAAGACGTGGCTGCGGCGCAAGCTCCTCGAGAGCGACCCGGACGGCTGGTATTGCTACACGTCGATGCACTTCACCGACGACGCCGTGCTGTTGGCCTATTGCGCCGGCGATTCCAAGGTCGGCGGCCTGAACCGGCTGCGGCTGCGCCGCGTGAGTTTGGATTGGCTGAAAGCGGAGACACCATGATCCAGTTCGGCCGTGTGGTGTGATTGGAGGGGCGCGGTTTGAACCAGCCGCCGTGGCGCGGACTTCCCAGTCGATCAGTATCTGCCGAAATCGTCGCGGCCTGCGACGATTCCGCAGAACGGGCCGCGGCGGTCGTAGCGCCGGTTTTCCAACCGGCGACGCCCTCGAAAGGAACCGGCCTTGGACTCTCGTGGGGCGTCTTGGTGCTTCGCCGGCCTCGCCGACTGGAAAGTCGGCGAAACAGCAGGCTGGAAAGCCTGCGCTACTTGGGTTGCGACTTGGCCGCGCTGCACTGCCGACGACCCGACGACCCTCACCTCGGATGAATTTCTTGACCGAACGCGGGGTCGTGATGATGCTCCGCCCAGTCCCGACATGAAACGCAACCTTTTCCTCCTGTTCGCCGCCGGGTCTGTTCTGACTCAGGCGCACCCATTGGCTCGGGGTCAGTCCTCGCTCCCGCCGGTTCCGACCGAACTCCCCGCCCTCCGCTACACGAACGATTTCTTTCCCGGCACCGCCTACCGGCCTGGCGTCCCGACGCAGGAAAGCTTGCTGGGCTTCCCGTCGGCGCAGCGCGCGGCCAGCCCGGCCGAGATCGAGCGGTGCATCAAGGCCTGGACGGTCGCGGCGCCGGAGCGAACCCGGCTCGTCGAGTACGCGCGCAGCCACGAAGGCCGGCCGCTGCATTACGTGATCGTGACCGCGCCCAAGAACTTGTCGCGGCTCGACGAGATCCAGGCTGGCGCGGCCAAGTTGGGCGATCCGCGCTCGTTGTCCGACGCGGAAGCGCAGCAGTTGATCGGCTCGTTGCCCGCGGTCGCTTGGCTGGCCTACACGATTCACGGCGACGAAACCGAAGGTTCCGACGCCGCGCTGGCGCTGCTTTACCACTTGATCGCGGCCAGCGATCCCAAAGTGGAGAAGTTGCTGGAAGACGTGGTCGTCATCATCGATCCGTTGATGAACCCGGACGGGCGCGAACGGTTCATCAAAATGATCGCGGAGAACCGTGGCACGACGCCCAATGTGGACGACCAGTCGTTGCTCCACGGCGGCTACTGGCCGCGGGGGCGCGGGAACCACTACCTGTTCGACCTGAACCGCGACGCGATTTACGGCGTGCATCCGGAAACCCGCGGGCGCCTGCGCGAAGTCGCGCGCTGGAACCCGCTGCTCTTCGTCGATGCGCACGGCATGGGCGCGCAGAACACGCACCTCTTCTCGCCGCCGCGCGAACCGATCAATCCCAACCTGCCCGAAACCCGGCGGCGCTGGGGCGGAGTTTTCGCTCGCGAGCAAACCCAGGCGTTCGACCGCCACGGACTTTTTTACTACAACGGCGAATGGAACGAGGAATGGTATCCCGGATACACGGACGGCTGGGCCTCCTATCGCGGCGCGGTGGGGATTCTCTATGAGCAGGCGCGCATCGCGGAGGACGGCGTGCGCCGGCCCGAAGGCCGCATTCTGAGCTACCGCGAATCGGTCCAGCACCACGTCATCGGCTCCATGGCCAACCTCGCCACGCTGCAGGCGAATGCGAAGCCGCTGCGCGAGTCGTTCTACAACACGCGCCGATTCGCCGTCGATCCCACCGGCCCGTACGCCCGGCGCACGTTCGCCGTTCTGCCCACGGCCAACCGCTCGCGCTTCGGCGCCTTCGCCGAGTCGTTGCGGCTGCAGGGTTTTGAGTTGTTCCGGGCGGAGAACGAGTTCACCGCGCCGGCGGCTACGGACCCGTTGGGCCGGGAATCGAGGAACAAGGTGGTCCCCAAGGGAACGTTGCTCATTCCGAATCGCCAGCCGCTGGCGCATCTCGTGGCGGCGATGCTCGAATTCGATCCCCGGCTCTCGCCCGCCGCGTTGGAGGACGAACGGCGCGAGTTGCTGCTCAAAGGCAAGTCCCGGCTCTACGACACCACTTCGTGGAACCTCACGATGATGTACGGCCTGGAAGCCCTGACGCTCGCGACCGAACTGCCGGCTTCAGCCAAGCCGTTCCCGACCGCCGACACGGTGAAGCCGGGCGTGGTCAGCCCACCGGCATCTCCGGTGGCCTACGTCATCGACGGCACGGATGATTTCTCCATGGCCGCCGCGGCGCGGTTGATGGAACGTGGCGTGCAAGTGCGGGTGGCGGAGAAGCCCTTCCGGTTGGACGAGCGGGAATTCGCGCGCGGCTCGGTGGTGGTGGCGCTGCTGGACAACCGCTCTTTCGCCGGCGATCTCCGTCAGACTCTGGCGCGCACCGTCGAGGAGTTAGGCCTGGCTGCGGTCGGCCTTGGCTCCGGCTTCGGGCCGGGCGACTTGCCGGATCTCGGCGGGGAGTATTTCCAGCGTTTGGAGCCGCCGCGCATCGCGCTGCTGGGGCGCGGCGGGTTGACGCCTGGAGACCACGGCTCGACGTGGTTTGTCCTCGATCACCGCTTGGGCATCCGCCACTCGAACGTGGACGTGGCCGACACGCTTGATCTCGCGCGCTACAACGTGCTCGTAGTGCCCGATGGCCGGGCGGCGAGCCTGTCCAGCAACTTGGTCGGCGGCATCAAGGACTGGGTCAAAGCCGGCGGCACGCTCATCGCCGTGGCCAACTCGGTGGGCAGCTTCGTTTCGGAGAAAGCGGAGTTCAGCAAAGTGCGTCCGCTGCCGGACGTGCTGGGCAAGCTGGCAGATTACGAGTTGGCCATTCACCGCGAGTGGCTGGGCCGCACCGGCCAGATGCCGGTGTCCGAGGCCATTTGGACGCACCAGGCAACTCCGGGCTTGGCGTATCCGTGGCAAAGCGTGGACGGCGCGCACCCGGAGGAAAAAGAACTGAAGAAGCGCGACGTGTGGCAAACGCTTTTCATGCCGCAAGGTGCCATGCTGGCCAGCCGCGTCGATACCAACCATTGGCTGACGTTTGGCTGCGCCGAAATGCTGCCGGTCCTGGTGGGACAGCAGCCCGTCTTGATGGCGGCGGACAGCGTCGAAGCGCCCATCCGTTACGGTGTCCTCGCTGCCAAAGCGAAAGGCACGAACGCCGCAGCGGCGACAGAAACCAAAGCCAAGACCGAATCCGAGGCCGAGCGGAAAGAATCGGAGAAGAAGGACAAGAAAGAGCCGCCGCGCGTGGGCTGGTGCGCGCTGCCGGAAGGCGCCGAACTACACCTGCGGATGAGCGGCTTGCTGTGGCCGGAAGCCGGGCACCGCCTGGCCAACGCCGCCTGGGTCACGCGCGAACGTTTTGGGCGCGGCCAGATCATCCTCTTCGCCACGCCGCCGACGTTCCGGGCTGCGACCCGCGGCACGACGCGCGTCTTCTTGAACGCCTTGGTTTGCGGACCCGGCTTTGGCGCGGACCAACCGATCCGGCCGTGACGTCTGGAAAACTTTGTAGGCCCGGTGCCCTCACCGGGCAGGCTACATCATTTCCACGAGATCAGGAGTCCTGAGCCAAGGCTGCATCAAGCTCGGTTCGGGAGCACTCGTAGCGCAGACTTTCCAGTCTGCCGTAGCGCCGGTTTTCCAACCGGCGAGCGTTGGAAGAGGCCAGCCGGCTGGAAGTTCCACGGCCTTGCCGACTGCAAGTCGGCGATACGGCAGGTTGAAAACCTGCGCTACCCGGTGCGCCAGGCGGGAGCTTGATGCAGCCCTGGTTCTGGGCCTCCTCACGTGGAGTTTCCTTGACCATGCCGACGGAGGGTTGTTATAGCCCAGCCATGCCGCCACCGCCCAGGCCCAGGCCGAACCTCAACTTTCTCGTCCCCTGAAAATCATCCAGGTGTTCAACCGGTATCTGAACCCCGGCGGCGAAGAAAAGTCGGTCGCCCGCATCGCGGAAGATTTGGAGAGCGACGGGCACAGCGTCATGCGGTTCTGGCGGGAATCGGCCGAGTGGAAGCAGCCCGGAGCGCCGCCCAAGTGGAAGCAGCCCTTTCTGTTTTGGCACAACCCAACGGTCCTCGAGGAACTGGGGCGACTTCAGGCCTCCACCCGGTCCGACCTCTGGCTCCTGCACAACGTGATGCCGGTCGTCTCGTTGGGCGTCTATGGAGCCGGACGCGCCCTGAACGTGCCGATGGTGCAGTGGCTCCACAATTACCGGCCCATCAGTCCCAGCGGCAATCTCGCGGTCGGTTCGCGCCGACTGGAACCGGAAGACCGTTGGCTGGCCTGGAAGGAAGTTTGGGCCGGCAGTTGGAATGGCCGCTTCCTCACGATGCTGATGGTCCTCGGCTGCCGGCGCGTCCAACGCCGCGGGGATTTTGACGCGGTGCGGGCCTGGGTGGCGGTGAGCAGCGAGGTGAAGGCCATCTTCGCCCGGGCCGGCTGGTATTCGGATCGGCTGCACGTGGTGCGCCACTCGTGGCACGTGCAGGCCCCGCACGTCAGCGACCGCGACGACGGCCACTTCCTCTTCCTGGGCCGCATGGTGGAAACGAAAGGCGTCCGGTTCATCGTGGATTTGTGGCGGGACCCCGCGTTGCGCCACACCACCTTGGTCATGGCCGGCCAGGGGCCGCTGGCCGATGAATTGCGCGGCCACACGCCACCCAATGTCCGCTGGGTGGGACACGTCGAAGGGGCGGCGAAACGGGAACTGGTTGCCGGCTGCCGGGCCGTTCTCTTTCCCTGTCTCTGGGAAGAACCCTTGAGCACCGTGGCCTACGAAGCGTACGAATTCGGCAAGCCGGTCCTGGCCAGCAAACTCGGCGGCATGAAGGAAATCGTCCTGGAAGGCCGGACCGGGCGCTTGCTCGAACCGGGCCAGGCCGCGGTCTGGCGCGACGCCGTCATGCAACTCGATGCCGACTCCGCGCGTCGCCTTGGGTTGGCCGGACGCCAATGGTTGGAGGAGAACGCGTCGCCGGCCGTTTGGAACCGGCAGTTCCGGGCGGTCGTGGCCAAAGCGTTGAGCCACTGACGTGGGGTGCTGACAGGACGGGTATGTGTTTTGCGTAGCGCAGGCTTTCCAGCCTGCTGTGTCGCCGACTTTCAGTCGGCAGGACGTGCTCAGTGCCGGGACGATGTGCTTCCTCACACGCCTTCGCCTATTCAGGCCCCGCAGGTTGAAAACCTGCGAAACGGCAGGCTGGAAAGCCTGCGCTAGTGCGCCTGAGAGCGCACTTGGACAGCAGGGTGCAAGTCCCTGACCTGGCCGACACTGTAAGGCCAGTAACGGAAAGTAACTGCGCCGGGGCCATACCCCCGGTGGGAAGCAACTGAATGTGAACGAACAGTCCGTAACAAGGTCCCCTGTGGGGGACAAGGTGAACTCGATTCGGTCGGCGGTTCTGGCGAGCCTGCTAGCGAAAGGCGAAGCCCGAACAAAATAATGCGGCCAGCGTTGAGGGAGTGGATCGCGTCTGGTCGAGAACCGCAGATGGTTGGAGATGGAATGTTTGGAAGTCCAGGTGACGTGAATCAGGGAACCACGGCCGGTGGCGAAAGGACCGGTCGGGGTCAGAGTCCTCGTAGTAGCGAAGAAGCGGGTAACGACCGTGGAGCGAAGGGGGACAGGGACGTGGTGTTGGGAGCCGTTGGGACTCCATCCCAAAAAGGGTCCGGGTAGTGCCGTAAGGCTGTGCGCCCGGATGCACCGGAAAACCGGGCCTGGAGTTCGACGCCGACCTGACAGTGGACCGCCTGGGAACCAGGTGAGCGGGGCGCAGGCCTACGCGGCTGGTGCGACTCTTCCGCAAGCCCTGAGTCGAGTGCCTGAGCCAGTCCATCAGCGACCACGAACTGGAAAGCCGGATGCGGGAGAACCGCCTGTCCGGTTTGGGTGGGGGGCGACGGAGCAATCCGTTCTCTATCCACATCCACGCTAAACGGGTACCAAGGCAGCGATCACGCGCTGGGCGGAGCCGCTTCCGGCTGGCCGACGCTGTTAATGATCCAGCGCATTTTGCCGGTCGCTGACAGCGGCAGTTCCGTCACCTGTCGTGCTTCGATGGCCACGCTCTGGCCCAACACCTGGCGGAAACTCTTCTGAATGATCTCGAGGTTCGCGGCGAGACCTTCGGTTTGCACCGGGATAAAACGAAAAACGAACCGCTTGGACGCCGTCTGCTCCAATTGCCATTCGCGGATGAGTTGGCGGTTCAAGCTCACCCCCACGAAGTGGCGCACAAAGACCGAACTCAGCAGCGTCCCGTCCTCGGTGAGGAGCATGTCGTCGGCCCGGCCTTGCAGGCTTTGCAGCCGTGGCCAAGCCAAGCCGCATCCGCACCTTCCCGGCTCCGCCCATTGTCCTACGTCCCCAATCTCGTAACGAATCAGCGGGAAGGTGGGATTGTTCAGGAGCGTGACCAGGATGCGGCCAGTCTGGCCGGGGACACAGCTTGCGCCGGCGGCATCGACGACTTCCAGGAACACGTTCGGCGAATACACGTGCAAGCCCTGATGCGCGCGGCATTCGCAAGCCACATCGCAGCACTCCCGCGAACCGTATTTATCGAATACCTCGGCGCCGAACACATCTTGGAGCACCGCTCTCGATTCCGCCGTCACCGTCCCGGCGCACGCCATGATCGTGCGCAGCGGAGGCGGACGCAGTTTCCGATCCTGGATGTAGCGCGCCAGAATAACGGCGGCATCGACGTAGGTCATCAGGCTGTCGATTTCGGGATGCTGCCGCATCGTTTCGTAATGCCGCTGCAAATCGGCTTCGCGCGAGCGGAAGGCATTCATCGGAACGTATCCGAGCAAGGCCGCCTGGACACGCAGGCTCAGGCTCGCCTGCGTCTGCAGCAGGTCGGTCTCCGAGCCCCACAGCCGGAAGTAGCGCGTGCCCAGCGGATGGCCGCATTGTCGCGCCGAGAACAACCGCGTCGCCCGGCCCCAATCCCTGGCCCGCGCGTCATGCACGACCGTCGTGGGATTGCCGGTGGTTCCGCCGGTTTTCACCACCAGCCAGTCGTAACGCCGCCGCGCCACGCTTTGCGGCGAGGTGATTTCGTGGCGCAACGAGTCGATGACCAGGTCCGTGAACCGCGCCCGCACGGTGGGGCGCGGCAGAATAGGGAAGCGCCGCAAAAACTCCGTGGCCGGCTCACCGGAGCGCGGCGCCAAGCCCAGTTCGCGATAGTAAGCGTTGTGCTGGACGGCCCCGGACAACGTTTCGGCGAGCCGCGCCTCCACGCGAGTCTTCAGGCCTTCGGAGGAAAGTCCTTCCCAGGATTGAAATTCACGCCAGACCTCGCCGAGGCGCGAACCCACGGCGCGTTGCAGGCCGAAGTAAAGCCGGCGCCGGACGGGCGCCGGCAGGTGAAAAAGCCACTCAACGTTCAATTTGGTTCCTCCACCCAGGCGGCGGCACGAAGTGGAAATTGACCGGCGACTCCATCAGTCGCGTCGGCTGGCCATCCACTTCCACCGCCAGATTGCTGAGTTCGAAGTCGCCCCAGGCCGGCCCGGCGTAGCCCGCCCGCTGGGCGAGGATCGGCACTTTGTTCGGGTCAAAGCCCATGAACCAGCACAAGGCCGCGTCGATCGCAAACGGATCCTCGCCGAACGCCAGCCAGTCCGTCTCGCGCGGCAACGGCTGCAAGGGACCGTTGCCCTCGCCGCTCACCAAGCCATCCACGATGCAGAAGTACTGGCGGGCGGGTCCTTCCTGGAGCCGGCCCGCCGCGTCCGCACATTGAATGACGAGGTTCAAGTCGTAAATCATCCGCCAGATCGTCTGGTTGCCGTGCCACGCTCCGCCGGCGATGTAGAAATTCTTCGGCTGCGCCTGGGCGTGGCTCATCCGCGTTTCGATGCCGCGCATCCGCTTGATGAGTTCCCAGCCGGGCTTCAAGACCTGGTAGGCGAACCGGCTGCGCTTCTGCACCGTTTCGCGCAGGGTGGTCTGCGCCCAGTAAAGCCAGCGGCCTTCGTCGCGATACTCATCCCCGCCCCAGCGGGGCGCGCCCCGGCGGAAGTGCGGCAGGTAAGCCTTATCGCCGTTGATGCCGACCAAGTTCTTCAGCGCGCAGGTCAGGCCGGACTTCGCGTGGGCTTTCCACTTCGGCAGATTGATGAGCAGATCGGCGTCCAGCACGCTTTGGCTGACGAAATAGCGATGCGAGCCGGGCGCGTGGTTGCTGCGCGTGACCGCGGCGCTGTAGTCATTCACGGCGAAGCGATCCGATTGATTGGAGATTGGTTCGAGGTGGCTGCGCGCCCCCAGTTCCACTTCGCGATAGCCGCGTGGGTCGCCGTGCTCGGTTTCGCTGGCTACGAGGAAGCTGCCGGCCTGCTGGCAGAAAACGTCTTTGCGCAGATCGCGAAAACTCACCCGCCCACCGCCCCGGCGCGAAAGCCGCTCCATCACCGCGCTCAAACCCGACTGCGCGCACAGCCGCGGCCAATCCGCCGACTGCAACGGGCAGTCGCCGACCAGGATGGATTCGGCGTCCGGGAAGATTTCCAGACAAGACTCGACGGTCGCCTCGATAACGCGCGGATCGGTGACGAGCGCCCGAATGGGAAAGGCCGGATCGGTTTCGTGCTGGACCCAATTGGGTTTCACGACGATGCGGCGTGGACGCAAAGACCCGGCCCAAGCCTTCAGTTCTTGGAGAACCAGCGGCTTGAGCCGGACGGCGGCCTGAGTGAAGCAACGGGTTCGGGCCGAACTGGCGACGGATGCGCTCACGAAGTCAAAAACACGTTCGAGGCAGAGTTTAGGAACGGGGTGATGAGGTAGCAAGCGGCTTCTCCGCGGGGCGGGCGCGCATCAAGCTCCGGTCCACCACGCCTCGTAGCGCAGACTTTCCAGTCTGCCGTCTCGCCGACTTTTCAGTCGGCAGAGCGCAACAACTGCGGCCCGCTTGCCTTCTCCAGCGTCACCGTGACAGGAGGGCGCGGGTGGGGCGAGCGTACCCGCGAGCCGCGCGTGGACTTCGCGAACGGCTCGCGGGTACGCTCGCCCCACCGTTCCCCGCCGACTTGTGGACGCACTGGGGTACGCCGGCGGACAGGAGCCTGAGAGCGTGCTTGGAACATCGTAGCAGCCGACGTAAGGAAGCTCACTCTTCCGGCGAAAGCCAAGGTTCCACCAAGGGATTTGAGCCTCCTCACGTCGGCTGCTACGGGACGGCTGGATTTTCCAAACACGCTCTGAGAGACTCCACCCATGAAATCGAACTTGCTTCGTCCGTGTGCTGAAACCCTGGTCCGCTTTGCTCGCGCTCAAGTGGCGGCGGCGCTCGTGCTGGTCGCGTGTCCAACGATGGCGGCGGAGCCACCGCTCTTCCGCGATCCAGCCCAGCCCGTAGAGAAGCGCGTCGCGGACCTGATCTCGCGCCTGACGTTGGAGGAGAAAGCCACGTTGCTGAATCACCGCGGGCCAACCGTGGAGCGCTTCGGCATCCGTTCCGACCAGTGGAACCAGTGCCTGCACGGCGTCTGGTGGACGGAGCCGACAACCATGTTTCCGGTTTCCATCGCGATGGCCGCCACCTGGGACCTGAAGCTGATGCACGAAGTCGCCACCGCGATTTCCGACGAAGCCCGCGCCATCTACAACGGTTGGCATCTGAACCCGAACTTCAAGGGCGAGAAGAAGGGCCTGATCTACCGCGCGCCGGTCATCAACATCAGCCGCAATCCCTACTGGGGCCGCATCAACGAGTGCTACGGCGAAGACCCGTTCCTCTGCGGACGCCTCGCCGTGGCCTTCGTCCAAGGACTGCAAGGCAACGACCCGAAGTATCTCAAGCTCGCCGCCACGCTGAAGCATTACGCGGTGAACAACGTCGAGCAGGACCGTCAGAAGCTTAATGCCGTGGTGCCGGAGCGGCTGTTGCACGAGTACTGGCTGCCGCACTTCCGCGACGCCGTGGTCGAGGGCAAAGCGCAGTCTCTCATGGCCTCCTACAACGCCCTCAACGGCACGCCGAACAACATCAACCACTGGTTGCTCACGGACTTGCTGAAGAACGAGTGGCAGCACGAAGGCTTCGTGGTGTCCGACCTCGGCGGCGTCAACACGATGGTCAACGGCCATTTCGGGAAACAGATGACGTACGTGGACGCGGTTGCCCAATCGCTCATGGCCGGGTGTGACTTCTCGGACAAGGAATTCATGGAGCACATCCCCGCCGCCGTCCGCGAAGGCAAGCTCACCGAGGCGCGGCTGAACGACGCTCTGGCCCGCGTGCTGCGCGTCCGCTTCCGCCTGGGCGAGTTCGAGCCGTTCGACGCCGTGCCCTTCAGCAAGATTTCGACGAACGCGATATGCAGTCCGCAGCATCGTCAACTCGCGCTCAGGACCGCGCGCGAGGCCATCGTCCTTCTCCGCAACCAGGACAAGTTCCTCCCGCTCGACAAGACGAAGCTCAAGACGCTCGCTGTCATCGGCCCGCACGCGAACCTCTTCACGGCCGGCGGCTACAGCGGCAAGGCCGTCAACCCTGTCAATCCGCTGCAAGGCCTCAAGAACCGCGTCGCCCCTGGAACGGAAATCCTCCACGTCATCGGTGGCGAAATCGCTCCGCCCCGCCCGCCGCGGAACCGTCCGGCCCCCAAACCGCTCGACAAGGAAGCCGAACTCCGCCAAGCCGCCGAGGCCGCCAAGAAGGCCGACGTCGCCGTCGTCTTTGTCGGGACCACGCTCGACATCGAGGCTGAGGGCCGCGACCGCACGACGCTGGCGCTGCCCGGCAACCAGGAAGAGCTGGTCAAGACCGTGCTCGCGGCCAATCCGCGCACGGTCGTTGTGCTGATGAGCGCCGGCCCGCTGGCGGTGCCGTGGATCAAGGACCACGCGCCCGCTTTGTTGCAGGCCTGGTGGCTCGGCGAGGAAGGCGGCCACGCCATCGCCGACGTGCTCTTCGGCGACGCGAATCCTGCTGGCCGGCTGCCCTTCACGGTCTATGCCTCCGACAGCCAGGTGCCGCCGCAGGACGAGTACGACATCACCAAAGGCTTCACCTACCTGTATCTCAACAGCCCGCCGCTCTTCGCCTTTGGCCACGGCCTCAGCTACACCGGATTTCGCTACGCCAACTTGAAGCTGTCACCGGAGGCGCTTCCCGGCGACGGCACCGTGACGGCGAGTGTCGAGGTGGAGAACACCGGCTCGCGCGCCGGCGACGAAGTGGTGCAACTCTACGTCCGTGACCGCGAAAGCCGCGTCAAACGTCCCGCCAAGGAATTGCGCGGCTTCAAGCGAGTCACCCTTCAACCCGGCGCGAAGACCACCGTGACCTTCACGTTGCCCGCCGCGAAGCTCGCGTTCTACGACGAGAGGAAGCACGCCTTCGTGGTGGAACCGGGAGCGTTCGAGATCATGGTCGGCGCTTCCTCGGAAGACATCCGGCTCAAGAAGACGCTGCAAGTCACCCGCGGTGGGGTGTTCCGTCGCTAACGACCAGCTCACCGCCCGCTGCCGGCAGCGGGCGGTGGCCGCGAATCCAATGTCCGACAATCCGGTGCATCCGAAATCGAGACGCAGGGCGACGGTTCGAGTGGAGCGATTGGTTGGACGGCCCGGGGCGGCAGGCCGGGCGGGTTCAACAACGGATGGAAAGGACGCTCCGCGCGCTCACCTCAAAAACGAGTCCACGCCCCCTCCGCGCTCCCGTCCTTTCCATCCTTTGGTGGTTAGCCCTTCTCGCTTTCATATCACGATGAACACCGCACAGAACATCGCCAGTGCGGCAAATGCCGCTGCGACGGCAGCGGGAAATCTGGCTTCAGTGCGCCACGACCAAATGGACCAAATAAGCGCGAGGATCGCAAGAACTCGATACCCAACATCGAGGTGATCGCGAATCGGTCCCACCTGGGACAAAACTCGATGGAAAATGTCCTCGCCATCTCTGATAAAGCGAGACGGTAGCCAATGAACTCGGCCATACAAACTGAACAAGAATAGCGATGAACAAGCGAAGAGGACACTGGCCAAGGCTCGTGCCGGCAACGGTCGTTTCGCAATCGTGTCACTCACAGCACACACAGCACACGGGGCTAACAGGTATTGAGCCGCAAGTGGCTCATCTCGGGTTTTCCGGGGATAAACCGCACGAAGTGCGGTTTATCACGGGTCCAGAGCCTGGATGAACCGCATCCCGTGCGGTTCATCCTCGGAAGCGGCTGGACCCGTGCTTGCATGGTGACGGGAGAGTGACCCAACGCAGGCCGTTCGACAAGCTGCAAATGGGTGGCGCGGGCGACTTGCAAGACTGCATCAAGCTCCCGCTCGGCGCACCGGGTAGCGCAGGTTTTCCAACCTGCCGTAGCGCCGACTTGCAGTCGGCCAAGCCGTGAAACTCCCAGCCGACTGGCCTCGTCCAACGCGCGCCGGTTGGAAAACCGGCGCTACGGCAGACGGGAAAGTCGGCGCTACGAGTGCTCCCGAACCGAATCGGATGCAGCCTTGTTCCTCCAGAACACCACGGAGAATGGCGTTGCCGAGGCCCGTCGAGTCGTTACGTTCCGGCCCCATAGATGCGCCTGTCCGTTTGCTTTTCATCGCTTCTCCTGGGCCTGGCCCTGGTGGGCTTGGCTCCGGCCCAGATCACCTACGACGCCGTCACGGATCGGGAGATTCGGCCCAAGCCGCCGCGGCCAGCCTTGGGTCCGGCCGGCGTGACGCTCAAAGACCCGACGTTCGGCTCTCTCCTCTTGCGCGTCACGGATGCCCACACCGTCCCGGACAAGCCGAACGCGGCCTACTTCACGCCCGCCGGCTCGTTCGTGCAAGCGTGGGCGCCGGACAGCCGCCGCTTTTTCGTGCGCGGTGACGCCGGCCATCTGGTCTTCGACTTCGACCCGCAACCGATTCACGCGAAGATGCTCCGCCCTCTGCCCCTGGACGGCCCGGCGTTCTCCGGCGTGACGAACGACGTGGTCTATGGCCTGAGCGGCAAGCGCGTCGTGGCTTACTCGATCGTGAGCGGAAAATCGTCCGTCGTGCTTGATCTCAACCGCGTGGTGCCGGACTACCCGGAGTATCAATACGCCGTGTCCGTCTCGGCCGACGACACCAAGTTCGCGGTGTCGTTCTCCGGCATGCAGGACACGTTCCGGTATCTGGTTTGGTTCGATCGCAGCACGGGCACGCAGCACTTGCTGGATTTGAAAACCTCCACGCTCGACGGCCGCCCGACTCCGATCCAAGTCCCCGCCGGCGCCGGCATCCACTCGCAGGACATGGACCGTTCCGGGCGTTACGTGAGTTTCTGCGGACCGCGCATCCCCGGCCAGAACGCGTGTTTCTGGGACACGCAAGCCGGCACCTTCACGCCACAAACGAACAAGTGGAGCGGTCATGCCGTGCTGGGCTACGGCTGCCAGGTGAACCAGTCCGGCATCCTGGTGCCCCGGTCGAGCGACGGACGCGGCTTCATCCTGCGCCCGCTGGCCACGCCGAATGAGAATCTGCGGCAGCTCATCAATCCGCCACCCTCGCCGCCCTACGCGTGGAGTTACGGCGGGCATTGGTCGTGGGCCAGCGCGCGGCCCGACGTGCTCAATCCCGTGGTCGGCACCTTCTACCGCGACCCTGACAAACGGGCCTGGGGTTTGTGGGACGACGAAGTCGTGGCCGTGCGCACCGAGGCCGGGGCCAGCACGGTCTGGCGCTTTGCGCATCACCGCACGGTGTTTGACGGAAAGAATTTTTGGGATTGCCCGCGCGGCAACCTCAGCCCGGACGGGCGCTGGTTCATCTTCACCTCGAACTGGGAGAAAACGCTCGGCACGACGCCCAACGGCCAGGCGCGCCAGGACGTTTTCCTCGTGGCCCTGAAGGTTGCTTCAAAGTAGGCGCGAGATTCTCTTGAGTAGAGTAGGCGGAGCCGACGGGTTGAAAGGCACGCGGCCAATGACCGTCTGGCTCCGCCCCTCATCGAACCGGACAGGCGGTTTTCCCGCATCCGGCTCTCCGAGGGCCATTCACGCGCATCGCTTCTACGCCGTG
>JACRJZ010000159.1 GCA_016219875.1 Verrucomicrobiota bacterium | reverse complement strand
TCATCTGCTCGAATCCCGGCCAGCCCGCCACCTTCAAGGTGAAGGAAGCTGACATCCCGGGTTGGCGGGAAGCCTTGCCGCTCATGCCGGTCGGCTCCAAGTGGCGGCTCTTCATCCCCTCTCAACTCGCCTACGGAGAGCGGGGAGTGGGGCGCGAACTGGGACCGAACGAGACGATCATTACGGAGTTGGAACTCGTTTCCGTGAAGTGACGCACCCGCCAGGATTACCTGGCGCAGCTCTTATGGACTCTCTTCAACTCTCAATCCTGAAGCGGATTTATCCCGAACTCCGAAAGTGGATGGGGAGCGCACGCGGCCCGCGTGCGGGTTGCGGCGGCCCGCCGAAACTCTCCACACCACCGACTGTGGAGCGACGCGGATTTATTCCAAACGGGCTGCCGCTGTGGGAGGACGGGGCGGAGCGGGTTGTCCGGCGGGCCGCCGGACAACACACGCCGGCGGCGTGTGCTCCCCGACTTCGGAGTTCGGGATCAGGAAGGAGACGTGCTCGAGGTGCTGGCCTGGATGCTCGTGTCCGCTTCCTGGTTCGTTGAGTGGCGCAGCTATCCGGGGACCGCATGGCAAAATTCCAGCGCAGAAAATCAGGGCTTGTCAAACGGGACACGCGAGTATAGAAGCTCGCGTTACTTATGGGCATGAATCAAAATGACATTGATCGGGAGTTTGCCGCACAGGAGTTGACCGAGTTCGATGGAGCCCTGGACAAACTCGAAACCCTCACCAAGGACCTGCCGGTGCTTTCGCCGGAAGAAAAAGCGGCGCACGTCCGCCCGCCCGACGGCGCGGGCGAGTGGATGGAAGGCATGGCCACCAGGGCAGAGCAAAACATCAACAAGCTTCCACGGGACTACGACCCTGCCCGCGCGCAGCGCGACTTCAAACTGGACGCCGTGCTTGAACCCCGCGAGTTACGCCTGGCCCGCGTTCTGGATCGCATCAATAACGCGCGGTTTCTCGCCCGCAGCGACCTGTTCGCCACCATGCTGGGCGTTCGTCGGCAGCTCAAGGAAGCCGGTGTGGCCGGAGTGGATGACAACTTGAGCGACGGGTTACGGCGCTTCTTCTCGCGCTCAGGCGGCGCCAAGCCCGCACCCGCTTCTCCTGCCGCTCCGAAATAGGCGCAGGCCAATTCCTCTCACTTTCCGGCCGCCTGCCCCGGCCTGGGCCTTCCGGACGGCCAAGCCGGTGACGTTGGAATACGTCCGCTGGGCCGCAGCGCACGTAGCCACGCCGTGGTTCGCCATCGGCGGGATCACGTTGGCCAACCTCGACGAAGTGCTGGCGGCAGGCGCGCGGCGCCTCTGCGTGGTGTCCGCCATCCTGAACGCACCGGACGTGGCGGCGGCCTGTCGAGAGTTCAAACACCGGGTGACATGAGACGGAGCTTGATGCAGCCCTGCGTGTAAGTCCGCCCTCTGAGAACCGGGTGGACAAAGCGTCGCGGAACTCTTAAGGTCCGCGCGTTCAACAAAGCATTCTGTTACCATGAACCGCCGTTTCTCTCTGCGCCCGCCCGCCATGAACACAATCCCACTGGCCCGTCAAAGCCTCCGCGTGATCCGACCGCGAAGGCTGGTCGCCTTCGCGGTCTTCGTGAGCGTTGCCCTCGGCACCGCTTCGGTTTCCGCCGCCACCATCTCTGGCTTGTTCGCTACCGGCGTGGACAACGCCGGCGCGCTGCTGCCCGGCGGCTCCGTCGATCCGCATTACCGCCTCGTGCAAAGTGCCGACGCTTCCGCGCCCGGGCCAAACGCGATCGTGATCAACGAGGGTTGGCCCATCATCCCGGCCGCCAGCGGAGTGTGGCTGGCGAACGGGCCAACCTCGAAATGGATTTCTCCGCTGGCCAGCCAAGCCACCGGCAACCTGCCGGGCAACTACGTCTATCGCCTCACTTTCGACCTCGGCGGGCTGGATCCGGACACGGTGGTCCTCACGGGGCGGTGGACTTCCGATAACGGAGCGGTGGACATCCTGGTTAACGGCCAATCCAGCGGCCTCACTTACAGCGGCGCCTTCGGGACGTTCTCGGAATACTGGACCCTCACTGCGGGCTTCGTGGAAGGGACCAACGCACTCGACTTCGTGATCAACAACGGCGGTCCCGCCGTCAACCCCACCGGCTTCCGCGCCGAACTCAGCGGCACGGCGGACCCGATGCCGCCGCCTGGCACGCCGCCGTCCATCACGCGGGAACCCGCCTCGGCCAGCGTGCCACTGCAGGACCCCACGGCGTTTTCCGTCAAGGTGTATGGCGCCCGCCCGCTTTTCTACCAATGGCGCTTCAACGGCCAGCCGCTCTCCGGCGCGACCAACTCGGCGCACGCCATCAGCGCAGTTTCGCCCGCCCATGCCGGAGGTTACGACGTGGTCGTCACCAATTCCGCGGGCGCGGTCACAAGTCTCGTGGCCACGCTGACGGCGGTGTTCACACCGCCCGCGCAACCGGCTTACGAGCCGCTCGGTCCGTGCAACCGCCGCAGCGCGCTCGTCTTCTCGGAAATCATGTATCACCCGCACGCCCGCGCCGATGCCCGCAACGTGGAATTCATCGAACTTTACAACTCGAATCCCTGGCCCGAAGACCTGAGCGGTTGGCGGCTTTCTGGCGACATCGACTTCACGTTCGCCGACGGCACCAGCATCGCGGGGCAGAGCTTCCTCGTGGTTGCGCCGTCGCCCGCCGACGTGGAGGCCGTCTATGGCTTGACCGGCGTGCTCGGCGGCTTCACGAACCGGTTGTCCAATGACGGCGGCACGCTTCGGCTGCGCAAACGTTCCGGCGGCATCGTGCTCGACGTGAATCTCTCCGACCAGCCGCCCTGGCCCGCCGCGGCGGATGGCGCCGGCCACTCGCTGGTGCTGGCGCGACCGTCGTTCGGCGAGCGCGACGCACGGGCCTGGGCCGCGAGTGCGTGGATTGGCGGCTCACCCGGCGCGCCCGATCCACTGCCCAACGCGCCGCAGGACAACGTCGTCCTCAACGAACTCCTCGCGCACAGCCTGCCTCCGCAGACGGACTTCGTGGAACTGTTCAATTACAGCCCGCTCACGGCCGATCTTTCCGGCTGCTGGCTCACGGACGATCCGGCGACGAACAAGTTCCGCATCCCGGACGGCACGGTGCTGGCGCCGCGCGGTTTCGTGGCGTTCGATGAAGCCACCCTGGGCTTCGGCCTCAGCGCGAACGGCGAAACGGTCTTTCTCGTGAACTCGAACGAAACGCGCGTGCTCGACGCCGTGCGGTTCGGCGGCCAGGCGGCGGACACGGCCTGGGGCCGGACGCCCGACGGCGCGCCGGTTTTCAACGCACTGGCCGCGCCGACGCCCGGCACGACCAACGCCCCGGCCTGGCTCCCGCCCGTCGTCATCAACGAGATCATGTTCCACCCGATCTCCGGCCTGGACGACGACGAGTTTGTGGAGTTGTTCAACCGCAGCGGCCAGGCGGTCGATCTCACCGGCTGGCAGTTCACGGAGGGGATTCGCTTCAGTTTTCCCAGCAACACGTCGCTCGCGGCCGGTGCGTTTCTCGTGGTGGCCAAGAACGCCGCCCGCCTCCGCACCAACTACGCGCAGCTCACGGCGGCGAACTGCCTGGGCGATTTCGGCGGCACGCTCGGCAACGGCGGCGACCGGTTGGTGCTGGCGCGGCCCGAAACGGCGATCACGACCAACCAACTCACCAGCGCGGTGATGACCAACCGGTATTGGGTCACGGTGAACGAAGTGAGTTATCTGGACCAAAGCCGCTGGTCGCGGTTCGCCGACGGCGGCGGCAGCAGCCTGGAACTCATCGACCCGCGCGCTGACAACCGCCTTCCCGCCGCTTGGGCCGACAGCGACGAGACGGGCAAAGCGCCGTGGACGCCGGTGGAGTGGACCGGCCTGCTCGACAACGCGATGTCCGGCGTGAACGCGGACCAAGTGCAGTTGTTCCTGCTCGGCCCCGGCGAGGCACTGGTCGATGACGTCGAGGTGAACTCCAGCGGCGTGAACCGTGTGCCGAATCCCGGTTTCGAGGGCGGCGTCTCCGGCTGGGTCTTTCAGGGCACTCAGACCGCCACGACGTGGGAAACCAACGCGGGCTACAACAGCGCCCGCAGCCTGCATCTCCGGGCGAGCGACCGTGGTGAGCCGATCGGCAATCGCGTCCGCGCGCCGTTGTCCGTTGCGCTCGCGATGGGCAGCAGCGCCACGCTGCGTGCCAAGGTGCGCTGGTTGGCGGGCACGCCGGAGTTCCTCATGCGCTTGCGCAGCGGCGCGCTCGAAGCCACCGCGCGGCTCAGTGTGCCGGCCCATCTCGGCACGCCGGCCGCGCCGAACAGCCGCGGGCGCGTGAACGCCGGCCCGGTCATCTCCGCCGTCACGCACCGGCCCGTGCTGCCGCAAATCAACCAGCCAGTGCGCGTGTTGGCCCGCGTCCAGGATGCCGACGGTCTCGCTGCCGTCACGCTCAAGTACCGCGTCGATCCAGGCACCACGATCACCAGCCTGCCCATGCGCGACGACGGCACGGGCGGCGACGCGCTGGCGGGCGACGGCGTGTTCACGACGACGATTCCCAGCCAAGCCACCAACGCGCTGATCGCGTTCACCATTGAAGCTGCCGACGCCGGCGCTCCGCCCGCGACGCGCGTGTTCCCAGATGAGGCGCCGGCGCACGAGGGACTCATCCGCATCGGCGACCCGTTCGTAGCCGGGCCGTTTGGGAATTACCGGTTCTGGATGACGCAGGCGACGCTGACCAACTGGGCCGGTCGCGGAAACCTCAACAACGACCCGCTCGACGTCACGTTTGTCTATGGCACCAGCCGCGTGATCTACAACGCCGGCGCCCTCTATGGCGGCAGCCCCGCGTGGTCGCCGAGCTACAATTCTCCGGTCGGCAACCTCTGCGCTTACGACGTTCTCTTTCCCGGCGACGACTTGGTGCTCAACGACGACAAGCTTGGTCTCGACATTCCGATCCGCGACGTGACCAACCAGCGCGAGCAGCTCATGCACTGGATCGCCGACCAGTACGACCTGCCCAATCTGTACCGGCGGGACGTGTATCTCTTTGTCAACGGCCTTCGGCGCGGCAGTGTCTATCACGACACGCAACAGCCGGGTGGTGACTTTTTGGAGGAATGGTTCTCTGACGATCCCGACGGCACGTTGGTCAAGTCCACGCAATGGAGCGAAGGCACCGACCCCGGCGTGCCCCAGAGCATCGTGCTCAATTCACTGGAGCGGTTCACGTCCGGCGGCGCGCTCAAGACGGCACGCTACCGCTGGAACTGGCGGCGACGGGCCACGGATTCACAACTCGACTACACGAATTTCCTCAGTCTGGTGGAAACCGCGAACGCCACGAACGCCTACCAGTCCGCCGTCGAGGGCTTGGTCAACGTGGACGACTGGATGCGCATGTTTGCCATGAACGACCTGTGCGGTTACTGGGACGCCTTCGGCAATCCCAACGCGAAGAACACTTTTCTCTACAAAGCACGGCAGGGCACCTGGCGGCTCATCCCGTGGGACTTCGACGTGGGCCTGGGCGCCAGCAACAACAACGGCGAGCCGGCCGGTCCCGATGCGCCGCTCTTCCCCGGCAACGTCGATCCGACGGTGCGCCGGATGTACGCGTGGCCGGCGTTCGTGCGCGCTTACTGGCGGGAGTTGGAATTCGGCACGACCAACATCCTTCCGCATCCCGCCGTCACGCCACTTCTCAGCGCGAAGTACGATGGCTACCGGACCAACGGACTGAGCTTCACGTCGCCATTCGTGGGGAGCGGGCCGTGGAACTTGAGCCTGCCCGCGTGGCTGAGCGGGCGCCGCACGTTCCTCCTCGGCCAACTGGCCACGGTGGGCGCCGTCTTCCGCGTGACCACGCCGCTCGCGTTCAGCACGAATCGCAACGCCGCCATGCTCAGCGGCACCGCGCCAGTCGGAGTGAAGGCGATCACGGTCAACGGCCTGCCGTATCCCGTGACGTGGACCACGGTGTCCAACTGGACCATGCTGGTGCCGCTGCAAGCCGGTTCCAACACGCTGACCCTCGCGGGGCTGGACAGAACCGAGCAGGTGCTGAGCAACACCCTCACGGAGTTGACCGTGGACTCCACCGCCCCCGCCGAAGACCCGGCCAGCTTGGTTGTGATCAACGAAATTATGTACAACCCGCTCGCGCCGGAGGCGTCCTATGTCGAGTTGTTCAACCGCTCGACGAATTCGGCCTTCGACCTCTCCGGTTGGCAGATCAACGGACTGGGCTTCACGTTCGCGCCCGGTGCCCTGATCGGGCCGGGGCAATTTCTGGTGATCGCGAAAGACCGCGAAGCGTTTGCCCGCGCTTACAGCACCGGGGTGCCGGTTTTCGCCGCTTACAACGGCCAGCTTGATGACGGCGGCGAAACGCTCACGCTGCTTCGCCCCGGCGTGGTCCCCGGCGCCGAGGTCGTCGTGGATCGAGTGACCTATGATGATGACGCGCCCTGGCCCCCCCAAGCCGACGGCTACGGCGCGGCGCTGCAACTCATCAATCCTGCCCAGGACAACTCGCGCGTGAGCAACTGGGGCAACCCCCTCGACTGGCAGTTCTTCTCGTTCACGGGCCAGCCTGGTGGCGGGCGGCTCTTCCTGTTTCTCACCGACCCGGGCGACATCTACCTCGATGACTTCTGGCTGACGCCCGGCACGGTGGCTGAGGCCGGCACGAACTTGGTGCGCAACGGCGATTTCGAGTCCACGCCGCTGACCAATGCCTGGCTGGTGACCACCAGCCGGCTCTACGCGGCGAATTCGACGATCAGCACCCAGTTCGCGCACTCCGGCCACGGCAGCCTGCATCTGGTCTTCACGAACGCCGGGAGCACCCTGGCCTACCTGTACCAGGACTTTACCAATGCGGTCAGCACGAACGTTGTGTACACCAACATTCACACGATGAGCTTCTGGTACCTGCCCACGACCAGCGTCACCAATTTGACCGTGCGCATGGGCAGCACCTTCCGTCCGGTCATCAACGTCAACCCGAAAGGCTCCACGCCGGGTGCCGCCAACAATGTCAGTGGCACCGTGCCACCTTACCCGCCGCTGTGGCTGAGCGAACTTCAGCCGCAGAACGTGGACGGCCCGACGGATGAGTTCGGCGCCGCGGAACCGTGGATCGAGTTGTTCAACGCCGGCCCCGAGCCGCTGACGCTCGATGGCTTCTTCCTGTCCAGCAGTTACGCGGCCTTGACCGAATGGGCGTTCCCGACCGGCAGCGTCATCGCTGCGGGCGAATACTTGCTGGTCTGGGCGGACGGCCAATCCGTGCAGACCGCCGGGACCAACTTCCACACCAGCTTCCGGCTGAATCCCACCAATGGTTCCGTGGCTCTGTCCAGGCTGCTCGGCAACTCGCCCCAACTCCTGGACTACCTCAACTACTCGGAGGTGGCGACGAACCGCTCCTTCGGCGCGTTTCCGCCGGCCCAGGCCTCGTATCGGCAGGTCTTCCTCCGCCCGACGCCCCGCGCGGAAAATGATCCGTCCGCGCCACCGGTCGCGCTGTTCATCAACGAGTGGATGGCGGCCAACACCAGCTTCCTGCCCGATCCCGCTGACGGCCGGTTCGACGACTGGTTCGAGATCTACAACCCGAACACCAACGCCGTCGATCTCGGTGGCTTCACGTTGACCGACACGCCGGCCAATCCGAACAAGCACGTCGTGCCGTCTGGAGTCTCCGTGCCGGCGCAGGGCTTCCTCCTGGTTTGGGCCGACGAAGACAGCGTCCAGACCCAGACCAACGGCGACCTGCACGTGAACTTCCGGCTGGCCCAGACAGGCGAGGCGATTGGACTCTACGATCCGCAGGGCCGGCAGGTGGACCTGGTGGCGTTCGCCGGGCAAACCAACAACGTCAGCCAGGGCCGTTTCCCGGATGCTTCGGGCGCCGTCGTGTTCATGACCACGCCCACCCCGCGTGCGCCGAACGTCTATCGCGTGTGCGTGCCGGGCGACCTGCGTGTGGCCAGTATCATCGTGGACGGCACCAACAGCGTGACGCTGCTGTGGCCCACAGCCAACGGGTGCAACTATCGCGTGCAGTTCAAAGACGACCTGGCTTCGCCGAACTGGATTGATCTCCCGGGCGATGTCTCCGGCGGAGGCAGTCCGGAGATCAAACTCGACCCCAACATCAGCGGCACCGCGCAACGGTTCTATCGGGTGATGGTGGCGCCGTAAAGTTGCCGGCCGCGGCTTCAGCTTCTCTCGGACTTCATGGCCCGACTCTGGAGGGCCACGGTTCGATCATGTTCATTTTCTACTTGCCCGCCAGATTTCAATATGATATCAGTCTGATACAAAAACGAACCGGAATCGGAACTATGAAAACGAACACATCCACCGCAAATCGGGAACTCGAAACCCACACTGCCAACGGCTGGCTGCTGCTGGCCGTCACGATCGGCCTGCTGCTGGCCGGACTGGCCTTGATGGTGTCCACCATCGTGCGCTATTCGATGGGCGATCCTTTCCCAACCTCCAAATTCGTCCTCAGCCTCATCGTTGAGATGCTCAGTTGCTTTCTCATGGGCGGTTTCTTCACGCTCCAACCCAACGAGGCACGGGTGCTGATCCTGTTCGGGCGCTACCAGGGGACCGTCCGCACGAGCGGTTTCCACTGGACGAATCCCCTGAACAAGAAGCTCAGGATTTCGCTCCGCGCCCGCAACTTGAACGGCGAGAAACTCAAGGTGAACGACAAGAGCGGCAACCCCATCGAGATCGCGGCCGTGGTGGTTTGGCGCGTCAAGGACACGGCGGAAGCGATCTTCGACGTGCAGGACTACGAGAACTACGTGCGCGTGCAGAGCGAATCCGCCGTGCGCCACATTGCCAGCGCCTACGCCTACGACCACGGCGAACAAAACGAAACCACCCTCCGCAGCGGGATGGAAGAAGTGTCCCAGGCGCTGACCCGAGAATTGCAGGAGCGTCTGGCCAAAGCCGGCGTCGTGGTGGACGAAGCGCGGCTCACGCACCTAGCTTACGCGCCGGAGATCGCCAGCGCGATGTTGCGCCGCCAGCAGGCCGAGGCTGTCATCGCCGCGCGGCAGAAGATCGTCCACGGCGCCGTGAGCATGGTGGAGATGGCCCTCAAGGAAATCGCCGACAAGCGCGTGGTGAACCTCGACGAGGAACGCAAGGCGGCTATGGTCAGCAATCTCCTGGTCGTGCTTTGCAGCGAGAGCGAGGTGCATCCCGTGGTCAACGCCGGCACCCTCTACACCTGATCCGAGCCAGACCCTCAACCTAGGAAGGACAAACTATGACAGGTCCACGCAATTTCGATGCGCCGTGGAGTTGGCAACTCTGGGTGGCAACCTTGTTCTCGGTGGCCGTGCTCGCGGGTGTGGCGGTCATTTTCTTCGTAGCGGTCCCTTCGCCCGGAGTTCCACGGCTGGCACTGGCGACGACCGGGCTGCTGGGCATTGCGGTCGCGTCGCTTTTCACGATTCGAGGCTACGAAGTCGGCGATCACGACCTGGCGGTGCTGCGGCTGGGCTGGCGGTCCCGCATCAGTTTGGCGGGGCTGAAGTCGGTGGAGTTCCTTCCCGACGCCACGCGCAAGTCAGTTCGGCTCTGTGGCAACGGCGGGATGTTTGCCTTCTGCGGCTGGTTCAGCAATGGCCGGCTGGGCCGCTACCGTTTGTTCGGGACGGATCCCCGGCGCAGTGTCGTGCTTTTCTTCGATAAGCGCCGAATCGTGGTGACGCCGGACGAACCGCAGGCGTTTGTACGCAAGCTCCGGGAAGTCTGCTCTCTGGCCTGACATGGAAGACCGCAAGGCATTTCTCCTCCGCATCAACCCCGAACTCTGGCGGGAACTCGAGGCCTGGGCCCAGGAGGAACTGCGCAGCGTCAACGGGCAGATCGAGTATTTGCTTAAGCAAGCGGTCCATCAGCGCAAGAAGGCCGCGGCCCGTGCGGCCGCCGATTCGGAGAACTGACGACCGGTAGTTGCCGCCGCGCTTCATCCTAAACGCCGCAGTTGAATTAACGCAAAGACATAACGCGGCCAAGCCGCAACCAAAGTGGCGCAGCGCCGGGTGTTGGCGTAAGACTTTGGGTGATGAACTCACAGACTACGGCCCTCGTCCCCGGCGTCCCGCCGGCTTTTCGAAACCGATTCTCCGATTCCATGACAGGCGTTTTGTCCGGCTTTGACCGGCTGCGTCTGCGCGGCACGTTGCGCCATCTCTTCCAGCCCACGGTCATGGAAGCCTATCTCAACGCCTGCCGCGTCCTGATCAAAGACTTCGGCACGTTCGCCCAAGGGCTGACCGCGCGGATCAAAGCCGCCGCCTACGCCAGTGCCGAACAAGCCGGACGCCCCTTCCGCTATCTGGCCCGCAGCCCGATCAGCAAGGAAGCCCTCGCCCGCCAAATCGCCCACGAGGACGGCGTGACC
>JACRJZ010000158.1 GCA_016219875.1 Verrucomicrobiota bacterium | reverse complement strand
TGTGGAGAGTGGCCGTCTTCGGCCACAGCAACCTGCAACAGGAAGCGGGGTGAAGAAGTTCTCGCGCCTTGAGTCGGTGAAAGCTCCTGCGGCCGAGGACGGCCGCACTCCGGGCGCTGGGCCAACTTCGGATTTCGGGTTAAAAGTGATTTGGAATCTGGACGGGTTTCCATGCGGCATCTCGCATTAACGGTCGATTACGAACTCTTCGGCAACGGCACGGGAGACGTCGTCCAGCACGTCACCGGTCCCACCGAGCGGATGGCCGCGCTGTGCCGCCAACACAGCGTGCCGCTGACGGTGTTTTTCGAGGCCGAGGAGTATCTCGCTTTCGAGCGCCATGCTGAAGAGTTGAAACGAAGTTGGGGCCATGACCCGGCCCGGCTGATCCGCGAACAACTGGCCGCCCTCGCCGGGCAAGGCCACGATATCCAATTGCATCTGCATCCGCAGTGGGTCGGCGCACGGTTCGAGAACGGCGGCTGGGTGCTCCGGCCCGACCAGGAAACCGTGGACGGCCTGTTTGCCAGCCAAGAGGAAGTCACCGCTTACATCGGCGAGCGCAAGGCCGTCATCGAACGCCTCGTTGCGCCGAGCGCGCCGGGCCGAACAGTGCGGGCCTACCGCGCCGGAGCGTTCGCCGCGCAACCCGGCCGCAAGCTGCTCTCGGCACTCGCGCACCACGGAATCGTCATCGACTCTTCGGTGGTGAACGGGCTTCAGCGCAAGGACGACCACGTCTGTCTTGACTACCGGAAGGTGCCGGCGGGCAGACAACTTTGGAGGGTCCGCGAAGACGTCGCGGTGGAAGATCGCACTGGCCCGCTGTGGGAAGTCCCGATTCACTCGGTCCCCCGGCGGCGCTTTCAGCAGGCGACCTTCAGCCGGCTCAAAGCAAAGTTCTCGAAGAATGTTCCCAGAGAGCAGCAGCGGCGGATGGTCCAGCAACTCGGCGTCGGACGCGGCCTGCTGCCGATGCTGCGTTTCCTCCTCCAACGCGTGCCGATCAAGCTCGACTTCCACAACCTCTCCCCGCGCACCCTGCTCCGCTGGATCAAGGCCGCGCCCGCCGATCCGTCCGCGCCGCTCGATGTCCTCGTGCTGATCGGCCACACCAAAGAACACCTCAACGACCGGGCCTTCGGTGAATTCCTCGCATGGGTGAAGCGCGAGCCGGGATTGGAAGTGGTTTCACTGGATCGCCTGGCGGACCTTCTGGCTACCGCACGAACCTGATGTCGGTTACTTCCACGCCACCTGACTTCCGCCTCGTCCAGTCCAGCGTGGACGCTTTTGTCGGATGGCTGTCCCGCACCGGCTTTGCGAGCCACGACCCGTACGACGTCTGGGGCACGCGCTACGGCTTGCTCGCCCGGCGACTCTACTACCGCAAGGACCCGCTGGGCTTCGCGTTGACCGGGCCGGTGATCGTGATGGAGATGCTCTGGCCGCGCCTGCGAATGCTCTTCGTGAGGAAAGAGCGTTTCGCCACGGCGCACGGCCAGTTGGCGATGGGGTTCTTGAATCTCCATTCAATCTCCGGCCAGCCAGAGCCACTGGAGACGGCGATGCAACTTGGCGGCGAGTTGCACAGGTTGAGCATCCCGGGCTACAGCGGTCACTGCTGGGGCTATCCGTTTCATTGGCAGAACAACAGCGGACTGTGGAAGAGGAATACCCCCTACATCACCGCCACGCCCTACGCCTACGAAGCCTTCGCCCGGCTCCACGACGCCACGCGAGACTCGGCGCATTCGGACCTCGCGGTTTCCGCGGCACGCTTTGTCTTTCTGGACCTGAAGGACACGCCGACTTCAAAGAAGGCCGCCGCCGCCAGCTATTCGCCCCATGACGCGAGCAAGGTGGTCAACGCGTCTGCCTACCGGGCCTTCGTGCTGTTCGATGCCGCGCGCCGCTTCGGCCTCGACGCGTATCGCGAGAAAGCGTGGCGGAACTTGCACTTCATCCTGGAAAACCAACGCGAGGACGGCTCGTGGCTCTACGCGGTGGACAATCCGGCGGAGAAGTTCATCGACCACTTCCACACCTGTTTCGTCCTGAAAAACCTCCAGAAGATCAATCTCCACCTCCGCGATGAAGCGATCCGCCAGGCGATCCACCGCGGCTACGCCTACTACCGCCGCGCGCTCTTCGATGCGGAAGACCTGCCCGTCTCGTTTGCCATCCGGCCGCGCACCCAGCTTGTGCGGCGCGAGATGTACGACTTCGCCGAAGCCATCACGCTGGGCTGCGTGCTGAAGGACGAAGTGCCGGGCGCCTTCGATCTGGCCTGCCGCCTCGCGGAGAAGTTGTGCCGCGATTACCAACTGCCCGCCGGCCATTTTATCACGCGCGAGTACCGCCTCGGCCTCCGGCACACCATGCCCTACTTGCGCTGGCCCCAGGCGCAGTTGTTCTTCGCGTTGACGAACGTGCTCGTGGCGGGCGGGACGCAAAATCGCGGGGAAGCCACTCTTGAAGCAGATGCGGGACGAAGTTCCTCGTAGCGCAGATATTCAATCTGCTGTGTCGCCGACTTGCAGTCGGCAGAGCGCGAGAAGTACCAGCCCGCCTGTGTCGCCCAACGCCTGCAGGTTGAAAACCTGCGAAACGGCAGATTGAAAATCTGCGCTCCAGACTCCGCAGGTTCCAACGCGAAGACCGTCACGTCCTCTCGCAAGTGCTGCGGTCTGTTCGAGCGCCGGGAAAGCTGGAAGCTGACGTGGCGCGGGAGGGCCGTCGGTTTCCTGGTGGGGGCCGGACTGGTCACGGGATTCTTTCTCGGCATTCATCCGTTCCTCGCAGTAAGCGATCCGCCCAACGGCGACGTCTTCGTGGTCGAGGGATGGATTCACGATTACGCGGTGGACGAGGCGGTGAAGCTGTTCCAGCAAGGCCGCTGGCAACAGGTGTTCTCCACGGGCGGGCCTTCGGTGAACTTCGGCTCGACCCTGGCCGAGTACGACTCCTACGCAGAAATCGCCAGGGATAAACTGCTCACGCTCGGCCTCAAGCCGGAGCAGATCGTAACCGTGCGGGCGCCCGCCCGGGAGCGCGACCGCACTTACGCCTCGGCGGTGGCGCTCCGAAAATGGTTCCAAGATCACAGCATCAAGGCCACGTCGGTGACCGTGGTCACAATCGGGCCGCACGCGCGGCGGACACGACTCATGTACGACAAGGCGTTTCGCGGGAGCGTGGCCGTGGGCGTGGTGTCGGTGGTGAACCGCGAGTATGACGCGGCCCGTTGGTGGCGCTTCAGCGAAGGCGTGAAGGAAATCCTGAGTGAATCGTTCTCGTATCTCTACGCGCGGTTCTTCTTCTTTCCGGCCGATTGAACCATGACCGGTTCCATGACAACCTCGGCCACGGACCACCACTTCAAGCGTTCCGTCGTGCCCTTCGCCGTCTTGGTTGTGGCGTTGGGCATGTGTTTCGCCGTGCCGCTGGTCCAGTACGCGAAGTTTGCGGCGAAGAGCGAGCTGTACTCGCACGTCTTTCTCATTCCTTTCATCTCCGCCTACTTGGCATGGATGAGGCGCAGCCAGGTTCCCTCGCAGGCAACTCGGTCGTTCGCCGGGGCCGCAGCTTTCGCCGCGCTGGCGCTGACGGTGCTCGGCGGGTGGTGGGCCTGGCAACGACAGGAGCCCGCGCCGGCGAAAGAGGATTCTCTCTCCGCGATGCTGCTGGCCTTCTACCTCCTTCTGGTGGGCGGCAGCTTCGTCACGCTCGGGCGCGAACGCGTGCGGGCGCTTGGGTTTCCGCTGGCGTTCTTGGTTTTCATCGTGCCCTTTCCCTCCGCCGTGACGGCAGGGATCGAATCGTTCTTCCAACACGGCTCGGCGGAGGTGAGCGCCTGGCTTTTTCAGCTTTCGGACACGCCGGTGATTCGCGACGGGAGGCTGTTCAAGCTGCCGGGCATCGTGATCGAAGTCGCCCAGGAATGCAGCGGCATCCGCTCCAGCCTGGTGCTGTTCATCACCTGCGTGCTGGCGGGGCATCTGTTCCTGCGGCAGCCCTGGACGCGCGTCGCGCTGGCGCTGGCGGTGGTCCCGCTCGGTCTGGCCCGCAACGCCCTCCGCATCTTCACCATCTCCATGCTCTGCGTCCACTTGGACCGGGACTACATCCACTCGCCGATCCACACCCACGGCGGGCCGCTCTTCTTTCTGATCTCGCTCGCGCCGCTGTTCGCGCTGCTGTGGGCGCTGAGAAAGGCGGAAGGCAGGAACTTCAAAGTCCAAAGTTCAAGGTTCAAAGTCGAACCACCGCGCGGCGTCTCGCCGGGGCAAAGCGAACTTTGAACCTTGAACCTTGAACCTTGAACTTTGAATGAACCTTGAACTTTGAATGGACCTTGAACTTTGAATGGACCTTGAACTCCCGACCGCCGATGGAGAGACTCTGTTGCCTATGAAAAACCCAGTTGATCACTGCGCGTTGAAACCCTTCACCGCCGTCGGCCGCGTACCGGCGCTGGTCTGGCTGGCCGTGCCGGTGGTGGCGGCCCTCTGGCTGGCCGGCTGTGCGCGCGACAATCCGCGCAAACACCTGGAACGCGCGGAGCGCTACTTCCAGGCCCAGCAGTACGACAAGGCGGAAATCGAATACCAGAGCGTCCTGCGCCTTGAAGGAGAGAATCCGCGGGCCATCCAGCGGCTGGGCGCGATCTACCAGGAGCAGGCGGACTTCCGCAAAGCGCTCGTCTTCCTCCGCAAGTCCGCCAGCCTCGACACCAACAACCTCGACGTGCGCCTGCGGCTCGGCCTCACCTATCTTTCCATCAGCGACTCCAAGGGCGCGCGGGAAGAGGCCGCCCTGGTCCTGGCCAAACAGCCGGCCAATGACGAGGCGCTGATCCTGCTCGCCGACGCCGCCGCCAAGCCCAAAGATGTCGAGGACACGCTCGTCCGTCTGGAAAAGCTCCGCGCGCAGGCCGAGCATCGGGCCGGATTCCATCTCGCGCTCGGCTCGCTCTACGGGAAACAGCGGAACCAGCCCGCCGCGGCCGCCGCGTTTGCCCGGGCCTTGGTCCTGGACCCGAAGTCGGCCCCGGCGCACCTCGCCGCGGCCAACCTGTGTCTCTCCACCAACAACCTCAAGGACGCGGAGCAGCACTTCAAAACCGCCGCCGAAGTGTCGCCCGTCCGGTCCTACCGCCGCCTCCGCTACGCCGAGTTCAAAATCCTGACCGGCGATCTCGACGGCGCCCGCCAGCAACTCAAGCAGACCACCCAGGCCGCGCCCGATTACATCCCAGCCTGGGTCAAGCTCGGGACCATGGCGTTGATGGAGAAAAAGTTTGAGGACTGCGGCAACTGCGTCAGCCGCGTGGTCGCCCGCGATCCGCTCCACTACGAAGCCCTCCTGCTGGGCGCGCGGCTCAAGCTGGCCCGGAGCGAAGTCACCAACGCCATCGCCGACATGGAGCGCATGAACAAGCAGTACTCCGCCGTGCCGCAACTCCAGTACGAGCTGGCCACCGCCCACCTGCTCAACCACGACCTGAGCAAGGCCATCCATTGTCTGAACCAAGCCGTCACCCTGGATCCGGATTACACGGCTGCCATCTTGCTGCTGGCGGAGATGAACATCTACAACGGCGACGTGGCCACCGCGGCCACCGCTCTGAATGCTCTGATCAAGAAATATCCGTTCCTCTTCCAGGCCTACACCTCGCTGGCCAAGGCTTACGAGGGACAGCGCAAGTTCGATCAGGCCCAGATCGTCTGCCAGGCCATGGCGAAACAGTTCCCCAAGAACCCGCGCGCGCATTTCCATCTCGCCACCGTGCTCCGGGACATGAAGAAACCCGCCGAGGCCCGGGCCGCCTTCGAGCAGGCGCGGGCGCTGGCCCCGGACGATCCCGTGGTGGTCGAACAGATCATGGAACTGGACCTCGCGGAAAAGCGGTTCGACGCCGCGGCGCGATTGGTGCAGGACACCCTCACGCGCAACACCAACTCCGCCCCGCTCCGCGTCTTGCTGGCGGGCGTGCAACTGGCGCGGGGCGACACGAACCAGGCCCTGGCCACGCTGGAGCAAACCATCGCCTTGCAGCCCGGAGCAATGGGCGCCTACTACATGCTCTCGCAAATCTACGTGGCCACCGGCCAGCAAGCGCAGGCGCTGGACAAGTTGCGCGCCGCCCTGGCCAAGAACCCGCGCGAGCTGCCCGCCCACATGCTCAGCGCCCTGATCCACGAGCGGGCCGAAAACTTCAAAGCCGCGCGCGACGCTTACGAGAAAGCCCTCAGCATCGATCCCACCTACACCATCGCGCTGAACAACCTGGTCTATCTCTACGCCGAGTACCTGGGCCAAACCGACAAAGCCTACGAACTGGCCAACAAGTCGCGCGAGTTCTTCCTGTCGGAGCCGCTGGCGACGGACACGTTTGCCTGGGTGCTCTTCCGGCGCGGAGAACATGCCCGCGCGGCGGGCTTGCTGCGCGAAGTCGCGGCCAAGCGTCCGGGCCATCCGGACATTCTGTTCCACCTCGGCATGGCGCAGTACATGGTGGGCGAGGAAGACGCGGCGCGGCAGGCCTTCCAGCAGGCGCTGGCCACGGGCAAGCGGTTCTTCCAACGCGAGGAAGCCGAGCGCCGCCTGGCCTTCCTGAACGCGGACGCCACCGCCGCCAGCCCCGCGGTGATTGCCGCGCTGGAGCAACGGCTCGCCATCGAGCCGGGCGACCCCGTGGTGCTGGGCCGGCTCGGCGCGATTTACGAGCGCAGCGGCGCCTTCGACAAAGCGGCGCAAACTTACGAGAAGGCCCTCAAAGCGAACCCCAAGGCGGTCCTCGCCCAGTTGAAGCTGGCCCAACTGAACGCCGACCGGCTGGGCAACAACGCGAAAGCTCTCGAACTGGCCAAA
Organism: Verrucomicrobiota bacterium; assembly: GCA_016219875.1. Classification (GTDB taxonomy): domain Bacteria; phylum Verrucomicrobiota; class Verrucomicrobiia; order Limisphaerales; family JACRJZ01; genus JACRJZ01. The sequence continues at coordinate 97,850 of JACRJZ010000158.1, read as the reverse complement.
GCCGCGCGCGACCTCGCGCCCGACGACCCGCGCATCGCCTACTTGCTGGGCAAACTCGCCTCCCGCGCCGGCGACACGAAATGGGCGCTCAGCCTGCTTCAGGAAAGCGAGCGCCAGTCGCCCAGGGACGCCGACGTGCTGTGCGACTTCGCCCTCGCGCTCTACGCCAACGGCCGGGTCACGGAAGCCGAGTCTGCGATGAACCGCGCCCTGGCCGCGAACGCGAACTTCCAGCGGGCCGACGAAGCGAAACGGTTCCTCGCCCTGGCCTCGCTCTACGCCGCTCCGGACAAGGCCCGGCAGCAGACCGCGCTGATCACGGAGACACTGAAGTCCGACTCGAATTCCATCCCCGCGCTCATGGCGACGGGCGTGCTCCACGAACAGGCGCAGAATTTCTCCGCGGCGAAGCTGGCCTACGAACGCATCCTGGCCGTCAGCCCGCAGTTCGCGCCGGCGGTGCGGCAACTGACTTTCCTCTATGCCGCCAGCCCGACCGAGGAAAAGCGCGCCTACGAACTGGGCCTCCGGGCGCGGGAAGCGTTCCCGCGGGACGCGGACGTGGGCAGGACGCTCGGCATCCTGTCGTATCGCCGGGGCGAGTACCAGCACGCGGTGCCGCTGCTGACCGAAGTCTCACGAAACCGTCCGACCGACGCCGAAGTGTTCTACTACCTCGGCTTGGCGCACCATCGGCTCAAGGCGAAGAGCGAGGCCGGCGTCGCGCTGCGCAAGGCGCTTTCGCTGAACCTGGCCGCCCCGCTGGCGCAAGAGGCGAACAAGGTGTTGCAGACGCTGAAGTAGGAAAAGGCGTTGAAGCGTGGAAGAGTGAAGCGTTGAAGCAGCAGCCAGGCTCTGTCATCGGCCTGAAGCCATTCCAAGAAGCCGCTTCAACGCTGCAACCGTTCCATGTTTCACCCCGAACTCCGAAGTTGGGGAGCACGCCCGCCCCGGGCGTCGCTGGACGCGCCCGCAGGTTACCAGCGTAGCGCAGGCTTTCGAGCCTGCCGTATCGCAGGTTTTCAACCTGCGGGACGTTGCCGGGCGAAGACAGGCACGAACTCGGCGTGTTTCTGAACTGGCCACGCCCTGCCGACTGCAAGTCGGCGCTACGGCAGGCTGGAAAGCCTGCGCTACGACGCCAAACACATACGACACGCCCGCGGCGGGCGCGCTCCCCAGTCCCTTTCGGAGTTCGGGTTCAACGGCTCCTGTCACAGTTTCGCCGCGCTGCCCGAAGTCCACGCTAAGGATCGAGCCGCTTCCTGCCGATTGAGTCAGATGAATGGGTTCTTCCGGCTGGGCGGTCCTGGACCGCCGGCCCGCAGACATGGCTGACAGAGAACATCACTTGCAGCGGACGGAGGGGCCGTCCGCGCACGCGAGCCTGCGGCAAAGGCACGCCTTTGCCGAACGGGCTGCGTCGGCGCCGTCGGAACCGCCGTTCGATCAGGAGGAAACTTGGTGGGGCAAGCTCAGTTCGTGCTTCCTGGACAACTGGCCTTGGGCGCTTTGCACCGGACTGGCGCTGGCCGTGCTCGGCTTCGCTTGGGGCTTCCTTTACACGGAGTATGCCGCGACGGTGACGCTGGAGATCAACCGCCCGGCGGGAAGCGGTTCGCGTCTGGCGCCGGAAACCACGGCCCATTTCTTTGACCGTCTTGCCAGCGAATTGAAGTCGCCGGCCTTCCTCGCCCGCCTGGGCGCTGCGGTCAGGCCGCGTCAGAGTCCGTCGGCGTTGCGCTCGAAGTGCTTCTTCACCCTGGAGGCGCGGGCGGGCCAAATCACGTTCGAGGCGCGCGACCGTTCGCCGGAAGCCACTTTCCACCTCGCCACGAACTACGCGGCGCGCGGCTTGGCGCGCTTGCGCGAGCTTTGGGAGGAGGAAGCGCACCGGGCCGTCATCGCGGTGGAAGCGCAACTCGACAAGGCCGATCAGGAAATGGCCGTCGTGCGCGAGAAGCTGGCGGCGTTTCAGGAGAACCACGTCACCCTCGACTCGGAGCGCGAATACCACGACTTCCTGACGGAACGCAGCGTGCTCGACCGGCGGGTGACGGTGCTCCAGACGCAAATGGAAGCCGACCAGGCCCGCGCCAAAGTGTTGGCGGACGAGCTGAGGAAACACGACCCGGCGCTCGTCTCCGCGCGTGAAGCCCTCAATCAGGCGCGTCTGCATTTCACCGAAGCGCATCCCCGAGTGCTGGGTTTGCGCGCCGCGGTGGAGCAGTTGGAGGCGGAGAGCGCCTCCACGCCGCGGACGAATGAGAGTTTCCTCGCCGGCACCAACACCCTGGCCGCCGGACTTTATTTCCGGCTCGTGGACACGCGGGCCACGATCGACGCCGCGGCGCGCGAACTGGAAACCGCCGAGACCCGCCGGGTCAAGCTCGAAGACCAGCTTCGCCGTCTGGGCCGCATGGACGCCGGCTACACCGGCCTGAAGTCGCGCTACCAATCGTTGAAGGACTGCCGTGACGCGCTGATCAAGCAGCGCGACGAAACGGCCTTGCAGCAGGGCCAGGCCGTCGTGTTCAACCGCGTCCTTGAACCGGCGAGCTTCGACCGCGTGAGCGCGCTGCGGAAATGGCGGACGGGCTTCGCCTGGGGCGGCGGCTTCGGCGTGCTGGGCTTGCTGCTCGGCGCGGCGCTGGGCCGCGTGAACGGCGGGGCCGACCGGCGGATCCGCTCCGAGCGCCAACTGCGCGCCGCCACGCGGTTGCCCGTGCTGCGCAGCCTACCTGATCTCGGGACGATGGACGCCGGCGCGAAAGAGGCGTGGGCGGCGGAGACGTTCGCCGTGCTCAAGGCCCGCGTATGCGAAGGCCGGAGCCAGGCGCTGGTGTGCGGCTTGGTGTCGTCGTTGCCGGGCGAAGGCAAATCGACCTGGATCAAGCTGCTCTCGGGTGCGGCCAGCCAGCAGGGGTATCGCGTCATCGTGGTGACGGACGAGCCGCTGCGCTCAGCGAGACTCAAACAGCTTTCTTGCGCCGGCGCGGCCCCGACACAGTCTTCGTCCCCCGCGGAGCCAACGGGGTCCGTAGCCCAGACTTTCCAGTCTGCCGTCTCGCCGGTTTTCCAACCGGCGGATGTCGAACAAGGCAAGCCGCCTGAAACTTTCAACGCCCTGCCAACTGAAAGTCGGCGATACCGCCGGTTGAAAAACCTGCGTTCTGAAGCGTCGCGGTCGGAGCCAGATGCCGGCCCCGCTCGCGAGAGTCCCACCCACATTCCGCTGGCGGAGTGGATTTGGGATTGGCAGCATCGCGACCAGTTTCAGCAAGCACTCGCAAACACTTCTATGAGGGAGAACGTCGCCGTATTCGTCGAGGTGCCGGCCTGCTCCACGCCCGCCGGCGTCATGCTCGCGGAAAAAGTCCCGAACCTCATCTGGCTGAGCGGCCAGGGGGCGGCCCGCGCCGAAACCACCCGGTCGCAACTGCGCACGCTGCGCCTGGCCGGATGCCGTTTCACCGGCGCGGTTTTCAATCGCGAACACCTATATCCTGTCGTGACCGCGCGGAAGGCCGTCGCCGCGGTGGTCCTCGCGTGGCTGTGTTTCGCGGCCCTGAGCGCGCTGGCCGCCGTGGACCGTGCGGGCGAACCGCCCGCCCCTGTGCCGTCGGACGGGTCGCCGCTGCTCCCGACGCTCAACACCAACCTGGCCGTGCTGGGGGACGAGCCGAGCCAGCCGGGGACGCTTTCGGCGTCGTCTCCTCACCAACTGGCCGACTGGCAGAAGCGGCTCACGCTGGGTCCCGGCGACGTGATGGACGTGTTCCTCTACGGCCAGCCGGACGCGGCCCGCACCGGGCTGACCATCGGCCCGGACGGGCGGATCAATTATCTTCAAGCCACTGATGTCATGGCCAGCGGGTTGACGGTGGACGAGTTGCGGGCGGAATTGCAGAAGGCGCTGGCGAAATACCACCTCGCGCCGCAGATCATCATCAATCCGTCGGCGTATCGCAGCAAACGCTACATCATCCTCGGCAACGTCACCGGCAAGGGGGTCTATACGCTGGACCGGCCCACGACGATCATCGAGTCCATCGCCAAGGCCAAGGGCTTCACCAGCACCGTGCAGGGTCAGAACGCAGCTTTGCTGGTCGATCTCTCGCGGAGCTTCCTGGCGCGGCGGAAAGAGGACGGCTCGGTCGGCCGGGTACCGGTGGATTTCGAAGCGTTGTTCCTGCGGGGCGACTTGAGCCAAAACCTGCCGCTGGCGCCGGAGGACTACCTGTTCTTCCCCGCCACCGGACTCCAAGAGGTCTATGTCGTGGGCGAAGTGCGGGCGCCGGGTTTGGTGCCGTTCACCGCGGACCTCACAGCGCTGGGCGCGGTGATCGGGCGCGGCGGGTTCACGGAGCGGGCCTACAAGTCGAGACTGCTCGTCCTCCGCGGCTCGCTCACCCGGCCGGAACCGTTCGTGGTGGACGCGAACGACATCCTGAAAGCGCGCGGCACGGATTTCAAACTGAGCAACCGCGACATCGTGTACGTGAGCCGGAAGCCGTGGGCCAAGGCGGAGGAGATGCTGGAGACGGCGATCCTCGACTTCACGCGCGCCGCTGTCATCGGGTTCACGGGCCAGCACATCGGGCCGTTCATCAAGGAGCCGCTCATCAAATGAAGCACGTCCTTCTCATTTCGCTCGTCGCCGTGCTGGCGCTCGCCGCCGGCTGCCAAAGCAAGAACTACGGGCCGCGGTTTGACCCGCGCGCGCCGACCGGCCCCGCCGGGACCAACGCGTCCGGGTTGAGCTTCGCGCCGGCGCTGCGGACGGGCAGCAACGCTGCCTCGTTGTCCGACGCGGCTTTCACCGTCGTGACCACCTCGAACCGTCTGGAGGCCGAGTGGCTGAAGCCGTCCACAAATCTCTTCCGCATCGGACCGGGCGACCTGCTGGAGATCGAGGTCTTGGGCGACTCCACGTCGAAGGCCACTGCCGTCGTGGGACCGGACGGAAGAATTTACTACAGTCTGCTGCCGGGAACGTCCGTGTGGGGCCTGACCCTGACGGAAGCGAAGCAGACGCTGGAAAAAGGGCTGAAGCGATACTTGCGCGTGCCGCCGGACATCAGCATCACGCTCCGCAGCGTGGGCAGCCGGACGGTGTGGATCCTCGGCAACGTCAATTCGCCCGGTGTCTATTCGCTGAGCGCGCCGCTGACGCTTTTGGAAGCCATCTCCGGCGCCGGCGGCACGATGGGGGTGGCGGGCGCCGCGGACGGCATTTGCGATTTGCAGCGCAGCTTCGTCATGCGCCACGGCAAATTGCTGCCGGTGGACTTCGACCAGTTGATTCGTCAGGGCGACCTCTCGCAGAACATCTACCTGCAGCCGGATGACTTCGTGTATTTGCGCTCCGCGCTGACCCGCAGCGTGTACGTGCTCGGAGCCGTCGGGGCGCCGGCCGTGTTGCCGTTCGCGGACGACATGACGCTGCTGTCGGCCGTGCTGAGCGTCGGCGGCACGGTGCCGTACGCGCGAGTATCGCAAGTGGCCATCATCCGCGGCTCATTGGCGGACCCGCGGTTCGCGGAGGTCGATTTCAAGGAGATCATGCAAGGCCAGGCGCAGGACATCCGATTGCAGGCGGGCGACATCGTGTACGTGCCGTTCAGTCCGTGGCGGAAGCTGGGCCTGATCGCGGAAAGCATGCTGGACCAGTTCGTGCGCACGATGGCGGTGAACGAAGGCTCGCGGGCGGTCTCGCCGAACGCCGGTCCGGTGAGGCCGGTGGTGCCGTTCGGAAACTTGCAGACGCAGTGACGGGGGCGATTCCTTTCTCTTGCGCCTTTGTGTCCTCGCGTCTTTGCGTTAACAGCGGTTGCCAGGTTCAAACGTCCGGTCCTTTCATGATTCCGATTCTCTGACAGGTCAATGACTCCAAGTGTCATCGCCGGTTTCGTGGCCGCGACTCTCGCGGCGGGACTCGCCGTGGGCGCTCTGCTCCGCGGGGCCAAGTCGCTGGTGAGTTGGACCTTCGCGCTGGGCATGATCGTGCTGGCGGCGGAAGCCGTCTGTGGCGGACTGGCGGACTTCACAGCCGTGCCGGAAAACATCGCCCACTGGCAAAGGGGCCGGCTGATCGCTCTGGCCTTCGCCCCCGGCGCGTGGCTGCTCTTCAGCCTCATTTACTCGCGGGCCAACTCCGGCTCCTTCCTCAAGCAGTGGCGCACTTTGCTGGCGGGCATGTTCGTCGCGCCCTTGGCGCTGACGCTGGTGTTCCCGGACGCCTTGGTGGCGAACGTGGAGCCGGACCCGGACGCGGTGATCGTCGTGCGCCTGGCCTGGGCGGGGCTGGTCTTGAACGGGATCATGGTGGTGAACAGCATCCTGCTGCTGGCGAACCTGGAGCGGACGTTCCTCGATTCCGTCGGGACGATGCGCTGGCGGTTGAAGTACATGGTGCTGGGGCTGGGGCTGCTGTTTGGCGTGCGCATCTACACCGGCAGCCAAGCCCTGCTCTACCGGTGGACGAGTCCCACGTTGTGCGCGGTGGATGCCGTCGCGCTCGCGGTGGCGTGTGTGCTGGGGCTGGTGTCGCTGTTCCGAGCGAAGCTGCCGGAGATCGAAATCTATCCCTCGCACGCCGTGCTGCAGGGGTCGATGTTCGCGCTGCTGGCCGGCATTTACCTGGTCGTGGTCGGCATCTTCGCCACCGTGGTGAAGGCCGTGGGCGGCGACGCGGCGTTCCCGATCAAGGCCTTCCTCGTGCTCCTGGCGTTGGTGGGCCTGGGAGTGTTGTTGCTGTCCGACCGGATGCGCCAGCGGGTCCGGTTGTTCGTGAGCCGGCACTTCAGCCGGCCCCTGTACGATTACCGGAAGGTCTGGTCCGCCTTCACCGAACGCACCACCTCGCTGGTGGACAAGACGGCGTTTTGCCGGACGGTGGCCAAGCTGATTTCGGAGACGTTCGGCTGCCTGTCCGTGACGGTGTGGCTGGTGGACGAGCAAGGCGAGCAACTCACCTGCGCCACGTCCACGCTCCTGGCCGAGCAGTCGGCCCGCGCCTTGGTGGACTCGGACCAGGACTCCGCCGCGCTCCTCAAAGCCATGCGCGCGCGTCCGCAACCGGTCGATCTCGACGGCGAGGGCGAGGCGTGGGTGGCGGACTTGAAGAAGTGGAACCCGGATTTCTTCGCCAAAGGCGGCAACCGCGTCTGCGTGCCGCTGGTGTCCGCCGGTGACGTGCTGGGCATGATCGCGCTGGCGGACCGCGTCAGCGGCGTGCGGTTGACCGCCGTGGACCTGGACCTCCTCAAGTGCATCGGCGACCAAGTGGCGGCGAGCTTGCGCAACATTCAGCTCTCCGACCAGATTCTGCGCGCCAAAGAAATGGCGGCCTTCCAGACCATGTCCACGTTCTTTGTGCATGACTTGAAGAACATGGCCTACACCCTGTCCCTCATGTTGCGGAACATGTCCGAGCATTTCGGCGACCCCGAGTTCCGCGACGATGCGTTGCGCAGCTTGTCGAAGAGCGTGACGCATTTGAACGACCTGATCGGACGGTTCAGCCTGCTGCGCCAGGGGCTGGAAATCAAACGCGTCGAAGCCGATCTCAACGACGTCGTCCGGGCGGCGTTGAAGTCCGTGGGCGACCTGCCCGACGTGGTGGTGACTCCTGAACTGGCCCCGCTGCCCGCGGTGCTGATCGATCCGGCCCAAGTGGAAAAAGTGGTGACGAACCTGGTGCTCAACGCCAAAGATGCCGTCGGCGCCCGCGGCGAAATCCGCGTGGAAACCGGCCGGCGCGGCGGCTGGACTTTTCTGTCCGTGGCGGACAACGGCTGTGGGATGGACCGGGAGTTCATCCAAGGCTCGCTGTTCAAGCCGTTCAAGACGACCAAGAAAAACGGGATGGGCATCGGCATGTATCACAGCAAAATGATCGTCGAGGCCCACCGCGGACGCCTGGAAGTGGACAGCACAACGGGAAAGGGTTCGACCTTCCGCGTGCTGTTTCCCACAGAGATTGCCCAATCATGAAGCCGACCTTGCTGGTGGTTGATGACGACGAAGACATCCGCTCACAGATGAAGTGGGCGCTGAACGCGGACTATACAGTGGTCCTGGCGGAGGACCGGCCCAGCGCCGTGGAGGCGTTCAAGAAGGGCCGGCCAGCCGTGGTCTTGCTGGACTTGGGCCTTCCGCCTTGCGTGGCCGAAACCAAGGAAGGCTTGGCGGCCTTGAGCGAACTGCTGGCCCTCGACGGCCTGGCGAAGATCATCGTGATCACCGGCCAGTCGGAGAAAAGCCACGCCCTTCAGGCGATTGGTCAGGGCGCCTACGATTTCCTCGCCAAGCCGGTGCAGGTTGAAGAGTTGAACGTCATCCTCAAACGGGCCTTCCACGTCGCCCAACTCGAACGGGAGTATCGGGACATGCAGGCCCGGCAACTGCAAAGCGCCGACGCTTTCGAGGGCATGCTGGGAACCAGCCCGCGGATGCAGGAGGTCTTCACCAGCATTCGCAAAGTCGCCACCACCGACGCCACGGTCTTGATCACGGGAGAAAGCGGGACCGGTAAGGAGATGGCGGCGCTCGCCATCCACCGTCGAAGCCACCGCAAGGACGGCCCCTTCATCGCGATCAACTGCGCGGCCATTCCCGAAACCCTGCTCGAAAGCGAGTTGTTCGGGCATGAGAAAGGGGCCTTCACCGGGGCCCACACGCAACGCCTGGGCCGGATCGAGAGCGCCTCCAACGGCACCCTCTTTCTCGATGAGATCGGCGACCTGCCGCTCCAATTGCAGGTCAAGCTGCTGCGGTTTCTCCAGGAGCAAACCATTGAGCGCGTCGGTGGACGCAAGACGATCCAAGTGGATGCCCGCATCATCGCGGCGACCAACTCGGACCTCAAACAATCCATCGCCGACGGGAAGTTCCGCGAAGACCTCTTCTTCCGGCTGGCCGTGGTGGGGATCAGGATTCCGCCGCTGCGCGAGCGCCCCGGAGACACGCTGCTTCTGGCCAAGGCTTTCTTGCAGAAGTTTGCCGTCGAGAACACCAAGGGAAGTTGCGAGTTCAGCCGCCCGGCGCTGTCAGCCTTGCAGCAGCACGCCTGGCCGGGCAACGTCCGGGAACTGGAGAACCGGGTGAAGCGCGCCGTCATCATGGCGGAAGGCCGCCACATCACCGCCGAAGACCTCGAACTCACTGGTCTCGCCGCCGCGGCCGAGTCGGGAGCGGCCCAGACCCTGAGGGAAGCTCGGGAAGAGGTGGAACGGCAGATGGTCACCAGAGCTTTGGAACGACACGGCGGGAAAATCGCTCCTGCCGCCGCTGAACTGGGCATCAGCCGCCCGACCTTCTACGAACTGATGGAGAAACTGGGCATCGCCAAACCCGAGCGGGCCAAGGAGTGATCGCGACCGCTTGTCGGAGAAGATTACAGCGCGCGGGTGCCAACCAGAGCCGCAGTATGCTGCAAACAAAGACCTTGAGCCTCAAACTGCTGGATTCAGCACCCGTCAAGGGGGCAAAACGTCGGCAGGGCTTACATTTCGCTGCGCTGGCTTGCGGTGAGACCCGGTTCCGAGTCGCAAGTAACACTGAAGCTGAGCGGTTTACGAAGTTTATTTGGGAAGAAGCACTCTGGCCCCTTCCCTGCTAAGACGTGGAGCGGACTTGTTAGACGAAGCGCGAGAGCGGTGAGTTTGACGGGCACACGACACAGAACGACGAAGTTAGAACAACGCAACTGTTTGAAAAATATGAAGATGCTCAAATGCGCCGGTTTGATCGCCATGCTCGGTCTTGCGAGTTCGGCTTCCGCTGTCACCTACACCTTGACTGACGGTAACTCGACAGCTCAAGTCGATGCCGATTCGACCGCTGGCATGTGGAACTGGACGGTCGATGGCGTGAACCAGTTGGCGCGGCAGTGGTTTTGGTACCGCGTCGGCAACACGGGAGGCGAGAGAGGGATCAACACCCTCACTACCGTCAGCCGCACGCAGCCGGACGCGGCGAGCCTGAACATGACGTGGCGGAACGGCTCGTTTGAGATCACGATCAAGTACTCACTCCTGGGGGGAAGCGCCGGCTCTGGTTTCTCCGACATCAGCGAACAGATTTCCATCAAGAACACGGGTTCCTCCATGCTGAATTTCCATTTCTTCCAATACTCCGACTTCGATCTGAACCGGACCCCCAACGACGACACTGCCTATTTCGATACGGATCGCAGTGTCGTCCAATTGAACACCACCGACGGGCTGCAGTTAAGCGAAACCTCGGTTTCCAGGACTCCTGACCATCGCCAGATCGCCATTAATCCGGCGCTGTTCAACAGCTTGAACGACACTTCCCCGACCACCCTCACCGACACGCCGACAGGCGGAGCGACCGTCGGGCCGACCAACGTGAGTTGGGCGTTCCAGTGGGATTTCAACATTGCCGCAGGAAGCACAGTCGGGTTCAGCAAAGACAAGACCCTCACCCACACCGCCGTCCCTGACTCCGGTGCCACTGTCGCCCTTCTCGGTGCAGCGTTGACGGGATTGGCCCTCTTGGGCCGTCGTTTCCGCCGCCGCCAATAGCGGAGCGCGAACTCGCAGCCAAGCAGCCCGGCCTAGTTTCACTTTGAATTTGCCTCGAATGGGAAACCGTTCGAGGCAAATTCATTTCCGGCGGCTCAATTCAAAACCAAGTTCCGCCGCAGATACGTCGGCACGTCCAGGTCCTGCCCGCGACGGATCGTCGGCTCGCTCTTCTCAAACCGGCCCTTGGAGATGATCTCCAGGTTCAACTGCCCCTGCTGCATCTTCTGCACCCGCTTCTTCATCCGCGCCGGAGCGTTGGGCATGAATTGGTCCACGTTGTCCGGCGTGATCACCGGCGGAGGCGCCACGTAGCGCGACGGCGGACGGTGCTCCACGCTCGGATCGACAAACGGCGGCTCCGGCAACAGCGCCTCCACCGCGGTTGTTGCCGCGGCCGCCTTGTCTTTGCCGCTCCGGCGCGTGGCCAACACCGTCACCGCCAGCCGCCCGGTGTGACCTTCTTCGATGGCCGCGCCGGTGATGATGTGGGCGTTCTCGCAATGACGATTGATCTGCTCCATCACGCCATTCACGTCGCTGAACGCGATGTCCGGCCCGCCGGCCAGGCTGACCAGCACAGTGCCCGCTTCACCCAGCGTCTGGCCGCCCTCCATCAGCGGATGCTTGAGCAGTTTCTCCAGGACTTCCTTCACGCGATGCTCGCCTTGCGCCTCGGCGGTCGCCAGCGCGCACTCGGAATGGCGGTCGCGCGTCACGGTGCAGACATCGGCGAAATCGACGTTGATCAAGCCGGGCCGCGTGAGCAGCCGCCACACCCCGCGCACGCCTTGCGCCAGCAAGTCATGCACCACGGCGAAGCCTTCGACCACGCTGGTCTTGTCCGCCACCAGCGTGAACAACTTCTGGTTCGGCAGGCAGATCACGGCGTCGGCCACCGCTTTCAACTGGTGCAGCCCTAATTGGGCCTGGCGCTGCCGGCGCGAACCCTCCCAGTCGAACGGCAGCACCACCATCCCGAGCACCAGCGCGCCGGCTTCCCGCCCCAACTGGGCCAGCACCGGACTCGCGCCCGTGCCCGTCCCGCCGCCCAAACCTGCGACCACGAACAACACATCCACGCCCTGGCACAGCGCCTTCAAGTGCTCGCGGTCTTCCTCCGCCGCGGCGCGCCCTCGCTCCGGATCACCGCCGGCGCCGAGACCGCGCGTGAGTTTGGCGCCGAGGTTCAACTTGTGCGCCACCGCGCAACGTTCCAGCGCCGCAGCGTCGGTGTTGATGACGACGCAGTCCACGCCGTCAATCGGCGTTCGGGCCATATGGCTGACCGCGTTGCCGCCCGCGCCGCCCACGCCGATGACTTTCAACGTGAGCGCCTTCTTGACTGCCCCGGCCGCGGCGCTGGCGGGCGTGGTCAAAGCTTGAAGGCCGGCGGGTTCACTCTGAGGAAGCTCGGTTTGCATGGGTCCTTTCTAAGCGCGGCCAAACAACTGCTCGATCGTTTCCTTGACCCGCCGCGGGATCAAATCGTCGATGGCCCGGCGTTTCCTGGCGCGGCCTTGCTGCGCACCGAACCGCACCAGCCCGATGGCGGTGGCAAACTCCGGCTGGTCCAGCGCGGCCTTCGTGCCGCTCATGGCGGTGGTGCGGCCCTTGTAAGCCGGCACCTGAAACACATTTTCCGCCATGCGCAGCACGTCCGGAATGTTCGCGCTGCCGCCGCAAATGACGACGCCGGCGCGCACGCAATTCATCAGATCGCGGTCGCCCAATTCCTCTTCGATCAGTTGGAATGTCTCCTCGACGCGCTCCTTCATGATGCGGCGCAGGTGTTCAAGGTTGACCGACTTCTCCGGGAGGCCGTGTTCGCTCGGCAACGTCAACGTGCGGCCCTTCACATCGTCGCCCACCAAGACACCGCCGTGTTCCCGCTTCAGCTTCTCCGCGGCGCTGATCGGGACTTTGAAGAAGTAAGCCAGGTCGTTCGTGAGATGATCGCCGCCGACAGCCAGCACGCCGGTGTGGCGGACCAGGCCCTCGTGAAAGACCGCGTAGTCCGTCGTGCCGCCGCCCATGTCGATGACGAGCGTGCCCTGCTGCTTCTGCACCGGCAACAGCACGGCCAGTGCGGACGCCAAGCCGTTGAAGACGATGCCTTCCACCTCCATTGGCAGGCCCTTGACGACGCGCACCGGGTTTTGCAGCCGGTTGAAATTGCCGAAGGTGATGTGGACATCGACTTCCAGGCTCTGGCCCAACATGCCGACCGGGTTCACGACGCCGTGTTGGCCGTTGACCGTGAAATGGTGGCGGTTCACGTGGATCGGGTAGCGGTCCGCGCCCATGTTCGCGACCTTGGCGTTCTTCATCACGTGCTCCACGTCTTCCTCGGTGATCTCGCGGTCGATGGACGGCACCTGGTGGGAGCCGTGGTTGTTGAAGCCGCCAATGTGCCCGCCGCTCACGCCCAGCCACACGCTGCGGATCTCCACGTTGGCCATCTCTTCGGCCTCGGCCAGCGCGTCGCGGATGTCCGACGACACTTGGTCCACATCGGTGATCTCCCCCTTGCGCACGCCGCGCGACTTGCATTGGCCCACGCCGATGAGGTTGGGCGCGCCGCCGCCGCTGACTTCGCCGACCACGACACAAATCTTGGAGGTGCCCACCTCCAGCCCAACAATGACGTTCGAGGGGTCAAACATGTTTCTTCCTGTAAGGTGAAATCTTCTTCGGCTTCAGGCCCGCCGGCGCGACACCGCCCGCGTCCATCCATCGCAAAGGAATGTTGTCCATCACCGACAAATCCAGCGACGCAATTTGCCGTCCCTGCTGCTGGCCCGTCTCATAGACCAGCCGCCAGCGGTTCAACTGCCGCTCCAGATCGGTCACGCGCAGCACCACTTCGCTCCGCTGGTCTGTCGTGACCACGATCACCTCGTGGGAGGACACGTCGATGCGCTGCAATTCCACCAGCCCGGCCATCGGCGACTGCTCGAACGCCGCAATCAACCGCATGGCCGCGCGAATCTGGACCGATTCCACCTGCCGGCCGGGACTCAACTCCGCGAGGTTCGCGCCGGTGATGAACGGATACTGCTCGAAGGGCGTGACCGGCACGGCCCGATGGCGCGATTCCAGCGGCAGCATGGCGTGGCCCTCGGCGTCGAGCAGATACACCACGTTCTGCGCGGCAGCCCCGGCCTTCAGGACTGTGGTCACGATCTGCGCCACCGGCTCGCGTTCCACGACGTGGATGCGGAGCGTGTTCGGCAAGACGCGCTCCACCGCCACGCTTTGAATGACGGGCGCCAGTTCGAGATCACGTTTGATCCGCGCCAGATCGAGCGCGAAGAGATTGTCCCCTTGCTTCACGCCGGCCCAGCGGCGGATTTGGTCCGACGCGATCACGCCGTCCGTTTGGATGTCGAGCGTGCGGATGGCGTAGGTCGGGTTCTCATAGACCAGCCGGTTCAGCAGCCACTCGCCGGAGCGGTAGCAGACGTAGAGCACGAAGAGCACAGCCAGCGACGCCGTGGTGGTGTAGAACAGGGCGCGGAACCGGCGCCGGCGCACTTGGGCCGTCGAAGCTTTCACATCCAGGACGTTCCTCTGACGCACTTTCTGGTTCTGCTTTTTTTTCTTAAAGGGCCACATGTCTGACTCCGTCCAGCGTGTCGCGCGTCCGCGCGCTCCCTCGGTTTAACGCTTTACGTTTTACGGTTCGTGTTTCCCGCTCTTTCGCCTCATCGCTAACTCGACCATCCGTTGGCAAAGCTCCGCGTAACTCATTCCTTCCGCAGCCGCCGCCTTCGGCAACAGGCTCGTCTCCGTCATGCCCGGCAGCGTGTTCACTTCCAGCACCACGGGGCTGCCGTCGGAGCGGACCATCACATCGACGCGGGCGTAGTCTCGTCCGCCAATCGCGCGGAACGCGCCCAGGCCCGCTTCTTGAACTCGCCGCGTCGTGACGGCATCGAAGTCAGCCGGACAGAAATAATCCGTCCGGCCCTTCGTGTACTTGTTCGTGAAATCGTAGCCGCCGTCCTTGGGCCGGACTTCGACCACCGGCAAAGCGCGTCCGTCCAGGATGCCTACCGTCGTCTCGCGCCCGACGATCAGTTCCTCCACCAAGACCCGTGTGTCGTGGCGCAGGGCTTCCGTGAGGGCGCGGCCCCAATCGTCCATCTCGCGCACGAACTGCAGGCCCACGCTCGAACCCTGGCAGACGGGCTTGATCACGACCGGCGGCTGCCAACCTTTGGGCCAGGCCGCGGTGGGCGCATCCAACACAAGATGCGGCGCGGTGGGCACGCCGGCCCGGACGCACTGCTCTTTCGTTAGAACCTTGTCGAACGCGACGCGGCTGGCTTCGGGACCGCAGCCGGTGTAAGGCACGCTCAGTTTCTCAAGCTGCTGCTGCACTGTGCCGTCCTCGCCGTAGGTGCCGTGCAAAGCAAGGAACACGACCTCGGTGCCCGCGGGCAGCGGCCATTCCGGAGTGCGCGGATCCAGTTCGTGAACCGTGTGCCCCAGCGAGCGCAACGCGGCGGCGACCGCCCGGCCGGAGTGGAGCGACACTTCGCGTTCGGCGGACGGGCCGCCCAGCATGACGGTGATGTTCCAAGGTTGTTTCATCGGCCTCCTGCAAAACTGTAGCAGCCGACGTGAGGCGGCTCGGACGTTCTTCTGATTTCTGATCTCTGAACTCTGAATGGAGCCTCCTCACGTCGGCTGCTACGACGTTTTGAAATCGCCTCAGCAGGTTGAAAACCTGCGCTACCGGCGCGGCAAGCTTCGGACGCCTTCGCCAACCTCTCTGCGACTTCATGCGCCACCCGCGTGATGTCACCGGCGCCGAGGAACAGCACCACGTCGCCGGGCCGGATGGCTTGGATCACGGCCTCGCCAAGCTCGTTCAAGTCAGGAACAAGATGCACGGCCTGGCCGTGCGCGCGAATGGCCGCGGCCAGCACCGCGCTGCTGACGCCGGGGATCGTTGGTTCGCTCGCCGCGTAAATCTCCGTGAGCCACAGTTCATCCGCGCCGGCGAAGGCGGTGGCAAACTCGCCCATCAGATGCCGGGTGCGCGTGAAGCGGTGCGGCTGAAAGGCCACCAACAGACGCCGCCCGCCGAGTTGCTGGAGCGCCTGAAGCGTGGCGCGAATTTCAGTCGGGTGATGGCCGTAGTCGTCGAAGACGCGGACTTGCCCGTTCGCAAATAGCTCCTGCTGCCGCCGCGCCGCGCCGCGGAACGCCGCGAGGGCGGGCGCAATGACTTTGGGAGCGAAGCCGAGTTGGTGCAGGAAAGCGACAACGGCGGTGGCGTTGGAAACATTCTTCTCGCCGAGAAGCTGGAGCGTGAAGCGCCCGAGGGACGAGCCTTGGTGCCAGACTTCAAAAGAAGATGCCGGATGGCCGGAGACGGTTTCGGCCCCGCTGTTCGTCAGGGCGGCGCGGTAGTCGGCCGCTGAGTCGAAGCCGAAGGACACGGTGCTCGGCCAGCCTTCCACCAAGCGGCACAGGCCCGGATCGTCCTGGCAGTAAATCCGCAGCCCCTTCGTCTGCGCGGCCAACTGGCCGAAGTCGCGACCAACGGCGTCGAGGTCCGCGAAATGGTCGAGATGCTCGGCATCGACGTTGAGCAGGAGGGCGTGCCGCGGATGGAACAAGGGCAGCGTGCCGTCGCTTTCGTCGGCCTCGAAAACGAACCAAGGCCGGGCGGGCGTGGCCGCTGGCGGGAGGAGACGCGCGTGCGGCTCCAGTTGCGGCACTCGCGAGCCGATGGCGTAGCTCGGGCTGGCGCCGAGTTGCTGGAGGGCGAATGCCAGCAGAGCGCTCGTGGTCGTCTTGCCGTGCATCCCGGCCACCGCCACGCTCTCCTCGTGACTCAACAAAGCCGCCAACAGCACGGCCCGGCGAACGGTGGGAAGGCCCGCGGCGCGCGCGGCCTGAAGCTCGACGTTGTCCGAACGCACCGCCGGAGTGAAGACCACCAAGACCGGCCGGCCACCCTCGACCATCCCAGCCGCGTGGCCACTATGGATCACCGCGCCGCGCGCTTGAAGCTGGCGGGTTTCCTCGTTCAGCACCAGATCGGAGCCGGTCACGCGATGTCCCCGATCCAGCAACAGATGGCCCAGACCGCTCATGCCGCACCCGCCCGCACCCACCAAATGCACGACGCTGCCCGATCCGGCGGCAGCCAGCAAAGCATCGACTTGGGCTGGGGTGAGAGAGGAGGTCACGAGGGGAATTTCAGATTTCAAATTTCAAATTTCAGATTGCGAATTGCGGATTGCGGCTCGTGGTCTGTGGTCCTGTGGTCCCGCGGTCCCGTGGTTCCATGGACGGCTTCGCATCGCTGCAAGATCGCTTCCGCAATGCGCGCGGCCACGTCGGGTTTGTGCCACTCGGCGAGTGCCTGCTTCATGCTCGCCCGGCGCGGTTCGTTGCCCGCCAGATCGACAATCATCTCCGAGAGCAGTCCGGGCGACGCTTGGTCCTGCACGAGCATCCGCGCCGCGCCGGTCTGCACGAAAGCGGTGGCGTTGTGGAACTGGTGGTTGTCCGCCGCGTACGGATACGGCACCAGGATGGCCGGCAAGCACATCGCCGCCAGTTCCGCCAGCGACGCCCCGCCGGCCCGGCTGACCGCGACGGTGGCCGCGTCCATCGCCAGTTCCATTTCCGTGAGGAACGGCCGCACCACGGCGCGCAGGTTTTCAGACTGATAGGCAGCGCGGACTTTCTCGAAGTCGCCCGGCCCAGTGAGGTGAAGGTATTGCAGTTCCGGGAGCGCTTGTTTGAGCTGGGGCAACGCCGCGGTCACCGCTTCGTTGACCGCGCGCGCGCCCTGGCTGCCGCCCACGACGAGCAGGACGGGGCGTATGGGATCGAGGCCCATCGCCATGCGCGCGGAGGCGGCACTGGCAGGCTGGAATTGCGGGCGTACCGGCGTGCCGGTGATCTCAATTGATTGGGCGCGCAGCCGCGACGCCGCTTGCGGGAAGCCGACGAAGGCCTGATCCACAAAACGCGACACCCAGCGGTTGGCGCGGCCGGGAACGGTGTTCGACTCGTGGAGAAACGTCGCCGCCCCACAGCGGCGTCCCGCGAGCACCGGCGCGGCCGCGGTGAAGCCGCCCATGCCGAGGACGGCTTGATGCGGTTTTTCGCGGAAGAGCCGCTTCGTGGCGCGGTAGCTTTGCACAAAGCCGCTGAGGAAGTTGCCGAATTGCCGCCAGTCCAGCCCGACGGCCGGCAACGTCACCACATCCATGCCGGCGGCGGCGCGGACGGCTTGCTGGTCCACGTCCTTCCGGGAAATGAGCAGCGTGACGGCGCCACGGCGGGCGAGGAGTTCCTCCGCCACGGCCAGGCCTGGAAAGAGATGCCCCCCCGTGCCACCGCAGGCGATGGCCACGGAAAATTGGCTCTGGGAGCTTTGCATCAGGTGATGGGATTCGAGGGGAGATCGGCAAACGACAAGGGTTCGGCAAAGGCGGGTTCCGGCTCGGCCGCGTGCCGCGCGATGTTCAGCAGCAGGCCCACGCTCGCCATCGTCATCACCAGGCTGGAGCCGCCGTAGCTCACGAGCGGCAACGGGAGGCCCTTGTTGGGCAGCACGTCGGTGACGACACCGATGTTGATGATGGCTTGCAGACCGATCAAGAACGTGAGGCCCAAGCCCAGGTACGTGCCAAAGGGATCGCGCGCCCGGGTGCTGATGTAGAGGCCGCTGAGGAAGATCGCCAAGTAAGCGAGGGTGAGCGGCAAAGTCGCGGCCAGGCCCAGTTCCTCTCCAATGACCGAGCCGATGAAATCCGTGTGGTTCTCCGGCACCCGGCCCATTTTCATCAGTCCCTCGCCCAAGCCGAATCCGGTCAACCCGCCGGAGCCGATGGCGATTTTCGACTGCTCCCCCTGGTAGCGCACGTCTTTCAGTTCGGCGGTCGGCGGACCCTTTTGCACGCTGCCCATGACCCGGCCGCGCCGCATTGGGTCCAGGTAAATGAACGTGCCGACGAGAATCATTCCGGCGAGGGCGGTGGGAGCCAGATGCTTCATCGGCACTCCGACCACGAACAGCATCACGCCCGCCACGGCGCCCAGCAAGATGGCCGAGCCGAAGTCTGGCTCCACCAGAATCAGCCCGAGCATCAGCCCGGAGAGCAACGCCGGCACGAGCAGGCCGGTCCTGAAGCGGTCCATCTGGCGGTGGTTCCACTCGGCGTAATGGGCCAGCGCGATGATGAGCGCGACCTTGGCCAGTTCCGAGGGCTGGAAGAGCATGAAGCCCAGATTGAACCATCGTCGTGCCCCGCCGCGCGTCACCCCGACGACGAGGACGGCCACCAAGGCGAGCACGGCCAGGATGTAGAGCGGCCACGACACTTTCTTGAGGACGCCGTAATCCCAACAGGCCGCCAGGATGCAGGCCATAAATCCGAGCACACAGAAGGCCAGTTGCTTCTCAAAATTGTTGTGCAGGAAACCCGCCGGGGCGCTGCACAGCATGACCGTGCCCAGGGTGAGCAGCCCGAAGGCGCACAGCACAAGAATGGTCACGGCGATCCGCATAAGAAAGGCGGCGTGTTGAGACCGGACGCCGGAGGGAGGGAGGCCGGCGTCCGGGGCGCGGCCATCGGATTACGGAGAGGACGGGCCAGGAGCCGGCGTGCCCAGCGGCAAGGTCGCAGGCGGCAGCAAGGGAGCCGGCGAGGTCGGAGGCGTCGTCGGGGCGGCGGGCGCGGGCGGGGGGGCGCCGTTGCCGCTCTTGGCGGGCACTTTCAGTTTCTGGCCGGGCTTGATCTGGTCGGTCCGCAGGTTGTTGGCGGCGCGCAGACTCTTGACGCTGATCTTGTGCGTGCTGGCGATCTTGGTCAGCGTGTCGCCCTTCTTCACCGTATAAAGGGTTTCGCCCGCGACGACTTCCGGCTCGGTCCTTCCGGCGGAGGCCGTTGGTGAAGTGACGCCGCCCGGTGGCTTGGGAGGAATGACGATCTTCTGGCCGATCTTGAGCTTGGTGGAATCCACGCCTGGGTTGGCCTGCTGGATGGCCCTGATCGACACGCCGTATTTCTTGGACAGCGCGCCGAAGGTTTCACCCTTGGCAATGATGTGCTCCGAAGGCGCGGCGGCCGGAGTGGTTTCCAGCGTGGGCGGAGGCACGACCGGTGTCACGAGGGGGTTGGTCACCGGCGGCGGGACGACGTTCGTCAGGGGGGGCGGAGGTGGCGGCGGCGGGACGTTGGTATCGACCAGCGGTGTGAGCGGCGGCTCTGGCGTCGGAACAGGGGTGGTTGGTTCGGGTTTGCAGCCGACGAACAGCAGCACGCCCAGTCCAACGACGTGGGCGGCGATGATGCCGAACAGGACGAACGGCACTTTGGAGCGGTGGCTCTGCTGGTCCTGCAACGGACTTTGGGGTGTGAGTGGACTCGTATTCATGTTCAATGGGCGCGCGTGGCGTTCTTTCTGAGGAGTTTTTTCTTTTGTCCGCGCCGGGGTTCGCCCTCAACAAACCCCGGCGCGAAATCGTTCATGGTTGTCTCAATTCGGATGCCGGCGCATCCGCGCACGGCATGTCACTAACGCGATGGGCACGGTGGCGCTGCCGGTGGCTTTGCCAATCCCGCACCGTCCGGCGAAACACGTCACCCCGGTGCTGATAGTTTTGAAACTGGTCGAAGCTGGAACACGCCGGCGACAGCAACACCACATCGCCTGAAACCGCTTTTTGCGCGGCCTCGGAAACCGCTTCTAACAGCGTTGCCACCGGGGTGCAAGTCGTAAAAAGACTCCAGGCCGCGCGGATTTTTTCGCGCGTTTCGCCGAAGACAAACGCGCCTTTGACGCGCTGGGAAAGCAGGGGGCCGACATCATGAAAGGCGAAGCCTTTGTCCTTGCCGCCGGCCAGCAGCCACACGTTCGGCCCGTTCGGATCCGGGCCGGCCGGCATGGTCAGGAGCGCCTTGGCCACCGCATCGACGTTGGTGGCCTTGGAGTCGTTGACGAATTTTACGCCGCCGATTTCCGCGACCAGTTCGCAGCGATGCGGCGCGGGCGGGTAGGTCTTGATCGCCTCCACCATGCCTTCGAGCGGCAGCCGCAGCGCCCGGCCCACGGCCAGGGCCGCCATCACGTTCTCGGCATTGTGCGGCCCGCGCAGCCGGCACTGCTCCAGGTCCAGCAACGGCCCGGACCAGTCCGCCAGACGGCTGAGGATCAGGCCCCGCTCGAAGTGGAGATCGGCGGCGCGATCGGTGGCGCTGAAGGTGATGATCTTGGACGGGACCTTCACGCCCAGCCCGCGCAACTGCGCCAGCGCCTCGCTTTGGACGATGGCCCAATCGAACGGCTGTTGGTTCAGGAAGAGCCGGCCTTTGGCGCGACCGTAGTCGTCCAGGTTCGCGTAGCGGTCCAGGTGGTCGGGCGTGATGTTCATCAGCACGGCGATGGCCGGACGGAAGTACTCAATCGTCTCCAACTGGAACGAACTCACTTCGAGCGTGAGCCAGTCGAGTTCCTTCGTGCGTCCGGCCACGGCGCAGAGCGGCAAGCCGATGTTGCCCGCGGCCAGCGTCTTGACATGGTTGTGCGTGAGCACGCGCTCGACGAGTTCGGTGGTGGTGGTTTTGCCGTTCGTGCCGGAGATGCCGATGCTGAGGCAATAGGATTGTTGCCAGCCCAGTTCCAGTTCGCTGATGACCGGCGTGTCCCGCTGGAACATTTCTTTGGCGATCCGGTTGTCCCGCGGCACGCCCGGACTCAACACCGCCAAGTCGAAGTGCGGCTCCGGTGGCGCCGTCTGCCCCAGGCGCACGTCCACACCTTGCGCGCGCAGCGAGTTGGCCTGCTGGCGCAATGGTGGCGTGTCGGCGTTATCGACGGCCAGCACCTTCGCGCCGCGCGCGCGCAGCAACTCGCTGGCAGCGACGCCGCTGGCGCCCAGCCCGATCACCAACACGTTTTTGTTTTCCAGAACGAACATTTCAATGTCTGACCAATCCGACCAGTCTGACCGGTCGGACGGTTCCCTACCGAATCTTGAGCGTACTCAGTGCGACCACGCCGCACAGGATGCACAGGATATAGAACCGCGTCACCACCTGGCTCTCATACCAGCCTTTCTTCTCGAAGTGGTGATGCAGGGGCGAGCAAAGAAAAATCCGTTGGCCCTGGCCGCGGGTCCGCTTGGTGTACTTGAACCACCCGATCTGCAGCATGACCGAGCCGGCTTCCGCCACAAAGACGCCGCCCGCGATCACCAGCACGAAGGGCTGGTGGATCAGCACGGCCATGATGCCCAGCGCGCCGCCCAAGGCCAGCGAGCCGGTGTCGCCCATGAACACTTGCGCCGGGTGGCAGTTGAACCAGAGAAAGCCCAGCCCCGCGCCGATCATGGCCGCGCAAAAGACCGTCAATTCGCCCGCGCCAGGCACGTAGGGCACTTGCAGGTAGCTGGCCGCTTTGGCATTGCCCGCGATGTAGGTCAGAATCAGGAAGACGAACGACACGATGAGCGTGCAGCCGATGGCCAGACCGTCGAGGCCGTCCGTAAGGTTCACCGCGTTGGAACTGCCCACCACCGTGCAAATCGTCACGAGGATGCCGAGCACCGCACTGGTGGTGACGGGGTATTTGTAAAACGGCAGCATGACTTCGGAGACGAGTTTGGTGGTCGAGGGCACGAACCAGAGATAGACGGCGATGAACAAACCCAGCAGCCCCTGCACCGCCAGCTTCACCTTGGAAGTCGTTCCGGCGCTGCTCTGCTTGGTGATCTTGGCCCAGTCGTCGAAGAAGCCCAGCCCAGCCAGCACGAGCACGGAGAGCAGCGTGAGTTGCAGAAACGTCGTCCACTGCGCCCACAGCAAGGCGCTGAGGTCCATCACGGTCACGATCAGGATGCCGCCCATCGTCGGCGTGCCTTTCTTGGTCAGAAGCCGTGCGACGAGATCGCCGGACTCCTCCGCCTTGTCGAGGTAGTTCTGGGCGAACTTCAGCCGCTTGAGCCAGGCGATCACTTTCGGCCCCAGCCACCAACTCAACAGCAGCGCGGTCACCGCCGCGCCGGCGCTGCGCAGCGTGATGTAGCGGAAGAGCCGCAGCCAGGAGAGCGGGTCCTCCCAAGTGGTGCCGGCCACCGCGTCGTGAAGATACTGGGCGAGGTAGTAAAACATCTCAGTGGCGAGACCCAGCCAAGCTGGGAGTCCCGCCTGAAGGCGGCAGAGCGCGGATGGATTCAGAAGGCAAGGCAGGGGCCGCGCCGTTGCCGCCTTGAGGCGGGACTTTGAATTGTTTCAGGGCTTCGCTCACACGTTCGAGGCCAGCCACGCGCGAGGCCTTCAGGAGAACGAGATCGCCGGCGCGGACGGTCGCCTTCAGCACCCGCACCGCTTCGCCCACCTCGGCAAACTCATGCACCTCCTGCGCGCCGGCGTCGCGCGCGTTCTGCGCGGTGACGTGGGCCTGCTTGCCGATCGTGAACAATTGCGAGAAGCCGAACTCAGCGGCCCATCGGCCGGCGTCTTCGTGGGCCTCGCGGCTGTGAGCGCCCAGTTCCGCCATGTCGCCCAACACGGCGATGCGTCGCCCGGCACAAGGCAGGTCAGAGAGGGTTTGCAGCGCGGCGCGCAGGGAATCGGCGTTGGCGTTGTAGCAATCATCGAGCACGCGCAAGCCGTTGGTTTCCCAAAGCTGCAGCCGCATCTTGAGCGGGCGGCACTCCGCCAAGCCGGCCCGGACCTGCTCTACGCTCAGGCCGAGTTCCGCGCCGACGGCCACGGCGAGCAGCGCGTTCAGCACTTGATGCCGGCCCAACAAGTTCACCCGGTAGCTGCCGCTGAAATCGGCGCGGGGCGCGCGGGCTAGGAAGGTCGTGCCCGTCTCGTCAAATTGGGTCGGCACAGCGCTCCAATCATTCTGGGCGTCCCAGCCGAAGCGCACCACCGGCGCCCGCGAACGTCGCGCGATCTGCTCCGCCGCGGCCCCGTTCGAGGTGTTCAGGAACAACCGGCCCGACGCCGGAAGCAGCTCGGCCAGCATCCCCTCCTCTTTCGCGACGCCGTCCAAGTCTCCAAAGAATTCCAGGTGTTCGCGTCCGAGGCTGGTGATGACTCCGACCTGCGGCTCGATCATGGCGACCAGCGGCGCCAATTCGCCCGGATGGTTCGTGCCGACTTCGAGCACCGCCGCGCGATGGCGGTCCTCCAGCCGCAGCAGGGTAAGCGGCACGCCGATGTCGTTGTTGAAGCTGGCTTCGCTCGCGAGCGTGGATAGCGCCTGCCGCGCCACGGCGGCGATGAGTTCTTTGGTGGTGCTCTTGCCGTTGGAGCCGGCCACGGCGACGACGGAGAGATCGAAGTCGTGGCGGTAACACGCCGCGAGGCGGCCCAAGGCCGAGCGCGTGTTCTCGACCGCAATGACGGCAAGATTCAGCGGCGGGACCGGCAGCGCCGACCGCTCGACCACGACCGCCACGACGCCCTTGAGTTCGACCTCTTCCAGAAAATTGTGCCCGTCAAAACGATCTCCGCGCAACGCCACAAACAGATCGCCCGTGGCCACGGACCGTGAGTCCGTGGACACGCGCGAGGCCAACGTGTCGGCCTGCCCCGTGAGCTGCTCTCCGGCACAGGCCTGGGCGATGTATTGAAGCGTGCGTGGTTCCACGATTCAGTTCGCTCTCCGAAGCGGAAGCCACACGAAATAGGCGAAAGAGGTTGGCGCAGGCCGGCTGCGCCGCTCCGTGGGGGCCGAGTCGTCTTGCGGCCTTTGCCCGGCGCGCGCGGAGCGACGTGCCTTGTCTTGCGCCAGGCTGTTTCGTGTATTTTGTGTCGTTCGGTCGTTCATGGTTTCTCGATGGTTTTTTGTTTTCCGGCGTTTGGATTCAGTGCTTTTCGTGCCGTCGTAATCCCTTCTTAAAGCCCAGCCCTTCGAGAGTCTCCCGCGCGAAGACCCGGTCGTCGAACGGAATCACCGTGTCGTCGTATTCCTGGTAGGTCTCATGGCCCTTGCCGGCGATCAGCACGGTGTCCCCTTCCCGCGCCATGCCGATCACCTCCGTGATGGCGCGGCGGCGGTCCAACTCGATGGCGTAGCCGTCGCCGCGGGCCTCACGGTAGCCCAGCTCAATCTGGTGGGCAATGTCCGCCGCGGCTTCCCGGCGCGGATTGTCACTCGTGATGATCGTGTAGTCGGCCTGCTGCGCCGCGACTTTGCCCATCTTGGGACGCTTGCCCGCGTCGCGGTTGCCGCCGCAGCCGAAAGCCAGGATCAAGCGGCCCGGCGTCATCTCGCGCAGCGTGGTCAGGACGTTGTGCAACGCGTCGTCGGTGTGCGCGTAATCAACGAACACGCCGAAGGGCTGGCCCAGCGCAACGCTTTCAAGACGCCCGGGCACCGGCGGCATCACGGCCAGCGCGAGTTGCACGGTTTCCAACGGGACCTCCAGGCCGAGCGCGCAGCCGATGGAGGCGAGCGCGTTGTAGATGTTGTGCCGGCCGATCAGGGGAAGCTGGCAGTTGAAGCCGCCCTGGGGCGTATCGACCCGGAAGCGCGAGGCGTCCTTGGACAGATGGATGTGCGTGGCGCGCACGTGGGCGTGCTCGTGCAGCGCGTAAGTGAGCTTGACCTCCGCCTGGCCGTCCCGCCACAGCCGCACGCCGTAGGAATCGTCGATGTTGATGATGTGCGTGGCGCGCTTGCTGCCGGCGGCGCCAAAGGTGAAAAGCTTTTGCTTGGCCGCGAAGTAATTCTCCATCGTGCCGTGATAGTCGAGATGGTCCTGGGTGAGGTTGGTGAACACGGCCACGTCGAACTCGACCTCGCCCACGCGGTGCTGCTCGAGGGAATGGGAGCTCACCTCCATGACGCAGGCCTTGCACTCGGCCTGCAGCATCTGGGCCATGAGCCGCTGGGTTTCGAGCGCCTCGGGCGTGGTGCGCGACGCGGGAATCACGCGGTCGCCCACCTCGTAGCGCACCGTACCGATGAGGCCGGTCTTGGTACCGGCCGCTTCGAGGATGTGTTTGATCATGAAGGCCACGGTCGTCTTGCCGTTGGTGCCGGTGACGCCAATGACTTTGAGTTTCTGCGCCGGATGGCCGTAAAAAGCCGCCGCGGCCTGGGCCAGCGCGTGGCGGACACTGGCCACCTTGATCTTGGTGGCGCGGGGCGAGACGAAGCCGTTGCGTTCGCAGAGAATGGCGGTGGCGCCGCGGTCGATGGCATTGGGAATGAAGTCGTGGCCGTCCACGTGCGCGCCCGGCACCGCGACAAAAATCATGCCCGGCATGACTTGGCGGGAGTCGCAGGTGAGGCCGGTGATGTCGCGGTCCATCGGGCCATCCACCCGGATGGCTTGCACCGCGCGGCTGATGTCTTTCAGTTGCATGGCAGGCTCGGTGTCATCGGCCAGCGGACACAGTGTGCGAGGCGTGATTGCTCTGGCTCAACACGGCCACGCTGGCTTGGTTGGTGGCGGCAGAGGGAGGCGGAAGATCGGGGCGGATGTTCAGGTAATGGGCGATCCGCTCGGCCATGTGTTTGAAGGCCGGGGCCACAATCTGGCCGCCGTAGTAACCCGTTTTTCGTTCCGGTTCATCCAGGAAAACGGAGATGCAAAGTTCGGGGTCGTCGGCCGGGAAGAAGCCGATAAACGACGAGAAGTATTTGCCGTCCAGGTAGCCGCCGGGGCCGGGCTTCTCGGCGGTGCCGGTCTTGCCGGCGACCGTGTAGTTGTCCAGGGCCGCCGTGGCGGCGGTGCCGGTCTTGGACACGACGCCCTTGAGGGCCTTGGTGGTGTCCTTGGCGGCGCGTTCGCTGATAACGCGGTGGACGACGATCGGTTTGTATTGCGTGACGACGTGGCCACTTTCGTCCTCAGTGTGATCGACCAGCAGCGGGCGCATCAGCACGCCGCCATTGGCGATCATGCACATGGCGAGCGTCATCTGGAGCGGTGTCGCGGCCACGCCCTGGCCAATGGGCACACGGGAGATGGACAGCTTGCTCCACTTGTCCAGCGGGTGAACGATGCCGCCGGACTCGCCGCCCAGCGGGATGCCGGTGCGGTTGCCGAATCCGCAGGCGCGGATGTACTGATAGAGCCGCTGCTCGCCCATCTTGATCGCGATCTTGGCCGTGCCGATGTTCGACGACTTGGTGATGATCTCCTCGACCGTCAACACGCCGTAGGACAAGTGGTCGCGCAGCGGCCGGCCGGCGAAGAAGAAATGCCCGTGCTCGCAGTCGAAGCGATCCGCAAGCGTCACGATCTGGTCGTTCAACGCCGAGGACACCGTGACGATCTTGAACGTGGAGCCAGGCTCGGCGACCTGACCGATGGCGCGGTTGCGGCGGAGTTCGCCGTTGGAGGCGCGGAGGTTGCCCGGATCGAAGGTCGGCCAGTTGGCCAACGCCAGAATCTCGCCGGTGGCCGGCCGCATGACGATGGCCATGGCGCCTTTGGGAGAGTGCCGGCTGACGAGCTGGGCGAGTTCTTCTTCGACGATGTACTGGACACGACTGTCGAGCGTCAGCACCACGTTGAGGCCGGGGGCCGGATCCACGTTCTGCTCGCGATAGACGACGAGTTCACGGCGGCGGCCGTCAGTGTAGCCCACGCGCCAGCCGCAGACGCCGGTGAGCTTGTCGTTGAACGTGGCTTCGATCCCTTCGACGCCAACGGTCTGGGGGATGATCCGGCCGTTCACTTCCTGCTCCGCCGTGCCGGTGAAGCCCAGCACGTGCGCGGCAAGCTGCTTGTTGGGATACGTGCGGAGCTGGTCATCGGTCGCGAAGACGGCGTTGAGCCACGAGTTGCGCAGCGGATTCTTGTCCCGATCCGTGAGCCGGGCCTGCCGGGTCCGGGAACGGCCGGGCAGGAAGGATTTCCAGGTGCGCTCGGCTTGCTTCGCGTTGAGGGCCACCTGCTTTTGGAGGAGCGCATTGGTGCATTGCAGGAAGTAGTTCCAAAGCAGGGTTTGCTCGAGGTTGGTCCAAGTTTCCACCGGCACGTTGTGCTGCAGCACGAGGCAGTGGTTGGTCACCAGTCTGATGCCGCTTTCGTTGGTGACGAGATGAGTCAGATTGCGGAAGTTCTTGAGCAGTTCCGCTTCGGGCACCAGCAGCGACGGCGCCAGCACCCTGGCGACCTCGGATTGGTGGTTGGTCAGGAGGGCGGGATCGACACAGACGGTCTTCACCGGGATGCTGGTGGCGAGCAGATTGCCGCGGATGTCGCGGATGTCGCCGCGCGGCGGCTGGGTGAGGACGGAGACTTTGTTCTGGCGGCGGGCCCGTTCGCGGAACTCGTCGCAGCGCACGACCTGCAATTCCACGAATCGCGCGCCCAGGCCCACAAAGCCCAGACCCACGGCCCCGGCCAGGCACCACAGCCGGCCTCGATGGATGACATTGGTCACGGTGTAAATTCAAACCAACCGCCCGTGCCGATCGGTTCCTCATCCGACCGGCGACACGGGCGGCGGTTAAAGCATCATTTCAGCCAGGGCGCGCGCCCGGGGTTACGGTCCGCGACCAGCAGTCCGTTCCTGGGCCTCGTTTCCCCCGGCGGGGTTTCCGGTATCCGCAGAATCTGCGCCTCGCCCGGCCGGACCAGATGGAGATTCAACTCCTTCAACCGGCGTTCGAGGTAGGCCGACGAGCGCAGCGTGACCAGTTGCTTGGAGAGCTTGAGGTTCGCGTCCCGCAACTGGACCAGGCGGTTCTCCCGCTCTTTGATCTTCCGCCCCAGGTCGATGATCTGGTTTTTCTGCCAGACATATCCGATCGCCGAGCCGCCGATGAAGGCGCACAGCAAAGCCGCTTTCAACGCCGGCAAAAAACGGATCGCCGCCGATTGGTTTTTACGGTTTCTCGACATCAGGTTCTTTCTAGAATTCTCAACTGCGCGCTACGACTGCGCGGATTGACGCGCACTTCCGCGTCGCCGGGCAGTACCGCTTTCCGTTGCACCCAGCGCAGCGCGGGCGCCCGCGGCTGGCGCAACTCCGGCACGTCCGCGCCTTCGACTGTGTAGTCTTTGGCCCATTCCCGACCGAACTCTTTCACCAGCCGGTCTTCCAGCGAGTGAAACGTGATCACCGCGAGCCGGCCGCCCGGTTTCAAGATCTTCAACGCCGCTTCCAGCCCACGCCGCAGTGAGCCAAGTTCGTCATTCACCGCGATGCGCAAGGCCTGGAAGACCCGCGTGGCGGGATGCGTCTTGCCGCCGCGCCGCGGCTCCAGCCGTTCGATCAATCCGGCGAGCTGCCGCGTCGTGGCAAACGGACGCGCCTTGCGCTCTTGCTCGATTGCCCGCGCGAACCGCCGCGAGTGGCGCTCGTCGCCCAGTTCCCAGAACAGCCGCGCCAGTTCCTCGGCGGCAGTGTCGTTGACCAAATCCGCGGCGGTCAGGGGCTGCCGTTGGTCCTGACGCATGTCCAGCGGGCCATCTTGCTGGAAGCTGAACCCGCGCGCTGCGTTGTCCAGTTGGTGCGAACTTGCGCCCAAATCCAGGAGGACTCCGTCGCAACTCGCCGGCCCCAGCCAATCGGCCAGTTCCGAAAAATTCCCGCGCTTCAACTCAAACCGGCCGGCGAATCCGGCCAGTCTTCGCCGCGCTGCTTCAATCGCGTCGCCATCGCGATCGCACGCGAACAACCGGCCCTCCGGCGAACTCGCTGCGAGGATCGCCGCGGCGTGTCCACCGCCACCGACGGTCCCGTCGGCGTATTGACCGCCGGGCCGTGGTCGCAGGGCCGCCAGGACCTCCTCCAGCATCACCGGAATGTGCGAGAAGTTGGGCACTGCTCATCGTCAAAGAACACAAGTCAAATCTTGCCCGCGGGCGCGGCTTCCGAGACGGCCCGGTTCCGGCGGAGAGCGGAGGCGCCCGAAGCTGCCAGGTTTCGGATGAACGCCAACCGCGCGGCGGACTTCGGCGGCTGGACCATTTCCCAATCCGCGTCCGCGAGGTCGTTGTGGCAGACCAGCACGTTCTCCAGCCGCAATTCCTGCTGCACCAAATCGCGCGACGTTTTCAGGCCGCCTCGCGGCAGTGGCACAGGCTTTCGACCGAAAAGGCACGCCAGCCTCGACCACCATCGGCCTGAATTCTTGTTGCCTTGTAGCTTCGTCTCTGCGTTCATGGCTCGTGCCTTTTGGTCAGAATCGTTTTGCTCACTGCGCTGCTGATCTGGCGCCGCTTCGATCGCCACGTCAGCCGCGACTTCTTCCACCGCTCGTCTCTCAAACCGAGGCAAGGCGCCCGACCCCGCCTGGCGATACCGATGGATCCTTCCCACGTCCGTTGCCAGCGTCCGACCCACTCTCAGGAGATGAATCAGGCTCATGGCTAGCCGAGCATCGCCAACGATTCGGAGGCTTTAACGGAGTCCGTGGTTTCCACCGCCGCGCTCCGCTCCACACTCCACATCTCAAACCGGTCCAGACAGCCGCGCAACACGACCTCGTTGCCGATGCCCGCCGCCTTCGCCATCTCTTCCGGCAACACCATGCGGCCCTGCTTGTCCACCGTCGCCTGCATCGAGTGCGAGCCGATGTATCGCTTGCGCACCGGCTTGTCGGGATCGGAATCCGGCATCTCTTCAATCTTCTTCATCAGTCTGTCCAACTGATGCGGCGGCAAGACCCGGAGAAACGTCCCGCAGTTGCCCGAGGGCCAGACCACCAACGTGAACTCGAACGGCTTTCCATTCCCATCCAGCTTGGCCGGCAGCCAACGGCTCGGAATCACGACGCGCCGGCCATCTACCTTTTGGGTGAAGCACCCACTGTAGATCGGCTGGTCAGTTGGTTCGGCATCGGCCATCGCGTTACTTTTACAGGAGCACCCGCGTGCTCCAATTTTCACCGTAACGATCCATTTCTTACCATTTTGAACCAGAAGTCGTCAACAGGTATCTGGCGGTTAAGTTGTCCACAGTTTATTCACTGGATTTGCCCTGTTTTGCCCACCGCCCGCGAGATTGCGGCGAGTTCAGTTCCGTTGGACGGGGCGTGCGATGTCCAGAAACGGTGGAGAACCACTCTCAAGTGTGGCACCCGAAGGGCCTCCATCAGATTTCAGGCGTAGAATTCGGCCAAGTCACTCCTGCGGATACAGAAGAACGCGATCATGCACGATGATCAAGAGGTCGTTCTTCCGGTCGCCCGTGAAGTCAGCAATGACCGCTTCGCGCGGCTCGAACAGATCGCTGCGCCGGCTCCGAAAGGTGCGCTCCTCGAAAACCTGCCAGCGATTTGCGGGCACGAGCTTCCCGTCACGACTAAGGGTCACGAGATCGAGGTAGTTCTTTGCCGTCTCAAGGAAAACGAGGTCTTTGCGGTCGTCGCCATCCAAGTCACCACTCACCACATCA
Organism: Verrucomicrobiota bacterium; assembly: GCA_016219875.1. GTDB lineage: Bacteria > Verrucomicrobiota > Verrucomicrobiia > Limisphaerales > JACRJZ01 > JACRJZ01. The sequence continues at coordinate 66,940 of JACRJZ010000158.1, read as the reverse complement.
GTGAGACGCGCGTCTTTGACCGGCGTTTCGTAGCTGTCCAGATCCTTGATCTCCCAAACGCTCCCACCTAGCGGAAGCCAGCCCACCGCATTCGCACCCATCAACGCCAACGTGTTTTCATTGGTGCCGCCCATTGCAATCCCCTGCACTCCGTTGAATTCGCTGAAGGGCAGCGGCACATTGCGCACCGCCTGCCACACGCCTCCGGAGTCGCGCTCACAAAGGGTCACGGACTTGCGCTCGGCATCAAGCAGGAAGATCGGCGCGACGCGGTTGGCGCTGCTACGCAGCGGGGCCGCGCCCGCGATGCGCGAATCGCTGGCAGTGCCGTTGATCTGCTCTTTCACTCTGAATGACCAAACCGTATTCGTGCCGCCTTGCGCCGGTTTTTCGGACTTGAGGACCACCGCGCGAAGGAAGTTCTTCTGGCCGAGCAGCAATTCCGGCCGGCCGTCACCGTCCACATCGCTTGCGGACAGCCACGGCTGTTCCATCACGCCTCCAGGCGGGGCGATGTCAATCTCTTTGAAGTCCCGGCCCGACACCTGCAAAAGAATTTTGATTCGCTCGTAAGGAATGAGGATGACAAGGTCCGCGAGGCCGTCCTGGTCCGCATCGTGGAACATGAGCGTGGTGGGATTCGACTTGAAGCTCTCGGACAGCTTCTGCGTCTTGATGTTTCCGTCGGCTGAACGCAGGAACAGGATTCGCTGGTTCTCCTGGTCCAGCAGCGCAGCCAGGGTGGGGCGAACTTGAGCGCTGAGCCGGCCCACCGCGATCGCCAACGGCTTTCCATCCAGTTGGAGAATCTCAGGGAACGGCAGGCGGTCGTTGGTGTCGTAGGAGGTCACGCCGATTTGCCGCTCGTCGGCGCTCAGCAGAAAAACCTCGGACCTGCCGTCGCCATTCCAGTCGGCTGCGACGATGTCGCTCACGCCGGCAAACGACGCAAAGGCGCGCGCCGCGCCCAGCGCGCCGTCCGCCGCCTGCAGACGGAGAGAAAGCTGTCCATGCTCCGGCTCTGCCACCAACAGGTCGGTTCGGTGGTCGCCGTTGAGGTCAGCCCACAGGATGCCGCGGCGTGCCTTGGAGGTGCGGTTGAGCGGAAGAATCTGCAACTGGCCGGCGGCGAATTCTCCGGCCAGTTTCTCGGCGCCCGAGGAGACGAAGTTCGCGATCTGCGCGCGACCCGAGTTCTGGGCGATAGTGATGATCTCGGTCTTGTGATCACCGTCGAGATCGTCCGCGCAGTAGGCCCGGATCGGCGGCATCGCGAAATCGATCTCCGGGCCAAGTTGCCCCGTTTGGGTCTGCAACCGGAAGCGCAGCGGGTTTGGCGTGTCCCAATTCGAGAGCAGCAAGTCATCCCGCCCATCGCCGTCGAGATCGAGAAGCTGCACGCACCGCACGATCCCGCTGAACGGAATCTTCTCCGGCTCGGCCAGCGTGTGGTCCGGCCGCTGCGCAAGCAAATAAAGCTGGCTTTCACCCAACACGACGAGGTCGGGCAAGCGATCACCGTTGAGATCACCGACCGCCAGCGCGTTCGGCGAAAGCTGCCCGTCGTCTATGGCAAAGCGCTTCGGCGCACTCCAGCCGTTGCCGCCGCGGTTGGACTGCACCACCAACTCGCGCGGCTCGCCGTAGTAGGCCAGGTCGGGGCGTTGGTCGCTGTTGAGGTCCGCCACCACGAGGGCCGCAATTCTCTTTTCTGACGCGATGGTTTCGATGCGGAAGCGCGCGTCCGGTGGAAGTTCATTGAGTTCGCGCTTCGTGCTTGGCCGGACCTTCGCGGCGTTGGTCTGGCCCGTTTGGTTGATCAGGAACGTGATTTTCGATCTGGCGTTATTGACGATCACCACGTCCGTCAACTCGTCGCCGTCGAGGTCCGCAGCGTGAAGTTGCGAAATCTGGTAGTCGATGGGGAAGACCTCCGGACCGGAAAAGCCAAAGCCCGCCGGCACGGACGGTACGGCTCCGAAACCGATCCGCGCCGCGCCCAGCCAACAAAGCAGGAGAAGTTGTGACTTCATGCGAATTCGGGTTTCACCGTCACTCGCCCAACACGTGCAGGATTACACGGCGATGGTGCGAGCGCACGCGGTGTTCCCAAAGGTAGATACCCTGCCAAGTGCCCAAAGCAAGCTGGCCACCGCTGACCGGGATGCTCAGGTTCACGGCCGTCAGTGCCGTCCGAACGTGCGCGGGCATGTCGTCATCGCCTTCGCACGTGTGGCGGAAGAGCGGATCACCATCCGGCACCAGCCGGGCGAAGAAGTGTTCCAAGTCGCGCCGCACTTCCGGGTCGGCGTTCTCCTGGATCAGCAGCGAGGCCGACGTGTGCTGAACGTGCAGCGTGACCACGCCGGCCTGGATGTTCACTTCCTGCAACCATCGCTGCACTTCGTCCGTGAACTCGTAAAGGCCGCGCCCGCGCGTGCTCACGACGATTTCATGCACAGCCTGGCGCATGGAAAATGGGCGGGCCGCGCGCTCCCAACGGAGCGCGCGCGGACTCACTTGGTGTCGCCGAGGAACTTCTCCAGATCCGGGTTCTTGGGATGCCCGGCGTCGAGCGCCTTTTGGTAATGCCAGCGCGCCAGTGCCGTGGACGGCGGCTTCTGCGTGGCATAGATGAACGCGAGATTGTTGTGGGCCGCCGCGTAGCGCGGCTGCAACTGGATCGCTTTGCGGAACGCCGTCTCCGCCTGCGGGCGAAGCCCCTTCTCGCTCAGAACGATTCCGAGATAGTTCTGGGTTTCGGCGCTGTCCGGGTTGGCCTTGGCCGATTGGCTGAGCAGATCGAGCGCCTCATCCAGTTTGCCGCGGAGAAACTTCACCCGGCCCATCAGGTAGAGACAGAAGTCGTCTTGCGCGTCGAGGGCCAGAGCCGTTCCGAGATTCTTCTCCGCCGCGTCCAATTTGCTCATTTCCACTTGGATCGCCGCCACGTTGCCGAGCGTGAAGACGTTTTTCTCATCCTGCCGGAGAATATCGAGGTACTTCTGCTCGGCCTCGTCATACCGCCGCGCCAGGAACGCCCGCTGCGCCGCCGAAGCCAGATCCCCGGTCCCAGGAGGCAATTCCTTGACCGTTCTCTTCACATGCTTCGCCTCTGGGCTGGCGTCGCGGGCCGGGGAAACCGTGCGCGCATCGCCCGTCGAGGCCGCGAGTTGCACGACCGGCTTCTTGTCCAGCGCCGCGAGTTCTTCCGTGGTGTACGGCAGGGGCTTGGCCTCGAGAATCTGCAATCGGGCCTGCAACACTTCCACCTGCTGCTCCAGGTCGCTCTTGTTCGAAGGCTTTTTGCTGAGTTGCTTCTGCGCTTTCTCCAGTTTGCCGCGCACATCCTCCAACTCCGACTCAAGCTGCTTGCGCTTCTTGATTTCGGCTTTCGTCGCGTCGGCGGCCGAAGCCACCAAGCGTGACTCCAGTTCGGCTCTCTCCTTTAGCCACGCCGACCTGTCTCGCTCGATCTGGCGACGCTGCTCTTCGCTCTGCTTGGCGGCAGCCTTGGCAGCGGCGGACTGCTTGTCCAACTCGTCCTTCAGTTGCCGGACCTTCTTCGACTCGGTCTTGGCCGGATCGGCGGGAACCGTGGGCAGACTTGCGACGCGCGCCTGCAACTCTGTCTTCTCCTTTTGAAGCGCGGCGTTCTCCTGCTGAAGCTTCGCCAAGAGCTGCTCGGTGTCCTTGCTGCCGGCCGGCTCCTTCGGTCTCGCCAGTTGTCGGGACAGGTCCGCCAATTGGGCCTCGACCACGGCTTTCTCCGCGCGCAGCTTGTCGTTCGCGGCCTGCAGCGCGGCCAAGCTGTCGCGCGTTTGCTGCAACTGCTGGCTCGACGGTGGCGTCGCCCCGCCGCCCTTCTTCTCCGCCTCGGCGGCCTGCTTCTTGAGCAAATCATTCTCCTGCTTCAACACCGCCAGCGTCCGGTCCTGTTCATCGAGCCGGCCGCGCATCCCGGCCAACGACTGCCTGGCCTCAGCCAGCACGGCCGGATCGACCAGCTTGGTGGACTTCTCCTGTTCTTGACCCAGTGTGACCTTGAGCAACTCGTTTTCTTTTTGGAGCGCCTTGTTCTTCTCTTCCGCTTTGGCCAACTCGCGCGGATCGACGACCGAGGGCTGCACGGACAACGCTTCCTTCAGCTTGGCCGAAAGGTTCGCGTTCTCGGCCTGCAACCGCTGCAGCTCCTGCTGCAACTCACGGAGCGCCGTATTGGTTTCCGCGCCGGGCACCGCCGGACCAGCCGGGCCCGGGGCCAGCACGGCCGCCGCCGTGGCCACGTTGGTGCCGTATTGCGCGACCAGCGGAGACAGCTTCGAGGCGATGTAGTTCAGGCGGAAGCTGACGACCTTCTCGCTCCATCCGGGGAACGCCGTGGGGAACTTCGCCAACGCGGCCTGCGCCTCGGCATATCGCGCCAAGGCTTCGCGCTTCTGGCCGGCATCGTTCAGCGCATCGGCCTCCTGGATGAGGGAGTAAATCTGGACATACTGGTCCTCCGGCCCGTCTGCCCGAACCGCCGACGCCGCCAGCACCAGGGCGGCAAGGATGACGCGAAGCGAATGTTTCATGTGGCGGACTGTAGGCGGAAGCCAAGCCCTTTGGCAACCCCCCTCTCGGTTTCCCTTGCCGCACCGTTGACACTGAAAAGCGGCCCATGATAATTTCCCCCGGAAATCGGCGGCTCTATGAGCTCCTTCTTGAACCAACACGTCTTGGTGCTGAACCGCCTGTGGCAAGCAGTCAATGTTTGCACGGTGCGGCGTGCGCTCTCGCTGTTGTTTGAAGGCCACGCCCAGGTGGTGTGGGGATCGGACGACGGGAACTTCCACACGTTTGATTTCTCCCAGTGGCGCGATTTCTCCCAACGCGACCCGCACGCCGAAAGCATCCACACCGTCTCCTTCAAAATTCGCGTGCCGCGCGTCATCCTCCTGGTCCTGTTCGACCGGCTGCCGAAGAAGGAAGTCAAGTTCACCCGGCACAACATCTTCGAGCGCGACCGCAACACCTGCCAATACTGCGGGCGCGTCTTCGATCGCAACGACCTCAACCTCGACCACGTCATCCCGCGCGACCGCGGCGGACCGACGACGTGGGAGAACATTGTCTGCTCCTGCATCGAGTGCAACACGCACAAAGCCAATCGCACGCCCCTCGAAGCCGGCATGCACCTGGTCCGCAAGCCCAAGCGGCCCAAATGGCGGCCCTTCGTGCAGGTCAGCGTGGGGGTGGCCCAGCACGATAGCTGGAAGCACTTCCTCGACCTCGCGTATTGGAACGTGGAGTTGGGAGAAGACGTGGACAGCGGCTGAGGTGCCGCCGCCGGGATCAGGCCACCGCCCCCGGTGTCTTGGAAGTCCGCGCCGCCTCGATCAGCTCCCAGAACTTGGGATTTTCCTGCAACAGTTCGTCCTCCCGGAGCGGCAGGTTGGAACGGAAGAGGAAATCCTTGAGCGTGTTCCGGCTCAGGATGCGATGCACGACCACGCCTAGTTCGTGGCGCTCGAAGTAGATCCGGTAGTCCCCCAGCCGGAAGCGATGCAACGATCGGCCGCTGCGCTCCAATTTGCCGAACCGTTCCAAGTCGGTGCTCATCACTTCCTGAGGCAGCCCGCGGAACTCGCCCAGAATCTGCAACTGCAGTTCCTTGGGCATCCGCGACAACTCCGCGGCGCTGGTGGGATTAAAAATGATTTGAAACGGTCGCATGTGGCGGTGGTTGGTAGCGCGTACGGGAATCGAACCCGTCTTTCAGCCTTGAGAGGGCCGTGTCCTGAACCGATAGACGAACGCGCCACACAGTCAATGCGGCGATTTAGGAGAGCCGGCCCCCCGATGTCAACGCTTGTTTCAAGGCCACCGCAACGCCCCAAATCTTCACCGGGCCGCGCTTGACCTTTTCCTGCCTGGGGCCAGACTACGCCGCTTTATTTTGACCGATATGGAACACATCCGAAACATCGCCATCATCGCGCACGTCGATCATGGCAAGACCACCCTGGTCGATTGCTTGTTGAAGCAGTCGGGCACCTTCCGCGCCAACGAGGCCAAGTCCAGCGAGGAGCGCATCATGGACTCGATGGACCTGGAGCGCGAAAAGGGCATCACCATCCGGGCCAAGAACGCCGCGTTCAAATACCACAACTACCACATCAACATTGTCGATACGCCGGGACACGCCGACTTCGGGGGCGAGGTGGAGCGCATCATGAACATGATCGACGGCGTCCTGCTGGTGGTGGATGCCACCGACGGCCCGCAGGCCCAAACCCGCTTCGTGCTCCGCAAGGCGCTCGAGGCCGGCGCCAAGCCTATCGTCGTCATCAACAAGATCGATCGCACCAATTCCAATCCCAAGAAGATCCACGAACTGGTCTGGGAACTCTTCGTCTCGCTCGAAGCGACCGACGAACAGATGGATTTCCCCGTCATCTACGCCAGCGCCAAAGACGGCTTCGCCAAGGCGGAGATGGAGCATGTCAGCGGCACGATGGAACCGCTCTTCGAGGCCATCGTGAAACACATCCCCCCGCCCCGCGCTCACGCCGGCCACGGCTTCAAGATGCTCGTGGCCAACCTCGACTACAGCGATTACCTCGGCCGTATCGCGTTTGGCAAGATTTACACCGGCAAGATCAAGATGGGCGATGCCGCCATCTGCATTCATGGCAACGGCTCCACGAGCGCCGGCAAGATCACGATGATCTACCATTTCGAGGGCCTCAAGCGCATCGAAGTCCAGGAAGCCCACGCCGGCGACATCGTCGGGCTGTGCGGTTTCGAGGACGTGTTCATCGGCGAAACCATCACGGACAGTTCCGAACACCACGCCCTACCTTACATCCCGATTGACCCGCCCACGATTCAGATGCAGTTCGCCGTCAATGACGGCCCTCTCGCCGGGCTCGACGGCCAGCTCGTCACCGCCCGCCACATTTGGGAGCGCCTCCAAAAGGAAGTCCGCACCAACGTCGCCCTCCGCATCTCCCCGACCGACTTGCCGAACATTTTCAACGTCAGTGGCCGTGGCGAAATGCAGATCGCCATCCTCGTTGAGCAAATGCGCCGCGAAGGTTACGAAGTCCTCGTCTCCCGGCCCGAGGTCATTTACCGCAAGGACGCCGACGGCAAGCTCCTCGAACCCATCGAGAAGCTCTTCCTCGAAATCCCCAAGGAATTCATGGGGCCGGTGCTGGAGAACCTCGCCAACCGCAAAGGCGAGATCACCAACATGCAGCACCACGGCGATCAGGTCAGCGTGGAAGCCCTCGTCCCCACCCGCGGACTCATCGGCTTCGAGACGGACATTGTCAACCAGACTCGCGGCTTGGGCGTGATGAGCCATCTCTTCCACGAATACGGCTCCGACCGCGGCGAAGTCATCTCCCGCAAGAACGGTTCGCTGGTCAGCGTCGAAGACGGCATTGCTACCTCCTACGCGCTGAACATGAACCAGGAGCGCGGCCGACTCTTCGTCGAGCCAGGCGAGAAGATTTACGCCGGCATGATCGTCGGCGAAAACGCGCGTGAGGACGACATTCCGGTCAATCCCACCAAGATCAAAAAGCTGACCAACATGCGCTCCCAGGGCGACGGTAAGGGCATCCAGTTGGAGCCGCCCCTCAAGATGTCGCTGGAGCGCGCCCTCGAGTACATCGGCCCGGACGAATACGTGGAAGCCACGCCCAAGAACCTGCGCCTGCGGAAGAAGATCCTCAACGAAACCAAGCGCAAGCGCGCCGAGCAAAGCCGGGCGACGAAAGTCGTGGCCGAGTAGGCCGGCCCGAGCGGACGCGTCCGGGAGCACGCGCCCGAACAGCGCAGAACGCGTGCTTGCCCCGCGAGCGTCCCGGTGGCAAAGAGGAGCCATGAATGCGAACGAACTGAAGCAACTGCCGCGGAGTTCCGCCTTTCGTCCCTTCACGGTCCATGCCGAGGGGAAAGACTTCAAGATTTCCCATCCCGAATTCGCGGCCTTGTCTCCACGAGGTGACACTTTGATCATCTTTCACAAGGACGACGGGGCGTTCGAGATTCTGGACGTGGCACTCATCGCACGGGCCGCGGTCCATGAATCGGGCGCCAGAGGACGGTGAATCCATCCCCGGCTCCCGAGTGGCAGGCGGGGCGCCCACCACCGTGCCTTACGCCAAGCCTCGCACCCGGCGGACCACCCATTCCAGGGCGAGCAAGCCCACCAACGTCAGGAGCCACCACGACTTGTCCCACAGCGGCGTGCGACGGTGTTCGAGCGTGACGGGCGGAGGCGCGCCAAACAGCGATCTCAGGTCGGGCGCGTCGGCGTCATCCGCACTGAAGGCCCGGCCGCCGGAAGCCCGCGCCAGTTCCGCCATCAACCGGGGATTGGCGCGCACGTCCGCCATCTCGAGGTCCACGTCTTCGCAGACGAGCAACTGCCGGTCTTCGCCGCGCCGTTGCCCGAGCAGGCTGGCCGACGCGAGCGCCGTAAAGTCCCCGGCTGCGGTGAGCCGCAGTTCAGCGCGAAAAGCGCCACTGGCCGCGTCGTAGCGGGCCGGAACGGTCTGGTTCGTTGTGCCTCCGCTGAGCAGGGACACGCTGACCTCCGCGGCGCTGAGTTCGGTTGGGCGGGCGTCCGTCACGCGGACGGTCGCGATCACCGGTTCTCCAGGACGCGCGCCGCTTTGCGACAACTCCAGGCTGACGGGATTGTTGGTCTTGCCGATCTTGCCGGCGCCCAGCCAGCGAATGGCGTTGATCCAAAACTTGCGGTAGTAACGCGAATCCGATCCGTAGCGGCTGGAGTAACCGGCGGCGCCAGTCGGTTCGCCCCACTTCGTCTCGAAGTCGCGCCCCCACGAGTAAGTGGTGTCCGAGGTGAAGGCCATCGTCCGGCCTTTGCCGACTTCCTGCGCCGCCAGGACCACGCGCAGCCCATAGTTGTTGCGCGACGTGGGATCGACGCCCAGCAGCACCGCGCCCGGCTTGGCGCGATCCACCGTGTTGTAACCGTAGAGGTAGGGGAACTTCGGCCCCCAGATCAGCGCGCTCTCCTGCGGGCTGGCGCCGATGGCCATCAACGGGTGCATGAGCGCCGCGACCGGCACGCCCATTCTGAACGTGGAGTCCGAACGGTCGAACTCGCTCTCCATCGCCACGGGAATGATCTTGTCGATGATCGTGCGGTGATAGCCGCCTTTCCCGAAGGCCGCGTTGCCGCCGATCATAATGAAGCCGCCGCCGAACTCCTCCACGAACCGCACGGTGTCGCGCAACTGCTCGGCGGTGAAAGCCTCCTTGACGATGTCACTGTTGATGACCACGTCGTAGTTCAGCAGCGCCGCCATCGTCCGTGGAAAGCCCTGGGTCGGATGCCGCACGTGGTAAGCGCCCTCGCCGCCGCTGCCATAGACGGTGGCCGTGCTCATGGTGCGGCTCGAGGGCGGGCAATAGAGCACCTTCACCTTGATGTTCGGGTCAGACTCCAGCCCGTCCTTGAGGTACTGCCATTCCGGCTGGCCGGTGTCTTTGATCGTGCCTTCCATGTAGATCACGCGGATCGTCTGATCGACCACCTCCAGGCCAAAGGCGCGACGATTGTTCGCGGCCAGCCACTCGCCGGATTGCGCCGGCACGGCCACGTTGAAGACGTGATACCCCTTCTGCCAGGGCGTGAAGTCGATCTCGGCTTTCTGGCTGGCCCCGTTCAAAAGCACGCTCTGTGAAGCCACGACCTGCCCGCCCAGGCGGATTTCCATCGGCGCCGTGACGCCCGCAAAGCCCGGCGAGCGGAGACTGACGGTCAAGCGGGTCGGCGCATCGCTGCGCACGGCCCGGCGGACTTGCACGTTCTCGACCACGATGTCGCGCACGTCGTTCGTCGTGCCGGAAAGGAACGTGTGGATCGGAACGCCCTTGCGGCGAAACGTCCGCGCCACCGACTCCGCATCAGCGCGCAAATTCTCGATGCCGTCCGAGCAGAGCACCACGCCGGAGAGCGGGCCGTCGCGCGGCACGCCCAGCAGGGATTCGAGCGCGTCCGCCAAGCCGCTGACACTGCCGGTGGGGCTGGCCGAGTCCGGGCTGGGCAGCGGCGTGAGCGAACGGTGAAACGCGAAATAGTCCACTTGCAGGCCCTCCGGCAACGCCGGCGCGACGCGCTGGGAGAGCCAGTCCTTGGCCGCGCCCAACCGGCCTCCCGGCACGTCGCTCAAGCCCATGCTGCGGGAGCCGTCGAGCAGCACGGCGACGCGGCTCTTTTGCTGGTGCTTGATCGCTTGAACCCACTGGGGATTGAGCAGGCAGAGCGCGGTGCCGGCCATCGCCAGCCAGCGCAGCGAGATCAGGAACCAGCGAAGACCACCGCGCGTCTTGGAGGTGGCCGTGCGATAGCTCCAAAAGAGAAACGCGACCGCGGCCACGGCGCCGAGCGCCAGCCAACGCCAGTCGATTCTGGAGGTGAACTCGATCACTCAGGAGATGATTTCAAAACTCCGTAGCGGCGTCCCGGCAGAGCGCCGCCATTCTGAGTTTCGGGCGCAAAGAGTGCGGCGCTCTGCCGAGACGCCGCTTCGCCCGTGAAGGTTTGAAAGAGGCTCCAAGTCATTGCTGATACGACAATCGCTTCAGGTATTCCGCGATGGCCGTTTCGTACTCCTTGGGATAGTCCTCGCTGCTGACATCCGAGAACTTCCCGTGGTCGCGCAGAATCTTCTCCAGCATGGCGACGACGGCGTTGAGGTTGTACGCGCCCTCCAAACTGTAGTTCACGCCGCTGCCCACGTTCGACTTCTTGAACGCGGCGGCGGCGGCGCTCATCCGGCCGGCGGCGTTGCTCATCGTCTTGGGAACGTTCTGGCCGACGCGCGTGTCCTTGCCCGCCAGGCGCTCCAGTTTCTCCGCCAACTCGGCCGCCTCCTTGCCGATCTGCTCCTGCTGTTTCGCCAGTTGCTCGGCCAGCGCCTGCTCCTGCTGGGACTGGCCTTGGCCCTCCGGCGACTTCCCTTCCTGCTGACCTTCGCCCTTGCTGCCGGAGCCAGCCGAGGCGGCGGCTTGATTCGGCTGCTCGTTTCCCTGCTGCGACTGGCTCTTGTCGCTGTTGTTCTGCTTCGCATCGCCTTCCGGCCTGGTCACCTGGCTGGCGCTCTGGCCCGTTTGGGCCAAGCCTGACTGCGATTGCTGAAGCCGGCGCGCCTCTTGCAGTGCTTCGGCGATCTCGCGATCGTCCGTCTGTTCCTTCTTCTGCTTCTTGATCGCCTCGAGGACGACCTTGAGCTTCGGGTCTTGCGGTTGCTGCTGTTGGGCTTGCTGCGGCGCGGTGGGAAGATTCTCCAATTCCGGCATCAACTTGAGGACTTGGTAGAATCGCGCCAACGCGCTTTCCTCCTGCGGCAAGGCGGTGTCGCGTTCACGTTTGCCGAGGGCGTCGGTCGCGCGGCGGAGGTCATTCACGGCGGCCTCCATCTCGCTCACCGCCTCGGCGGGCGCGCCGGCGGAAGAAAGCTCCTCGAGGTAGGTCTGGCCGAAGTCCGTGGCGTCCTTCTCACGCGCGGCCAACTCGGAAAACTTCTCCGCGGGCGCGCGCCTATTGAGCACCTCCGTATCGGCGATGATCTGCTTCTGGATCGCGAGGAGGTTCACTTTCGGGCTGTTGCCCTGGCTGAGACACTGGCCGCTTTCCAGGTCCGTGATCTCGATGAAGTACACGGGTGACTTGCCGACGCCGGGGCCGTCGAGGGTGTTGTTGTCTTTGGCCTCGGCGTAGTAGGCCACCAGCTCGTAGTCCTTCAACTGAAGGTCCGCGAGGTTGAGGCTGGCCGTGCCCGTCACGACGCCGTTTGTCTCCGCCTCGCGTTTCACTTCGAGCGACTGTTCCGGCCCGCCCAGCTTGCGATAGACGATCCGCATTTGCTCGACCCCGAAATCGTCCGCGGCAGACATCTTCAGCGCAATCGTGTTGGTGGGGTCGGCGCGAAGATCCTTGGCCGGCTCAAGCAGCTCCACCTTGGGCGGTTTGTCCGGCAGGGCCTTGATGTGGAACGGCTGCTCGTTGCCGCCCCGGTGGCCTTGCGAGTCCGCGAGTTCGACCCAGTAATCCGTGTTGGTCGAGATCGTGACCTGCCCGGTCCACAGCCCGTTTGGCCCGACGCTCAGTTCCACGGGCGGAAGTTTCTCAAAGCGCAGCCGGGCCTTCGCGAGTTTGGTGGAAGGCGTAATCTGAAAGCTGGCCACGCTGGCGCGCAGGGCCGTCACCTCAGGCGAAGTCTGCGTGGCTGGCGCACGGCGCGTGTAGTTGGGATAGGCAACCTCGATTTGCCACGCCGTCACCTCCGGCGGCACGTAGGTGTTCACTTGAAAATGTTCGGAGGCCGCGTCGCCGCCCGTCACGAAGTACTCGAACGGATCGCGCACGGCTTTGGCTTGGTGCTGATAGGTGCTCCCGGCGCTTGGTCCGGCGGCGCTCGCGGTGAGAACGAGGTCCTTCCACTTCGTTTCAGCGGGAGATTTCCAGTGCAACTTCACTTCCTTCGGCGCGCGCCCGCTGAACGTGCTGGTGATGTCCAAGTCGCGGCCTACGGGGATTTCGACCGTGCCGGGTTTGACTTCGACTGAAGTGTAGGTCGCCTTCGTCCACGGGACCGCCGCGCGCTTCAAGGCGGTGAAGCCCCCCGAAGCCAGCGCGGTGAACAGCAGCAGCCCCAAGAGTACGCCGGCCAGCAACGCGGCGGGCCGGAGGATTTTCGCCCAGTACGGCACGTCCGCCGTGGTGAGCTTCTGGGCTGCGCGAGCTTGGAGGGCGTTCACCAACTCCGGCTCGTATTCCTGGGTGATCTTGCGCTCGCCGGTCAGGTATTCGGCAGCGGTGGAGATCGTGCAGCCGGCAGCCGGCACGCGCGCCTCCACGTCGAGGGCGGCTTCTTTCAGCGGAGTGGCATGTCGGACGAGTCGGACAAGTCGGACGAGTCCGACCAATCCGAACGCTGCCAGCACGGTGCTGGCAGCGGCTCGCGCGAGCACCGGCAGCACGAGCCAATAATCCACCAGCGCCACGGCCAGCAAGATCAGCAGCGCCAAGCCCCCGATGGTCAGGAGCCAGGCGGTGCGGCGGCTGGTGTCTTTGGAGCGCGAGAGGTCCGTCAGTCGCGCGCGGGCGGTGGAGGAGGGATCATTCATAACGCATCAGGCGAGGGTTCGATTGGCCAGCAATAGTTCCAGGAAGAGCAACACCAGCGCGGCGAGCAGCAGCACGCGCCACAGTTCTTTCTCGTGGTTCGATTCGCCGAACAGCCCCTCGGCGATCAGGGGTTCGCGAGGCGGTTCGGTGCGCGCCAGGTGCTGCTCGAAATCGTTTGCCGTCATTGCTGCGAGGTCACTCTCCGCTACCGGGGCGTTGACGGCAAATCGTCTTAACTCACGGCCGGAGGCGTCGCGGAGCGAATAGACACCAGGAGCCTCGAAGTCCGCGTCGCGCACGTGCCCGTTCTCGTCCGCATTCAGAGCCACTTCCCGCGCACCTTCACGCCGGAGCGTGAGCGACGCGCCTTTCGCGGACGCGCCCAAGTCCAGCGGGATGTCGTCGCCGGCGGTGAAGCTCTGCCATTGCTCCTGGGACGCAGCGCCCGCCCGGCCGGAAAGATACCGGGCAACGGCGTGCAGCCACGGCACGAAAGTCTTGTGCTTAGGCCAGTCACTCCAGGCCGTGTCCGCCGAAGTGTTCACCCACACGACGCGCCCAGCCCCGACACGGCGCTCGGCGATCAGCGGCACGCCGTCGTCGAAGGACGCCCGCACCGCCGCGCCCGCCGTCAGGTTGGCGGCAAACCGGCGCGTGAATTCCGGGATGGCGAGATTGCCCGAATTCGGCTGGCGAAAGACCGCAAACATCGGCGCGTCGGGCTGGAACTCGCGCAAGCGCCAGGGCGTGTCCTTCACGCTCTCCGCCTGACCCAGTTCAACGGGGAGAAGGTCGCGAAGCTCAGCGTTGTAGAAGTTGGCGCTGACGGCGTCGTTCAAGAAAATAAGCAGGCCGCCTCCGGAATCGAGGAAGCTCTTGAGCGCGGCAATGGCGTCAGGAGGAACCTGCTTCAGGCCGGGCAACATCACGACTTCGAGCGGCGATGCGGACGCTTGAGCCTCCTGACGTCGGCTGCTACTTGAGGCGAGGCGAGCCGTCAGTTGCGCGGGCGTGACCTTCTCGAGAGCGAAACCGGTCGGCGCGCCGTTGGAGAGGCCGTGGCTGGGATCGAGCGCGCTGGCGACGAAGAATGTTTCTTCGAGGAAGAGCTTCGGCACCTGACGCGGCTCGACCAGCAACAGTCGAATCGGTTCGGGCACGAACAACGTCTGGAAGCGCGCGTTGTCCAGCGCGAGCGAGTCGGAGATCCGGATGCGCAGTTCCGCGCTGTGCCAGCCGGCCGCCAGGCGCGGCGAGGACAAGGCGAGGTTTGTCTGTGCGCCGGCGGCGAGGGTGATTTGCCATTTCGTCGCGGGCTTGCCGTCGAAGAGCAGTTCAGCCGCGAAAGGCTTCGAGGTTTCGTCGGAGAAACTGGCGATCGTGGCTTGCGGCTGGGCCGCGGCGCTGGCTTGGAGTTTCAAGTCGGCGACGGCGAGGTTCGGCGTCAGCAGGTCGCCGATGGGGATGATTTTCACGTCGGCGTTGTTCGGAATCGGGAACGAGGCCAGCGCGCGGCACGAACTCCGTTGCAGATCGCTGACGATGCACAGGCTGTTGGTGGTCCGGGGCGCGGTCAGCGCGAGTATCCGTGCGGCCAGGCGGAGGGCGTCGCCCAATTCGCCGGCAGTGGGTGCCGGCTGCAGTTGCTCCACGAGCTTCGCGATCACTTCGGGCGGGGCAAATTCTGACAGCACTTCGCACCGGGCGGCACAACTCACGAGCGCCGCGCGGTCGCCAGGCTGGAGGGCGGACAGCGCCTTGGTGATCGCGGCCTTGGCCTGCGTCCAATGCGGGCCGCCGGGGCCGTCGGCGTTCATGCTGGCGGAACGGTCCACCAGGAAAACGATCTGGCGGCGCAACGGCGCGTTCGCCCCCGCGGCATCCTGGCGCAGATACGGGCGCGTGAAGGCGAGAACGATCAGCGCCAGCAGCAGCAGCCGCACCGCGAGGAGCAGCCAATTCTTGAGCTTGCGGCGGCGTTTCGTCTGCTGCTCGACCTCGGCGAAGAAGCGAATCGTGCTGAAGCGCAGCCGTTGCGTGCGGCGGCGGAGCAGGAGATGGACGATCACCGGGATCGCCAAGGCGCCCAGCCCGGCCAGCAATCCCGCGTTGGTGAAGAGCACGGCGGCCATAACTCACCGTCGGTGTCGGGCCTGGGCCGTGGTTGCGCTCGTCTTCATGGGCATCGTGGCGACCAGCCTGCCTTTCTCAACAGCCTTGTAGCAGCCGACGTGAGGAGGCTCACTTGTCTGGCGGTTTGAAGATGGAGCCTCCTCACGTCGGCTGCTACGGCTTGTCGGAGTTGTGAGCGCATGGGAAGAAATGCGGTTAGATCGCAGCCCGCCTTTCCAGATAGGCGATCATCGCCACATCCAGCGGTTCGTCGGTGCGCAGGCGCACGTAGTCGGTTTCCAGGCGAATGCACTCCTGCCGGATGCGCTCGCAAAAGTCGCCGACCCGCTTCTGGTACTCTTTGCGGAACACGTCGGTGTGCAGCGGAACTTCGCCGCCCGTTTCGCTGTCGCGCATCATGAACTCGCCTTCGTACGGCAGGTCCAGTTCCTCCGGCGCGAGCACGTGGAACACGATGATCTCCTGCCGCGCGGCGTGCAACTGGCGGAGCAGCTCCAGCGCGCTGTCTTCCGGCGCGAAGAAATCCGAGATCACTACCGCCAGCCCGCGCCGGCTGAACCGCTGCACCAGCGCGAGCAACGAATCGTCAATCGCGGTCTGCCCGGAAGCGCGCGCGCCGGTGAGCAGGCGGAAGATTTCGTCGGCGTGGTCGCGCGTGGCGCGGGTGGGGAGCGACACGTTCACGCGGTCGTTGAACAGCGCCAGCCCTGGCGCGTCGTGCTGGCGCGTCATCAAGTGGGCCAGCACCGCGGCCAGGATGCGGGCGTAGTCGAACTTGTTGTGGTCGCCCTCGCCGAAATCCATCGACGCGCTGTTGTCGAGGAAGACGTAGCCGCGCAGATTCGTGTCGTCCTCGAACTGCTTCACGTAGAATTCATCGGTGCGGCCCCAGAGCTTCCAGTCGATGAAGCGGAGGTTGTCGCCGGGCGTGTAGGCGCGGTAGGCCGAGAACTCCGTGCTGTAACCCAGGAACGGACTCCGATGCAGCCCTTCGAGAAATCCTTCCACGATCGTCTGCGCCAGCAGCGACAGATCGTCCATCGCGGCGAGCAGGCGGGCGTCGAGTTTCAGGGTGTGGGGCATGGCACTGTTCGTGGTCCGTTGTTGGTTGTTCGTCGTTCGCGAGTCAGTGGTCAGCGGCCGGGTTGCACGTCGGCGAGGAGTTTTTCGATGATGTCGTTCACCGTGATCTTCTGCGCGCGAGCGTTGAAGTTGAGAAGAATTCGGTGCCGCAGCACCTGGCGGGCGACGGAGCGGACACCTTCGTAATCCGCGCAAAGGTTGCCGCTGGTGGCCGCGCGGGCCTTGGCGCCAAGCGCGAGGTACTGCGACGCCCGCGGACTGGCGCCCCAGCGCACGTATTCCTTCACGTAGTCCGATGCCAGCGGGTCTTCCGGCCGCGTGGACGCCACGAGCCGGACCGCGTAGCGCAGCACTTCGTCGGAGATGGGCAAGGCGCGGACCAGCTTTTGGATTTCGATGATCTGCGCGCCGTCGAGCACGGGCTGGAGTTCGGGCGATTCGGTTCCGGTGGTGTTGCGGACCACCAATTCCTCTTCGGCGTTGGTCGGATAGCCAGTGTTGATCTGAAACATGAACCGGTCGGCTTGCGCTTCGGGCAAGACGTAGGTGCCTTCCATTTCGATCGGGTTCTGCGTGGCGAAAACGTGGAACGGCGGGCGCAGCGGATAGGTGCGGTTGCCGACCGTGACCTCGCGTTCCTGCATCGTTTGCAGCATGGCGGCCTGTGTCTTGGGCGGCGTCCGGTTGATTTCGTCCGCCAGGACCAGGTTGGCGAAGATCGGCCCCGGCAGGAATTCCAGGCGCCGCTGGCCGTTGTTCGGGTCTTCCTGGAGAATGTCGGTGCCGGTGATGTCCGAGGGCATCAGGTCCGGCGTGAACTGGATGCGGCTGAAGGTGAGGTTCAGCGCGCGGCCCAGCGACCGGATGAGCAGCGTCTTGGCGAGGCCGGGCACGCCGACGACCAGCCCATGCCCGCCGCAGAATATCGTCAGCAGCACGTTGTCGATCACCTCGTGCTGGCCAACGATGACGCGGGCGATCTGTTCAACCAGGGCCTGGCGTTGGGCGGCGAGGCGGTCAATGGCTTCGACATCGACCGGGCTGGCCGAGGCAAGCGGTGGAGGTGAAATCAAGGGAGGGGCGGTGGGAGCAGCCATGTTGGTCGGCGTCGTTCAAGAATTGTGAGTCGCAGTCGTGACAACTTTTGTCAGAACTACCCGTGTTGCGCGCAACGGAAACACAGACGCCTCCGGCGAGCAAAAGGAATTCTGTAAAATCCCATCGCTGCCACCGGTGGGACGGAGTGGCCTCGAACTCCTGGATCGAGAAACCTTCGCCGGGAAAGACCGCGCCGTGGCAGCCCAGGAGGGGGCGCCGCCAAGGTAGGAGTTAATCCGATGCTCCTTTAGGCTCTCGCCCGATTGCCGGCCCGGCGGGGCGTAGGTGTAGAGTCTGCGGCTATGAACTTGGCGAAGCTGCTGGCGCTCGGCTCGGTCATCGGATCTGTCAATCGCCGGTGGTGGGTCTTGTTGTTAAAACGCCTCGGCCGACGACGATGGAGTCGCCGGGAAGGCAGGCGCTTAGTGGGGTTGCGAGGCGGGTTGTTCGTCGGGTTCAAATCGCGCCGCTGACCCATGAAGACGAAGCTTTCTTCACCTCTCGTTTGCTCCGCGACGCGGCTCGGCCTGGCCGCGACGGCGGGCTGGACGCTGCTCCTGGGCGCGTTCCTGGCCCTGGACTTCAGCCACACGGAGCACGAAGTGTTGGAGGTCGCCAAGGCCGAAGCGCGGGCGGCCTATAGGAATGACATGATCTACCGGCTTTGGAATGCCGACCGCGGCGGGGTCTATGTGCCGGTGACGGAGTCCACCCCGCCCAATCCGCACCTGGCCCATGTGCCGCAACGGGACGTCACCACCGCCTCGGGCCAGCAACTGACCCTGGTGAATCCGGCCTACATGACCCGCTTGGTGCATGAATTGGGCCGCCACGAATTCGGCCTGCGCGCCCACATCACGAGCTTGAAGCCGCTCCGCCCGGAGAACGCCGCGGACGCCTGGGAGAGCAACGCCCTTCAACGCCTGGCCCGCGGAGAGAAGGAAGTCAGCGCAGTGGCCACCGTGGACGGCGGCGCGCACTTGCGCTTCATGGCGCCCATGATGACGGAGGAACGGTGTTTGAAATGCCACGCCCAGCAAGGCTACCGCGTCGGTGATGTCCGCGGCGGCCTGGCGTTCGCGGTGCCCATCCACTCTGAATGGCTGACGCCGATCCACCGGCACACCCGCGTCTCCATGCTGGTGCTGGGCAGCCTCTGGATCGTGGGGTTGTGCGGGATCTGGTTGGCGCCCGGCTCCGTGCGCAGCCGTCTCGCCCAACGCCAGGAGCGTCTGCAAGCCTTGCGGGAAAGTGAAGAGCGTTTTCGCCAACTCTACCTGCACATGCCCATCGCCTATCAATCGCTCAATGCCGCGGCGCGCATTCAGGAGGTCAACCAGGCTTGGCTGGACCTGCTGGGCTACACTGCGGACGAAGTGCGGGGCCGGCCGATCAGTGACTTCCTGCCGCCTACGGAACGCGATTGGGGCAGGGCCAGGTGGGCACACTTCAAGGAAACCGGCCGGCTGGAAGGAGTCGAGTTCGACCTCGTCCACAAGAACGGCGCGCGGGTGACGGTGTCGCTGGACGGGCGGCTGGGCTACGATGACCAGGGCACGTTCGTGCGCACTCATTGCGTGCTGCACGACATCACCGACCGCAAGCGCGCCGCGGCGGCCCTGAACGAGCAGCGGGAACGTCTGGAGCGCGCTTCCGTGGCGGGCCGGGTGGCCCTCTGGGAGTGGGACCTGGCTTCGGGAACCTTGGATTGGTCAAGCTTGGTCGATGCGATGCTGGGGTTCGCCCCAGGCGCTCTCCCGCGAACCATCCAGGGCTGGAAAGACCTCATTCATCCGGACGACAGCGCCCGTATCGCGGACGCGGTGCAGCGCCACTTGGACACCGATGCGCCGTACGACACGGCCTACCGCGTCCGCCGGGCCAACGGCTCGTACGTCTGGTGGCACGATGTCGGATGCGCCGCGCGGGATGATACCGGGCGGGCCGTCCGCATGGCCGGCGCGTGCGTGGACATCACCGAGCGCAAACAGGCCGAAGAGGCGTTGCGCACCAGCGAAGCCCGCCTGCACGAAGCCCAGCGCATCGCCCTGATCGGCAGTTGGGAATTGGAGATCCCCACCAATCGCCTGATCTGGTCCGAAGAGATCTTCCGCATTTTCGAGATGTCGCCTTGGACGTCGGCCGCCTCGTACCAGGCCTTCCTCGACGCCGTTCATCCGGACGACCGGGACGCGGTCCATCGCGCCTACGCCCAGTCGGTCAAGGACCGCACCCCGTACGACATCATCCACCGCCTCCTCATGCCGGACGGCCGCGTCAAGTACGTCCACGAGCGGTGTGAAACCTGTTACGACCCCGATGGCCGGCCTCTGCGGTCCACCGGCACGGTGCAGGACATCACCGAGCGCCGACAGGCTGAGGAGGCCCACTTGCGTCTGGCCAAGGCCGTCGAACAAGCGGCCGAGAGCATCGTCATCACCGATGTCCAAGGCACGATCCTCTACGTCAATCCGGCCTTCGAGCGGACCACCGGTTACAGCCGCCAGGAAGCCCTCGGCCACAATCCGCGGCTCCTCCAGAGTGGCCGGCACGACCGGGGGTTCTACGACCAGATGTGGAACGCCCTGAATCGGGGCGAAGTCTGGCACGGCCACTTCATCAACCGGCGCAAGGACGGCTCTCTCTACGAAGAGGACGCCTCCATCTCGCCCATCCGCAACGGCTGCAACCGCATTGTCAACTTCGTGGCCGTCAAGCGCGACGTCACTCGCGAGATGCTTCTGGAAGCGCAACTTCGCCAGGCCCAGAAAATGGAGGCCGTCGGCCAGTTGGCCGGAGGCGTGGCCCACGATTTCAACAACATTCTGGCCGCGATCCTGATGCATCTGAGTTTGTTGCAGGACGAGTCGGACTTGACCCCGGAGATGCGGGCCTCGCTCAAAGAACTCGAAGCGGGCGCCAGCCGGGCGGCCAGCCTCACCCGCCAACTGCTGATGTTCAGCCGCCGCCAGATCATGCAGCCCAAGGCGCTGGACTTGAATGATCTCCTCGACGACCTGCTGAAGATGCTCCGGCGGTTGCTGGGCGAGAACATCGACGTGGTCTGCCAGGGAAAGGCGGAGACTTTGTGGATCGAGGCGGACCCCGGCATGATCGAGCAAGTGGTGATGAACCTCTGCGTCAACGCCCGCGATGCCATGCCCGGAGGCGGGCGGCTCACCATCGACACGCTCGCCGTCGAGGTTGACCCCGAGGCCGCGCAAGCCAATGCCGAGGCCCGCCCCGGCCGCTTTGTCTGCCTGTCCGTGGCCGACACGGGGACCGGCATGAACGAAGCCACCCTCAAACGCATCTTCGAACCGTTCTTCACCACCAAAGAACCGGGCCACGGCACGGGCCTGGGCTTGGCCACCGTCTATGGCATCGTGAAGCAGCACCAAAGGTGGATCGAAGTGAAGAGCCAGGTCGGGGTGGGCAGCGTCTTCCGGGTGTTCCTGCCAGCCCGCAAAGAGGCTCCGCCTCCCAAGCCCGTCGTCGCGTCGGCTCCCATCCCACGCGGCCGCGAAACCGTCCTGGTGGTCGAGGACGATGACGCGCTCCGAAGAATCGCCGCCGCCAACCTGCGGCACTTCGGCTACCGCGTGCTCGAGGCCGCCAACGGCATGGAGGCGGTCCAACGGTACGACCAACACCACGGCCGGATCGACCTGCTCCTGACGGACATGGTCATGCCGGAAGGCATGACGGGGCTGGACTTGGCCGGCCGGCTCCAAGAGATAAACCCGGCGTTGAAGGTGATCATCTCCAGCGGCTACGCCCTGGACACGACCCAGTCGCGGGCGTTGGCAGACAACGGCATCACCTATCTGACCAAGCCTTACGAAGCCAGCACGCTGGCCGCCACCGTGCGGCAGTGCCTGGATTCCTGATTGACTCCTTTCCCACGTGCCTCGCAAGCTCCCGCCACCTTGTCCGGATGGCGGGAAAACGATGATGACTGCATCCAACTTTCTGGAAATGGCCGATCAATTGGCCCGGCGCGCCGGAGTCCAGGATGGAATTCAATCGTACTTTCAACAGCACCGCTCCCGGCTGCTGGGCATGCTCGACCATTTTCATCTCTGGGAGGTGACCCACGCGCGGTTGCTGGAGATTGGCCCGTTCTTCAGTTACACCCCGTTCCTCTTCCAACGGCAGGGCAATGAAGTCAGCGTGCTGGAAGGCAATGATCCGGTCGTGGCCCCGCTCTTGCCGCTCTACCAAGAAGAAGGCATCGCCTGCCAAGCCGTCAACCTGCTGCGGGTATTCGCGCTGGCGACCGATGGGCCGGGCCGCCTGCCGTATGCCGATGGCCAGTTCGATGCGGTGGTGTGTTTCGAGATGATGGAGCATCTGAACTTCAATCCGGTGGTGTTTGTCCGGGAACTGCGCCGCATTCTCAAACCAGGCGGGCGCGCCTACGTCCAGGTGCCCAACCTGGTCAAACTCGACAGCCGGATCCAGTTGCTCCTCGGCAAAACCATCCGCACGCCGGTGGACGAGTACTACCAGTTCGCCGACTACAACTGCGGCGAGTTTCTCGGCTTCCACTGGCGCGAGTACGCGCTGGGGGAACTGGTGGACCTGTTCTCCCGGAGCCAGTTTCAAATCGAGCAGGCCTGCCACGTCATGTCGTTTCAAGACCGCACTCAGTGCGGGCTGGGCCGCCGGGTGAAGCGGCTGTTGGGGCAAGGCGCCGTGGCGCTGGTGCCGTCGCTGGCCACGAACTGCGCGCTCATCGCGCGGAAGAAAGCGGAGGACTAACCCGCCTTTCTCACCATCAGGCCAAAGCGCCGACAGGTCGTAGCAGAGTCTCGGTAGAGCGCCGGGGGTTCAGGCGAAAGAATGGCGGCGCTCTGCCGATACGCCGCTACGACCGTGGTAAGCAATGCGGCCTCACCTCCCTCCGAAGCCCACAACGCGGGCAGGCCACAGCGCGCAGCGGCAGGTCTCCGCCCTGCCACGGCCTGACCAGACAGATCCGCCGCCACAATTCAACCCGACAAGTATTTTCAAACGATCTCCGCTCCTTCCTTGTCGGTATGTGTTGATGTCACCGAGTTGCACGCCTGAGGCCCTGGGCCGGAAAACCTCTTTGGACGCATGAACACGAACACCAACGACGATTCCACCGCAGTGAGTTCCCTACCCGAAAAAACCTCGCCGCCGTCGCCTTGGCCCGTCGCCACCATCGTGGCGGGCCTTTTGAGTTGGGGGGCGATCTCCCTCGGCTTCCTCGGCATGAAGATGCTCATGCAGGAGCGCCCGGAGTTTGTGGGGCCGCCCATGCGCGGCACCAAAGCGGAGATGGTCCAGGAGTCGCCGCAGATCGTGGCGCGGAAGGTGAGCGATGACGTTTCGCTCGTCAAACCAATGCCGCCGGAGTTGTCGGACGTGCGATTCGACATGGCGGGACGTCGGGATTACCGCGGCCTGCGCACGATCATGGACATGTCCGGCGAGTTCCGCGCACGCTATGTGCTCACGAATGCTTTGGAGGAACCCGTCTTCGTCCTCTTCAAGTGTCCGCATCCGCGCGCGGGCAACGCCACCGGGGGAACCCTGCTGGCGGGCGGGCTGAAGTTGCAGGCGTCGGTCCACGGCACGCAGGAGCAGGCCAAGGACGCGTGGTTCTGGAGCGGGACGCTGGACGCGCACGGTGGCGCCAGCATCGACATTTCGTATCAGGTCGCCTCCCTCAAGGGCGTGGCCTACCGCGTCGGCGAGCAGAACGGGAATCCCGTGAAACAACTCCGCGTCACGTTCCAACGTCGGGACCTCGAGTCGATGCGCTTTGAAACCGGGGACGGGACGAAGCCGTCGGCGGACGCAACCGTGGTGTGGGAACGGCGGGATTTCCTCGCGCCGGATTTCTTCTCTGGCGCCATCGTGGAGACTCGCAACTTGTTCGTGTCGCTGTTGCAGCTTTCGGAGATCGGCCCGCTGATCTGCCTGCTTTTTCTGTTGGCGGTTTCGGCCGTGATTCTCGCGCGGCAACCGCTGACCGCGGTTCAGATGCTCACCATCGCCGCCGGCTACGCGCTCTACTTCCCGCTGATTCTTTATCTCAGCGCGCGGTTCTCGTTCGCCGTCGCGCTCGTCATCGCCGTGGTGGTGCCCGGCGCGCTGCTGGTAAACTACGCGCGGTGGCTGGTGGGCAGCCGTCTCGGACTGCTGGGCGGGCCGGTGTTCCTGGCGCTCTACTGGGTGTTCCCCACGCTGGCGGCGTTTGCGGGCTGGAACCGCGGCCTGGTGCTGCTGTGCCTCGGCGTGGTGACGCTCTGGGTGCTGATCAACCTGCAAAACCAGGCCCTCCGGCGAAAGACCGCCGTCGCGGTGTTGCTGCTATGGCTCGCCTCGCCGTACGGTGCCAACGCCGGCGAAATGCAGGTGGTCTTTCCCGCCGATCTGACCGGAAAGCTCCTCGAGGCCAACCGCGAAACTGTGCCCGCCGTCGTATCGTTCGAGCCGGTGGAATACCAGGTCGGACACGAGGCCACCCATTTCAGGGTCGAGGCGCGCATGGCCTTCCACGTCTTGCGGCCAGGTGACCGCGCGGTAGCGCTGTTCGCCGTGCCGGTGCATCTGATCGAGGCCAAGATCGACTCGGCGGAAACCAACCTGGCCGGGATGGTCACGGTCTCGAACCGGCTGGCCGCCTTCGCGCAACGGCCCGGGCCGGGGACGATGCGCTTGTCCTACCGGGTCCCGATGGAAAACCGGGAAGGCAAGCGGCGCGCGCAAATTCCGCTCTTCGCTGGGTTGCCGGGCAACGTCCGCCTGGAGTCCGCGCGGAGCGATCTCGAAATCCTGAGCGGCAGCCTCTGGGCCAAGCGTGCCGCCGACAAGCAGACGACGTACGACATTGGCGTGGCCGGCGAAGAAACGCTGGTCATGGAGTGGCGCGATCCAGGCGGCGGCGCGCCGGCTGGGACCGGCCCAGCAGGCGAGAGCGCCAGAGAGTTCTACGGCATCGGCCTGACGCGCGCCCAGCACCTCACGGTCGTCAACTCCGACGGCAGTTGCACGCACTTCGCGGAGTTTGAATTGCCGGCCTTCCAGGCGGAGGAATTCCGCATGAAGCTGCCGGCGAAGACGCGGTTGATTTCCGTCTCCGTGAATGGGAATGAAATCAGTGCGCCGGCGGTGGAGGACCAGTTGTGCCGCATCCGGCTGCCGGGGCGCGAGGCTCAGCAGACGGCGCATCGGCTCTCGTTCCGCTTCGCGTACCCGGCCCTGCGCCTGGGCTTCATCGGCACGGTGGACCTCACGCTGCCCGAAGTGTTCCAGACCACCGGCACAACGGAATGGGTGGTGGCCTTGCCCAGCGGCTTCCACACGCAACTTCTCTCCAGCGGGCTGGAAATGCAGAAGACGCCGCCGGACCTGGGCCGGTTCGGGGATTACGGGCGCATCCTGAAATCCCACGCGCACACCTACCTGGCCAAAGACCTCGCGCCGCCGGGGCTGGTGGGGCTGAGCTTGAAGTATCGGCAGGTGGTGCCGGGCCTGTACGAGGCAAAGGCGGAGTGAGCCGGATGAAACCAACGAACAACGATTGCCATCTATTGCCAGACGCGCTACGCTGCCGGGCATGAAGATGGAAACGATCAACATCTCGCTGCCGCCGGCGATGGCCTCGTTCGTGCGGCAGGAGACGGAGCGCAATTACGGCAACGCCAGCGAGTTTTTTCGCGATCTGGTCCGCCTGAAGATGCGGCGGGAGATCGAAGAGGATCTGGCCTTCCTCAAGGACAGCAGCGCCGGCGCACCGGCCGGACCCAGCGAAGCGGAGATCGCGCGGATCGTTTCGATTCAGAAACGTGTGCGGAAGGAACTCCATGCGCGTCGTGTTTGATGCCAACGTGGTGGCCGCCGGCGTTTGTTGGAACGGCGAAGGGAGCGTGTGCCTGGCCAAGCTGGCGCGCCGACAGGTGTTCGCGTGGGGATCGACCGTCACGCTGGAGGAAACCAGAGAAACCGTCACCCGCCTGATCCAGGAACTGCGGCCGGCCCACAACGCCGCGGTCCGTCTCAATTGGTACATGGAGAAGGTCCGCGTCGTTGAGCCTGCGCCGCTCGGAAAACAAAGCAGCCGGGATGCTCAGGATGATCCCTATCTGGCTTGTGCCCTGGCGGCAGGCGCGAGAGTGATCGTGAGCTACGACAAGGATCTGCTGGCCTTGGAGAAACCGTTTGGAATTCAGATCGTCCGACCCGCGATGCTGTTCAAGTTACTTCAACCTTGATTCACAGCCGCCGCAGGTGGAACCCGCCATCCACGTTGATCACTTCGCCCGTGCTGAAGGGCAGCAAGTCTAGTGCGATGGCGGCGACGGCTTTGCCGATGTCGGCGGGCTGGCCCCAGCGTTTGATCGGTGTGAGGCCGTCAGCGATGAGCTTGTCGTACTTCTCCTTCACCGGGCCGGTCATGTCGGTGGCGATGATGCCGGGGCGGATTTCATAGACGTTGATGCCGTGCTCGGCCAAGCGCGCGGCGTAGAGCGGCGTGAGCATGGAAAGCGCGGCTTTGGCCACGCAGTAATCGCCGCGGTTGGTCGAGGCGGTGTAGGCGCTGATGCTGGAAACGGTGACGATCTTGGGATTGCAGATTGCAGATTGCAGATTGCGGAGTGCGGAGTGCGGAGTGCGAAGTTGCTCGATCATCCACCGGGCGGCGAGTTGCGTCAGGAAGTAGGGGCCTTTGACGTTGATGGCGATAAGGCGGTCGAAGCTCTCTTCGCCGGCTTCCAGGATGTCCGCGCGCACGTTCGGAGCCACGCCGGCGTTGTTCACCAGCAGATCGAGACGCCCGAACTGCTCGCGCGTAAACTGAATGAGCTTGGCCCGGTCGGCGCTCAACGAGATGTCCGCCTGGCAAATCTCCGCGCGGATGGACTTGCCGCCGACGCGGGCGGCGGCCAGGCAATCGGCAGAGGTTTTCTCCGCCGCCGCCTGATTGCCCGCGTAGTTCACAACGAGATCAAAGCCCGCTGGGGCCAGTTCGAGCGCGATGCCACGGCCAATTCCTCGCGACGCGCCCGTAATGAGTGCCACCGGATTCATGGAGGCGAGTCTAGAAATCCAGACGGCGCAGACCAAGCGGATTCTCGCGGCGGACGCTCGCCGCCAGAGTTGCCTCAAGCTCGGTTCGGGAGCACTCGTAGGGCAGACTTTCCTGTCTGCCGTGAGCCTCTTTCAAAACCGTAGCAGCCGACGTGAGGAGGCTCTGTTTCCCTTGAAGTTTGAGCCTCCTCACGTCGGCTGCTACCGAGTTCTGCAATTGCCTCCCGTAGCGCCGGTTTTCCAACCGGCGAGCGTTGGAAGAGGCCAGCCGGCTGGAAGGTTCACAGCCTGGCCGACTGCAAGTCGGCGCTACGGCAGGTTGAAAACCTGCGCTACCCGGTGCGCCGGGCGGAAGCTTGATGCAGCTCTGGCTCGCCGCCCTGAAGGAGCGCCGTGGTTGCTGGAGATGCTGCTGCACGCCCTGGTGCCAAATCCTTGCTTGGCTCCAGAGATGACTCGGATTCCAAAGCCCAGCGGCCCGAGCAAAACGCGGATTGAGCGGGCCAAAAATCGGGTTTGACAGATTTAGCCACTTGGCTAATTTCCTACCCGCAATGGCCAACAAACCGACCACCGCACAGTTCAAAGCCCAGGCGCAAGTGTTCAAGGCGCTGGCCCACCCGGGCCGGTTGCTCATGGTGGACGAGCTTTCCCGCGGCGAGCGGTGCGTGTGCGAACTGGCCGAGTTGGTCGGTTCCGAGATGCCCACCGTGTCGCGGCATCTGGCCCAACTCAAACACGCCGGTATCGTCGATGACGAGAAACGCGGCGCTCAGGTGTTTTACCGGCTGGTCACGCCCTGCGTGATGAACTTCTTCCAATGTGTGGCGTCGGTGCGGGAAAAATCCCAGAGGTAGGCAGAAAGCAGGGATCGTTTTTTTGAACTTGAGTTGTGGAGTTAGCTAAATGTCAAATCGGCGTAGAATGGCGAGAACATGAATGGCGCGTGTGAAGCGGATGTCTCGAATGCGAACTGGGGCCGGGAACTGAAGGTGCTCGGCGGGTTTGCCGTGGTCTTCGCGTGCCTGTTCTTCCTGCCGGTGGGCGTGCCGCGCTTCGACAATGCGCTAAAGGAAGGGCTGGAGCTGACCAAGTGGTATGCGCAGGAGCACGTGCTGCTCTGCCTCATCCCGGCTCTCTTCATCGCAGGCGGCATCAGTGTGTTCGTCAACCAAGCTTCGGTGATGCGCTATCTGGGGCCGAAAGCGAACAAGCCGCTGGCCTACGGAGTGGCGTCGGTGTCGGGGACCATCCTGGCCGTGTGTTCCTGCACCGTGCTGCCGCTCTTCGGCGGTATCTGGATGCGCGGGGCGGGGCTGGGGCCGGCGACGGCGTTTCTCTACTCCGGCCCGGCCATCAACGTGCTGGCCATCGTGATGACGGCACGGATTCTGGGCGTGGAACTGGGCATTGCACGGGCGATTGGCGCGGTGGTCTTCAGCGTCGTGGTGGGGCTGGCGATGCACCTGGTTTTCCGCCGCGAAGAGCAGGCCAAGGCCGACGCCGCGTTTGCGATGCCGGAGCCGGAGGCCCGGCGTCCGCTCTGGCAGAACGTGCTCTTCTTCGCCGCGATGGTGGGCGTGCTGGTGTTCGCCAACTGGAGCAAACCGGCGGAGGCGGGCGGTCTTTGGGACGCGATTCACGCCTGGAAATGGCCCATCAGTGCCGCGTTCGCCGCCGGGCTGGGGACCGCGCTGGGCTTGTGGTTTGGTTTCAGTTGGCGTGGGTTGGCGCTGGCCGCAGTTCCAGTGACCATCTTGAGCTTCGTCATTCCGCAACAGCCGCTCCTCCCTTTCATCGTTGGTTGTGCGGGTTTGGCCGTGCTTTGTGCGCGGACGCCCGGTGAAGGCCGCGACTGGCTGGACGCGACCTGGGCGCTCGGCAAACAAATCTTCCCGCTGCTCATCGGCGGCGTGTTCGTGTCGGGCATCTTGCTGGGCCGGCCGGGGCACGAGGGATTGATTCCCTCGGCGTGGGTCAGCCAGTCGGTCGGCGGGAATTCGTTCCTGGCG
Organism: Verrucomicrobiota bacterium; assembly: GCA_016219875.1. Classification (GTDB taxonomy): domain Bacteria; phylum Verrucomicrobiota; class Verrucomicrobiia; order Limisphaerales; family JACRJZ01; genus JACRJZ01. Next base: position 38,386 of record JACRJZ010000158.1, on the reverse strand, counting down.
AATTTCGCTTCCTCGGTCGTGGGCGCGTTCATGTATTTCGCCACGCTGACGGAGGTGCCGATTTTGCAGGGCCTCATTGGCAGCGGCATGGGCCAAGGCCCGGCGCTGGCGCTGCTGCTGGCGGGGCCGGCGCTTTCGCTGCCCAGCATGTTGGTCCTCCGCAACATCATGGGCACGAAGAAAACGGTCGTGTATGTGTCGCTGGTCATCGTGATGGCGACGCTGACCGGATTGCTCTACGGAGCGTTGTTTTAACCTCAAACGAAAGGCATCGAATCATGCAACTCCTCGTCATCGGACCCGGCTGCGCCAAGTGCAAGACGCTGGCGCAATTCACGGAACAGGCCGTCAAGGAACTTGGCGTCGCCGCTAACATCACCAAGGTCACGGACCTCAAACAAATCATGGCGCTGGGCGTGATGATGACACCCGCGCTGGCGGTGAACGGCACCATCAAAGTCGTCGGCAAGGTGCCCAGCGTGGCCGAGCTCAAGACGCTCTTGCAGCAGGCGGTGGCGTGACGCGTAAACGTGATTCGTGAAACGTAAAACGTAACAAGACAACCATGAGCAACAAATCCATTGGTTTCATTGGCGGCGGGCGCATCACCCGCATCTTCCTCGAAGGCTGGACTCGGGCGCAGAAGTTGCCGGCCAGCGTCACGGTCAGCGATCCGAACGCGGAGACGCTGTCGAAGTTGAAGACGCGCTTCCCGGCGATCAGCACGACGCCGGACAATGCTCGTGCGGCAGCGCAAGACATCGTCTTCCTGGCCGTGCATCCGCCGGTATTGGCGGAAACGGTTGCGGCCGTCAAAGGGGCGATCAAACCGGAAGCAATCGTGGCGTCACTGGCGCCCAAGTTCACCTTCACCAAGCTGAGCGGACTGCTCGGCGGCTTTGCGCGACTGGCGCGGGTGATTCCGAATGCTCCCTCGATCATAGGGCTGGGCTACAATCCTGTGGCCTTCGCCTCCGCGCTGACGGCCGGCGACCGGGCTGAACTGCTCGCGCTGCTCACGCCGCTGGGCGACTGCCCGGAAGTGGCGGAGGCGAAGCTTGAGGCTTACGCGGTGTTGTCAGCGATGGGGCCGACTTACCTGTGGTTCCAACTGCAAGCCTTGCGCGAAGTGGCGGCGGGCTTCGGCCTGAGCGACGCGGAGATTACGCCCGCCCTCAAGCGCATGGTCTGCGGCGGGGCGCGGACGTTGCTCGAATCCGGCCTCACGCCGGCCGAAGTGATGGACCTCATTCCCGTGAAACCGCTGGCCGAAATGGAGGCGCACGTCGCCGAGATGTATCGGACACGGTTGCCGGCCTTGTTCCAGAAGATCAAACCGTGATGCGTGAAACGTGAAACGTAAAAAGTGAACCGGACCTGAACCATGAATACTCCTTCCAAAATCCTCACCGTGATCGTCCTCGCCGCGGCCGTGGCTGCCGCCGTAGCCCTCAAAAAGAGCAAGGCGCCTGTCGAAGCCAACCTATCAACAGCCACTGCCGTCTCAGGTGGTGCCGCGCCTGCTGCTGAAGCTCACCTGCCCAAGCTCCTCGACTTGGGCGCGGACAAATGCATTCCGTGCAAGGCCATGGCGCCCATCCTGGAAGCCTTGAAGAAGGATTACGCCGGGAAGTTCCAAGTCGAGTTTATCGACGTGTGGAAGAACGAAGGTGCCGGCAAGCAATACGGCATCGAGATGATTCCCACCCAGATTTTCTTCGACGCCCGCGGCAAGGAACTGTTCCGACACACCGGGTTTTACGGCCGGGAAGACATTCTCGGAAAGTGGAAAGAACTGGGCGTGGACTTGAGCGGCAAACAACCAGCCGGCATCGTCCGTGAAACGCCCATCGCCGCCGACCCACGCCCGCGCGAGTCGGTGTGCTTCATGTGCGACGAGGACATCGTTCCCAAGACCAAGGCCATCGTGAAAGGCCAAGCCGAGCAGCGCGTCCTCTGCTCGCCCCACTGCTACTTCATCTACTTCTCCAGCATCGTGGGCGCGGACCCGAAGTCGGAAGAGGCCAAGGTGAGCGTGACAGATTGGGTCAGCGGCAAGCTGGTGGCCGCGACCACCGCCAGCTACCTCTACGGGATGGACGCCAAGGGCCGTCCCACCATCAAGGCCTTTGCCGAGAAAGAGGCCGCCACGAAGGAACAGCAGAGCAGCCCCGGCAATCTCCTCGCCTGGGACATGCTCCGCTCGAAGGAACTGGCCACGCGCTGCGCGTTTTGCGATCGGGCAGTGTATCCCGAAGATGCCTGTGGCGTGAAGTTCGGCACAACGCATGGCCACGGCTGTTGCACGCATTGCACGATGGGCGTAGCGGCGCGGCTGAAGCAGGACATTGAAGTCGAGGCCAAGGATGGTCTGACGGGGGAACCGATTCGCGTGAAAACCCTGAACGGCATGATTGCCTCGCTGGAGCCGGCCACGGCGACGGCGTGGTTCGGACAGAAGAAATCGCCGGAAGGCAAATGGGTTTCCGCCGGATGCTTCAAGCAGGGGTTCTTTGTCAACGAAGCCAACTTGCAGAAATGGCTGGACGCGCGACCCGCGATGACAGGCCGCCAGATCACCATCGCCCAGGCGCTCGCGGACAAGATGAAGCTCACGCCGGAGCAAATCGCCAAAGCCTGTAAACTGGGCGAGTGCAAGTAAGGCGTGAAACGTGAAACGTAATGCGTGACAACCGATCCAAGCCCACCGCGAAACCGTGCAACCGTAGCGGCGGCCCGTCCGAGCGCCGCCATTCTCAGGCCTGAATTGAAAAATGCGGCGCTTTGCCGAGACGCCGCTACGCCAACTGTGAAAGACATTTTATGAAACAGAACCTCACTCGTCGCAACTTCCTGGCCACCGCCGGCACTGCCGCGCTGGCCGCAACCGCAACCTCTGCCCTCGCGGCCGAATCGTCCGGCGGTAAGCCGCTCAAGATCCTGGGCATCGCCTGCAGCCCGCGCCAAGGCATGACCACGGCGAAGGCCGTCCAGGCAGCGCTCGATGCCGCCAAAGCCGCCAGCCCGCGCGTCGAAGTCGAGTTGATTGACCTTGGCGGACTGAGCATCGCCGGTTGGTCGCCCAAGCCGCCCCAGGATGATTTCACGGCCATCCTGCCCAAACTCCAAGACCCGGCGCTCGGCGGCCTCATCATCGGTTCGCCCTCGTATTTCCGCGGCCTGAGTTCTCTGTGCAAGGCGTTCATCGAACGCTGCGCTCCTTTGCGCGAGCCGAAGATGGTTCTGGCCAACAAGCCCGTGGGCGTGGTCGCCGTCGGCGCCTTCCGCAACGGCGGACAGGAGATGACCATCGAGCAGATTCAAGCGGCCATGCTGTGCTTTGGCATGGTCCCCGTCGGCGGCAACGCGCCGGCTTTCCAGGGCGCGACTGTGCTTTCGACGAAAGACGACATCAGCGCGGACGAACTCGGCTTGGACACCGCCAGGAAACTGGGCGCCCGCGTGGCTGAAGTCGCGCTGGCGCTGGCGGCGAAAGTCGCGTGAAGCCCAGGGACAGCAAGTAGAACTCTCATTCGCTTGGAAGAGCTTTTCACCAACTTGAGCCACGCCGTGGAAGGCGCGCCGTTGCTGGCCTTGGGCGCGTCGGTCGTGTGGGGCATCCTGAGCATCGTCCTCAGCCCGTGCCATCTGGCGAGCATCCCGCTCATCGTGGGCTTTATCAGCGGCCAGGGGCAGGTGACTGCGCGCCGGGCTTGCTGGACCGCCATGCTCTTCTCGGTGGGCATCCTCATCACCATCGCGGTCATTGGCGCGATTACGGCGGCAGCGGGCCGGATGATGGGCGACGTGGGCCGCTACGGAAATTACTTCGTCGCGCTCATCTTCTTTGCCGTCGGGCTGCATCTGGTGGGCGTGATTCCCATGCCGTGGTCTGGTCCGGGGCAGGTGAACATGAAGCGCAAGGGTCTGCTCGCGGCCTTCCTGCTGGGCCTCATCTTTGGCATTGCGCTCGGCCCCTGCACGTTTGCCTACATGGCGCCGATGCTGGCGGTCACGTTCAAACTGGCGAAGACGAATCCAGTTTACGGCGCTTCGCTGCTGCTGGCCTACGGCGTGGGGCACTGCTCGGTCATCGTGCTGGCCGGCACGTTCACCGAAGTGGTGCAGCGGTTTCTGAACTGGAACGAACAGTCCAAAGGCTTGAGCATCGTCAAAGTTGTCTGCGGCGTGCTGGTGTTGGCTGGGGGCGTATGGCTGATCTACACCGCGCCGTGACCTGCAATTGAAAATCATTAACATCGCCCGATCCATTCTATGAACGGCTCCTCCTCACATCTCGTTGCCGTCCTGCGCAAATCCGCCAAGTGGGTGGTGTTGGTCGCGATCATTGCCTTCGCTGTCTATCGCGTGAAGTTCGCGCCGACGCCGGTGCTGGCGCACGAAGTCAAAGCCGGTCCCATCGTCGCCGAAGTCATGGGCACGGGCACGCTGGAGGCGCGCGTGAAAACGACCATCAGCCCGCGCATTCAGGAGCGCCTGGCCGCCGTGCTCGTGGACCAGAACGACGCGGTGAAAACCGGCCAACTGCTTGCCCGGCTCGACGACGGCGAACTGAAGATGCAGGTCGAAGTCGCGACCGCGTCTTTGGCTGCGGCCCGGGCCAGTCTGGATCGGGTGAAAACCGATGAGGCGCGCGCGTCGGCGGTGGTGAGGCAGGCGCGGCTCGATCACCAACGGTCCTCGGAATTACTGACCAACCGGATCAGCTCCCAATCGGACTTCGACAAAGCGGTGGAACAAATGAACGTGGCCGAGGCGGACGTGAAACGCTCGCAGGCTGCCATCGTCGAAGCGGAGCGCCAGATGACGACCGCGGAGAAGAACCTCGCCTACCAGAAGGAGCGCCTGAGCTTCACGCAAATCGTCAGTCCGTACGACGGCTTGATCACGCGTCGCGACCGTGATCCGGGCGGCGTGGTCGTGCCGGGCAGTTCAATCCTGCAGATCATCTCCACGAATGAGATTTGGGTTTCCGCCTGGGTGGACGAAACGGCAATGGCCCGACTGGCTCCCGGCCAACCGGCCCGCGTGGTCTTCCGCTCAGAACCGGCGAAGTCCTATCCCGGCGAAGTGGCCCGCCTGGGACGCGAAGCCGACCGCGAGACGCGCGAGTTCCTCGTGGACGTGCGGGGGAAGCAACTGCCGAAGAACTGGTCGGTCGGCCAGCGCGCCGAGGTGTTCATCGAAACCGGCCGCAAAGAATCCACGCTCGCCCTGCCGTTGCGCTTCCTGATCTGGCGCGCGGGCCAGCCCGGCGTCATTGCCCGCCAAAACGGCCGCGCCCAGTGGCGCGGAGTGAAGCTGGGTCTGCGCGGGCTGGAAACCGTGGAAGTGACCGAGGGGCTGTCGTCCGGTGCCATCGTCTGCAAGCCGCGCGACATGAAGCAACCATTGAACGACGGCCAGCGCATCAACATTGCCGAAGCCCCCTCCTCCAAGCCGAATTGACTGAATCACGTTTCCCGCCTCACGCCTCACGCCTCTGATGAACCTCGCCGCCCAAGACATCCGCCACAACCTCGGGCGCTTCGCGCTCACCGCGCTCGGCATCGGCCTGCTCCTGATGCTCGTGCTCGGCATGAGTGGCATCTACCAGGGGCTGGTCTTCGAGGCCACGCAACTGGTGGACGAAGTCGGCGCGGATTTCTGGGTGGTGCAAAAGAACACGCGCGGCCCATTCGCCGAAGTCTCCCGGCTGCCCGCCAACCTGGAATTCCGCCTGCTGGCCGTGCCCGGCGTGCGAAGCGCGCAGAGTTTCGTCGCGCACACGATTCAACGCGAGCAGCAGGGGCGCCCGCTCCGCATGTTCGTGCAAGGCCTGGCCTGGCCCGACGACAAGGGCGAGTGGCTGCCGTTGACCGGCGGCCGTCCGCTGGGCCAGGCCCATTACGAGATGATTGCCGACCAGATTCTCGGCCTGGCGCTCGGCGACAAAGTCCCGCTGGGCAAGGACGTTTTCACCGTCGTCGGTGTGACCAAAGGCATGGCGTCTTCGGCGGGCGATGGCACGGCGTTCTTCACCGTGCGAGACGCGCTGGCCATCCAGTTTGACTTGCCCGGAGAAACGATGCGGCTCGAACGCGCGGCCCGGCGTCATCGCGCGGCGAACCAGGATTTCGGGCGCGTGCAACCCGAATTGCTCGAACGCGCCGGCGGCCCGTCCAGCGCGTTGCCCGCCCTCGCGACTCCACTGGTCAGCGCCATCCTGGTCAAAGTGGCGCCGGGCACGGACACGGCCGCGGTGGTCGCGACGGTTTCCGCCTGGCCGGATGTGACCGTTCACACCCACGAAGGCCAGCGCCAACTGCTCCTGCGTGGCAACGTGGATCGCGCCCGTCGCCAACTCGGCTTGTTCCGCGTCATCCTCGTCTTCGTCTCGACGATCATCATGGCGCTCATCATCTACACTCTCACTTTGGACAAGACGCACGACATCGCGATGCTCAAGCTGATGGGCGCGCGCCACTCAGTGGTGGTGGGCCTCATTCTGCAACAGGCCCTGCTGCTCGGCGCGCTGGGCTACGCCATCGCCTACTACATCGGGCAGTGGCTCTACCCGCTCTTTCCCCGCCGCGTGATGATCACCCCGGACGATCTCTGGATGCTGGCGGGCATCGTGCTCGCCATTTCCGTCGCCGCCAGCCTGCTGGGCATCTGGAAAGCCATGCGGGTGGAACCCAACAAAGTCCTCTCGTGATGAACCAGGATGCAAAGCCCCGTAGCGCAGGCTTTCGAGCCTGCCGTGTCGCCGACTTTCCAGTCGGCGAGGCCAGCGAAGCTCCAAGACGCCCCTCGAGGGTCCAAGGCCGGTTTCATTCGAGCGCGTCGCCGGTTGGAAAACCGGCGATACGGCAGGTTGAAAACCTGCGCTACGCGGCCGCGGCCCGTCCTGCGGAGTCGTCGCGATCCGCGAAGATTCCTCGCGATGCTGATCGCCTTGGAAATCTGCGCTACTTGCTTGAATGAACTCCGCCGCCCAGAACACGCCTGCCGTGGAAGCCCTCGGCCTGACGAAAGTCTATGGCCGCGGCAACACCGAGGTCGTGGCCATGAAGGACGTGACCTTCACGGTGGCCAAAGGCGAAGTGGTGGCGCTGCTCGGCCCGAGTGGCGCGGGCAAGTCCACCTTGCTCACGGCGCTCGGCCTGATCAATCCGCCCACCGCCGGCCGCATAGTCATCGGCGGCCAGCCCGTGCTGGACGCCGACCGCGCGCTGGTGAACCTCGCCGCCTTTCGCCGCCAGCACCTCGGCTTCGTGTTCCAGAAGGCGAACCTGATTCCGTTCCTCAACGCGGTGCAAAACGTCCAGGTTGCGCTCGAAATCAACGACACCCGTCCACGCCAGGCCCGCCGGCGCGCGATGGAATTGCTCGACTACCTCGGCGTAGCGGACCGCGCCGACCACCTGCCCGACGCCCTCTCCGGCGGCCAGCAACAGCGCGTGGCCGTGGCCCGCGCGTTGGCGAATCAGCCCAGCCTCATTCTCGCCGACGAACCCACCGCCGCGCTGGACAGTCATCGCGGCCGGCAGGTGATGGAACTCTTCCGTAAAGTTGCCCACGAACGCGGTTCTGCGGTTATTGTGGTCACGCACGATCATCGCGCGCTCGATGTCTTCGACCGGAAGTACGAGATGGAAGACGGGCGGTTGCTCGACCGGCACGAAGCCGCAGGGTCCGCGTGACACAGTGAATTCTTTATCCGGAATGAAACTTGGCATTCTGATCTCACAAACCGAGCCTGAAACGGTGTTCAACGCGCTGCGCTTGGCGGACTACAGCCTCCAGCAGGGCGATACGGTCAAAGTCTTCCTCGTCGGCAAAGGCGTGGAACTCGACCGGATCCACGACCCAAAGTTCAAGGTGCAGGAGCAAGCCCAAGCGGTCCTGGCCGCCGGCGGGCAGTTCTTCGCCTGCGGCACCTGCTTGAAGCTGCGCGCTGCGGAAGGTTCGGAGGTGTGCCCGCTTTCGACCCTCCAAGACCTCTACGAAATTGTGCGCGACGCCGACAAACTGGTGACCTTCTGACCCGCCGCCCATGAAACTGCGCGAAAGCGGCATGCCGGAGGAAGCGTACTGGGAAACGCTCTTCAACGTGGACCTCATCCTCGACCGGCTGGCCATCGATGGCCGGCTGCGGGACGTGGTGGAACTGGGCTGCGGCTACGGCACGTTCACCCTCCCGATCGCGCGCCGGATCGCGGGCGTCGTGCGCACCTGCGACATCGACCCGATGATGGTGGCGCGGACAAAACGCCGCGCCGCCGAGGTGGGAGTGGAGAACATCCGGGCTGAGCAACGCGATGTCTTCTTGGACGGCTTCGGCGTTCCGCCCTCGTCGCAGGACGCGGTCCTGCTTTTCAACATTCTTCATTGCGAGGAGCCGGTCCGTGTTTTGACGGCCGCCGCCCGGGCCGTTCGTCCGGCGGGCGTGGTTCTCGTCATTCATTGGTGCTACGATCCGGCCACGCCCCGTGGGCCGGACCTGTCGATTCGCCCGCGCCCCGAACAGATCGTCGAGTGGGCCGGGCAGACCGGGCTGCTCGATGCGCAAAGCCCCATCCTGGACCTTCCGCCTTGGCACTATGGAATTCGGTTCCGACGCCAGGCTGCGACGGGCGTTTAGCCGCAACGATGCCGTCGAAAATCTTCACGGAAACGCCGCCGAGCACGTCGGACAGGCGTCGCGCCTGTCTCCATCTTCCCACTGCTCGCTCACCCAAGAGTGACTTCCCCGACCGGGGGGATTCCCGTCGAGACTCCTCTTCCCAATACAGTCAGAGACAGGCGCGACGCCTGTCCTACTGCATGGATGCGGCTTAGGGAAACGCCGTCACGCGATGGGTGGGCTGGGGCTTGCCCGGCTTGAAGGCTTCAAGCGCCTGCCACCGGGCTACGACTTCATGGCCGGCCGCTTGTTGCACCGAGGCTTCGACCGCGCGGCGCAGCAATTCCGGCTCGGCTTCGGCCCGCAGGTTGATCGTCAGTTCGCCGCGCTCCACCGGATCGGGCAACGACAGCGACAGCTCCGGCACGAAATCGTTGCGCACGAGGTTCACGGCGGCCAGGTCGCCGAACGCGCTGCGTGGGTCAAGCGTCATTTTCAAGTGGGCCACCTCCGCGCCGGCCGCCTGCAGGCGATCCTGAATCTCCTGCGCCAGCCGTTGCAGGAGCGCGTTGGCGTCAAACGGACGCGCGGCACTGAGTTGCACGGTGCCGTTGAGCCAGCCGAGCAGGGCCTCGCCGTCGGCATAGACCTCGTAGTCCACGTCCATCGCCGCGCGCGGTTGTTGTTCGGTGTTCAGCAGGTGGCTGAACCAGGCCTCCAGTCCCTCCCCCGTCCGGGCCGACACTTCAAAGAGCCGCGCGTGCAGGAAGGCGCCAGCCAGCGCCGCCCGCAACGCGGCCCGCTTCTCCGCCGTGAGCAGATCGCACTTGTTGATGACGAGGCAGTCGGCTTCCTCCAGTTGCTTGCGGTAGATGTAGAGGACTTTTTCGGAGAATTTGCCGCCGCCCTCCAGGCCGAGCACGCGCGCCGCGCGCACGGGATCGACCAGCACGCTGAGCGGGGCGATGGTGAAGTCGCTCCCGTAAATCTGCCGCAGCGGATACGCGACGGTGGCGACCAGATCGGTGCAACTGCCGACCGGCTCGGCCAGGAAGAGGTCCGGCCGGGTCGTGGCGGTGAGTTTGCGCGCCGCCTCGACGAGCGAGTTGAAGCGGCAACAAAAACAGCCGCCGGGAATCTCCTCGACCGCCAACTGCCGCGCGGCGAACAGCGCCGTGTCCACCAGCCCACTGCCCTGGTCGTTGCTGATGAGGCCGGGGCGCAGGCCGCGCCGCGCGACCCACTCCGCCAGCCGGAGCATGGCGGTGGTTTTGCCCGCGCCGAGGAAGCCGCCCACCATGAGGTAGCGGGCCTTGGCCTTGGCCGGGCTTGGTTGGTCCGTCGAGATCGAATTCATGGTTGGCGTGTCGTGCATTTCCAGTGACTTGGCAAGCGTCTTCTTCAATCGGCAGAGCACGGCAGACGCAAGCGGGGAGTCGAGAAGAGGAAGGGTTGAAGGGTGAAGAGTGAAGGGATGAAGAGGCTCTCGCATTGGGAGAAAGCCATCCCAAGAATCCTCTTCAACGCTTCAACCCTGCCGCCGGGTTACCCCGCAGGCTCAGAACTCCTGACCCCACGCCTTGAAGTTGAGGCCGCGTGGAATACTGCTGATCCCCAATCGCCGGGTCTGGGGACCCGGCCTACAGCTCTCGCGCGAACCTGTAGGCCCGGTGCCCTCACCGGGCGGGCCACGCCATTTCCACGGGATCAGGAGTCCTGAGGCTGCCAGAACCGTCCCACGGTTTCGCTGATCTCCCGGACGTTCCTGACCCGCCGTGGCCGCCACCATTCCGGAAAGAGACGGCGATACCGCAGCTCGGCAAAGCGCGTGTCGATGAGCAGCACGATCCCGCGATCCGTCTCGGAGCGGATGACCCGGCCGATGGCTTGCAGGACGCGGTTCATGCCGGGAAAGGTGTAAGCGTAGTCGAAGCCCGCGCGGGTCTGGTCCTGGAAATAATCGCGGATCAGATCGCGCTCGACGCAGAGTTGTGGCAAGCCCACGCCCACGATCGCCGCCCCGATCAGCCGGTCGCCCACCAAGTCAATCCCTTCGCCGAAAATGCCGCCCAGCACCGCAAACCCGACCAGGGTTTCCCCGTGCTCCGCGGCGAAGGCAGCCAGGAAGGCCTCGCGTTCGGCTTCGCTCAGGCCCGGCCGCTGCGTGAGGATCGGGATTGCCGGATGCAGGGCGTGGAACTGTTCCTGCACGGCCGAGAGATATTGGTAGGAGGGCAGATAGACGAGGTAGTTGCCAGCCCGCCCTTGCACCAACGCGCCGATGGCCGCGGCCACGTCCGCCAGCGTTTCGGCGCGCGCCTTGAAATGCGTGCGGATGCGGTCCTGCACCAGCACGGCCAAGTGCTCGGGCGAGAACGGCGTGGGCAACTGCATCACCGCGTCTGCCGGGTCGCCGCCGAGCAGCGCGCGGTAGTAGTCGATTGGCGTCAGCGTGGCGGAGAAGAACACCGCCGCCTTGCCACGCGCCAGCGCCTGCCGAAGCAAGAAGGACGGATCCAGGCAAAACAACCGGACCCGTCCCGACACGCCCGGCTCGAGGAGCGTCACGTATCGTTCATCGAAAAATTGGGCGGTGCGATGGAAGGCACGCAGGCGGAAATAAAGTTCGAGCAGGCTGTCGCGAAACTCTGCCGGCTGGTTCCGCGCCAGCCAGGCCTCCGTTTCCTGGAGCGCCGCTTCCAGCAAGGGCATCAGGTCCGTGGGCAACTCCCGACAGATGATAGTTCCATTCCGAGCGTCGTTCACCGGCGTTGGTCCTGGGGGCTGCTCCCGGCTCGTGGCCGACGTGCTTGCTGGGAACAAGTCCAGTTCCACGGACGGATCGGCAGCCTCGGCTGGTTCGACGGGCGATGTCGCTGGCCCGCTCAATTTCCGCAGGGCCGAATTCAGTTTGGTCAACGCCCGGGCGCAGCGCGGTGCCGCGGCCTTGACCACGCGCGCAACTTCGCGAAGCTCCCGGCGGTCGAGGTCAGCCGAAAACATATCGCGGGCGCGGTCCACAAGGTTGTGCGCTTCATCCACGAGAAAGCCGTGGTCCACCGCGGCCTCGGCGAAATGCCGGCGCAGATAAACCGTGGGATCGAACACGTAGTTGTAGTCGCACACGACGGCATCGACCCAGGATGACAGGTCGAGCGACAACTCGAACGGGCAGACTAGATGGGCCGCGCTGACGGTTTCGAGGACCGATCGGGTGATCGCCTCGCGCTGCAACGCGTCGCGCATGGCGGGGAGGCGGCGGTCGTAGTAGCCGCAGGCGAGCGGACAATGGCCCGCATCGCACGGCTGGCCGGCTTGCGCACAGATTTTCTCTTTGGCCGTGAGCGTGAGCGTGCGCAGGCGCAAGCCGGCTTGGCGCAAATCGGCGAAGGCTTTCTCCGCCACGGCCCGCCCCACGGTCCGCGCCGTCAGGTAGAAGAGGCGCTCCAGCTTGCCTTCGGCCAGGGCTTTCACGGACGGGAAGAGCACCGAGATGGTTTTGCCGATGCCCGTGGGTGCTTCGAGGAACAGTCGCCCACCAGACGCGAGCGTCCGATAGGCGGCCACTGCGATTTCCCGCTGGCCAGGCCGGTAGCGCGGAAACGGGAACGCGAGCGACCGGATGGATTCGTCGCGCTGCCGGCACCAGCGATGGCGGTCTTGAATCCAGTCCAGGTAGATCGCGACGGCGTGCTCGAAGAAGGCCGCCAGTTCAGCAGCAGAATATGACTCGCGGAACTCGGTCACCGCGCCCGACTCCAGTTCGAGATAGGTCAATTGGAGCGCGACCTTCTCCAAGCCCTGGTCGTGCGCGTAAATGAAGCCGTAGCACTTGGCTTGGTCCCAATGCAGCGGATCGGCCACGCGATCCCAGCCGGCCTGGACCGTCTTGATCTCCTCCAGCAGCACTTCATCGGGGGCCGCCAGCACGCCGTCGATGCGTCCCTGGATGCGCAAGATCAACTCCTCCGTCTCCACCTCGTGGCACACTGAAACCTCCTTCTGGTAGCCGGACGGTCGCGAACGCTGGACGCGTTGGTGGCCACGGATTCCGGCCAGGGCGCGATCCGATCCCACGAACTCACGCTCCCTGCCGAGGTCACCGCGTCGCAGGGCGAACTCGACCAACTCGCGCACCTGGACCGGGAAAACTGGTTTTGCAGCCGCTGGCACGTGGCCAGTGTTGGGCGGTGATCCAGGGGCGGCAACTGAATTGTGCCAGCGAGAGCGCCGTCAAGCGGGTGGGACAGGCGTCGCGCCTGTCTCCATCTCCTCCTTCCTCGTTTACTCAAGAGCAGAATCCATATTCCCACGAAGTCAGAAACAGGCGGGACGCCTGTCCTACGCCACAGCATCGGCTCAGCCCCGTTGAACACTGGTTGCTTTATCCTCGTCCAAATCCCGATCTATGAAACCGCATCTCCTCTTAGCGCTGGCCGGCTTGTTGTTGAGTTTCCGTTTCGTCTTCTCGGCCTTTGCCGCCGCACCTCCTGCTTTCACGAACGCTGCCGCCCAAGCCATGATCGAGGCGTTTCTTCGTCACGACGCCGTGAGACTGGACGCGCAGTTCCTCGATGGCATCACCAACCGCCAGCAGTGGGAAGCGCGGCGGCCCGAACTTCGTCAGCAGTACTTGGAAATGCTGGGCCTGTGGCCGCTGCCCGAACGCACGCCACATCAGGCGCAGGTGACGGGCGTGCTCGAACGCGAAGAAGGTTTCCGCGTGGAGAAGCTCCATTTCCAGAGCCGCCCGCGCCTTTACGTGACGGGAAACCTCTATCTGCCCAAGGACGCCAAGCCGGGCGCGAAACTGCCCGCGGTGCTCTACGTGTGCGGCCATTCTGGTCGGGGCCGCGACGGCAACAAGACGGCCTTCCAGCATCACGGGATGTGGTTCGCCACGCACGGCTACGCCTGCCTGCTCATCGACACGCTGCAACTGGGCGAGATTGCCGGCATCCACCACGGCACTTATCGTTACGACCGTTGGTGGTGGCAGGCGCGCGGTTACACGCCGGCGGGCGTGGAGTGCTGGAACGGCCTCCGCGCGCTCGACTACCTCCAGAGCCGGCCGGAAGTCGATCCCGAACGCCTCGCGGTCACCGGCATTTCCGGTGGAGGCGCGGCCTCGTTTTGGATCGCCGCGGCGGACGAGCGCGTGAAGGTCGCCGTGCCGGTCAGCGGCATGGGCGATCTGGAAGACTACGTGGGCGAGAAGGTCGTCAACGGCCACTGCGACTGCATGTTTCTCATCAACACGTTTCAGTGGCCGTGGACGCAGATTGCCGCGCTGGTCGCGCCGCGCCCACTGCTCTTCGAGAATTCCGGGCACGACCCCATCTTCCCGATGAATGGCAACGACCACATCCGCGCGCGGTTGGAGCGGCTCTACGGGTTCTACACGAACCGCACCGAGCGGCTCTTCGACATCGGCATCACGCCGGGCGGCCACAGCGACAACCCGGAGCTGCGGCTGATGGCCTACCGGTGGATCAACTGGCACTTCAAGGGCAGCAACGCGCCGGTCACCGAGCCGGCGTTGCCGACGTTTGAGGGCAAACAGTTGCGCGCCTTTCCGGAGGAGCTTCCGGCCGATGAACTCAACACCAAGATCGACGAACTGTTTGTGCCGATGGCCACAAACGCGCTGCCGAGCACGACAGAGGAATTCAAGGCGTGGCGGGACGGCCGGATCGCTGAACTGCGCCGCATCGTGTTTCGTCCGCTGCCGAAGCAGTTCGATCCGCAGCCGGCTTTGGCGCTGGGCAGCAAACCGGCGGAAGGCTCGGTGACAAGTGCGCCGGACATTCTCACTCACTGGAAATACTTCCCCGCGCCTCGCGGCAAGTCGGACGCGCCACGTTGGCTGGTTGTCCTTGGCGAAGACGATTCGCTCGACGCCAAGCCGGACTGGGTCACGAAACTGGCCGGCGATGCGCCCGTCCTGTTGGTCGCGCCGCGTGGCACTGGACCCACGCGCTGGGCCGATCCGGCGCCGTTTTACGTCCGGCGCTCGCTGGCTTTGCTCGGACGAACGATCGATGAAGGCCGGATGGAAGATGTGCTGGCCGTGGCCGCGCGAGCTTTGCCGGCCCGTTCAAGCCCCCGCTCGAAGTGGATCATCGCCGGGCGGGGACAGACAGGTGTGATCGCAGCCTACGCGGCGCTGTTCGAGCCGCGCCTCGCGGAAGTCGTCCTCGTGGACCCGCCGGCGTCGCATCGCGACAGCCCGATCTTCTTGAACGTGCTGCGGGTGCTGGACGTTCCTGACGCGCTCGGACTGCTGGCGCCGCGTTCCCTCACGCTGCACACGCGTCAACCGGAGATCTTCGACCGCACGGCACAAATCCACCGGGTCGCAGGCGGCACCTTTAGAACGGCGACTCCGCTGTGAGCTACGGAGTTTCGCCCGGCTTGTCGGGGGAAGGGCTGTTCGCGCCTCGGAAGTGCAGCGCGGCGCCTCACGCAGGACAACCGAAGGTAACTCCCCCTGCCGCGCCGTGCCGGAAGCAGAGCGGTAGCCCGCGAGAACCACGGACGCCAGAACGAATGTGGCGGCGAGCAGTATCTGCGCTGCTTTCACGCTCGCTTCAAACTGCTTCTCAAGTTCAGGCTGCACGCGCCAGTTTGTGGAGCTTGCGAGCGTAGAAAAGAATGCCCCCTTGCAGCACTGCCAGAAGCAACCCTCCCATCCCTTCCCAGCAAAACTCTGTCACCATCGCGTTGAAAGTCTCCAGATCGTGTCCTGTGGGACGGAGGTTCTTGATGAATTGGAGCATCGCGAGCGCCTGCCCGAAACCACCGATCATTGACACGACAGCCAGCAGCAAAGTGACGCCGGCAGCAAGGTAGATTGCGAAGTGCGGCCTCATGTTTGTTGCATCAGCCTTGTGGTTCAGGCTTTCAGAAATTCCTCCAGCGCCGCGCGCGTGATCCGCCAAGCCGAGCCGATCTTCTTGCCCTTGAGCGAACCGTCGCCGAGCGCCGTCAGTACGTCGTTCTCGGCCACGCCGAGGACTTTGGCGGCGTCAGCAGGGCTGAGGAGTTCAGGGAGGCTGGTGGCCGCCGCGCCAGACAGCGGCGGAGGCACGGCTCCCGGAGGCGCGGCGGGCGGAGTGGCCTGCGCTGCGCCCATCGCCGCCATCATCTGCTGGCCCATGGCCAGGCCCGCTCCGAGTTGGGCGGCGCTGCTGGCCATGCCACCGCCTTCACCTTTGGTCATGGCCTCAGCCATCTGGAACTTCACGTAGTCGTTGAGATTGCCGACGGCGGCCATGCTGCTGCGCTTGTCGATGGCTTGTTCGACTTCCGGCGGCAGGGAGACGTTTTCCACGATGAAGCTCGGCATCTCCAGACCGTACTTACTTTGGAGCGGCGGATTGATGAGCGGCAGCAGCGCCTCGCCCAATTCCTGATAACGCGCCGCGACGTCGAGCACGGGCACGCGGGCGGTGGCCAGCGCGTCGGTAAACACGCTCACGATGCGCGAGCGCATGGTGTCGGCGAATTCGTCGAGGCGGAAATGGTCGTCCGTGCCGGCGACTTCCTTGAGGAAGAGCTTCACGTCGGTGACGTGGAAGTCGAAGGTCCCGTAGGCGCGCACGCGCACGATGCCGAAGTCGGGATCGCGCATCATGATCGGGTTGGCCGTGCCCCACTTGTTGCCGGTGAAGAGACGGGTGTTGATGAAATAAACGTCCGCCTTGAACGGCGACTCGAAGCCGTACTTCCAGCCTTTGAGCGTGGCGAGAATCGGGATGTTGTCGGTCGTGAGGTAGTGTTTGCCCGGCCCGAAGGTGTCGCCGAATTGGCCGAGATAGACGAACTGCGCCATCTGGCTCTCGCGGACGATGAGTTGGGCGCCGCGTTTGATTTCCTTGTCTTCGTCCGGGAAGCGCCAGGAGAGGGTGTCGCGCGAATCGTCCTGCCACTGGATGATTTCCAGGAACTGCGTCTTCAGATAATCCATCAAACCCATAGGAGGCCTTTCGTGTTTCTGTCCGGCGCGACTAAGCCAGAGCCGGCGCGCGTTGAACAGTGGAATTTCGGAGCGGAGTTCGTAAGGGGATGGGTGGGCCAGGGAGCAGCGCACGGGGGAGGCGAGGTAGGGAGAAAAGAGTTGAAGGGTTGAAGGGTTGAAGGGTTGAAGAGGTTCCAGCATCGGGACGAAGCCATCCCATGAAGCCTCTTCAACTCTTCAACGCTTCAACGCTTCAACCCTTCAACCCTCGATGGTCAGCAACAAAGGCTACCGCGGCGGAAGGGACAACGTCCTGCGCTCGCCCGTGGCCACCAACTCGATCATCGCGGACTGCTCCGTGATCGCGAGGCAACGCACGAGCACGTTGGTGGCTGCCACGCGCACGCGGGCGGATTCTCCCGCGCGGAGCGTCTCGTTGTTAATGAGCGCGAGCCAGCGTCCGGGGCGTCCGCTGATGCCCTTGAGTTGAAGCGTGTCGGGAACGGGAGTCGGGACCGCTTGGGGCCAGGAGGGGAGTCTCGGTTGGTCCTGTCTTTTCAGATCCAGCCCGGTGGTGGTGCGGGATGATTTGATCCGTTCGCCGACGCCGGATTTGACCCAATGCACGATGCGGTGGAAATGGTGCTCGTCCTCCGCTTGCACGAAGGTGTCGATCTGGCCACGAGTGTAGGCGTTCTTGAGGATGATCTGCTTTTCCGTTTCTTCGCGGAGGTCGGACATCACCTTGTAGGCCATGAGTTCGCAGAACCCCTCCACGGCATCCGGGTCGAGCTTGCGGTCGGGCGGCACGTTCTCGTTCATCCAGGCATGGGCGTATTCGTGCGCGCCGGCAGCCAGGAGGCCCGAACGCGTCTGGCCATTGAGGAGGAAGACGGTGTGAAAGCACTCCGCGCCGTCCTTGCGGGTGCGGGTCAGCCCCACGGTGGTGAACTGGTCGTGGCCCAGGCCGAGTTGCTTGGCGAGGCCGGTCATGACTTTGCCGTCCACCAGCTTCATTGACACATTGAGGTTCGGCATTTCGCCGGAACCGCGCAGGAGGCGGAACATCTCGCGTTTGGCGTCGGTGAAAATCCCGTCCGCCTCGCGTTGGTCCAGGATCAAGGATCGCGCGTGCCGGTCGCAAAAGCGCCGTCCATCCTCCAGCTTGAAGGAATGCGCCTTGACCGGAATGCGGCAAACGAAGCAGGCGGTTTCCAACTTCGCGCAAGCGAGACAAACCGGCTGCCGTTCGGTGAGCACGGGGCTGGTCACCCAGAAAAACCGCTCGCCGAGGTTCTTCTCGCAAACGACGCATTGGGTGGCGGCCAAAGCAGACGCCGCCAGCAGGACAGTGCAGGCTGTCAGCAAGGTCACGAGGCGGCGAAGACTCAGGCGCATCAAGAGAGTATCGGCGACCGGGGCGAAGGACTTGATTCTCGGCCCACCTGGGAGGCAATTGCAAAACCTCGTAGCAGCCGACGTGAGGAGGCTCAAACTTCAATAGAACAGAGCCTCCTCACGTCGGCTGCTACAGGTGATCTTCAATCGCCGGGTCTGGGGACCCGGCCTACAGCTCTCGCGCGACTCTGTAGGCCCGGTGCCCTCACCGGGCGGACCACGTCAATTCCACGGCACCAGGAGTCCTGAGACTGCTTGTCCGTGTGGCACTTCAGGCCCGTAGCGGCGGGCATCCTGCCTGCCGCTACTTCATCAGCCCCAACGCCGCCTCCGCGACTTTGTCTGCAGTCAGCCCGTGGTGCTTGTAGAGATGTTCGGCGACGTAGGCGGACTGGCCGAACTCGCCGGGGATGCCGAGGGACTTCATCCGGTGTGCGATGCCGGCTTGCGCGAGCGCGTGCGAAACCAGCGCGCCCATACCGCCAATGACTTGGTGGTCTTCAATCGTCACCACACGGCCTTGGCACGCCTTGACGGCCGTGCCGAGGGTGTCCACGTCCACGCGGTTGATGAACGGGTTGTTGATGACGGTGGCCTTGACGCCTTTCTCGGCAAGCTTCTTGCCCGCTTCGATGACTTTGTTCACCAGCACGCCGCAGCCGATGAGGACGACGTCCGTGCCCTGCTGGAGGACTTGCGCTTTGCCCCAGGGATATTTCGCGCCCTCCACCCAGGAGAGCGGGTAGTTCTCGCGGCCCACAAAGAAAATGTAGCTCTCGCCGTTCTTCCCCGCGGCGCGGTCGGCGGCCTGACGTTGGATGGCCTCGTACATCAGCGCCTCGGCTTCGTCGCTGCACGACGGCGCGATCACGACGGTGTGCGGGATGGCGCTCGTGGCGGCGAGATAGGTCGTGGCCTGATGGCTTGCGCCGTCCGCAGCGTCCTGCAGGCCGATGTGGGAGAACATCGCGATCACCGGCGCCTGCGATAGCGCGGCCATCGTGAGCGGGAGGTTGCCCTTGGTGACGCCGAACTGGCCAAACGTATCGACGATGGGAATGAAGCCTGCTTTCGCGAAGCCCGCGCCCACGCTGACCATGTTCGCCTCGGCCACGCCGACCTCGATCCAGCGATCCGGAAAACTCTTTTGGAACAGGCTGATCCCGGTGGAACCCTGCACGTCCGCGGAAATGGAGAAGACCGGCAAGCCTTCTTGCGCGGCGCGGATGGCGGCTTTGGCCAGACCGCTCTGGACTTTGTCCTTTTTCACGGACGGCGCGGGCGCCGGGTTCGCGGCGGCCTTGGCTTTCTTTTCGGCTTCCTTCTTTTCCCAGTCCCCGCGGAGCGCCTTGGCCCAGTTCAGGAATTCCTCCGGCGGCGCTCCGCCGTAAATCTCGTTGATCCACTCGATGGCTTTCTCGCCGTTGCTCAGCGGGAAACCGTGTCCGCCGGCGGCGTTTTCCATCGTCGCTTTGATGCCGTAGCCCTTGATCGTTTTGGCGAGGATGCAGACGGGCTGGTTCGGATTCGCCTTCGCCGCGGCGACCGCTTTCTCAACAGCGAGATAGACGGCCTGGAGGTCGTGGCCGTTGGGAACATGGATGACGTTCCAGCCCAACGCGCTCATCGCGGCGAAGGTGGGCGCCATGCTGAAGGCGTCTTTCGTGATGCGCCCGGACAGCTTGGTGTCGTTGTCGGAGACGACCATGACGAACGGATTCACGCGGCCCTTGGCGGCGAGGCCGGGAATGGCGGCGAAGGCTTCCTTGGCTTCGCCTTCCATGCTCGCGCCGTCGGAGACGACACAAAGGGTCACGCGGTCGCGCCGGGCGGTTTTGTCCGCGATGGCCAGGCCCTCCGCCTGCGGCAGCGACGAGCCGAGCGGGCCGTTGCTGACCAAGACGCCTTCGGGATTCAGGTGCGACTCGCCGTGGCCGGTGAACTTGCTTTCCAGGCTGCGGAAACCTTTGAGCGTGTCGAACGTCATCCCGTCGAAGCCGTAGAGCGCCCGCAGCGCATAGACGCCGTTCTCGGCGTGGCCGGCGTCGTTCACGTAATTGAAGGCCGCGTGCCAGGGCCGGCCCGACGTGGCGAACATGAGGGCGTGGAGGGCGGCGTTGATCTCCGCAAACGCCGCCGGGCCGCCCCAATGGCAGGCTGCGCCGCCGTTGACGGCGTGAATGTCCATCAGCGCGACCACGGCGCGCGTGGCCCGCGGGTCAGCGACGACGACGTCCTGGCCCGCGTCGTTCTTCACGACGACGGAGTACTTCGGCTTCTGCGCCGGGGTGCCGGCGAGCTTCGACTGAAGTGCGAGCGGCGAAAGCGGTGGAGCTTCGACCGGTTTGACTGCGGCTGCGGTGTCTGCGCCCATATCTTCTAAAGCTTAAGAGTCACAATTTGAGGCGGGGAATCTAGGAAGCGTCAGGCAAAAGGGAAGCAATTTCGTTCCGCCGGAAGGCCCCACAGAACCCTCACCCTAACCCTCTCCCGTCCGACGGGAGAGGGAACACGCTGCACGCGCTCGACGAAAGCCAGCGCCTGCCTCCTCACGCCGCGTGACTTGGTCCTCCCTCTCCCGTCGGATGGGAGAGGGCTGGGGTGAGGGTTCAGAGGGAGAGGAAACCACCCGCGCTTGCTTCGTCGTCGAGTCTGGAGCGGCCACGAGGCGCTACGAGCGTCACGTAAAGCGTCCGCAGCGTGAGTGCGTGTGGGGGTGCGCCCAGAGACCAGCGGAGGGCAGCGGGCCTCGCCCGCGTCTATTCGCCGCCCAACTTCTTGAGCTTGTCGCGAACGTCTGCCGCCTTTTCGTAGTCTTCCTTTTCCAGCGCCAGTTGGAGCTGCCGTTCGAGACGCTCGCGCTTGGAGAGCGGGCGGCGCTCCTGGACTTCCTGGAGCCAGTCTTCGAGAGAGAGCAGTTCGTTGCTCTCCTCGACCAAGTCGCCGCGGCCCAGTTCGCGGTAAAACTCGCGGATCGTCTCCATGCCGTCCTCAATGCGCTGGATGGCGCCTTTGAAGTCGTTGGCCTGGAGCAGCGGCGTGGCCACGGCGCGAGTGTGCATCATCAGGAGTTGCGGGCGGAACTGCTGGAGAGACCAGGCGAGTTCCTGCGACTCGGCAAAGCGGTTCACAAAATCGAACACGGCCAGGTTGCGCTCAGTGTCGCGCTTCACGCCGGGGTGGTCGCTCATCTGGAGGAGGCAGATGGAGCGGTGGTGGTACTGGAGGGCTTCCAGTTGCAGCTTGGTGCAGTCCTCCGGCGTGAGGGCAAAATCGTCGTCGTCGCCATTGTGGGCCTGCTGGTGCTGCTTGAGGCGCGACTGATAGAACTCGAGCAACGACGCATGGCCCATCGGCTTTTTGCCGTCGGGCCGCCCTTGCGCGTTCATCTGCAAGATGCCCAGATCGACGCGCAATTGGATCTTCTCCTGGCCGTCCTTGCCGATGAATTTGCGCACCGCAATGCCGCCAGGTTCGTAATCCCAATGGTTGAGGATCTCTGAAATGTCGAAATCCATGAGCGGACTATGGTGAGGGAAAGTCAACAAGTCAACGTGAGGTTTGACATCCGCCCCCAAACCGACGACAACCACTCTCCAGAAACCACAGAACTACGAAACCTATGGGCAAGATCAAAATCGGCATCAACATGGAGTTCGTCCGCCACGACGACAAATCGTTTGAATGGGGCGTCGCCAAGGCGGCGGAACTCGGCTTTGAATACATCGAACCGATGGTCCACTGGGGCCGCGAGCTGCTGAGCGAGGCCGGCTATTTCCACAGCGTCTCCATGCTCGACGACCCGCTCCGCATCCGGCGCGCCTGCGAGCAGCATGGCGTCAAGCTCAGCGGCCTCTCCGCGCACTGTCCCATCATCAAGCCGGAAATCAGCGTCGAGTATCTCAAACAGGCCATCCGTTTCGCCGCCGAGTGCGGCGCGCCGGTCGTCAACACCGACGAAGGCCCCAAGCCGGCTTGGACCACCGAGGAAGAAGACCACGTCCTGATGCGTTACACGCTCCAGGAAGCGGCCCTGGTCGCGGAGCCGCGGGGCGTGCTCATCGGCTTGGAGTGCCACCAGCAATACAGCAAGACCCCGGCGGGCCTCGACCGCATTTTCAAACTCGTGAAGAGTCCGTCCATCGGCATCAATTTCGACACCGGCAACAGCTACCTCGCGGGCGAAGATCCCTACAAGTGGTGCGAGCGCGTGGTCGGCCGGCTCGTCCATCTGCACGCCAAGGACATTTCCGTCCAGCACTCCGAAGCCGAACGCGGCAAAGTGACCGGCACCCCGGTGGGCTGCGCTTGCGGCGACGGCGTGATCGACTGGGAACGCGTCATCCGCATCTGCCGAAAAGCCAAACGCGACATCGTCTTCTCCGTCGAATGCGGGACGGTGCCCCAGGCCGAACGGTCGATCCAGCACTTGAAGAAGCTGCTGTAGGGTTAAGCCTGATTCAAGAAACACGCGGACAGGGGCGCGGGCAGCCTGCCCGCGCGTTCCATCAAGAATGGGAGCGAGAAACACGCGGGCAGGCTGCCCGCGCTCCTTCTTGAATCAGCCTGGCTGTAGGGTTAGGCGGCCGCGATTCTCATTTTGCGGAGTGCGGCCTTGGGCGAAGCCCCAGCAGCAGCGCCCGAACACGTCCAACGACTGGTGTTGAAGACCGTTGACCGAGAAGAGCACACTTTTAAAAGTGTGCTCTTCCGAGTTCCCCCTCTCAGGCGATGCCTGCTCCGCCGAAGATGCCTCCTGTTCGGCATTCCCAGGCAGGTCAGGCGCGCGTGGAACGACGTGCCCGACCTTGCGCAACGAGAACCTGCGCTCAGGGAACTGGAGGCCTTCCTGTCCGCCTCCGCTGTTACAACATTGTGACTTTCCATCCCCTCCCCGTCCCTTTAGCTTCCGGCGTTGACGAAATGAACACGCTCAGCCAGCCACCAAAACCCGAACACCTTCTGAATCGGGAACTGAGTTGGCTCGAGTTCAATCAGCGCGTGCTCGACGAAGCCCTGGAGGCGCGCAATCCCCTGCTCGAGCGGCTGAAGTTCTTCTGCATCGTCAGTTCGAATCTTGATGAGTTCTTCGAGGTCCGCGTCGCCGGCCTCAAGCAACAGATGGAAAGCGGGGTCGTCGAGCGCAGCGCCGATGGGCGCACCGCCACAGAGACCTTTCAGGACGTCGTCAAGCGCGTCCGCCGCTTGGTGAAACAGCAATACACCTGCTGGCGGCGCGAACTGGTGCCCGCCCTGGCCGATCACGGCTTGCGCGTGCTGGCCTTGAAAGACCTCCGCCCCGCCGATCACGAATGGCTGGAGGAGTATTACCGCAACCAGGTCCGGCCCGTCCTCACGCCGCTGGCCATCGACCCGGCCCATCCCTTCCCGCAACTCCTCAACAAGTCGCTCAACATCATCGTGGAGTTGGACAAGGTGGAGGCCGGACGACCGCTCCGGCACCTGGCCGTGGTGCAAGTGCCGCGCGTCTTGTCGCACTTGGTGAAGTTGCCCCGGAGCGGAGGCGAGATGGTGTTCGTGCATCTGGGCCGGCTGATCGGCTTTTTCCTCAGTGACCTCTTTCCCGGCACGACGCCCCGCGGGTTCTGGCACTTCCGCGTCACGCGCAACAGCGAGCTTTACATCGACGAAGAAGAGATCGCAAACCTCCTCAAAGCGGTGGAACAGGAGTTGCACAACCGTCGCAAAGGGGACGCCGTGCGCCTGGAAATCGATCACGACTGTCCCTACGAAATCCGCACTGCGCTCCTGCGCACGCTCAAGCTCGCCGAGGACGACCTGTACCTCATCGACGGCCCGCTGAATCCGTCGAGCCTGATGGAGATTTACCAGGGCGATCACTCGCCGGAATTGCGCGACCCGCCGTTCGTGGCTCCGGTGGCGCGGACGCTGGCGGAGGAGGACGATCTGTTCGCCGCCATCCGCAAGCGCGACCTTCTCCTGCACCACCCCTACGAAAGCTTCAACAGCGTCGTCCGGTTTCTGGAACAGGCGGCCGAAGACCCGGACGTGCTGGCGATCAAGCAAACGCTCTATCGCACCGGCGGCGACCCGCGCATCGTGGGCGCGCTCATGAACGCGGTACGCAACGGCAAGCAAGTCACGGCCATCGTGGAACTGCGCGCCCGCTTCGACGAGGCCAACAACATTGAGTGGTCGCACAAGCTGGAAGAAGCCGGCGTCCACGTGGTGTACGGCTTGGTCGGCTACAAGATTCACGCCAAGGTCTTGCTCGTCGTGCGGCGCGAGGGCCACGTCATCCGCCGCTACGTCCATCTGGCCACCGGCAACTACAATCCCACCACGGCCCGGCTCTACACCGACCTCGGCTTGCTGACGTGCCGGGAAGACTTCGGCGAGGACGCTACCGCCCTGTTCAATCTGCTGACCGGCATCTGCCAGTTCCAACCGCTGCACAAGGTGTTGCTCGCGCCGTTCGACCTGCACGAGCGGCTGCTGCGGCTCATCGAGCGCGAAACCGACCACGCCCGCCAAGGCTTGCCCGCGCGGATCATCGCCAAGATGAATTCGCTGGTGGACGAACGCGCCATCCAGGCGCTCTACCGCGCGTCCCAGGCGGGAGTCAAGATCGACCTCATCGTGCGGGGCATCTGCTGCCTGCGCCCCAGCCTCAAGGGCGTGAGTGAGAACATCACCGTGCGCAGCATCGTGGACCGCTTTCTGGAGCACAGCCGGGTGTTCTATTTCGAGAACGCCTGCCAGCCGGAGGTTTATCTGAGCAGCGCGGACTGGATGCCGCGCAATTTCTTCAAACGCATCGAAACCGTGTTTCCCGTAGAAGACGGAAACCTCCGCGACCGCCTCATCCAGGAAGTGCTCGCGGTCAGTCTGGCGGACACGGCCAAGGCGAGATTGCTCCAGCGCGACGGGACTTATGCCTTGAACGGCGCTCCCCCGTCCGGCCCCGTCCGGCGAAGCCAGTTTGATTTCATGGCCCTGGCCCAGACCGACGGCGAGAGTCCGGGCCGCCAGAAAGTTCCGGCGCGACGGTATCCGCGAGTCAAGCTCGCGGCCAGTCCGCACGCGCCGCGCCGCTCACGGCCATGAGCCGGCCTCGCGTCCAAACCCGTCCCGAAGCCCGGCTGCACCGGCACCTGATCGGTTCGCTGCGGCGGCAATGGAAGCGCTACCGCAAGCGGCTCAAAAAGTGCCAGGAGAAATTCACCGAGGAAGCGGTGCATGATTTCCGCGTCGAAGCGCGCCGGCTCCTGTCGGTGCTGGGGTTGATCGCGGTCTTCGACAAAGCCGGCCGCGTGCGGAGGGCCAGTCGCGCGGTGAAGGCCCATCTGGACACGTTCGACACGTTGCGGGACACGCAAGTGCATCTGTTGCGCGTGGCGCCGCTCTGCCAGCGGTTCGCCGAGGCCCGCCGGTTTCAGGATTACCTGCGCAAGCGGGAGAAGAAATGCGCCGCCGCAGCCGCGCGCGAGGTGCAGCGGATCAAGACCAAGCGGCTCGAGCGCTGGCTGAACGAGCTCGAGGACGACCTGCGCCGGCGCCGCAAGCAGGGCGAAGCGAGGCACGACTTTGCCGCCGTGATCGCCGCCGTGGATCGGGCCTTCGCCGCCGTGTCACGCTATCGCCAGGAAATCTCCGCCTCCCGCCCGCAGACCATCCACCGGACCCGGATCGCCTTCAAACGCTTCCGCTACATGGTCGAGGCCCTGGCCACGCTGCTGCCCGGCGAGCACGAGGAGTGGTTGCGTGCGATGCAGGCTTACCAAACGATGATGGGCGACGTGCAAGACGTGGAGGTGGCCCGAGAGCGGCTCGAACGCTTCGCGGAGAAACGCCAGGACCCCGTGGCGGCTGTGAATTCGCTGAAACAGGAATTCGAGCGGGAGAGCAAGGCCGCGGTCCGTGCCTGCCTGGTGAACGCGGATCGGCTTTACGACTTCTGGCGCCGCCTTCCCCCCACTGGAAAGGATCCTACATGAACCTCTACTTCCTTCGGCACGGCCTTGCGGAAGCCCGCACCGCCGCCAATCTGCGCACGGACGCCCGGCGCCCGCTCACCGCCAAGGGCGTCAAGCGCATGCGGAAGATCGCCCGCGCGATCAAGGCGATGGACTTGTCGTTCGATCTGATTTTGTCCAGCCCGTACGTTCGTGCGCAACAGACGGCGGAGATTGTCGCCGCTGAACTGAACGCTCACAAGCGGGTCCGCCTGGCGGATGAACTCGGCGCGTCGGCACACCCGAAAGACACCCTGGCGAGTCTCGCTCATCTCCGGCCCGCGCCGAAAGATCTCTTGCTCGTGGGCCACGAACCGCATCTCAGCAGCTTGATCTCCGTCTTGCTGAGCGGGAGTTCCGCAATCGAAACCGACCTCAAGAAAGGCGGCCTGTGCAAGCTCTCACTTGGCTCGGTCAAGCCGCCCCAGCGCGCCACCCTGGAATGGCTGCTCACGCCGAAACAGATGACCCTGATGGCGTGAGCGCCCAGCCTTCCCCGTCCTTCCTCTCAATACACGGCCATCGTATCCAGCACCGCCTTGATGCGCGGGACTTCATGGGTGCGGAACAGATCGGTCTTCCCCAGCGCGGCCAGGACGCAGAAGAACGGCTCTGCGCAGCGGACCTCCTCGCCGAAGTACTCGAAGGCATGGGGCAGCGCATGGCAGACCGGCCAGCCCAGCGTGCGCAGGCGAAATGCGTTCAGGAAAATTTCCATCTGGTGCCGAACGCGCACCGCGCTGTCCTGGAGATTGCGGTAGTAGAAGCCCAATCCCGGATCGAGGAAAAGGCGCTCCACGCCGGCACCCGTGGCCAGTTCCACCTGCCGGGTGAAGTATTCCTCCATCAGCGCCACCGAGTCCGCGGACCACTGGAAGTCCCCCACCTCGCGGACATTGGCGCCCTGCACGTAGCAGAGGATCACCGCGGCGCCGTGGTCGGCCACCAGGCGATACATTTCCTGCGTGCCTTCGGTCCCGGTCAAGTTGAGCACGTTCGCCCCGGCCTCCAGCGCCGCGAGCGCGACCGGGAGCGAGTAGGTTTCCACCGACACCAGCACACCCGCTTGGCGCAATGCCTTCACCACCGGCAGGAGCCTGGATTGCTGAAGGGCCTCGTCGGCGCGCGCCGCGTGGGCCAGCGTGGATTCTGCGCCCACGTCCACGAGGTCGGCGCCTTGCGCCTGCAAGACCAGCCCCCGCCGGACCGCGCTCTCCGCTTCCAGGCACACGCTCTCGCGATACCACGAGTCCGGCGAGAGATTGATCACGCCCATGATGGCGGGCCGCGTGTTGAAGGCGAACGCGCGTCCGCCGATGCTGAATTCCCGCACGCGGGCTCGGGCGGCGGCGCGGTGCTGCGACAGCAGCGCGGAGAGGTTTTCAAGTGACAGCATGGCGTGTGGCCGTGGCGGACAAATTGGTACGCCCGCCGCGATTCGAACGCGGGACCACCTGCTTAGAAGGCAGATGCTCTATCCAACTGAGCTACGGGCGCGCCCATTCGTTTCCAGCGGCAGCAACTTTGCCAGACTGCGGATCAAAGGCAAGGTGCTCTTTGATTCCGCAAAAGTCACCGAGGCGCCATTCCGTCTGGAGGAACACGCCGGGCCGGTGGCCCACCTTCTGGGCTAATCTCGCAACCAGAGCATGCAGTTGGCCGATGCCTGTCTGGTGCGGGTGTCCGAATTGAAGCGGGATTTGTGGCGACAGCAAATCCGGACGACGAAAGAAGTCCTTGCGGGAGCTCGTCCAAACGGCTACGAAGAAGCCACGCCAACTCAGAAGGAAAACTCGGTCAAATGAGATTCTTCGCGCATACGGCTGAGGATGCGAACGGCAAGCGGGTGGAAGACGAGAACCGCTGGCAGTTGCTCAAGGACCATCTCTGCGCAGTGGCAGAACTTCCCGCCAGATTATGAAACCCTACTCCATCCAACTCGAAATCTCCGGCTCCACCGCGATGTGGACGCGGCCCGTTACCGGTTCCTTGCCCGTGCCATTCGTGGCGCCCACGTTCAACGTGCTGAAGAGGAAGTAGTGAAAGAACCATGAAATTCTACGCACACAAGAACCAGACGTTGGTGGCCCACCTCCAGTGTGTCGCCAAACAGGCAGGCGAATTCGCGTCGTTCTTCGGCGCAGCCGAGCAAGGGAACTTGGCCGGTTTGCTCCACGATTTGGGGAAAGCGGAGGAAAACTTCCTCACGCGAATCGAATCTAACGACACCAAAGGGAAGAAGGAGCCGCACGCTCACCACGGCGCGGCGCTGCTGCTGGATGACAGGCCCGACGAAGGCTTCGTCGCCAAACCGTTCTGGCCGGTCGCGTTCGCCATCAACGGCCACCACGCGGGACTGCACGACCGCCACGATCTCCAGAAGATACCGTCAGCCTACTCCGCTAAAGCTCGGGCAGCAGTCCGACGCGTCAAAGAGGACTGGGGCAGCAATGCTTGGCCGCTCATGCGCGACGAGCTTCCTCCCCATCTTCCGGCTTGGCTCCAGCAACTCCCATTCGACGCCACGTTCACCAGCGAAGGCTGGCGCGCCGTGGACTTCTACACCCGCTTTCTGTTCAGCGCGCTGGTGGACGCCGACCGCCTGGACTCGGAAGGGAACGAACTTGGGAAGGAGAAAAGCGCGGAGCAGCGGCAATGGCGAAAGTTCAATGCGACAGCGCTCCTTGACATGGTGGAGGATCGAATCAAAGCCGAGGGCAAGAAGGCCCGTGATAGCCAGACCGCGCCGAACGTGCTCACGGTTCGGGATGAAGTCGCGAACTTCTGCCGTCGGCCAGAAATCCACCAGAAACGCGGCGTGTTCACCCTCACGGTTCCCACGGGCGGCGGAAAAACCCTTGCCTCTCTGCTGTTCGCGCTGACTCACGCCAAGCATCACAACCAGCGGCTCAAGTGCGACAGCACCCCCACGGATGACGCGGCCGAAGCCTGGCGGCACCCCATCCGTCGCGTCATCATCGTCATTCCATTCCTGAGCATCATTCAGCAGACGGCGGAAAAGTTGCAGAGGCTTTTCGGGGACATTGACGAGAACGGGAAGGCGCTGGCCTCCGTTCGCACTGTCCTCGAACACCATTCACAAGCGGCCGACCCGCCGCTCCCTGACCGTGAGAAAAGCAAGAAGGACGACCCCGACGGCTTCGGCTTGCTCGAAACCCGCCGTCGCTTGGCTGCGGAGAACTGGGACGCGCCGATTGTCGTCACCACCAGCGTCCAGTTCTTCGACTCGCTCTTTTCGCGCCGCCCTGCCGACGCACGCAAGCTTCACAACATCGCCCAGTCGGTGATCGTCTTCGACGAAGTACAAATGCTCCCGCCGCATCTCCTGCGCCCCATCCTCGATGCACTGGGCGAATTCACCAGCCCAGAGCGGCCCTACGGCTGTTCGGTCGTGCTTTGCACCGCGACGCAGCCAGCACTTGCCAAGGATCCGGAAACATTCCCCGACGGCGCGGGACTGAGCGTCTCTCCCATCATTCCGGAGGACGATGCCAAGCGGCACTTCCGAGAACTGGATCGGACCTGCATCATCGGCTTGAAGAAAGACGGCAACGGCCCCGTGGCGCTCACGCCCGAACAACTCGTCGATGCCCTCCTCAAAGCGCCCAACCAGCAAGCACTCGCCATCGTGAACACGCGCAAGGCAGCCCGACGCTGCTTCGATTCACTTCGCAAGGCGTGCAAAGAAAACAGCGACCTGCTCCATGCGACGTTCCATCTGTCCACGTGGATGACGCCCGCTCACCGCCTCGAAGTCCTGCGCGAAGTCCGCCAGCGCCTTGACGCCAAGAAACCCTGCTTGCTCATCAGTACCCAATGCATCGAAGCCGGCGTGGACGTTGACTTCCCCGCAGTCTGGCGGGCATACGGCCCTTACGATTCCATCGTGCAAGCCGCCGGCCGCTGCAATCGAAACGGCAAACTCGGCAAGCAGGGCGGCGTGGTACAGGTGTTCAAACTTGTGGACGACAAGGGCGAGCAGATGGAAACCCTGCCCAAAGGCGTTTACGCCTCGGCCACCGAGCAGACCGGCCTGCTCTGCCGCCTTGGCCTGGCCAAGCCCGAAGAACCCGACTCCTTCACGACCTATTTCCGTTTCCTCTACCAGACCAACGTCCCCGACGACTGCGAAATCCAGCGCGAACGCGGGCAACTGCATTTCGAGCGGGTCAGCGAACTCTTCCACCTCATTGATACGTTCAGCGTTCCCCTGATCGTGCCCAAAGTCTTCGATCCCGCGAAGAGCTCGGATGCTGATATTCCAATGTCTAGCGATGATCCGACGCCTGTGGCTCAGTGGTTGGAGAAGACCCTGCCCAAGGGCTTCCTCACGCCTGTCGAATGGCGGAGCATCCAGCCGCACCTCCTCAACATTGATCTCCATAACGCCGCGCTCCGTTCCCAGTTGTTCAGCGGTCAAATCGCCGCCCCAGCAATCCCTGGCGAGAAACCAGACGAGTGTTCCCTTTGGCGACTCACAGCATGCAGCCTCTACCAGGGCGGGCTGCACGGTGCCGGACTCGACGGCACTGCCAGCCTGATCAACCCCTTGCTCGGAGGACTCTGACCATGCTTTCCAAACAACCAATCTGCCTTCGCGTGAAAGGCCCGTTCGCCTGCTTCACGCGCCCGGAATTCCACGTCGAGCGTGTGAGCTACCCCATCATCACGCCCAGCGCCGCACGCGGAATTCTCGAAGCGATCTTGATGAAGCCCGTCGAGAAGCCCGAGTCCCTCAAGCGCCACAACAGGGCCGGCTTCCGATGGCACATCTTGAGGCTCGGAATCGTGTGGCCTGGCCGTCTGACACCAATTCTCCGGAACGAACTCGGCTACGACGTCCATCCGTCGTATGGCAACGCGCGCGGCTATTCGGTTTTCGATGAGCGCGCCCAGCGAAGCAGCCTGATTCTGAGCGGTGGTGTGGATTCCCAAGGAAACCGCCGAATGCTGGAATACTTGATCGAGGCGTGCATCGAGGTCGAAGACGAACTCGGTCCGGCGGGGAGAACGAAGTCGGATCGCCGCTGGAATACTGTCCAGGTGCTGGCCAAGTACGAGCACATGTTCCGTCGCCGCGCCGTGGCTGGCCAATGCTGCTACCAGCCTTTCTTCGGATGCCGCGAGTTCTCGGTGGCCGAGTGGAATCTCGAACCTGATCCCCCGCAGCGCATCATTCGGCCCTCAGCCGAATCACAGACGCACGAGGCGCCTGAGTTTGAGGATTTCGGCGCGGTTTTCCGTGACTTCAACTTCACTCCGATCTGGGACCATTGGCCCGCAGAGAAGGAGAGCGCGTTTTCACCTCGGCCACGGAACTGGACAGATCCCAACGACCACCGCGACGTGCCGGAGGCCGACAAACTCCGCGTCCGCCCTCAAGCTTTGAGGCCGCTTAACGCCCGCGCCCAGTACGGCTGGATCGTGGTGGCCCGGAAGGACGGAAATCAAATCATCCCCGAGCCATGATCAAAGAACTCCTGCAACTCGCGCGATTGCGAGGGCTGACGGGCTGCGAACCGACGCGGCAGCGCCCCATCCACTGGCTCATTGAGCTTGATGAAAGTGGCCAAGTCCTTGGTTTCACTCAAACGAGCCGGGAAACGTCCACCAAGGATAACACGCGCAGAGAAGAACGAGGCAAGGTGTTCACAGTTCCCGCTAACTACCACATGCAATGGAAAACCGGCAAGGTGCAGTCGGTTTGTACGAACGACAGCAACTGGCTGCCCGATTTCCTTTGCGCTCCACCGCACGAAATCTTCCCCAAAGGCGTCAATGGAGACCTTGTTTACGGCTTCCGGCAAGTGCGGGCGCAGATCCGCCGCGACGGCAAGAAGCACGCAGACCGACAGCGGATTTTCAAGTTGCGCAAGTGGAGAAGGCTGATTTTCGAGGCGGCTCGAGGATGCCCCGGCAGCGTGGTGCTGCAAGGGATGGCCAAGTTCTTGCGCTCCGCCCAGCGCAAGGATTTTAGCTGCCTGCCACTGGCGGTACATGGCGAGGAGCGCCAGAAGCTCCTTGAAGCATTCAGTAAGGGTCAGGAGACATTTTCATTCCGCGTCTGCGGAAAACTCGCTGTCAACGACACCGCCGCTTTGAAATGGTGGCAGGCGAAAGTGGCTGCCCAGCGTGAGGAAGT
The DNA here is from genome assembly GCA_016219875.1 of Verrucomicrobiota bacterium. GTDB lineage: Bacteria > Verrucomicrobiota > Verrucomicrobiia > Limisphaerales > JACRJZ01 > JACRJZ01. Next base: position 6,239 of record JACRJZ010000158.1, on the reverse strand, counting down.
GACTCAACGCTCAGCAACGGGGACGGATTTGTTCCAAGAGGGCACGGGACGGTTGACCGACTACTTCCCGTCCATTCACCGCAATGTGGCGCTGGCTTCTTTCAACGCCGCCCCGTTCGCCAGTTACGGGCTTGGCAGCCAGACAACCACGATGCGGATTGATACAGCCGAGCAAGCCGCCGCAGCATTTGCTTGGTTGCTGCAGGACAGGAGCCACAGCCTCAAACTAGGGGATGAACTGGCAGTCGTGTTCTGGGCAGTCGCGGAAGCGGCGGGGCGCACGATCGAGTCGCCCTTCGTCGGGCTATTGGAGATTCAGGATTCGCTTGCCGTCCGGGAGTTCTTTAGCGGCGTATGGGGATCCAGACTTCCAGCCTTCGACTCGGCTCCGTTCCACGCTGCAATCTTGACCCTGCCGTCACAAGGTCGCTTCGCCCTGCAATCATGGCATACCGCGAAACTGGAAGATGCCGAGAGGCATCTGCGTCGTTTCTTCGAGCACAGCTTCCTCGATGAAGATGTCGAGAAGGCTCCCGCGCTCCACGATTTGGCCTGGGCAACCATCGCCAAGGCGAAAGGCCAGAAAGCCAAACCTGCGGCGGCGACGTACTCATCGCTGTTCAACACGGCGCTCTTTGGCCAGCCCTTGCCGAGCCATTTCTTGCCGGCCGTGTTGGAACGTCAGCGAATCGAGATGGGTGGCATCGACCCGAAGAAGGAGAGAGCGTTCTTCCAGAAACGTCTCCTGGCGCGAACGGCTTTGATCAAACTCTACCTGACACACAACCTCGGCATTTTTATGAACAAACAAACCGCACTCCAAGCAAATGACGCAGCCATGCTTTGCGGCCGGCTGCTGGCAATCCTCGACAAAATCCACGACGAGGCGCACGACCGGAAATCGGCGTCATCGCCGGCGAACCGCCTCTACGGCGCGGCTTCGGCGACACCGGCTCTGGTGTTCCCGCAACTCTGCAAGCTCGCGCGCCACCACCTGGCGAAGCTGGACAGATGGGACCGCGAGCGTTTTGAGTGGGGCGTGAAGGCCGGCGAACGGAAAGACGACGTGCCGGAAGACTTCGAAGGCTTGTGCCATGTCTTCGCGCGGCTTGGCGATGCTGGCGGCGGCAGTTTTCCACGGATGCTCTCCTTGGAAGAACAAGGCCGGTTCGCCATTGGCTTCTATTACCAGCGTGCCCTTTGTCAGAATTGGCCAACAAAGAAGGCGCGAAAGCCAACCGCCACCGCCGACGCAACAGCATCTTGATTATTGAACAACAAACCATCAACCGGAGAAAGACCATGAGCGAAGAAATCCAACTGCATCACAACTTGCTTGGCTGGGAATTCGATGACCAGAACAAGCGTGTCCAAAACAAACAGGGCAAGAAAGCCAGCGAGACCGTCAAGGAGCGGCATGACATCGTGCTGCTGTTTGGCGCAACCAAATGCAACCCGAACGGCGATCCCGACAGCGGCAACATGCCGCGCGTCCAGCCCGATTCCTTGCGCGGACTGGTCACGGATGTTTGCCTGAAGCGGAAGGTGCGGAATGTGTTCGCGCTTTTCTACCCCGACGGAACCCCGATTCCGCAGGACAGTCCTGCCCAGGCTCGGTACGACCTCTTCGTCCGCGAAGGAGCGGTGTTCGAGCGTCTGTTGGCGAAGAACAACTCGCTTGAAGCTCGGGCGAAGGAAATCTTCATGGGCTACAAGGTCGAGGGACTGACCTTTGACGAGAAGTCCTGGAAACTTGCGAACCCAGCCGTCGAGAAGAAGACGAGGCGAGGCAAGCAGAGCGAAGCCGCCGACGGCTCCGAAGGCACGCCTGAGGACTCCAAAGAAGAAGCCCAACCAAAGAAAGCCGGTAAGGCTGTGGACAAGCGGTACGACGAGTTCGGCGAGCGCGCATTCCGGGATGCGCTGTGCCAGACCTACTTCGACGTTCGGTACTTCGGGCAGGTGGTCTCGACCGAAGGCCCATTGAAGGGCAGTTTTTATGGCCAGATTCGCGGCCCCGTCCAGTTCACGTTTGCCGAAAGTCTCGACAAGGTTCTGCCGTTGGACGCGACCATCACCCGCTGCGCCGTAGCCAGCGAAAAGGAAGCCGAGAAGAAGGATGACGACAACCGCACAATGGGCCGCAAGTTCGGCGTTGATTACGGCCTGTACCGCTGCCACATCCACTTCTCGCCCGCGTTCGCAGCCAAGACCGGTTTCACCTACTACGACCTCGACAACTTCTTCTTTGCCCTCACGCGAATGTTCGGCGACTACAACGTGGACATCGCTGCGGCCCGTGCCGGTGGGATGAGGCTCGTTGGCTTGGTGGACTTCCAGCACCAATCGGCGCTCGGAAATGCTCCAGCGCACCGGCTGTTCGAGCGGGTGAACGTTTCAGGCAAAAGAGTCGAGCGCAACCCCAAGATGCTGTTCAGCCGTGGCAACGACGAATACAGCGAATTCCCCGCTGGCCTGCACGACTACGACGGCGAAGCTCCGGAGGGCGACCTCTACTTCAACGAACGCGACGGGAAGCTCATTCCTGGAAAGAACAAGGAAGGCACCAGCAACATCACGGCCCGGCTCCTGGTTTGGCCAGAGAGGTGGCGCCGTCTCGGCCCGCAGTCTGGCACAGCTTCTTGAGCCTGTGACCTCAACCCAGAAGCCATCGTTGCAGACTGTCACCACTTGCGTCGAAGCCCGCGCAGGTTTCGGGCCGGTGTTCCGCGAAAGCGCCGGCCAGCGGCGGAGGGCAGATTTGAGATCACAGATTTCAGAGGCTGGACGCGCCAGACGGGGCAGGCAGCCGTGGAGCACAGATCGGAGATCGGAGATTTCAGAGAAAGGTTTGGCCCGCTCGTGACCGCCAGCGAAAATTCCAAATCGCCGATTTCAGATTCGCCGGAGCGTGAGGCGTTGCCCCTCTCGCTGCTCAACGACTACCTCTACTGTCCGCGCCGGGCGGCGCTGAAGATTGTCGAAGGCTGGCGGGAGGCGAACGTTCACACCGAGCGCGGCGACATCGTCCACGAACACGCGGACCTGCGGGGATATGAATCTCAAATCTCAAATTTGAAATCTCAGATTGTGACCTTGCGCGCCCTGCCGGTCTTTTCCGAGCGCCTTGGGCTGAGCGGCAAGTGTGACATCGTGGAAGGCGAACTCCGTTCGCCTTCCACGAATTTGAAATCTCAAATCTCAGATTTGAAATCGGGCAGCTTCGCCGCCCTCAGGCCCGTGGAGTTCAAACTCGGCAAACGCCGCAAGTGGGAGAACGACGACGCGCAGTTGTGCGCCCAGGCGCTTTGCCTGGAGGAAATGTTCGGAGTGCCGGTGCCGCGTGGCGCGGTCTTCCACGCGGACAGCAAGCGTCGGCGTGAAGTGGAGTTCACGCCGGAGTTGCGGGCAACCACTGAGAAAGCCATCACGGAGCTTCACGCTTTGCTCGACCCTCAACTCTCAACGATCAACTCTCAGCTTCCTCCGGCGGTCTTCAAGCCCGCCTGTGAGGAGTGTTCGCTCTACGAGATTTGCCTGCCGCAAGTGACCTCGCAGACGGAGCGTTTGCGGCGCGCCGCCCGCTCTCTGTTTGAAATCTGAAATCTCAAATCTGAAATCCTCTCGCCATGACCTACGAACGTTTTGAAGACCTGCCGGTGTGGCAGAAAGCGGCCGAACTCTACGAACTCACGGAAGACCTGCTGGAGAACGAGTCCTTCCACGCCACCCGCGGTTTCCGCGACCAGCTCGACCGGGCCGCGCTGTCCGTTTCCAACAACATTGCCGAAGGCTTCGAGCGCGGCACCACGAACGAACTGCTTGCCTTCCTCTACATCGCCCGTGGTTCGGCGGGTGAGGTGCGGTCCATGCTCACCTTGAAGCTGCGCCGGGCCAGCAAGGCCGGCTGGGCGGCGGATTTGAAATCTCAAATTTCAAATTTGAAATCCGTGGCCGAGTCCTGCTCCCGGCAGTTGCGCGGGTGGGCGGATGCGTTGCAGAACTCCGACATCAAGGGCCAGCGCCACTTGACGGACAAATCCCGACGCGAAGACGAGCGGAAGAAACGCGCGACTGCCTTTGAAAAGGAGCTTTTGCGCAGATTGCCCGCTTGGCATCCCAAACGCAAAGAAGCGGAGGAGCGCGGCCTGGTTTAGAATCTGAAATCTCAAATCTGAAATCTCAAATCCCGTATGGCTGGCATCCAGCAGAACACGCTTTATCTCCTGACGCGCGGCAGCTACCTGAGCCGGGACCACCTCACGCTGCTCGCGGAAGTGCCCGTCTATCCACCGGACCTGCCCGAGGAGGAACGCACCCGCGACAAGGCCACCGACTGGCGCAAGCTGTCCATCCCGATTCATCACCTGGAATCCGTGTGCGTCTTCGGGGCCAGCACGGTCAGCCCGCCCGCGCTCGATCTCTGCTGGGAGCATGGGGTGGCGGTGAATTTCCTGAGCGAGTTTGGCCATTTCCAGGCGCGCCTGACCGGTGTGGCGGACACCAGCGTCACGTTGCGCCGGGCGCAATTCCGCGCGGCGGATGACCCGGCCAAGTGCATGGCCATCGCGCGGCAGATAGTGGCGGGAAAGCTCCAGAACGCCCGCAACAGCCTCCTGCGAGCGGCCCGCGAAACCGATTCAGCGGCGGAGAAGGACGCGCTGCAAACGGCCATTGACGCGCTCGCGCGGCAAATCCGCCACCTGGCGCAATTTGAAATCTCGAATCTAAAATCTCAAATCCCCGAGGACCGGACTGGCTCTCAATCTGAAATCTCAAATCTCAAATCTCAGATTGACGAAGTGCGCGGCGCCGAGGGCATGGCGGCGCAGACCTACTTCGACGTGTTCCGCCTGCTCCTCAAGCAACAGCGGGAAGCCTTTGCTTTCACCGCGCGGAGCCGCCGTCCGCCGCGCGACCGGATCAATTGCCTGCTTTCGTTCCTGTATGCGCTGGTGCGGCACGACTGCGTCGCGGCGCTGACGAGCATTGGGCTGGACCCGTTCGTGGGCTTTCTCCATGTGGACCGTCCGAACCGGCCTTCCCTGGCGCTGGACCTGATGGAGGAGTTTCGTCCGTGGCTGGCGGATCGGTTGGCCGTGACGCTGATCAACCGGCAACAGGTTTCACCGGACGACTTCGTGGTGCGCGAGGGCGGGGCCGTGGAGTTCACCGACGCCGGCCGCAAGCGGGTGATCAAAGCCTATCAGGAGCGCAAACAGGAAACCATGAATCACCCGTTGTTGGATCAGAACCTCCGGCTGGCGCAGATGCCCTTCATCCAGGCGCGCATTCTGGCGAGGCACTTGCGCGGGGACATTCCCGATTACCTGCCGTTGGTGCCCAAGTAGATTTCAAATTTCAAATTTCAAATTTCAAATCATGCTCGTGCTCGTGACCTACGATGTTTCGACGGTGGAAAAGCCGGGCCTGCGCCGTCTGCGCCGGGTGGCCCGTGCCTGCGAGGATTACGGCACGCGCGTCCAGAAATCCGTTTTCGAGTGCCAAGTGGGACAAAAGGAATGGGTGCAATTGCGCGAGCGGCTGCTGCGCGAGATCAAGGAGGACAAAGACTCGCTGCGCTTTTACTTCCTGGATGAGAAGGCGGTCCTTCGCACCGAGCATCATGGGGTGAATCAACCGGTGGACCTGACGGAGCCGTTGATGCTGTGAGCGCGCTTCCGCGAACCCCTAGTGCCGGGCCGGAGGCGGGGGTATCGCGGTGCTCTGGAACACCCATGAAACAAGACATCTTCGACTGTTCTTTGACATACCGGACTTTGTCGAAATGGGAATGGTTGGCAGGTTGGCGGAAAAGGTCTACAAACCCCTTGCGGCTCAGCCGAAAGGCAGGGCCGCAGTCGCCCCTCGTCTCGACGGGGGGCGCGGATTGAAACTGTTCACACGCATCTGAGCGACCCGGTCCTTGAGTCGCCCCTCGTCTCGACGGGGGGCGCGGATTGAAACACATTAGCTACACCGTGGGTGAGGGGGTGAACCATGTCGCCCCTCGTCTCGACGGGGGGCGCGGATTGAAACAGTTGCTGCACAGCCGCGCGCTGCGTTTCCGGCGGTCGCCCCTCGTCTCGACGGGGGGCGCGGATTGAAACATTTTCCCGCCCGTTGTCTCGATCACCCGGCATTGTCGCCCCTCGTCTCGACGGGGGGCGCGGATTGAAACGTCGAGTGCCTCAGCGCCGACTTTGAAGATATCACGTCGCCCCTCGTCTCGACGGGGG
>JACRJZ010000157.1 GCA_016219875.1 Verrucomicrobiota bacterium | reverse complement strand
CAGCGCCGGCCGGTTCGTGCCGGGGCCTTGGTTGCTCGCCCAGTTCGTGAAGGTGAAGCCGTTCAAACCCGCCGCCGTCATCTGATACGGCTTGCCGATTTCCAGCAATTGCCCGTTCAGGTTCGGCGTCACGCTCCCCACCCCGTTCGTTTGCACCACCAGCGTCCCGCTGACCACGTAGGTGAAGACGTTGCTTGCGACCAGAGACGCATTCCCTTCCAGGTCGAAGGCGCGCACGAAGACGACGTTCGGCCCTGGTTGGAGGAGGGATGGGGGCAGTCCAGTTCGTTGTTCCAGACGTGACAAGTGGCGTGGCATTGCCCACCCAAACCTCGACCTGGGCCACACCGATGTTGTCCGACGCCCGTCCCGAGACCTGCACCGTGACGTTGCTGACCCGGCTGTTGGGAGCGGGTGCCTGGATTTGCACGGTCGGCCGTGTGCTGTCGCCGATGACCGTCAGCACCGCGCCCGTGCTGGAAGCCGTGCAGGCGGCATTCTCGATGGAGAGCGAGTAAAGTCCCTGATCGTCGAAGCCCACGGGATTTATGCGGAGGGTGTCGGTGTCGGTTCCGGTGAGGCAGCCGTCGTCAGTCAAATCCCAGCCATCCTTCTGCCAGCGGTATTGGATGGCACCGCCGGTCACCGTGGCCCGCAACACGGCCAAGCCATTGTTGGTGGCCGTCGTGGTCCGCGGCTGGAGGGTGAACTTGGGCACGGTCAGGCCGCTCAAGGAGGCCAACTCCTCGACCGGGACTCCGTCCACTTGGCCACTGGACAAGGTTGCCCAGCCGAGTTGCGTGAAGCTGGTGCCGGTGGCCTGATAGACGGCGACTTTGATGGTGCCGACGCCGGGGGCCAGGACAAACGTGTTGAAGGGAAATGTCATGGAGTCACCTTCTGCCTCCACTCGCAACGTCCACGCTACGGAAACGCAGTTGCTGTAGGTGCCTGCCGGCACCGTGACAGTTCCTGCTTTGGAAGCCGAGACGGTCAAAGTCACGCGGGCCCAGACTGTGCCATAGCCAGGCACGTACAGGCTGATGTCGTCAGTGCTGGTCGTCGAACCGCCGCGATCCAAAATGGTCTCGTTAAGGAAGATCAAACCGGGGGTGAAGGACAGTTCCAGGCCATTGGCCTCGACTTCCGTCATCAAGACCTGGTCACCGGAATACCTCAGGCCGGCGAAGGCCGACGGACCTGAAAGCCCGTTGTTCATCTGAAAGCCGTCATAGGTCGAACTGAAGCTCACACTCCCACTGCTCCAAGCACTGCTGAGAAACTTGGAGTCGCCGTCGTGCATCGGCCAGTAGCGGTGGAGGAGGCATTGGGCCGAGCCAGCCTGGACGAGGGTGATGAAGAGAAGCCCTGTGGCGAGGGTGGAGGCGATGCGGTTGTGGCACCGCTGGGACCGAGTGAGAATTCTGGTTTGCATGATGTTTGCCTTCTGACGGGCGGATCGTAGTTCGACCGCGAAGGGCAAACAACCGAAAACTCTTTGCTTCACACGCCCCGGTTCGCCCGCCAGAGCAGCCATGAGCCGACGACTTGGAAGAGGAAGTTCGGCACCCAGACGATCAGGTGCGGCGCATACTGGGGCTTGGTCTGGAGGGATTGGCCCAGGATGATGAAGCTGTAATAAACCAGCACGAGCACGAGCGCCACCGCCACGCCGATGCTGGTTTCGCGCCGGTGAGCACGGATGCCCAGCGGAATGCCGAGGAGCGTGAAGCTGAGGCAGGCGAACGAGAACGCCACTTGCGAGTTCATCACCACGTCCACCGGCGTCGCAGGGATGGCCTGGCTCTCCAGTTCGGCGCGTTTGCGGTGCAGTTCGGAGTAGGTGAGGTCGGTGATGCTCGGTTCGTCTTCGGGTTTCTGAGTGAAGGGGATGGACTTGACGAGTTCATCGGCGTGAAGAACGCGGCGCTCGCCCTTGGCCGAGTAACCGATCCAAGCATCTTGGAGCACCACTTGAACCTGCCGGTTTGCCAGATCGACGGTGATCGTGCCGCTGGGCGCCTGGTAGGTTTCCTCCGCCTTCTCTCCGGCTTTGTCCAACTTGTAGGCGAGCACGTTCTTGGCGTTCGTCCCATCAACTTCGCCGAGATACAAGACCCAGCCTTTGAAATCCTTGATGTAAGTCTTCTCCGGCAGCGCGCCAACGAGGCGGTTGGCGCCTTGCTCCGCCAGCAGGCGCTTGTAGGCCACGCGACTCAGAGGGCCGAGGTGCGTGTTGATCACGGCGCAGACGCCGCTCATCAACACGCTCAGCAAGAGGATCGGCGTGACCAGCGCGAGCAAGCTCACCCCGCTGGCGCGCGCGGCAGTCAGTTCGTTCTCCGCGCTGAAGCGGCCAAAGACCAGCAGCGTGGCGGTGAGGAAACCCATCGGCAGCGCAAAGACGAGCACGAAGGGAATGAGCAGCCCCACTGCTTGGGCCACGACGAGCAGGGTGACTTGGCGGTTGACGAGAAGGTTCAAGATCTCCTTCAGCACGTTGCCCAGCAACAACACAAAGGTGAACACGGCCACCGTCATCAACAACGTGGCCAGCACCTGGCGCGTGAGATAGCCGTGCAATGTCTTCATCGTCGCGCGGAGGATGCCTGAGCGCAGCGGGGATGTCGCGGTTTTTGTAGGGCCTCAGTCTGGCCCGGCGAGCGTCGTAGCACTTTCCAGCCTGCGGGTTCTGCGGTCCTTCCAGTTCGCAGCCCCCCGCCGCTCGCCGAACTGGGAAGTCTGGCAAACTCGCAGACATTCCTTTCTGCGCCGCCGCTGGGCAAGACTGAGGCGTTACCGATTTTCTCAGGGCGCGTGTCAAACACTTTTCTGAAACTAACATTTGACACTGGAGGGCCGATATGTAAATACATTGTGCATACATTGCATGGCCGATCTATTTACATACGCCCGTTATGGAGTTTGACTGGACCAATCCACCATTCAACCTGAACAACGCCCTCTCTCTAAAGGGAATTGAGGAGTCGTTCGAGGATCCATTCGCCGTCCGGCTCCTGCCGGACTCACCGCGGTTCGGTGTGCAGGCCCGGTTTTTCAACCTAGGTATGGCCTCGGATGGTCAGGGCGTCTTCAGTATCTATCGGACCAACGGGAAGGTCTTCCGCATCATTTACGCCCGGACTTTTGAGCCGGAGGAGCGTTTCTTTTACCAGCGCAAGATGAACCAAGCCCTATCTCAGTAGCATGAACACGTTTTCCAACTGGGATGAAGTCCCGCTCTTCGACCGCGAAGAGGCCGAGGCAGCGTTCTGGGCTGAGAATCGCCCAGACCTGCGGCTGATGGAGACCGCCGTGGTGGCTGGCACCGAGCTGGCCGACTCCACCACGATCACCCTGCGCATCGACCCCCGGATGCTTTCCAAGATCAAGCGCCTCGCCCGCTCGCGTTACCTCAACTACCAAAGCATGATCAAACAGTGGCTGAGCGAGCGCATGGAGCAGGAACTCAGAGATCTCAATTCCAAATCCGCCAATGAATACCGAGCGAACAACGATTCCTGATCTGGCCCCGAGTCGTCAACCGGTCCGCGCCCGGCACGCCTTCACGCTGATCGAGTTGATGGTGGTCATCTCCATCATCGCGGTGTTGGCGGCGCTGACCCTGGGCCTGCTCAAGTACGCCACCGCCCAGAAAAAGGTCAGCCGCATCGAGGGCGAGATGCACAAATGGATCACCCTGATCGAGTATTACCACGACAAAATGGGCTTTTACCCGCCGTGCAACACGAACAACCCGGCGCTCAGCCCGCTTTACTACGAGCTTTCCGGCACGGTTTTCAGCCCAACCACGAACCGTTACGACGTTCTCGCAAGGCCGGACATCGTTGAGAAGACCGTCGTAGCGCTGGCATTTTCCGCCGGCGGCTTCGTCAACGCTTCCACCGATCCGGCGGAGGTGAAACGCTTCGGCACGATCCCGGAGAGCGATCTTGTCATCGTGACGAACGACGCCTGGGGAACCGCGGTCAAACTGCCGCGCGTGCCTGTGCTCGGGCCAGGGCCGTTCTGGCCCGGCCCCGCCGTCGATCCGAGGCCGCAGCCCACCACGACCAATACTTGGTACTACAACTCTGTGAACCCGCTTCACAACCCGAACTCCTATGACCTGTGGGCCGTTTATTATCTCGACGGCGAACTGCGCACCAACGGCAACTGGAAACGCTGACGCATGAAGAGGCTTTCCCACATCCCCGCGATCATAACTTGGCTCTGGTTGGCAATCACGGTGGCGTCCGTGGGGTCGGCCCGTGCGGACACGACCGAGGACGTTCTCGTGCTCACCTCCGTCACCGTCACCGGCGGTAACGGCAATGGCCAGATCGACCGCCACGAGTGCAACAACCTCACGCTCACCCTCAGCAACATATCCGCCAGCCCGATCAAGGGCGTTTCTGCCGTCTTGACCGCGAAGACCAAGTGGGTGGAAATCACGCAGCCGATCTCGGCGTTCACGGACTTTCCGGCCGAGGGCATCGCCTCCAACACCGTGCCGTTCCAACTCGGCACCGCCAACTGGTTCGAATGCGGCTCCTCCCTCGAACTCTACCTCGCCGTCACGAGCACCAACGGCGTCACCAACGTGGTGCAGATCGAACAACGCACGCCGGAGAACTGCCAGGACGGCGGGAAGTCCTGCGCCAAATCCCTCCCGGTGGGCGGCGGCATCCTGCCCGGCGACTTCGAGCAGATCGGCCGCCTGTTCAGCGACAACGTCAGCAGCACTTGCGCTGGTCCGAAGTCCTGCCCCGGCCTTTACACCGCCGATGGCAGTCCGCCGAGGCACAGTGATGCCCACACCTTCACCAATTGCAGCGGCGACACCACCTGCATCACGGTCACGCTCGCCACCACCTGCTCGGCGGGCGCGGCGGGCATCTACAGCGCGGCCTACTCGGGCTATTTCGATCCAAGCAACCTTTGCCAAAACTACCTGGCCGATTGCGGACGGAAACCCGGCATCACCCCGGTGACGTACTCGTTCACCGTGCCCGCCGGGGCGAACTTCACGGTGGTCGTCCACGAGTTCGGTCCTGACAACCCCTGCGGACGGTACGCGCTGGTCGTTTCCTCCGAGGCGGGGTTTCTTGAATACCTCCCCGATCTCAGACTGGCTCGGCAAAGCGGGTCGGTGGTCCTGAGCTGGTCCACGAACGCGGCTGGGTTCCGCCTGGAGAGCACGCCGGAGATTCTCACCAGCAACTTCACGGTGGACACCAACACGCCGGGCCGCCTCGGTGAATACTTCAGCCTGACCAACGCCACGCAAGAGCTGCAGCGCATGTATCGGCTGGTGAAACCATTTTTTCCCGATGATGACCCGCGCTGAACCCACTTCCCGGAGATGGCCGCGAGTCCGCCTCGAGGTGGACTGGCTGGCGCAGCAATGGCCTGTCGCCATCGGCTCTGCCTCGCCGGCGTGCTCCCGGTTCACGCGGCGCTCGTCTCGTTCCACTCGCCGGACTTGTCGCCGGCTTCGGCTCCACTCTCAACGTCCTCAACCCTCACCCAGCAGAACCATTCCCATGAAAAGACCCTCCCCTCGTCGTTTCCTTCCTGCCTTCACCCTCATTGAGATGCTGGTAGTGATCGCCATCATTGCCGTGCTCGCGGGGCTTCTCTTGCCGGTGCTGGCGACCGCCAAGAAGAAAGGTAAGATCGTTCAGGCTCAGACCGAGGTGCGGAACATTGCCGCGGCCATCTCGGCCTACCAGTCCACCTACGGCATCTATCCCGCGCCCACGCAGGACGCCAAGGACGCTCTCGACCGTACCTACACCAACGACAATGCCGCGATCATCATCATCCTGCTCGACGAAGATCGGGTGCCGAACGAGAACCATCGCCGCAACCCGCAGAAGCACGTCTTCCTCAACGCCAAAATGTCCGGCGGCGATACCGGACCGGGCGTCGGCACCGACTTCGTGTTCCGTGATCCGTGGGGCAAACCTTACTGCATCACCCTCGATTTGGCCGGGGACAACAAGTGCGACGACCACTACTACAGTTACCCAAACCGCTATCCCAATCCTCCCATTGTCCCTCTCCCCGCGCCGGTGGTGGTTTGGTCGATGGGTGAGGATGGCGTGCCGAATGTCGGCTCTCAGAAGGACGACATCAGGAGTTGGTGATCCGACCCGCAGGAGGACGCCATGAAACCCCATTCTGAAGTCCAAGTCTCGCAAGCCGCGTGGAGTCCGAAGGCCGGTTCCAGCGGTGGTTCTGCCGCTCGGTTTCGGCACCCGGTTTTCCTCCGCGCTTTCACCCTCATGGAACTGATGGTCGTCATCGGCATCATCGCCATCGTGCTGGCGATTGCCTTGCCGAACCTGCGCGGCTCCCGTGAAAGCCTGGAAATCGACGCCGCCTCGCGGCAACTCATCGCGGACATCTCCCTGGCCCGCGGCCTCGCCATCAACGGCCGCACCACCGTGGCGATGATCTTCCTGCCCTCGGACATTCTGCTTCTCGACCCGGCGAGCTTCCCGCCCCCCGCAGCGGACCAGCTCAAGCTGCTCCAGGCCGGCGTCTATTCCCAGTACGCTCTGTTCTCCTTCCGCCGCACGGGCGACCAGCCGGGGCGCAGCACCGCCCGCTACCTCACGGAGTGGAAATCGCTTCCGGCCAAAACGTTCATTGCGGAAGACAAGTTCATCGCGTTCTCGGATGTGAACCCGGTTCCCCAGTTTGACTACGCAGAATTCCCGTTTCCCTTTGCCACCAACCTGAGCAACAGCCTTCCCTATGTGGCCTTCAACTACGAAGGGCGCCTTTCGAAGTCTGACGGTAGTCCGCTGGTCACACCGGCCGACATCCGCATCCCGCTCGCGCGCGGGGCGATTTTCTACTCCCGCGATCCCAACACGGGCGTGGTGGACCTCAATAGCTTCATTGCCCAGGAAGTTCCGAAAGGCAACTCCGCTACCTTGAGCAATCACGTCGTGATTGACTGGATCAGCGGACGCGCCCGGCTCGAACGAGGAGAACTCCGATGAAAACGAATCTTCATTCCGGCCTGCGACCGAGCTGCGCCAAGCTTTGTCCGGTGGCGTCTGTAGCGCAGACTTTCCAGTCTGCCGTGAGCTTCGTGCAAAACTGTAGCCGCCGACGTGAGGAGGCTCTGTTTTCACTGAAGTTTGAGCCTCCTCACGTCGGCTGCTACGGGGCTTTGCCATTGCCTCACGGCAGGTTGAAAACCGGCGCTACGAGGCGGGGCAGGTTGGGGTTTGCCGCCGGCTTCACCATGATCGAAGTCGCCCTCGCGCTGGCCGTCATCGCATTCGCCCTTGTGGCCATCCTCCAGATTCTGCCGCTCGGCATGGAAATCCAGCGCGACAACCGCCAGGACACCATCATCAACCACGACGGCGCCTACCTCCTCGAAGCCATCCGCCACGGCGCCCAGGGCATGGATGACCTCACCAACTACGTCGATTCCATCTTCGTCAACGGCGTGACCAACACGTTTGGCAATGGCTACACCACCGGCTCGAACATCGTCGTACTCCTCACCCAAACCAACGCCATCGCGGCCGTCCGCGCCATCAGCGGCTCGGCGGCCACCAAGGGCGAACCGATGAAAGAATTCACGATGCGCTACCAAGTGCTCTCGCAAATCCGGCCCATGACCATGCTGGGCACGATTGACACGAACATGCCCTACGCCGCCGCCTTGGAGGAGAGCTTGCACGAAGTCCGCCTCGTCCTCCGCTGGCCCGTGCGGCCGGACGGCCAATTGTCGCCCATCGCCAACCAGCAGGTCTTCCGCACGGTCGTCTCGGGCACGGTGGAAACCAACGGGTTGATGAACGCCGCCATCTTCTACCAGCCATGAATGTGAAGCCGCATCGAGGAACGAGGTTCTCCAGCCGCGCCAAGACGGACAGATCAGAGGCCAGTGGGGCGCGGCCCGCCGGCGCCACCGTAGCGCAGGCTTTCCAGCCTGCCGTATCGCCGACTTCCAGTCGGCAGACCCCGTCAGATGTTGCACGCGCCAGCTTCTTCCGTTGCCGGCTCTCACTCGGGCGGTTCCGCAGGTTGAAAACCTGCGATACGGCAGACTCGAAAGTCTGCGCTACACGCCGCGTCTGCCCTCGCATCGCCGGCCTTTCCCTCGTCGAGATCATGGTCGCGATCACGCTGCTGTCGGTCATCATGATCGGCCTGTTCGCCGCGTTCAGCACCACCCAGCGCGCGTTGCGCATGAGCGCCTCGCAGACGGACGTGCTGGAAGGCGCCCGCAACACCATGAGCCTGCTCGTGCGCGACCTTTCCGAAGCGGCCTCCACGGACCAGCCCTACGCGATCAACCTCCTGGTCACCAACCCGGCGGGACCGGCGTCCGTGTTCTCCATGCCGCGTCCGGGCGGCGGCGCGCAGGACAACGCGCTCCAGGACGTGTTCTTCGTCACGCGCAAGAACGATCTCTGGACCGGCGTGGGCTACTTCGTCCTGATCAGAACCGAAGGGGTGGGCACGCTCTACCGCCACACGTCGGTGATGGCGCACACCCCAAACAATGACCTCTCCAAGCTCTACGGCAACTTCACGCTGGCCCAGATCACCAACTCCGCGCGCGTGGCCGAAGGCTTGGTGCATCTGGTGGTGCGCGCCTTCGACTCGGTCGGCAACGAGTACTTCCCGCCGGGCAGCACCAACGACATCGCCATCCTGCCCTGGCCCACGGGCTTCGTCTTCACCAACCAGGCGATGCCGTCTTACCTCGAAGTCGAACTCGGCATGTTGGACCCGAAGGTGTACAACCAGTTCAAGTCGATGTCTCCGGCCGCGGGGGTCACGTTTCTGCGCAACCAGATTGGCAAGCTCTACCTCTTCCGCCAACGCATCCCGATTTTGAATCACCATGAACCGTAATCCGAAGGCAACTTGGGCGGGCCGCCTCGTAGCGCAGGCTTTCCAGCCTGCCGTAGCGCAGGTTTTCAACCTGCGGGACGTTGCTGGGCGAAGGCGGGTACGAAGGCGGCGTGTTTCTAAACTGGCCACGCTCTGCCGACTGCAAGTCGGCGATACGGCAGGCTGGAAAGCCTGCGCTACGATGCTCAACACATACGAAAGTTCGGCGGACCCGCAGACCGGAATGTCTGCGCTACGAGGCACCGGCACCGCCACTCGCCGAGGGCGTCAGAAGCCTCTCCGCGGCGTCGCTCTCGTCATCACGCTGATCATGCTCGCCGTGATCACGGTCATCGCCATCACCATTCTGGCCATCGTCCGCCGCGACCGCAACAACGCCACCCAGGCCCTCAACCTGACCGACGCCCGCTTCGCCGCCGAGGCCGGCTTCGAGCGCGCCCGCGCCGAGATCGTCGCCCAGATTCGCTACCTCGACACCATGATGGGCTACGACCTCACCGTGTCTCGCTCAGTCAGCAACAAGCTCGACCTATTGCAGATGGACCCGCGCGTGCCGGTGTTTCCCGTGGGCCTGCTCCCGGATGAACGGCTGGAAGGCCGCTTCTTCCTCGATCTGAACCGCAACAGCTTCTTCGAGCCGACCTTCACCAACGGCGTCGTCGGCGATCCGCAGTGGATCGGCCTCCTGAACAAGCCCGACCAGCCGCACGGGCCGAACAACCGCTTCCTCGGGCGCATGGCCTTCCTGGTCCAGCCCGCCGGCAAGACGCTCGACGTAAACTTCATTCACAACATGACGTCGGCGCAGACCGTGCAGTTTGGCTATTTCCGCAATGAGGGTTTCGGTTTCTGGGAACTCAACTTGGCCGCCTTCCTGGCTGACCTCACGCCGAGCGTGTGGAGCAACTACCTTTACGAACCGCCTTCGGCCACGGCGCCGCTGCCGGCTCCGATCACGGTCGGTGTTCCGTTTGCGGATGCGCGCAGCCTGCTCGCCTACCGCTACCGCACGAACGACATGCGGTTCCTTCCCTCCATCGACCAACTCTACGGTTTCCCTGGCCTGGCGGCTTTCAGCACCGACTTCATCGACAACTACGCCAGCGCCTCCAACGTGATGGGCCTGCTTTACCCCGCGTATGAGCCGCAATTCCCGCGCCCCAATCCTCTCAACAACGGTCTCGTCCCGTGGCCCGGCGCGGACGCGCCCCGCCACTACTTCACGCACCAGGAGTTCTACGATCCGCTGAAGACCTCCAGCAACTGGGTCAGCCGCCTGCTGTTCGCCGGCGCGCAGACCAACGACCCGCTTTCCCGCTACACGTTCTACCGGATGCTGGCCCAACTCGGCACCGACTCCTCGCCGCTGTTCAGCGGCCAGTCCCGGGGCAACTGCCCGACCTGTCTGGTCAACCGCGCCCAGGCCGCGCTCGTGTACGGCGGGAAGTTCCACATCAATTACGCCAGCGGGCTGATCGCCCCGGAAACGCTGGCCAGAATCAGGACCGTCCCCGCCTTCGCGAACCTGACCACGCTCGAACTGGCCCCGACGAACTTTGTGCCGTGGGACCTGCCCGAAGCGCCCGAACTGGCCACCATGTTTTTCACCAACCTGGCGCAGGTGCTGTTCGAGAAACAGTTTCGGGAGTTCAACCCCAGTTCCACGATCATCACCAACCGGGCCGGCCAGATGATCGACGCCACCGGGCTGATCTACATCCCCAGCATCACCGCCATTCCCATCGCGCCCACCAACCACTACTCGCCCGCGCTGCACCGGCTGTTGCAAGTGACCGCGAACATCTTCGACGCCACGCGCACGAACCGTTTCCCGTCGGTGTTCCGTCCGCTGTTCACCGTCGTCACGACCACGACCACCACCAACGTCACCCTCACCGGCTGGACCAACGACAATCGGCGCAGCACCATCGCGACTTGGCTGGCCGACAACCGGCAGCACGGCGTGCCGGTGGTAGTCGGCGCCAAGAAGGGCTTCCCGAACTTCAACGAGTGCTCGATGCGCACCGACGTGCAACTCACGCGCAAGTTGGAATTCTTCCGCGCCCAAACCAACTTGCCGCCCTCTCAGACCAACCAGATGTACGTCCTCGGCATCTCGAACCTCTTCGCCGTGGAAGCGTGGAACTCTTACGACGCGCCCTACACCAACGCCTTGCTGCTGGAGGCCTCGGATTTGGCGACCGTCACCATCACCAACGAGCGGGGCTACAACTTCCGCTGGACGGCCACCAACTCGGTGAGTTCCGCGTTGCCGCCGAGGTTCTGGACGGGGAAGAGCTTCCTGCTCCCACTCAACACCAACCAGGTGTTCATCCCGCCGTCGGTGTACCGGTTTCGAAGCAGCAGCTTTGATCCCGTGGGCCTGAACCTCTTTGAAACCGGCGTCGGCTTCCCGGTGCCAAACTGGTATCTCACCCTCACCAACGAGTTCCTATACATCCTGAGCGACGGGGACAACATCGTGGATTTCCTGACCACGAAAGATTTCAGCACCTCGCTGGACTTCGATTCGCTGATGATGCGGGATGACCCGGTGGGCGGCCTGGACGGCTCGATCGAGGACAGCGTGGTCGCGCAACTCTGGAACACCAACCGCCCGAACGGCACGGTGAACGAGCAGATCGTCACCTTCGGCATCCTGAAGCAGATCGACGTGGCGCTCGGCAATCAAGGTGTGAGCACGCGGACCTGGACCGACTACCTGGACGCCCAGGCCACGACGCAGGACAAGGACAAGTCCATCGCCGCCGCCCGGGACTTCTTCGGACTCGGCTCGATTGGCGGTGCGGGCACGAACTTCACCCCCTACCCTGGGCTGAAGATGCAGTCGCCGTTCAACCCCACGCGCAAGCTGCTCAAGACGATCACCTGGCAGGCGAACGATCCGCTGGTCCACTACCATGTCGGCGATCTGCTGCTGCCAGGCGGCACCAACGTGTTCGTCGATCACGTCGTGCCGCCGACGTTTCCGGTGCCGGTCAATCTCTCGCACGCCACATTGACCAACCTCAACGAGAACTACGCGCCGTGGGGCGGCAATCCCAAGAACAACCAGGATCCCATGAATCCCATGGACCCTTACGCCTACAATCCCGCCACCAAGGATCCCGGCGTGAAGAGTTCGGACGACTGGGATTTCCCGAACGGCAAGTTTCCCAGCGTCGGCTGGCTGGGGCGCGTCCATCGCGGCACGCCCTGGCAGTCGGTTTATTTCAAACCGGAAGCCATTGACGTGGCCGCCTGGGCGACGGTGTCGGCGGATTTCCTCTGGTATCCCACCAACGGCGACCAGAGCTTCCGCTTCGTCCGCGCCTATCCCACCAACGATTGGATTCTGGCCGACATCTTCACCGCGGCCACCGACGCCAACTCCATGCGCGGATTGCTCTCCATCAATCAGACCAACCTCGCCGCCTGGTCCGCCGTGTTGTCGGGCGTCGCGCTTCTGCAAAACCCCCGCACCGACGAAGAAGTCATGAGCCTGAGCACGAACAAGCAGGCGCTGGTGGAAGTGCTCGTCCAGCCCTGGGCCGTCGATGTGCTGACCAACCCGCCGCCCCCGCCGCCGCCGGCCACTCCGGCGATCCAGAAGCTCGTGGATGGCATCAATGTTTACCGGAAGACGCTGCCCAACGGGACGTTCACCAGCTTGTCGCAATTCCTCCAGGTGCCCGAACTGACAATCAACTCGCCCTGGCTGAATACCAGCAGCCAGCCGCAGCAGTGGTGGGCGCTCACCGACACCGCCTACGAGCGCCTGCCCATGCAGATTCTTTCGCTGGTGAAGATCGGCGAGCCGCGCTTCGTGATCTACGCCTACGGGCAGTCGCTCAAGCCGGCAGACGGCTCCATCGATCCCGCCACGCGCGTTTGCCGCAACTACCAGGTCACCGCCGAAGTGGCCGTCCGCGCCGTCGTCCGCGTCGAAGGCACGCCGGTCCAGCCCCGCACGGTGATCGAGACGTTCAACATCCTGCCGCCGGATTGACGCGCCGGCCCCGTCCCATGACTGCGAATCAACAACTGCTTCCACCCCTTTAACCTGAACGCCGGAGTTGATGAACCACGAAATACACGAACTACACGAAAGAGCGACGCCATCTCAGGTCCTCCAGCGAGGGCAGGTTTGGCGTAGCTCGACGGGGCACGAACGCCGAGTCCTTTCGTGTGTTTCGTGTATTTCGTGGTTTCCACTTCGGTATTTGGGTTCCACCCTCCACCCTCTTACGTTCCCATGAAATCACGACCTCGCTTCTGGGCGGTCCTGAGCGTCCTGCTCTTCCTCGCCGCCGGCTACTTCTGGCACCTCGGCAACCAGCGCGCCGCGCGCCAGCGTCCGGGGCCGGACACCAACGCCGTGCCGCCGCCGCAGCCCGCGCCGTCCAGCGCGGTCACGGCGCCGTTCCGCCTCGTCTCCGCGCCGCCGGTGGTCTGGCCGGAGCCAAACGCCGCCGCCTACGCCACCAACCGCGCTTACTATCGCCTGCGCAACACGCCGCAGCCTTACGCGCAACTCGTCCGCAACGACCGCGCCATCCTCCTGCGCAACGCGCTGATCGACACCTCGGTCGGCGGGATGCCGGTACCAGAATCCCTCCGCGCCGCTGGCGACCCGGAGAGCTACATCGTCCAGTCGCGCTCGGCGGTGGCCGAGGCCTTCCGCAAAGAACTCGCCGACGCCGGCGCAGAAATTGTCTCCTACATTCCGAACAACGCCTACCTCGTCCGCGCCGACGCGGGCGTGGCCAAGAAACTGGAATCGCTTCCCGCCACTCAGTCCGTCCTGCCGTTCGAGCCGTACTACAAGCTGGAGCCGGACCTCCTGGCCCGCGCGATGGAGAAGATGCCGTTGCCGGTGGGCAGCGTGTTGAACGTGGTCTGCTTCCCTGGCCAGCGGGACCGCTTCGTGCAGTCGCTTGGCGCGCTGCCGCTGTCGGCGGAAGTTTTGGCGGAAGAGCGGACGCCCTTCGGCCCGATGCTCAGCGTGCTCACCCACGGCGACACGCTGCCGCTGATCGCGCAGATGCCGAGCGTCCAGTTGGTGGAGAAGTTCCGCGAGCGCCGCCCGGCCAACGACCTCGTTCGCCAGCGTCTCAGCATCATTGGGGGGCTGACGAACACCACCAACCCGACAAACAACATCCTGGGCCTGACCGGCGACGGCGTGTCGGTGAACGTCAACGACACCGGCATCGATGCCAGCCATCCCGATCTCCAGAACCGCGTCTTTGGCGATCTGCCGTCGTCGCTGACCGACCTGTCGAGCGGCCACGGCACGCACGTCGCGGGCACCATCGCGGGCGATGGCACGCAGTCGGGCACCGTGCCGGCCTCGCCTGACGGCAAAGAGTCCGCCGCGCGCCATTCCCGCTTAGGCGCGAACTTCCGGGGCATGGCGCCCAAGGCGAAGCTCTACTCCATCGGCGCGTTCAGCCCGCGCACCGACCAATATTTGCAGGAGCAGGCCGCGCTCAACACCAACCTCATCTCGAACAACAGTTGGAACTACCCCTCGCTGGACTACGACATCCACGCCGCCAGCTTTGACGCCGCCACGCGCGACGCCGTCATCGGCGCGAGCAACGCCCAGCCCATGCTCTTCGTCTTCCCGGCGGGCGGTTCGGGCGGCGGCAACGACGACGGCACCCGCGGCGATCCCGACACCGTCCAGTCGCCCGGCACGGGCAAGAACGTCATCACCGTCGGCATGTCCGAATTGTTGCGGCAGATCACCAATTGGGTCCACGTCACCAACGGCGTGACCCAACTCGTCAGTTCCAACCGGCCGTGGCTCGGCTCAACCGACAGCAGCAACGTGGTGGCCGCCGGCTCCAGTCGCGGCAACGTGGGCATCCCGCAAGACACCGACGCCGGCCGCTTCAAGCCCGACGTGATCGCGCCCGGCGCAATGGTGGTGTCGTGTCGCGCGACCAACTTCATGGTGCCGTGGGTGCAGCCGCGCAACGTCCAGACGGAGGTGTACGAGGACGTCTTCGCGCCACCGAACTCGACGAACCTTTACTCGCTGACCGTGAACGGGCCGCTGCCGATGGAGTTCCGGGTGAATGTTTATCCCAATGCAAACCCGAACCTGCCTTCGCCGAACCCGTTTCCTGACTTGCCGGTGGCCATCCGCATGTTTGCGCCGCCGCTGCCGCCATTGTCGCCCGATCCCGGCCCGGTCAATCCGGGGACGAACTTCGCGAACATCGGTTCGCCGCCGCTGACCAACGACGTGGTCTTCTACACTGTGGTCAACACCAACAAGCGGGCCGGCGTGTGGTTCGGCATGACGGCGACGGTGATCTTCACCAACGACACGACCGACTACTCCATCGTGCTCTCCAACCTGAACAACACCCTGGGACCGGACGGCGGCCCGTGGTTCTACCGTTACGAGTCGGGCGGCAGCATGTCGGCGGCGGCGGTGTCCGGCGCGCTGGCGCTGATGGAGGAATACTTCATCAAACAACAGGGACGGACGAACAGCCCGGCCTTGATGAAGGCGCTGCTCGTCAACGGCGCCCGCACCATCCACCAGCAATACGACTTCAACGCGCGCGGTATCGTGCCGAACATCCAGGGCTGGGGCTTGGTGAACTTGACCAACTGCCTGCCGGCGGTCGCCGCCGGAGCGACCCAGCCCGCTCCGATCCAGTTCGTGGAACAGGACTCCACCAACGCGCTCTCCACCGGCTCCAGCCAGTCGCGCACGGTGACGATCCAGCCCAGCTCGCGCGGCTTCTACCCGCTGCGCTTCACGCTGGCCTGGACCGATCCGCCGGCCAATCCGGTGGCCGGCATCAAGCTGGTCAACGACCTGGACTTGATCGTCACGAACTTGGCGAATCCGAACCAGGTCTATGTCGGAAATTATTTTCAGGAGAAAAGCATCTGGTCGCAGGCCATCGGCGTTTCCACCAACATTGGCGGGGCCACGAACATCGCGGCCACCAATTTCACCGCCGCCCTGGACGTGGTGAACAACGTCGAGAACATCTACCTCCCCGCGCCGCACCCGGAACTGGGCTACTCCGTGACCGTGCGCGCCCGGCGCGTCCACGTCGATGCCCTCGAGAGCTACCCGGCCACCGGCCTGGCGCAGGATTACGCGTTGGTGGCCTCGTGCGGCATCTCGAACTTCAACGGCGGCATCAAGCAGTTCGACGCCGCGCCGACCACGACCGTCGATACCAACCCGATCGTGAAAGCGTTCAGCGCCAACTCCAGCAACAACTTCTTCATGCTCCTCCACGAGCGGGTGGGCGCGAACCCGACTTACCTCCCTTCCACCAACGGCACCCAGGAGCAGTGGAATTTCTACGTCCTCAGCAACCAAACCACGTTCACCAACGTCGTCTTCATGACGTTCCAGCCGCGGAACATCGGCTTCCTCCAGCCCAACCAGGCCAAGCCCGCGCGGCCCCGCTACAAGGACGCGGACATCGACATCTTTGTCTCCAAGAATCCGGGCCTGTTGAACCTCGATCCGAACGTGATCGCTTCGGCCGACCGCTCGGTGCGCCGGGGCGGCTCGGAAATGGTCCTCTACACCGACTCCAGACAGGACGACACCTACTACGTCGGCATCAAGTCGGAGGACCAGCAGGCAGCGGACTACACGTTCTTCGCCATGGCCACGGACCGGCTCAGCAACCTCGACAGCAACGGAAACCAGATTGTCTATGGCTATCGGGTGGCGATCCCGGATGGCACACCTGAACGACCCGGCGGCACCACCATCGTAGCCGTCGCCATCTACCCGATGACGGTCCAGCGCGTCATCGTCACGAACACGATCACTCACGAATTGCCCGGCGACGTCATCGGCGTCTTGAACCACGACGACGACGCGAGCCTGGGCACGGCCACGGCCACACTCATGAACCACCGTTCCTGGGGCGATGAAGTGCTGACGGAGACGTTTATCTATGACGACAGCAACCGGAACGACGAGCCGCCGGACACCTACGATCCGCCGGACGGGCCGGGCGCTCTGCGCGACTTCATCGGCCACGAGGCGGCGGGGCCGTGGTTCTTTGACATTGTGGACAATGCTCTGCACCACGACACGGATGTGGATGTGTTTGACCTGCTCATCGAACCGCAACCGGACGACCAGTATCCGGCGCGGCCGGTCCGCATCGGCCCGCGCGGCTGGCTTTACGCCGGGGTGGATGTGCCCGGCGACGCCACCAACCTCCATGTCTGCGTGAGCACCGACGTGGGGGTGTGGCTGATCGTCCGTCCGGGCGGCCTGCCGACGGGAGCGGACATCGACGATCCAGGCAGCCAATCGCTCTACGTTCAGCCGCCGGGGGCCTGTCTGGATTGGGGCCAGAACGAAGTGCCACCGCTCTTGCCGGGGCATTACTCCATCGGCGTGTTCAATCCCGATTCCGTGGCCTTCGCCAACGTCACCCTCACCATTGAGATTCAGCGCACGTTCGCCTTCGCCTCCTTCGCGCAGCTCCGATCGACGAACTCGCTGACACTGCCGGATATCGCGATGACGCGGGCGGGGCTGTTCAACGGAGAGACGAACGGCGCGGCCCTCTTTGTGCCGGACGACCGGCGGGTGGCGTCGATTGAAGTGGGCGTGCGCATCGACCACGAGCGGGCCAGCGATTTGGTGTTGCACCTGGTCAGCCCCAGCGGCACGCGCCTGCTGTTGGCGGAAAACCGCGGTCTGACCAGCACCGTGGGTTACGGGATCAATGTGACGAACATCGTGACCAATTTCCTGGCGACGGTGATGGAGAATGGGTTTGAGGATGCGGAGTCTAGCTTCCTTTATTTCCCCGGCGACATCGTTTCAGGATGGAGTGTCGATAGCGGCAATATCGAGGTGTTTCCTTTCCAGGGCTTTGGTTCCATGCCCGATTCGGGCACCAATTGCATCGACATCAACGGGTGGCTTGCTCTGGGGACGATTTCCACCAACCTCAACACGAGGCCCGGCGCGCAGTACATGCTGAGTCTGGCTTACACGCGCAACCCCGATTCCCAGACGAACATGCCCGGCAATCCGCAGATCGTGATTCCGCAGGCGGCCATCCTGGTGGAGAACACCAATGTTCTCGATCTGGTCGCCGACATGGCCAACACCTGGACCGAGTTGGGCTGGCGCCACACATCGGTTGTCTTCAATGCCACGAGTCCTTTGGGATCGCTGCTCGAGGTGGCCAGTTCCAACGGATTCTCATCTGGAGTTCTCTTTGATTCTTTCAGGGTTGAGCAGATCGAAATCATCACCAACCTCTACCGCTACGCCACCTTCAGCGAAGACCCGCTGAAGGCGCGCACGCCGATCAAGTTCGGCGTCCCGCCTTACGTGAACACGAATTTGAACCTCACCAACATTGTGGACTCCGGCTTCGAAACCGCGGCCTCGGCCACCTACATCGCCAACCAGTTCGTCGAAGGCTGGCGGGTGCTGACCAACCAAGTCACGGTCATCAACGACCCGCTGTTGGCTTACGCCGGCACGCAATGCGTGGCGTTGGCCAGTGCGGAGATCGTCACCAACCTGACGACGATTCCTGACAAAGAATACAGGATCAGCATCGCCCATCGCGGGCCGGGCATCGTTGCTTGGTGGTCAGGGCAGTCCAATACTTTGGACTTGGTCGGGACAAATGTGGGGCTGGCGCAAGGCGGCCTGACCTACGCACTAGGCAAAGTGGGGGCCGGATTCCTGCTGAACGGATCCACGGCGTATTTGCGTGTGCCGAACGCGCCAAGCCTCAATTTTAGTAAGGAACTGACCGTGGAAACTTGGTTTTTGAGTTCCATTTGGGACGCGGGACGAGCGCTGTTCAGCAAACGACAGAGCAGCAAAATCAACTACGCGCTCAATGTCGGCACAGGAAAAGGCTTTGATCTTGTTTACAACGATCTCGCAGTATCCGGTGGCGACTGGCCTGGCAGTGGATTCGAAATCTCAGCGTACTTCCCCCTGCCCACCACAGACGTCTTTCATCACACCGCTGCCATCTTCAAGCAGGTTTCGAATGGGTGGGTACGATTGGAGACATTCCTTGATAGCATCATGGTGACGAACAAGACGATCGTGGGAAATCTTGCCAGCACCATCGTTCCTGCGCCCCTCGTGATCGGAGCAACCGAAGACTCAGGTCGGGATGAGTATCTCGACGGTGTTATTGACGAGTTCTCCATCTACAATCGTGCTCTGAGCGCCGCTGAGGTGTACGGGATATTCAATGCGTCCACCAACGGCAAGTTTGACCGCCTCACGCCCCAGCCCAACTTCACGCTAGCCATCGAAGGCGCGTACACCAACTCGGTCATCTCTCACTCGAACTGGACCGTCACCACGCTCAATTTCGTTGCGGCGACCAACAGCACCGCCATCCGCATTTCCGGCCATCCGCTGGGCGTGCTGCTCGACCACATTCAGATCATTGAAACCGGCAACGAGTACTACCTTCCTGAAGAGTCGCTCTCCCCAATGCTGGGCGAGCGGGCGCAAGGCTTCTGGCAACTCGAAGTCTGGGACGACCGCTTGAACGGCCAGGTCACCAACTCGGCGCTCTTGGGCTGGGAGTTGTCGCTCGCCTACATCCCGACCAATCCGCCGGCCATCCGCATGGATGACGAGGTGCCGTACGATGGCACCAACGCCCCCAACGGCGTGACTTACTTCATGTTCGACGTGCTTTGCACCAACGGCACCATCGTCCACACCCTGACCGCCGTTACGAACGTGGACGTGTGGTTCAACCAGGACCAATTGCCCCTCACCGGCGGCAACGACGTGCTCGTGGCGGCCAACACCAGCAACACGACGTTCACGCTGAATATTCCGCCGGTGCGGGTTGGCCGCTACTACCTCGCCGTGACGAACCTGAGTGGCACGAACGCCGCATTCACGTTGACCATCGACATCAGGTGCAACGGCAACCCGGCGCCGCGGCTGGCCGTGACTTCGGTTGGCCGCACCGGCGCCAACCTCACCATGAACTGGACCGCGGAGCCGTGGGCGGAGTTCATCGTGCAATACGCCGAAACCCTCAACCCGCCGGTCTGGATCAACGTCCCGGTGGTGTTCCGGTCCACGGACGGCGCCTTCTCCTTCCACGACGACGGCAGCTACACCGCGCGGCCCGTCGTGACCAACCGCTTCTACCGCCTGCTGCGTGTGCGGTGAGCGGCCGACCAAGTTGATCGCGGAATTCTGGGAAACCAACCCTCACCCTGACCCTCTCCCGTCCGACGGGAGAGGGAACACGCTGCGCACGCTCGTGGCCGACTCGCGCCGACTTTGTCACAACGCGTGACGTGGCCCTCCCTCTCCCATCGGATGGGAGAGGGCCGGGGTGAGGGAGGACGGTTCGCTGGGGCTGCGTCGCGGCAGGTCACGAAACCCGCGCTTGGGCCGCGCGGCTGCTCTCCCGTCCGACGGGAGAGGGAACGCGCTACGCACGCTTGGTGCAAGCCAACGCCTGCCTCGTCACGACGCGTGACGTGGTCCTCCCTCTCCCATCGGATGGGAGAGGGCCGGGGTGAGGGAGGACGGTTCGTTGGGGCCGCGTGGCTGCAGGTCACGAAACCCGCGCTTCGGCCGCGCGGCTGCTGCGGGCTTCGGTTTCAGTCTTGTTGCCGGGCTGACTGCGTCACCGCTGGCCGTAGCTGGCAAAGAACCGATCAAATCCCGGCCGCAGTTTCAGGGAGCCGACCTCGTCCAGCCGCAGCCAGCGAAAGTCATCGTGCTCGTTGCTGAGCGTGACTTTGGTGGCCCGCGTGCGGCCTTCGAGGATGAGCATGGCCACTTGCAGACCCGGCACCGAGCCTTCCGCCGCGCCGGCCACGCCCGTGAGCTTGACGTCCAGGCCCGTCTCCTCAAACACCTCAACGAGCGCAGTAGCGTCGAACGATTCGTCCTGCACCGGCTTGCCGCCGGGCAATTCCCAACATCCGGCGAAATGGCTCCTCGTGCTGCTGCGGCGGAGCAGGAGCACGCGCCCTTTCGCGTCCCGCACGGCCACGTACACGGCCAGCCCCCAACGAGAGTTGCCTTTGGTCGATTTCATGGTGAGGGGTGTAGCACTCCCCCAAGCCGGACGCAAGGCATGTGTTGCCAGGAGAGATGTGAAATCCGAAATCCGAAAGGCGATTTCAAAACTCCGTAGCAGCCGAGGTAACGAGGCTCAAACTCTTGAGGAATCAGAGCCTCCTCACGTCGGCTGCTACAGTTGCGAAATCACCTTTCGGATTTCGGGCTTCGGATTTGGGTCGATGCCCCCGGATAATCTAGCGGCTTGGCTTCGGCCAGGCTGGGTGTTACAAGCAGCGCCAGCATGAATCCACCGGCACGCCTGGGTGACTCCGACCTGCCGCGCACCTTCCAGGACGCGGACCGTCACGCGATCTTCTTCCAAGGCCGCCACGTCCGTTACTTGAAGGCGCACGTCATCCTGGGCGTGGTCGGCGCGTCGGTGGCGCAAATGAGCTACAGCCTGACCGGGCGGACGTTCTTTGCGCTGGCGCTGGCGTTGTGTGTGCTGGCCCTGCTGGTCACGCGCGTGCTGGTGCAAAAGCGTCCGCGCTGCGAACGCATCTGGTGCCGGAGCCGCGCCGCCGCCGAGCAGGTCCGCAGCCTGTCCTGGGCTTACATGATGGACGCGGAGCGGTCCGCCGAGGGTCGCGGTTTCTCCAACGGCGCCTCCGCAGCGGACGCGGAGTTGGCGGACGCCATCGAACGGATTCGCGCCGAGTGGCTCCAGGCGGTCGAGACGCCAGCCATGCCGCCCGCCGCGCAGCTGGAGATCACGGAGCGCATGAAGGCCGTGCGCGCCGGCCCGCATTCGGACAAGGTGCGGCTGTATCTGGACGGCCGCGTGCAGGATCAGGCTACGTGGTATCAGGGCAAGGCTGCCTTCAACCAGAAACGGCGGCGAGTGTTCATGGTACTGGCGGTGCTGTGCGAATTGGGGGCGGCCGGCCTCGCGATTGCCATGGTGGTTCATCTGGCGCGGCCCGCCGCGGGGACGGAATTGGAGCCAGCGTTGAAGAACCTGCTCACGTTCGTCTGGCCTTGCCTGGCCGGAGCCACGGGCGCGCTGGGTTGGTCGAACTTCCGGCGTCACGCGGAACTGGCGGGCACCTACCAGCGCAGCGCGGAGCAACTCGCCAAAATGGAAAAGGAGATGGAGACGCTGGCCGAGGATTCAGCGGCCCATCGTCAGGCTTTCGAGAAACTGGTGCGTGAGTGCGAGGAATTGCTCACGCGCGAAAACGCCATCTGGTTCACGCGCCGGACCGCGTGACCGCCTGCTTCCACGGCGGCAGCTTGCCTTGCTCTTCGAGACAGGCGAGCAAGTACCGCACGGTGGATGACACCGGCTTGCGCGCGCGCAGCTCGGCCACGGTGAGCCACTCGGTCTGCAAGCCCGCGCCCAGCGTCGGCGGCTTGGCCGGCAAGGTCATTCCGAACAGGTGCAGGTGGTAGAGCTTCCAGATGCCGTCGGCATCGCTTTGACGGTACTCGGTCACCTCGTGCTGGAGGCGGGGCCACTCGGTTTCAGCGAAGGTGTGGCCCAGGATTTCCGACGCCGCGCGAATAGCGGCGGCTTGGGGTTCCTCCTGACGGAAGCCCAGCCCGAAGTTCGGGTCCTGCCAGCGGCGCAGCTTTGTGAAGGGGAAGGTGAAGGCGCCCCATTTGAGATTGTTGAACACGAGCATCTGCTCCTCGCAGGCGATGATCGTTCCGGCCACTTCCACAGTTTCGGTCTGCATAATTGGTTCCTTTGGCTCTGCGTTGCCGCGCGCGATGGGCAGCTGGCTCATCCGGCGTTCTGCTTGTGGCGGTGGTTCTACCAGCAGGCGTCGGGCGAGGAAACAGAAAAACTCGAGCCTCTTTCAGAACCGTAGCAGCCGACGTGAGGAGGCTCTGTTTCCCTTGGAGTTTGAGCCTCCTCACGTCGGCTGCTACGAGGTTTTGAAGTCGCCTCCTATTTCCCTCACTTGCCAGCGCCGTCTCTCGCTTCCATAGTTTCTCCGCTGCCTCGCGCTTCGGTCTGGGGCGCGAGATGTGTATGGCAAGCAATTCGTTCGATCCGCGGAGACTGCCGGCCGCCTCCGTGGACGCAGAAGCGGCCGGACGTGTTCCTGTAGTCCCCGATCACGAGCTGGTCCGCCGCATTGGCCGCGGGAGCTACGGCGAGGTGTGGCTGGCCCGCAGCGTTCTGGGCCAGTGGCGCGCGGTGAAGGTGGTGCATCGGGAGAACTTCCGCGACGCCCGGCCCTACGAGCGCGAGTTCCACGGCATCCTCCACATCGAGCCGCTCTCTCGGTCGCACGACGGGCTGGTGGACATCCTTCACGTCGGGCGTCATGAGCCGGAAGGCTATTTCTATTACGTGATGGAGCTGGCCGATGACGCCGCGGAAGGCGCGGCGACGGAGAAAGATTTTGCCCGGCGTATGACGCGGTATCAGCCGCTGACGTTGGCGCGTGAACTGAAGCGGCGCGGACGGCTGCCCTTCGAGGAGTGCGTGGCCCTCGGCGTGGGTCTGAGCAGCGCGCTGAGCCACATCCACCAGCACGGGCTGATTCATCGCGACGTGAAGCCGTCGAACATCCTCTACGTCGGCGGCACGCCCAAGCTCGGAGACATCGGGCTGGTGGGCGAGGCCGGCGAAAGCGCATCGTTCGTGGGCACGGAGGGCTACATTCCGCCGGAAGGCCCCGGCTCGGCGCAGGCCGACGTCTTCAGTCTGGGCAAAGTGCTTTATGAGGCCAGCACCGGACAGGACCGCCTGGAGTTTCCGCTGTTGCCGACGGAACTCGGCGAAGAGCAAACCCAGCGGCAACTCGCCGAGTTGAATGAAGTGTTCCTCAAGGCTTGCGCTCCCGAACCGCGGAACCGGTACCAGAGCGCCGCGGACCTGCACGCGGACCTGTCGCTGCTGCACCGGGGCCAGTCCGTGCGCCGGCAGCGCCGGGTCGAGCGTCGATGGCGCTGGGCCGTCCTCGCGGGCTACGGCGGCGCGGCCCTGTTGGGATTGGGGGCCGGCGTCCTCTGGTCGCCGATCCAGCGTCCCGCCGCCACCGCAAACGCTTCGGCTCCCGGCGGGTCCGCACCGCTGCCCAAGCAGGCCGCGGTGGACCTCACCAAGTTCTGCAACGTGACGCTGAGCAGCAATTGGACGGGCGACTTCGCCGAAAACAATCTGTCGAGCCTGCCGACGGGATGGCGGCGTTTCGGGCCGGCGCATTTTGATCCGCGCGGTCTCATCCAACTGGGCGGGGGTTACCTGGAGAACCGCCGCCTCTTCTACCCGGACGCCGTGGAAGGCATCGCCGTGAACCGAAAATGCCGGCGCCTGCATTTCCTGCACGGCACCGTTTGGGGCGTCGAGCATGGCCGGCACGCCGGCAGCTACGTCCTTCATTTTGCCGACGGCCGGAGCGAGGAAATCCCGCTGCGCTACGGCGACGAGCTCCGCAATTGGTGGTGGAGTCCGAAGGCTTCGCTCGAAGTGGTCCACGGCACCGTGGCCTGGCTCGGCACCAACGCCGCCACCCACGACCAGGAGCGAATTTGTCTCTACGCGATCACCTGGAACAATCCCCATCCGGAGACAGCGGTGACGAGCCTGGACTTCGTGTCCACCAAGTCTCCCTCCTGCCCATTCCTGCTCGCGATCACCGTGGAATAGATGCAGCCCGGCCGCACGTCCAGGGCTGATTCAAGAACACGTAGCAGCCGACGTGAGGAGGCTCTGTTTTGATTTCGGATCTGAAATCAGAGCCTCCTCACGTCGGCTGCTACGATCCAGGGATTTTTAAATCCACCGTGGCCGCACGTCGGCGGCCACGGTTTTGAAATTGACTCTTCAAGGCTGCACGCCATGATGCCGCCGTCAGCACCGCGGTTCACACGTTGCACCGAACATCAATTCGAACCACAAATCGAAGTCAGGAGAACCCTATGAGCAATGGCGAAACAACTCCCCTCAATCCTCCACAACCGTCCCAGGGCAAAAGCTGGCTGGTCACCCTGCTGTTGGCCATCTTCCTCGGTGGCCTGGGAGTGGACCGCTTCTACACGGGCCACATCGGGCTGGGCATCCTCAAGCTGATCACCTGCGGTGGCCTCGGCATTTGGGCGCTGATCGACATCATCTTCGTCGCGATGGGCAAGCGCACCGACAAAGACGGCAATCCGCTGGTGAAGAACTGAGGCGATTCCAAACCCCGTAGCGGCGTCCCGGCAGAGCGCCGCCCTCCACGGCCTCAAGCCAGGAAATGCGGCGCTCTGCCGACACGCCGCGACGCCCAACAGCGCCGGGCGGCGCAGTGCTTT
>JACRJZ010000019.1 GCA_016219875.1 Verrucomicrobiota bacterium | reverse complement strand
GGGCCACGGCGTAGAAGCGATGCGCGTGAATGGCCCTCGGAGAGCCGGATGCGGGAAAACCGCCTGTCCGGTTCGATGAGGGGCGGAGCCAGACGGTCATTGGCCGCGTGCCTTTCAACCCGTCGGCTCCGCCTACTCTACACGGAGGGCGGAAGGCGTGAAATGTGGGGGTAAAACGTAATGCGTAAAACGTAAAACGGTGGTGAGCGTGAGTTGAGTCTTGCGCGTGGTGACATGTTACGTTTTACGCATCACGTTTTACGCATCACGTTTTACCCCCCTCGATCCAAGTCAGTTCACACTTTTCTCGACAACCGTTCGGCGAGCCGGTGCAAGGCGGGCGAGCGGTCCAGCGGGTCCAGGCGCACTTCCAGCAGACAGAAGCTTGCGGTGTGTTGCTCCGCTGCGGTGAGCGCGGCGTCGAGGTCGCGCTCGGTTTCCACGATGAAGCTGCGCCCCGCCCCGAGCAATTCAGGGATGCGGTGATAATGCATCGGCCAGAGGTCGTTGTAGGGGCCTTCGTGAATGTGCCGCTCGGTGCCGTAGCCGCGGTTGTTCAGGACAAGCACGATCGGATTTAATCGGTAGCGCGCCGCGGTGGCCAGTTCGAGGCCGGTCATCTGAAACGCGCCGTCGCCGACCAGCACCAGCGGACGGAGCTTCGGATTGGCCAGTTGTGCGCCGAGGGCCGCGGGCACGGCGAAGCCCATGGACGTGTAATAGGCCGGCGAAATAAACTCGGTGCGCTGATGGATGAAGAGGTCCGCCGCCCCGAAGAGCGCGTCGCCTACGTCGGCAATGACACAGGTGTCGTCGCGGAGGAAGGAGTTCAACCGCTCGAAGAGCCGCTTCACGCTCAGCGGGCGGGAACCCGGTCGCGGTCGATGCTGTGCTGCCGGGCGGCCCTTGCTGAACAGCGCGCCTGGACGCGGCCCCGGCAGGCGGGGCAAGGCGCGAGGGCGGAGCTTGCCGCGCAGCAGGGCGTTCACAAAATCCTGGAAGCGCACGTCCTCGTAATGGTGGTGGCCCACGGACAACTTCTCGCTGGTGGCGGAGATGCAGCGGCCGGGATCGAGCCGGGCCGTGAACACGCCCAGGTTGATGTCGGTCATGAACGCGCCGAGCAGAAGGACGCAATCGCTCGACTCCACGTAACGGCGCACTTCTTCCCGGCCCATCGCGCCTTCATAGACGCCAAGGTAGAACGGATGCTGCTCGCCGATGACGGACTTGCCAAGCAGGGTGGCGGCCACCGGGATGTTGGTCTTCTCCGCCAGCTTGAGGAGCGCGTCTTGCAGGCCAAAGCGATGAACCTCCACGTCGGCGAGGATGACCGGCCGCCGCGCCGCGTTGAGCAGGGCGACCGTCTCATCAAGGGCGGCGCGCAAGGTGCGCGGGTCGCTGCGCTCGCGCAGTTCGCCGGGCCGGTGAGACGGGATGCCGGGCAGGCCGACCTGATCGCGCGGCAGTTCGATGTACACCGGGCGCTTGTAACGCAGCGCCGTGTGGAGGACGCGGTCGATTTCCTGGAGGGCCGTCTGCGGATCGCTCAAGACGGTTGAGGCGACGGTGAGTTGCTCGAAGACTTTCTTTTGCGTGTCGAACTCGCGCACCTTGTGGTGGAGGAGCGGGTTCCGCTCGCGCTCGTTCATGCCCGGCGCCCCGCTGATGACGACGACCGGCGATTTCTCGGCAAAGGCCTCGGCTGTGGTGTTGGCGACCTTCAGCCCGCCCACGCAATAGGTGACGCAGACGGCGCCCAAGCCGCGCACGCGCGCGTAGGCGTCGGCGGCGAAGCCCGCGCCCTGCTCGTCGCAGGTATTGATGAGGCGGAGCGGGCTGTGGAGGAGTTGATCGTAGAAGCCGAGCACGTAGTCGCCGGGAATGCCGAACACGTGGCGCACGCCGTAGGCGTGAAGTCGTGCAATGAGATACTCACCGATGATCGTCCCCGTCTTCATGGCGGAAAGACTTTAGCACTGGCCCCCGAAAAGCCCAACTCGGGAAATCCTCTCGGTGGAGTGTATCCAAGAGTTGTTGGTGTCGTGAGTTTGCGGCGAAGGATTCTCCCTCTCCCTTGGGGAGAGGGAGAATCTCATCATCAGCAGCGGTGCGGGCGGAGCCGGCGACGAACTTGAGGCGGCTGCCATAGGTGTCTTGCAGGCGGCAATTGATGAGCGAAATGGCCAGTTGCGTTACGTCAATGCCGATCCAGTCACGGCCGAGTTTCTCGGCGGCGTCACTCGTCGTGCCGCAGCCGCAGAACGAGCCGAGCATCAAGTCGCCACGCTGGACACCACGGCAGGCATTTCTACCTCAATTGCGAGACGATGTTGCAATACAACAACACCCGTTGATAAACCTCATCGACCAACGCATCACTGGTCATCGTCTCGATTTGAACTGTTGAAATCAACTGTACTGCAACGTCCGAACTAAACGCGCTAATCTGCGCCGGACGCTCACTAAATTTGTAACCGTCAATGTCAGCCTTCAGTGGTTTATTGCCCCGAAGTTCTGCGCACCGCTCAAAACCCTCCTGCTTTAGTCTCTTCAGCCACTGCGACAACTTTGGCTCCGTCACATCCCAATCACACCGATGCCACCGATTCCAAAGTTGGATTTCAAAAGAGAAACCATCTGCCTTGGCACTCCAAACGTCTTGCATCATATAGAACGCGTAAACCTTGTTCAAATAGCCCTTTTCTCCAAAGATCGCCTTCCATGACGTTCGCCCTATTTCAAGTCGCGCCCACTCAGTTTCCGGCATCATGATTTTTGTCTCATAATCCAGCCCCAACTCATCCAAACGCCTCGCCACCTGCTCAAAAAGATTTACAATCGCTCGCCTCGCCACAAGGCCTGGGCCATAGGCTAAAATCTCATTTGGCTTCCAAGTGCTCACAATCCCCTCCACTTCCAAATAATTGCAGAAATGTTCGATAAGACTTGCGTCCGTTGTCTCCAACTCCTGCTTCTTGACTCTGGAAAGATGATCATAAAGCTCCCTCCAAGTGTGGTGCTGCTCGCCGCCATGCTTTTTGATGTCAAATGCCGGCTCATGTTGTTTGACCAAGTTGAACACATAATGGTTTCCCTTTTTCGTTTTCTCCAGCCAGTCCCGGTACTTTTGAATCTGATCGCCGCGCTCCTCGTCTTTCACTTTCACTTCCACCACGATGTTTTCTTCACCATCCTTTTCGATGAGCAAATCTACCCAGCTCCCATCTGCCGTCTGCTGCTGGGTTGAAACCACGTATGCTGCCATATCTCCGATCTCAAAACGCCGCTTCCCACCGAACAGAAATATCAAAAACTCTCGCCGCGCCTCCGCGCTAAAAACCAAACAAGCCGCCAGCGTCTCTGTTGCGCGATTCTCCTGCGGGTCGCTGAGACCTTGCTGGTATTTCCTCAACTGGA
Source organism: Verrucomicrobiota bacterium (assembly GCA_016219875.1). Classification (GTDB taxonomy): domain Bacteria; phylum Verrucomicrobiota; class Verrucomicrobiia; order Limisphaerales; family JACRJZ01; genus JACRJZ01. The sequence goes on along the minus strand of JACRJZ010000019.1, from coordinate 28,142 downwards.
CAAAGGGATTTTGCATACATGCGACTAAAGCGTCCCACTTACTTGTCCTGCCGAGGCGTGAATCTGGCTGGCGGCGGCGGTGCCGTCCTTTTCCTGAAAGAAGGCGTTGTAGGTCTGGGAGGAGTTGAACGGCGGGTCGAGATAGACGAGGTCCACCGTCTCGTCCTTGAGGTAGCGGCGGAGGATGTCGAGGTTGTCGCCGTAGTAAAGCGTGCCCATGCGTGGAGAGTAGCGCCCCGGCGGCCTGCTTGGCAACCGGGGCGTTTGCTCGGCATTGCGCAGCGATCAATTTCCCGACCGGAGCCGGAAGGTGCGCTGGGCCGGATTGGCGACGGGGAAGAGTGCGACGCTTCGATTCTTGGAGTTCACTGCGACCTTACGCGGAAAAAGCCGGCGGGCGTTTCGAGCGGCAACACGTCGCTCCAGTTCGTCGGGAAGGCGCCGCCCGCAATCCCGCCGCGCACGCTCCAGACGTTTGTGGCCGACAGCACCGGCGAGTGTTCAATCCAATTCCACGTCCCGGGCGTGGGATTGAGCAGGCGAAGCTGGAACGGGTTTCCGGTTGCGCCGAGAGTTTGCAGGCGCGCGGCTTTGGGCATGATGCGGTCGGCGTGGAGATGGAAGTTATCAAAAACCACCGAGGTGGCGTCGCGCGTGCCGTTGTTTTGCAGGTGGAAGTAGAGTTGCGTGACGGGAGCTGTGTTGTAGCTGCCCGAGTGCAGGACCGTCCCGTTGTAGGATGCGGTCACGACCGCCCCGACGCGGGTGATGCGGAAGTTGCCGCTGGTGGCTGTCGTTGCAATCTCACCCGTCCAGCTCCCAGGCGGATGGCGGAAGATATGGGCATTGTGGCCGTTGGGGATTTCGTCGCCGCGAACCACAATGATTATCTGGTCACCGAAGACCGCGACCAATTGCACCTGATTGCCGGGCGAACCGTCCACACGGTTGATGCTGGCATTCCGAAAGTCCACGCGGGCGTCAAAATCGCCGCGGATTTCCCGGTCGAACGCCAGCGCCATCGTCTGTCGGGTGTAAGTGCCCCCGGCCGGCCGGTTGAAGCGGATTTCACCCTGTGAGGCATCCAAGGAGTAAAGCGGATCGTTGCTGCCCACGAACCAGAGGTTGCTGTTCACGCCGGCGCTGAAGTCATCGCTGAAGTCCACCGGCCCCGGCTCGCCGGCCAGTGAGGCGATTTCAGAAGCGGACAGAGCGCGGCTGTAAACGCGCACATCATCAATGCTTCCGGGGAAAGGGCAGTTTCCATTGTCATCCATGCCGATCCGGAACGCCGACGTTGAATGGGCCACGGTCGCCGCGCCGATGACGTTGGTCTTCAGCGGCACGCCGTTGAGGAAGAGCACCACGGCGTTGTGATCATAGGTGGCGGCGATATGCAGCCAGACGTTGGTGGGCAGCGACGCGGGTAAGACCGCCTCGGTCGCAAAGCCGCCTGGGGACCAGGCTTGGCCGTTCGTGTTGAAGTTCAGGACCAGCCTCCGCGCATTGTCCCAAATTCCGAATTGGTAACCCTGATTGAAATTAACGTGGTCGGTCGCGTTTCCGACCCGGTTAATGACCATGCGCCCCGGTGCTCCGCCCGCCACGTCTTCGGTCCTGTCCAGTTTCATCCACGCCTCCAGAGTGAACTGGGTCCATTGGTCCAAGCTATCGCTGCCGGGAGCGGCGACGGACTGATTCACGCCATTGAAATGAAACGCTTGGCCAAACCGGCCCGGCTCGTAGGTCTGGCCGCTGCTGCTGGCCGGGTTCACGCCGGTCACGTCGAGAGTGTTGCCGTCGGCGTTCCACCAACTGATGAGGCCGGAAGGCAGATTGTTGGTGGTCCATGGCTGAGGCAGCGGCGCAATGCGCCACACGCGATCGCCGGCAAAGTCGCCCGCGTAAAGCGCGCCGTCCGCCCCGAAGGTCAGACCTTCGATGTCGCCGAAGCCGCTGCCCATCGTAGTCGTTGTGCCGTCGAGGGCGATGCGGATGAGATTGCTGCCCGCCGTGATGGCGTAGAGGTCGGTGGTCCAGAAGCCACCGGGGCCGCGCGCCATTGGAGTAGCCAGCCGTACGCTCGCAAAGCTGGCGTTCGAGAGCGCGCCGTCAACGGAGTAGAGCATCAGCCTGCCCGGATTATTCGCCCGGCTGACCACGATCCGATCCGCCGCATCGGCCGCGATGGAATAGGCGTCGGCGAGGTTGAACAACAGGACCGGTGTGCTCCCGTCACTGCGATACACCCGCCCGCCGTAGCTGTCCGCGAAGAGCAGCCGCCCCAGTGAATCCAAGGCGAGGCCACTTGGATTGGAATAGAGCGAGCTGGGACCGAAGAGCGGTGTGACGGTGCCATCGGGAGCAATCCTCGACACCTGCCCGACGCCGGGGCTGATCTGCCCGCCCACGAGCACGGCGCCGGGGATGCCCGAGACCGCTCCCGTTCGATCCACGATCACCACGTCCGGATCCGGGATGGCGTCGTTGCCGAATTCCGCCACGGGCGAGCCGCCGTGACCGATGCGGTGAATCCTCAAGGCATCCGGATTGCCGCCGCCGGAGCCAGTGTTGTCGCGCCCGACGTAGAGCGCGCCGTCCGCGCCGAAGGACAAGGCCAGCGGATCGGTGACCGCTGAGTAGATCGACGCTGCCGCGCCGGGGACAGCAGGTTGAGCCGTCGCGCCTGCCAGGGGCAGCGTTAACGCGAGGACGGTGAGGAGGATTTGTTTTATGTTTATAGTTTGAGGGTTTGTGGGTTCAATGGGCGGCACTTTGCCGAGACGCCGTTACGGGGTCAGGCCGGACGGCAGGTTGTTGGTGGTCCATTGCTGGGCCGAGGCGTTTGGCACAGGCAGCGCGAGGCTGAGGATGATGGTGGCGGCGAGGCTGAGATCCAGCCGGGTAGGTTTGGTTTTCATTCGTGGTTCGAGCGGGGATTGATGTTGTGTCTAGTTTTCCAAGAGTTGCAGGCGGAAGAATCTCGCCGGCTCAGAGCCGATGGAAACCGTGTTGGTCAGCAGGCCGCCTGTGCCGTTGAGCGGCGTGCCTTCGCTGAACCAACTCGTCGCGGGCAGGTTTGTGGTGGACTGGAGTTGGTAGCTCAAGCCAGTGGCCGACGACCAGATCAGACTCAAATTTCCTCCGGTCTGGCTTGCGGTCGTGGTCGGCGTCGTGAAGTTCACGGTGAAACCGCCGCTGTAATTCGTCTCCAGTTCCTGGCCAAACAGGTTCGCGATGTGCGGACCCACATTGAACGAGTAGGCGCCGTTCGCGAATTGCGTCGGGAAACCGATGCGCCACGTCACGCCGCCGCCGCCGGACAACGTGATCTGACTGGCGGGTATCGGTCCGGAAGGCGCGGTCAGCACAAGGTCGCTGGTGGTGAAGGTAGCTGGATCAACCGGTTGGTTGAAGGTCACGTCCACGTAGCTCACGAAGCGGTTCACCGAACCGCTGGGATATTGCGCGATGACCATCGGCGGCGGCAGGACTTCGGCGGTGATCTGGTAATTGTCGAACAGCATGTAATTGTCACCGGGATATGCGGGGTCGAACACCGCCCACACCGCATCCACGTCACCGAGGTTGAGTGGCGCACCGGTGGTCGTGATCGGTTCGTTCTCGCCCAGCAGAACGCCGCCGAACGTCGCGCTCCAGGAGTTCTGGATGAAGTTCATCGTAATGACGAGCGTGTTGGTGTCGTCATTGGCGAAAGTCTGGCCGGTCCAGACCCAATTGTTTGTCCCGTCGAGCTGGTAGTAGATGCGGCGGCGATAGTTGTCGAAGTCGAGGGTGAAGAGCCGGTCGCCCTGCGCGTTGTAAACGCTCCAGTAAAAGTCGTCGTAGTTGGTGTTGGATGAATCCACGATGCTCATCAGCACGGAAAACTGCACGACGGGCATGTTCGTAGGGATGGGCGAAAAATTGATCGGCCGCCAGACGGTCAACCGGTCAGCGCCCTGATCCGGAGGGAAGTATCCGATGAAGGCCTGTTGGCCCTGTCCCACGAAGTAATTGCTCACCACACCATTTCCGCCCGAGCCCGAGCCGAGCCAGCCGTTTTGGCCGACCAGATCAGTGGCCGTGCGGTAGCCTTCGGGGACTTCGAACTGTGTGAAAAAAGTGTTCGTGGTCACCGGCGGGGAGACCGGCGGCAGGACTTCGGCGGTGATTTGGTAATTGTCAAACAACATGTAATTGTCACCGGGATGTGCGGGGTCGTACATCGTCCACACCGCATCCACATGACCCAGGTTGAGTGGCGTGCCGGTGGTCGTGATCCGTTTGTTCTTGCCGAGCGGAACGCCGCCAAAGGTCGCGCTCCAGTAGTTCTGGATGAAGTCCATCGTAATGACGAGCGTGTTGGTGTCGTCATTGGCGAAAGTCTGGCCGGTCCAGACCCAGTTGTTCGTCCCGTCAAGCTGGTAGTAGATGCGGCGGGTGTAGTTGTCGAAATCGAGCGTGAAGAGCCGGTCGCCCTGCGCATTGCAAACATTCCAGTAGAAGTCGTCGTAGCGGGTGTTGGATGAATCCACGATGCTCATCAGCACGGAAAACTGCACGACGGGCATGTTCGTAGGGATGGGCGAGAAGTTGATCGGCCGCCAGACGGTCAACTGGCCGTCGCCCTGATCGGGCGGCAGGACTTCGGCGGTGATTTGGTAATTGTCGAACACCATATAATTGTCACCGGGAAGTGCGGGCGCGACCACCCGCCACCTCGCATCCACGTCACCCAGGTTGAGTGGCGCGCCGGTGGTCGTGATCGGTTTGTTCTCGCCCAGCAGAACGCCGCCGAACGTCGCGCTCCAGGAGTTCTGGATGAAGTTCATCGTAATGACGAGCGTGCTGGTGTCGTCATTGGCGAAAGTCTGGCCGGTCCAGACCCAGTTGTTTGTCCCGTCGAGCTGGTAGTAGATGCGGCGGCTATAGTTGTCGAAATCGAGGGTGAAGAGCCGGTTGCTCTGCGCATTGTAAACGCTCCAGTAAAAGTCGTCGTAGTTGGTGTTGGATGAATCCACGATGCTCATCAGCACGGAAAACTGCACGACGGGCATGTTCGTAGGGATGGGCGAAAAGTTGATCGGCCGCCAGACGGTCAACCCGTCAGAGCCAGGATTTGGAGGGAAGAATCCGATGAAGGCCTGTTGGCCCTGTCCCATGAAGTAATTGCTCACCACACCATTTCCGCCCGACCCGCCGCTGAGCCAGCCGTTCTGGCCGGCCAGATCAGTGGCTGTGAGGTAGCCTTCGGTGACTTCGAACTGCGTGGAGAAGATGTTCGTGGTTGCCGGCGGGGAGGAGGAAGGGAAGAATCCGATGAAGGCCTGTTGGCCCTGTCCCACGAAGTAATTGCTCACCACACCATTTCCGCCCGAGCCCAAGCCGAGCCAGCCGTTTTGGCCGACCAGATTAGTGGCCGTGCGGTAGCCTTCGATGGCTTCGAACTGTGTGGAGAAGACGTTTGCGGTCCCCGCAAGAGGCGGGGAGACGTTGGTGCTGTAATACAGGCTCCCGCCTGAGCCGTTTTGGAGTCCCCCTTGGCCGCCGCTGGCCGCCACGGTACCCGCGAATTGATTCACCCCGGTGTAGATGGCGATGCGTCCGCCGCCGCCGGAGCCGGAGCCGGGGTATCCGGCTACCTGACCGTTCGCGGTGATCGTTCCAGACCCGTTCAACCGACTTGCCGTCAGCCAAACGCTGCCGCCCGAACCGCCGCCGTCGTAACCCCCGGTCACCGCGTCGGCATTGACCGAAACGCGACCGTCAATCGTGAGCGTGCCTGCGACAGTCAGTTGAATCGCCCCGCCCCCTCGGTTCGGTGCGGCGCCGCCACCGCCGCCGCTTCCGAACTCCACGGGCTCAGTTTCAGAATCGTAGGTCACGCCGCCCGGCCCCGACCAGCAACCGCCGCCCTGGCCGCCATGTCCCGCGCCGGCTCCTTGTCCATAATAACCCCCAAGCCAGAGCCCCCTGCCCGGCCCAGTCTGCCCCGGATAGCCCCGCGCATCCGCCGCAATGGCTCCCCCACCTTCCACCAAGGCGCTGCCCTGTACCAGCACTTGGAGGCGCGGCCCCTGAAACGCGTGAGTGAGGAGGCCGTTTGCTCTCACGCGCAGGCCGGTGAGGGTGAGGGGTTCGGTCGCGTAGGCCGTGGCGTTGGTGAGCGCGAGCCGATAAGCGACGGGCGTGGTGAGCGGGGTTTCCGTGGCGTTCGTGCGCCCGCTGTTGTCAACAAGCAAGTCGCCCACGCTCTGGCTGTTGGCCTTCGTGTAAAGGGTGCCGGCGCCACCGCTGTTCGCTGAAGTGCTGAAGCCGCCCAGGGCCGTCAACGCGCCGCTGAACGTCGAGTTGCCGTAGTAAAGCGCAATGCGCCCGCCACCGCCGCCGCCGGACAAGACGTAGCCCGCGCTGCCGCCATTGGCCGCGATGCTGCCATTCCCAGTTAGCGCTCCGGCGATGACATAAACGCTGCCCCCGGCGCCACCGCCCGCCCACACGCTCTCGCCATTGGCGGTCAGTTGGCCGGCCACGGTCAAAACGCCGCCGACACTGAGCCGGACACGGCCGCCGCCAAAGCCTCCACGACATTGCCCGCCACAAGTCGGCATACTTCCACCGCCGCTGCCCCAGGCTGTTGGTGCGAGCAGAGCCCCATAACTGCCTCCGCCCATCTGGCCGTAACCACTGCCGCCCAGTCCGCCGTGCCCGCCGCCGGACGCATAGTAGTAGTCGTTGGTTCCAGCGCCTGGCCCAGCAACCTGGCCGTAGCCTTTGCGGTCGGCCGAAATCGCGCCCCCGGCGTCAATCGTCACATCGCCAGACACCGTGAGATCCAGGCCCGGCAATTGCGTCGGCAGGTGAGTCAGGAGGCCGTTGGCGCCGACGCGCAGGCTGTTGAGGGTGAGCGGTTCGGTCACGTACGCCGTGGCGTTGGTGAGCGTGAGCCGATAAGCGACGGGCGCAGTGATCGGGGTTTCCATGGCGTTCGTGCGCCCGCTGTTGTCGAGGAGCAAGTCGCCCACGCTCTGGCTGTTGGCCTTGGTATAAAGGGTGCCGACGCCCCCGCAGTTCGCCGAGGTGCTCAGGCCGCCCAAGGCCATCAAGCCGCCACTGAACGTCGAGTTGCCGTAGTAAAGCGCGATACGCCCACCACCGCCGCCGCCGGACTGAGCGTAACCGGCGGAGCCACCATTGGCGGTGATGCTGCCACTCCCGGCCAGCGTTCCGGCGATGATGTGAATGCTCCCGCCGGCGCCGCCGCTGTCGTAAGTGCCTTCACCATTGGCGCTCAACTGACCGGCCACCGTGAAGGTACCGCCCACGTTGAGCCGAATGACACCGCCGCCCGCGCCGCCGGGTCCGGGGGAGTCTCCCAGGTTCCCTCCGCCGCTGCCACCCTGTGTCGGTGCGAGCAGATCGCCATAGCTAACCCCACCCGCAATGCCACCATAAGCGTTGCCACCCGGCCCACCGTGTCCGCCGCCGGACGCATTGTAGTAATCGTTGGTCCCGGCACTCGATCCAGCCGCGGAGCCGTAGCCCTTGGCGTTCACGTCCACGCGGCTCGTGGCGTCAATCGTCAGCTCGCCGGCAATCGCCAGATCGAGCCGATTGTTTGTCTCACCGGCCGGGGCGGGCGAATGCGTGAGCACCGCTCCGTCGGTGAGCAACAGCGACGCGAAGCTGTGCGCGCCGTTCACCGTGAGCGTGCAGTTGCTCACGATGAGGGCCGCGCCTTCGTAGGTCGTGTCGCCCGGGGAGAGCGCGGTGTTGGTGGTGATGAGGGCGGCGCGCGCACTGGCCAGGGGCAATATCAATGCGAGCGCGAGGAGGAGCAGTGGTTTGGGGTTCATGTGCGAGGTTTTTCTTCTGGGTTCTGTGAATGTTCAGGACTGACAAAAGTGGTTTGCCGGAGCGCGGTGGAAGAGGGCCGGACGGCCCAACCTACCAACGGCAGGTGAAACTGCTTTGTTCATGTCTTCGTCTGGTGCTCAGGGTTGAATGGCGACACTCCAACGTGTGTTGTTCCGCCGCGTGGCGCGATCCGGCTTGCTGAGACGGAAGAAACGGTGCGCAGATGTGGTTGCCGGGAGCAAGACCTTTCACTGGACTTCGCTCTGCCTGCCAGGACTGATTCAAGAAGGAGCGCGGGCAGCCTGCCCGCGTGTTTTTCGCTCCCATTTTCAACGGAACGCGCGGGCAGGCTGCCCGCGCTCCTCTCCGCATGTTTCTTGAATCAGCCCCGCTCTGCCTGCCCTTCATCGAAGACATCGTTCAGCCCCGTTTCCCAACCACCGACGTTGAGGTCGTTGCGTGACACAAGTCCGAAGCCCACGGAACTGGCGGGCCGTCACCCAGCCCTCGGTTGGATGAAGCGGCGGGGAGTTCCTCCCATGGAAGGAGCGGTCCCTCCTTCCGTCGGAGGAGTGGAAAACCCTTCCTCTGCCCAATGGCAGAATGCGGGAGCGCGGAGAGATTCTCTGGTATGCGGAACAATGCTGTCCGGTCCCGCCCAGCAACGAATGAGGCGGAGGCCAGAACTCGCGGCTTTCAATTTGGGTCCAACCCACGCCCTCGGATGCGGCGCGGCTTCAGGGGCTGCTTTCGGCGAGGGCCAAGACTCACCCTTGCGGAGACGGGGATGGGGACGCTTTCGGCGAGCCGATTCCTGCTCCGGCCTTCCGACCATGAAAACCTGCCCCACTTCTAGACCGCTCGCGTTGGGCCTGAGCGGCGTGATCGTGCCCGTGGCGTTGGGCGCCCAGCCCGCCGCTCCGGCAGCGCCACCGCTCCAGCCCGCTGCGCCGAAAAGCCCGTGGAGCTACGCCGCCAGCCTCACGCTGAAGGAAGCCTACGACAGCAACGTGTACATCCAGGACGCGGAACCCACGCCCGCGAATGTGGCCGCCGCGCGGGCCGCCGGGCTGAATCCTGTGGAAGCCCAGAAGGGTTCGTTCGTCACGTCGCTCCTGCCCCGGCTGAGTCTGGATTGGAGGCCATCCGCCGCCTTCAACGTCAGCGCCGCCTACGCACCGGAGATCGTGTTTTATCACTCGGCATCGTCCGAGGATTACGTCACGCATCGGGGCACACTCAACCTGACCGGGAAGATCCAGGACACCGCTTGGGAGTTGCTCAACACCGCCGCCTACATCGACGGCAACGAACTTGGCCCCACGTTTGCGCGGCCCGGCGACGTGCCGGCCATCGGCGGCATCCCGTTGCGGGACCGGCGCGAGGCTTTCGTGTTTCGCAACAGCTTCCGGGTGACCCAACCGTACGGGAAATTCTTTTTCCGACCGGTCATGACGACCTACTTTCACGACTTCAAGACCGATCAACGCACCTCCGGCGCCGGCTACGCTTACGAGAACTACATCGATCGGCAGGACCTCAATGGCGGAGTGGACGTGGGTTACCAGGTGTATGACCGGACGCATCTCGTGCTGGGCTACCGCTATGGCGCGCAGGACCAGTTCACGCTGCTGGGCGCGGACAGTCCGTACGACAGCACCTACCATCGCATCCTCGTGGGCGTCGAAGGCAGCCCGGCGAAGTGGGTCAAGCTGAGCCTTCTGGCCGGACCGGACCTGCGCCACTTCAGCGCCGGCACTCCGGCGGGTTTCGATCGGAACGAACTCCTGTACTGGGTTGACGCCTCGGTGACGCTCCTGCCCACCAGCCAGGACACGATCACGCTCTTGAACCGGCGCTACGAGCACCCGGCGTTCTCCAGCTTCAGCGTGTACGAGGACGTCACCTACGAGATCACCTGGAAACACAAGTTCGATGACCAACTCAGCCTCAGCGCGGGCTTTCGCGCTTACCTCGGGGACTGGCAGGCGCCGGTGCAGCGGGAGGATTGGATTTACACGCCCAGCGTCACGGTGGGCTACGCCTTCTCTGCGCAGCTCAGCGCCGAACTCGCTTACTCCTACGACTGGGTGGAGAACAACGCCGCCGTCGTGATCGGAACGCCCACGGAATTTGCCGACGGGCGCAAGTTCACGCGGCACATGGTTTCCCTGGGTTTGAAATACACATTTTGAGCAAACTGCGCGGCGCGCATGTCTTGCTCCGTAGAGGATCAACCCGACACCAACTCACCCTGAACCAGCCTGCAGAGCCGGTCCACCGAATCGGCGGTGGCGGCGTTTTCGCGGGCGCAACAAACGATAAGACTATGGCTGGACTGGACTTCAAGGCCCCGGCGGGCAGAGAACAGGAAGACGCCGCGGTGGTGGCGCATAACACGCGCATCGGTGCGGTCCTGTTTGTCATTTACGTGGCGTTTTACGGCGGCTTCATGGCGCTGAGCGCCTTTTGGCCGGAGGAAATGAGCAAGCCGCTGCTGGGCGGCGCCAATGTGGCCGTGTGGTACGGCTTCGCGCTGATTGTGGTCGCGCTCGTGCTGGCGCTGATCTACATGCGGATCTGTCGCAAGGCGTAGTGAAAGGAGTTGTCTATGATTCACGAAACATCCTGGATTGCGGTTGTCGTCTTTCTTTTTTTTGCCTGCGCGGTGTTGGGGATCAGTTTCTACCTGGGCGCCCGGGCCAAATCGGCCCGGGGCTATTTCGCGGCCGGCGGCGGCATTCACTGGGCCGTCAACGGCATCGCGTTCGCCGGCGACTACCTCTCGGCTGCGTCGTTCCTCGGCATTTGTGGCATGATCGCGTTTTTCGGCTACGATGGTTTTTTGTATTCCATCGGATATCTGGCCGGCTGGATCGTGGCGTTATTCATCATCGCCGAACCGATGAAGCGGCTGGGCCGGTACACCTTTGCCGACGCCCTGGACAACAAATTCAACTCGCGCGGCATCAAGCTGGCGGCGGCCATCAGCACGCTGGTCGTGAGTTGCTTTTACCTGATCCCGCAAATGGTCGGCGCGGGCGCGCTGGTGCGGCCGTTGCTGGGCTTCCCGCATTACGTGGGCGTGCTGGTGGTCGGATCGATCGTGACGTTGATCGTCATTTCGGCGGGCATGGTTTCGACCACATGGGTCCAGTTCATCAAGGGCAGCATGCTGGTGTTGTTGTGCGCGTTTGTCACCGTGCTGATCCTGCTCCGCGGCCTGAGCACGAAACCCACCGACAAGCACGGCCGGGAGGCGCACATCTTCAAAAGTGGTGTGCCCGCCGCTGAGATCACGGGCGCGTCGGGCGTGGTGATTTTGCTCGAGGAAGGCGGATGGAAAGGCAAGCCCTACGTCCGCGTCAAGGACGCCAGCGGCGCGGTCTCGGTCTGGCGCAAGTCGGGCGAACTGCTTTCCGAGACGCAGATCCTCACCGTCGAAAAGGACGGCAAGAAACTCGTCAACGGCCGGCCGCGCGGCAAGGGGCCGGGCCAGGCGGACTTGTTGCCCGTGGGTTACGTCTCCAAGCTGCCGGGCGATGTGGAGAAGACCGGCCCGACGGGACCGTTCAAGTTCCTGAGAACGATGCAGGACAGCGAGGTCGTGCTGTGGGGCTCGGACAAGATTGCCGAAGCCGATGGCAGCGCCACGACCGTGTACTTCCAGAAGCCCACGCCGGGCAAGAGCTTCATGGCCCCCGGCTCCAGCCCGACGTTCAGCAAGGTCCGCAGCGCGAAGTTTTTTGACAAGCTCGACTTCCTTTCGCTGATGCTGGCGCTGTTTTGCGGCACCGCGTCGTTGCCGCACATCCTGATCCGCTATTACACGGTCAAGGACCAGATCAGCGCACGCAAAAGCACCGTTGTGGGCATTGCTGCGATCGGCTTCTTCTATGTGCTGACGCTGTTCCTTGGGTTGGGCGCGATGACCAGCGGCGCCCTGGATGTTACCGATTCCAACATGTCCGCGCCGTTGCTGGCGCGCAGTTTCAACGAACTGCTCTTTGCCATCCTGTCGGCGGTGGCCTTCACCACCGTGCTGGGAACCGTGAGCGGTTTGATCATGGCGGCCAGTGGCGCCGTGGCCCATGACATCATGACAAACTTCCTGAAAATCGAGATGGACGAGTACCGGCAGGTGCGCGCGGCCAAGATTGCCGCGGCGTGTGTGGGGATGCTGGCCATCGTGCTGGGCATTCTCTTCGCCAAGATGAACGTGAACTTCCTGGTCGGTTGGGCCTTCAACATCGCGGCTTCGGCCAATCTGCCGTCGCTGGTGATGTTGCTCTTCTGGAAAGGCACGACCAAACGCGGCATCACTGCCTCCATCATTGTGGGCATGGTGTCCTCCCTGGCGTGGATCCTTCTCAGCGCGCAAGCCTACAAGGACGTTTATGGACTGGACCCGGCCAAGGCCATCGTGCCGTTCAGCCAGCCGGCCATTGTGACCATCCCGCTGGGATTCGTGGTGCTGGTCTTGGTTTCACTGCTTTCACCGCGCACGGCGGAGGAAACCCGAGCGGTGCCAGCCCACGCCTGATCGCAGGAGCCAGCACCCGTTTCGCAGAGCATGGTCTCGGTCGAAGCGAAGGCAAAAAGGAAAGTGGGCACGCTCTGAACTGAAAGATGGCGCCTCGGCGGAGCCTCTGCTATGGAAGCCGGGCATGAACTCGTTACGTTGCATTGTGCTCGGTCTGTCCGCGTGGTTGGCCACGGTCTTCTGCGGTGTCGGCGCGCCGGTTGGTCTGGAAGAACTGCACCGGCTGGATCGTTTGCCCGTGTTCAAGACGGCGGTGAAAATTGGCGCCGTGTCCAGCTACGACCGCACGGGCGGCAACGACGACGGCTTTTCCGGCAAGTACTCCTTCGTGCGGAAAGACCCCGAGGGTTTGGTGCTGGCCGACCTGAAAGGGCCGGGCGTGATCTATCGCGTGTGGACGCCGACGCCCACCGACGACGTGATGGAGTTCCTGTTTGACGGCGAGTCCAAACCCCGTGTCGAGGTGAAGTTCTGCGATCTGTTTCTGGGCCAGCATCCGGCCTTTCCGCGTCCTCTCGTGGGCTTCGGGGTGGGCGGTTACTACTGTTACGTGCCGATGCCGTTTGCGAAGTCGTGCCTCGTGCGAATGCGGGCGCCGAAGGTCCAGTTCTACCAAATCAACTACGCGCTCTACGGGCCGGAAACGTCCGTGGCCACGTTCGACCCTCAGCCGACGGCGGCTGATCTGAGTCATCGCGACAAGGCGTGCGCGCTGTTCAGCCGCGCCGGAATGGACATCAGCTCGTTCATTGCGCCTCCGAATGCGAAGGTCCAGTTGAGCCGGAGCACGGTGGCGATTCCTCCGGGTTCGACGCAACGAGTCTTCGCCACGGAAACCGGTGGCCGCCTCGTGGGCCTGCGATTCTCCCCGGCGAGCGTGATGGCCGGCAAGGCGCGCGACTTGTTGCTGAAGATCACGTTCGACGGCGAGGAGCCGGCGGTGTTGTGCCCGCTGGGGGATTTCTTCGGCTACGCCTGGGGTCAACCGGCGATGCAGTCGCTGCTGGTGGGCACGACGGGCGAAACCAACTACTGCTATTTCCCCATGCCGTTCGACCGGAGTGCGGTGGTGGAGGTGGTTTCGGAACGCGCGGCGGCGGCGGAGTTGCGCGCTGAGGTCCTGCACGCGGCAGTGCCGCGCGCGGCGGACGAAGGCCAGTTCTACGCGCTCTGGCGGCGCGAGAATCCCACCAAGCCCGGCGAGCCGTTTACGTTCATCGAGACGGCGGGGCGCGGCCATCTCGTGGGCGTCGTGCTCCAATCGCAGGGCTTGGAGTCCGGCAAGACGCTCTTCTTCGAGGGCGACGACCAAACGACGATTGACGGCGAACTGGTGATTCACGGGACCGGCTCGGAAGACTTCTTCAACGGCGGCTGGTACGACGTGCCGGATCGCTGGGAGAAACGCCTTTCGTTTCCGCTAAGCGGCTGTCTCGGCTACCTGAAACACCTCGGCCGCACCGGCGCCTACCGGCTCTTCCTCGGCGATGCTTATTCGTTCCGCCAGAACCTCCGTCAGACGATCGAGCACTCCGGCGAGAAGAACGACATCCCCACTGACTACTGCGCGGTGAGCTACCTGTATTCCGAGCGCCGTCCGACGGCGAACCTGACTCCGCCGCCGCTTGAAGCCCGCCGCGTCGTTGATCCTCGGGAAGTGGGTTTTCCCATGTGGTGGCAGACGCCGCTCCATGCGTGGTCGTTTGGCAACGCCAGCCTGACCCGCAAGAAGGAGCGCGTCGGAAAAGAGGACGTGCAATTCCTCTCGCTCCGCGGGGCCGGCCACGATTGGTTTGGCCCGCACTTCTTGTCGCCAACCTGCGATGTGCCTGCGGCCGGCCGCTACTCGATCTACATCGAAGCCGTCAAAGGGCCGGCGCAGGCCAGGGTGCAGTTGTTTCAGAATGAGAATCCGGTGGCTGAGGCCGTCGATCTCTTCGCCGAGACGCCGGCCAAGAGCGGGCGCGTGTTGCTGGGCCAACTCGACCTGGCCGAAGGCAAGAACAACCTCATGCTCAAACTTGTGGGGAAGAACGAGAAGTCGTCCGCCCTGGGGCTGGACCTCATCAGCGTCATTTGCGTGAAGGAACAATGAAGGGCCAGACGGCCGGGGATGGAGGCGCGCGCCGGCCCCGCCTTGCGGGTGCCAGTGCGCCGTAACAATTCAGTAGAACCACGAAACACACGAAAGGAAGAGGCGATTTCAAAACTCCGTAGCAGCCGACGTGAGGAGGCTCAAACTTCAAGGGAATCAGAGCCTCCTCACGTCGGCTGCTACCGTTTTGGGAATCGGGTTTACCGGCTCTTTACACACCATCGCCGAAGGCAGCTTAGCCTGTCTCTGTTGTGGCCGGGCTTCCAACCGGGCCAGTCCCGTGGTAAACAACCCGGGCGCGAAATGAACCGGACCCGGCCCGACGCTTGTCCGACGAAGCATGGACGCCAAACGCATTCTTGTGGTTGAAGACGACTCCGCCATCCGGCGGGGGCTGGTGGACGCGCTGCAATTCACCGGCTACGAAGTCCTGGAAGCAGCCCACGGCAACGACGCCATGAAGCAGGCGCTGCGAGCGACGTTCGATCTCATGCTCCTGGACTTGGTCCTGCCGGGCCACAGCGGATTCGAGATTCTCGAAGCGGCCCGCGCCGCGCGGCCGACGTTGCCCGTCATCATCCTCACCGCGCGCGGCGAAGAGGCGGATCGCGTGAGGGGATTACGTCTTGGCGCGGACGACTACGTGGTCAAGCCCTTCAGCGTGCGCGAACTGCTGGCGCGGGTCGAAGCGGTGCTGCGCCGCTCGCCGGAACGCCCCAATCATGTCAGCAAAGTGCGCTTGCCCAACGGCGTCGCCGATCTCGCGCGCTGCGAAGTCCGGTTTCACAACGGCCAGCGCGAGGAATTGTCGGAGCGGGAGGTCGAACTGCTTCGTTACCTGGCCGCCCATGCGGGCCGCGCCATCTCGCGCGACGAAATCCTCCAGCGCGTCTGGCGGCTTGATCCGAAGCGTCTCGAAACCCGGACCATCGACATGCACATCGCCCACCTGCGCGAAAAGCTGCGCGACGACCCAGAGAATCCCAAAGTGCTCCTGACCGTGCGGGGCAGGGGATACATGTTCGCGCTGGCCAACGACTCATGAACCCTCAACCTATGGCGATAAGCACAGGGACATCGACGGGTGAAGACCGGTCTGGTGGGGCGAGCGTCCTCGCGAGCCGCTGGGCCGCCCACACAGGCGGCTCGCGAGGACGCTCGCCCCACCAACCGGCCTCAAACTCCGTGATGATCGAGGCATGAACCGGCCCTGGAAGATCTGGCTTGCCTTCGCCCTCTGCGCCCTGGTCGCGCTGGTCGCGATGGGCTGGGTCAGCTTTACCACGCTGCGACTCGACGACGCGCAATGGCGGGCCGAGCAGCAAGCCGAGTTGGAGGAGCGCGTGCGGCTGGCGCTGTGGCGCATGGATTCATTGCTGGCCCCGCTCATCACCGAGGAAAGCGCCCGGCCCTCCACCGCGTACGAAGCTTTCCACGCCACGGACCGCGCCTTCACCAAAGGCTACACGCAGGTCAAACAGGGCGACGTGCTGGTGCCATCACCGCTGCTGGATTCTGTTTCCAGCAACATCCTGCTCCATTTCCAACTCGCGTCCGACGGGCGGCTGAGTTCGCCGCAAGTTCCCGCCGGCAACGAACGTGAACTGGCGGAGAAGAACTACACTCCACGCGGACGGATCGAGGAAGCGACGGCCCGCCTGGAACGCTTGCAGCAGGTGCTGGACGCGAAAGCCTGGACGGAGCAGTCGGAGTCGCTGGCCGCTTCCTCGCCGACGTTTCGGTGGCCTGAGTTTCGGCAGAAGACGAAGTCCCGCGGCTCGAGAGTCAACACTCGGCTCAATCTCCTGCCGTCCGTGGCCGTGGAGCAGCAGTTCTACAACCGCGACCTTCTCCTCAGCCAAGCCGCCGAGCCGCCGACCAACGTTCAGATGACGATCAACGCGCCTCCGCCGGCCCAGGTTCCCGGCCAGCGACAGAGCGAACAAGGGCAGATCCTGCGCAACACCGCCGAGTTCCAGGCGCGGGCCAATGTCTATCAGCAGGCCCAGCAGCAAGCCGCGTTCAACAACGTCGCGCAGTTCGCCAACGATCAGCGTCCGCAGCCGGCCCCGGCCAGCGGAGGCGTCCTCAAACCGGTGTGGCTCGGACAGGAACTCGTCCTCGCCCGCCGCGTCAGCCTTGGCAAGGACTACGTCATCCAGGGTTGCTGGTTGGACTGGCCTCATCTCAGAGGCTCGCTGCTGGCCAGCATGCGCGATCTCTTGCCGGACGCCGATCTTCAGCCGATGCCGCAGCCCAATGGCGACCGCGGCGCCCGAATGCTGGCCGCGCTGCCGGTGAAGCTGACGACAGAGGCCGCGCCGCCACTGGTGGCGCTGCGGTGGAGTCCGGTGAGGCTGTCCCTGGCGGTGGCGTGGGTCTGCATGTTGCTCGCGGCGGTGGCCGTGGCCGTCTTGCTGCACGGCACGGTGTCGTTGAGCGAGCGGCGAGCCTCGTTCGTCTCCGCGGTCACACACGAACTCCGCACGCCGCTCACGACCTTCAAGATGTATTCCGAGATGCTCGCCGACGGCATGGTGCCCGAGGAAACGAAACGCAAGCACTACCTCTCCACCCTCTGCTCCGAAGCCGACCGCCTGGGCCATCTCGTCGAAAATGTCCTCGCCTACGCCCGGCTCGAACGGGGCAGCGCCCGCCGCCGTGTGGAGCGCATCGCCCTCGGTGATCTGATTGCGCGCATCAAGCCGCGCCTCGATCAGCGCGCGGAACAAGCCGGGATGACGGTCGTGGCGGACGCGGACATGCAGGCGAAGTCAGCGGCCGTGCAGGTCGATGTGTCTGCCGTGGAGCAAATCCTTTTCAACCTGGTGGACAACGCCTGCAAGTACGCCGCGCCCAGTGCGGCGGAGAAAGTCATTCACCTCGAAGCCCAGGCGGAGAGCGGACGCTTCGCGAGGTTGCGCGTGCGCGACCACGGCCCGGGGATTAGCGCGGTGGGCGCGAATCGGTTGTTCCAGCCCTTCAGCAAGTCCGCGCACGAAGCAGCGCAGACGGCGCCGGGTGTGGGCTTGGGCCTCGCGTTGTGCCGTCGGCTAAGCCGGAGCATGGGCGGGGACCTGCGGTTGGCCGAGGGCGCAACCGGCGGCGCGTGCTTCGTGCTGGCGCTGCCGATCAGCACACCGAACGCGCCGCCCCTCGAGTGACTTGGGTGTTCGCGCCGAATGCCGTTCAGTACCGGATCAGGCCGGGGCGAGCGCGGCCGGAGGAGTTTCCTTCACGATCCAACCCACCAGCAAGCCGGCCACAACGGCTTCCACTACTGAACCGAGGAACCAAACCACCGCCAGAAACACCGGCACCGGCATGACGCAGTAATTGCCGAAGCCCATGGAAGCACCGGTCCCCAGCCCGAAGAGCAGGCCGAACTTCAAACCGGTGGCCACCGACTTGTCGCGGACCAGCCAAGCGTACATCAGGACAAACGTGCCGGCGGCCACCAAGCCGACCAGCCGCATCAGGCCGAACTTCATTTCGTTCATGGGCCGCCACAGGCTGGCGGTTTCCTGGTAGGACTTCATCAGAATCAGGCCGTGGATGACGAAGTCCAACACTTGCCAGGCCACGAACACGGCGAGCACAGCCAACAGAATCCGTTTCATCATGGAGGGAATCCTTTCGTGAGTTGTTGCGGTTGCATTGAAACCATCGGGCTGCTGACGGGCGGAGCCTGGACGGAAGAGCGCGCGAAGTAAAGCCAAGAAGCGTGCCGCACGGCAAAAACCTCCGCCCAGCGCCAACCTCGTGCTTGCGCAATGCCCCATCCCGAGTACTCTCTGCGGCCACAATTGCTTATTGCACCATGCCCATCAAAATCGACCGGACCATCACGGCGCGGAAGCTCGTTCCCAAGATCGAACGGCTGTTTGAGTTGTCCGCCTCCAAAATCCTCAGCATCGAAAAGACCTGGAAGCCGGCGGACGGCACGCCCGTCTTCACGGTCAAAGGCCGCTATACGTCGCGCGGCTGGACCGAGTGGACGCAAGGCTTCCAGTTTGGCGCGGCGATCCTCCAGTTCGACGCCACGGGCGACGAGCAGTTCCTGGAGATTGGCCGGCGCAAGACCGTGGAGTTGATGGCCAGCCACGTCTCACACATTGGCGTCCACGATCACGGCTTCAACAACGTCTCGACCTACGGGAACTTGCTGCGGCTGATGCGCGAGGGGAAGCTTCCGCCGAACGACCGCGAGCGGGAGTTTTATGAACTGGCGCTCAAAGTGTCCGGCGCCGTGCAGGCGGCGCGCTGGACAAAGCTGGCCGACGGCACGGGTTACATCCACTCCTTCAACGGCCCGCACTCGTTGTTCGTCGATACCATCCGCTCCTGCCGGGCGCTGGCGGTGGCGCACCAGCTTGGCCACGTGCTCATGGGCGAGCAGGACGCAAAGATTTCGCTGCTCCAGCGGGTCGTGGAGCACGCCTTCAACACCGCGCGCTACAACGTGTACTTCGGCCAGGGCCGCGATGCCTACGACGTGCGCGGGCGCACGGCGCATGAAGCGGTGTTCAACGTGAGCAATGGCGTCTTCCGCTGCCCCAACTCGCAGCAAGGCTACTCTCCGTTCTCCACCTGGACGCGCGGTTTGGCGTGGGCGGTTTGTGGCTTTGCCGAGGAGTTGGAGTTCCTCACCACCGTGCCTGCGAAGGCGCCGGAGTTCCGCGACCGACGCCATCGGGAGAGCGTCGAAACCATGCTGCTCCAGACGGCGCTGGCCACGGCGGACTTCTATCTCGCGAACTCCTGCGCCGACGGCGTGCCGATGTGGGACACGGGCGCGCCGAATCTCGGCCGTTTGCCGGCCAACTATCTGAACAAGCCGTCCGATCCCTACAACCGCTGGGAGCCGGTCGATAGTTCGGCCGCCGCCATCGCCGCGCAAGGCTTGGTGAGACTGGGCAACTTTCTCTGCGACCGCGGCGACGGGAAGCATGGCGCGCTCTACCGTCAGGCGGGCCTTACCGTGGCCAACACGCTGTTCAGCGAGCCGTTCCTCTCCACCGATCCCAAGCACCAGGGGCTGTTGCTGCACTCGGTTTATCATCGACCGAATGGCTGGGACCACATCGCGCCCGGCCAGAAAGTGCCGAACGGCGAAAGCTCGATGTGGGGCGACTACCATCTGCGCGAACTGGCCTTGCTGCTCTGGCGTCAGGCGCGGGGGGAAGCCTACCTGACCTTCTTCGATTATACGAAGCCTTGAACCCCCACCGAGAGAGTGCTAGACATGACGCGCGTCGAATGCGTGGCGAAATGAAAATCATTGGGCGACGCCAGCCCGGTTCAGGCGGACTGGAGCAGGCGAATGGCTTCCTGAAGCTGGTCATCGGCTTGCGCGGCGACAAACCGTTTATCCCGCGCGGCGTGCATCGTTTCCGCAGCCACGAAGAAAAGGACGCATGGACCCTGCAAATGCTCACCCGCCCGACTCGCGCCCGCCCACGCTAGAGGACTTGCTCCGAATCTGCCGGCGCCTCAATGAACTGGGTGCCCGCTACATCGTCGTGGGGGGCTTTGCCGTGATCCAACATGGTTTCACCCGGGCCACGGAAGACATCGACTTGCTGGTGGATGGGGCGTTGGACAACCAAGCCAGGGTCAAGCAGGCCCTCGAAATCCTCCCGGACAAGGCGGTGCGGGAACTGGGTGACGACGACCTGCGCGATTGGCTGGTGGTGCGCGTGGCGGATGAAGTGGTCGTGGACCTGATGCAGTTCGCCTGCGGCATCGACTACGCGGAAGCCATCGGCGACACCCAGACCATCGACATCCAGGGCGTGCCCATTCCGTTTGCCTCGCCGCGGCTCTTGTTGCGCATGAAGCAGACCCGCCGCGAAAAGGACGAACTCGACCGGCAATTCCTGGAGGGCAAGTTGCGTAGCGAGCAGTCCTGAATCTCGATCTCGCCTTGAAGGTTTCATTTCCAGTGCATGCAAATCTTCCCGCTTCCCGTCGCCCTAAACTGTCGCAAACCGTCGTAGCTCGATGAAACGCGCCTTCGTAGTATTGCTTGCTGCCACCGTCTTGCTGGCTGCAGTCGCGTTGAGCATGATGGTGCGGCGCACGATCCTCTCGCGACAAACCACCCTGACGACTGGCCATCATGTAGAAGTGCTTGGGGCGACCAAGTCGGGTGAAACCTTTACCACCGAAACGCCGTGGACAAAACTGGCCCGAAAGCACCTGCCTAGCCGGTGGCGGAAATGGCTGCCGCAATCTATCAGCCACACGAGCAATGGCGCCACGCAGAGCATTGTCATTTACCTGCGCGTATCGGACTCAACCGGCGCGCTGGCGAAATCACTACCCTGGAGCACGTACCAGGCGGAGGACGATGGCGGACGCTGTTTTCCAGGCGATCGGAGTTACGGTCTGACTCGTAGCGGCACGTTGACGGTTGGGAGCCTGAGATTGAGGGGGTATCCGAGACGGCAGCACGACTTCCTCCTTCGCTTTCTGGGTGGACATGGTGAAAGCCTGGGCTCGTTGCGTGTGCCGAATCCCATGAGAGGTCCGTTTCCTCAATGGCGTGCCGAAGACTTGCCCATCTCGCATACCAATGGTCCGGTGGTGCTAACGCTTGAGTCCGCAGAAATTTCCGGGCTGTCGCCCCGGCCTCAAGTCCAAGCCAAGTGGCGAGTGACTTCGACAAATGATGCCTGGGCCAGAACCAGCCCCGACTCCGTGCTGCTTGATGACCCGACCGGAAACGGAGACTCGTGCGTATCACCCAACGAACCAGTCTGGCGGCTGAGCACCCGAGTAGTCCGATACAACATCGATGACCTCAGCGCGGAGGATAAACTCACGCTGACAAACATCGCGCCGCCCGGACCAGGCGAGATGGCTTCGCCCCAACACGCGGCGGTGTGTTCTGGGGTGCGCCTCCGTGCGCTGGCAGGACCGGGCATACTGTTCTTCACCAATGACATTTGTGGTTCAATGCTACCACCCAGCCTTGGCTTCAGGAGACAACCGACTGGGATCAATCACGGAGCACGCATTGAGAGTTGGGACAGCGAGCGGCCTTTCCTCCTGCTTGAAATCCTGGACAAAGTTCCCCACGGCGCCCTGCTCGTGCGTGTCACCGATCAACGGGGGCAGGAGGTGAAGAGGTGCAGCAGTGGCGATTATCTCCTCGTCGGCGGACGACGCATGCACAAATTGGAATTTCAGCCGCCTGAAGGCACGGAGTCGTTGTCGCTCTCAGTGGCGCTCAGCCGTCCGTTGTCGTTTGAGTTCTTCGTCAGGCCGTCTGACATTGGCGCGACGAACACAGTTCGCAGATGAGTGCCGAACCATTCAAGCTCTCCCGCATCCCGTCGCTCAAGACGGTCGCGGATTTCCGCCGGCACGTCGCGTCGCTCGGCCTGGACCTGCCGTGCGACGACCAGATTCTCACCGGCAGTGCTTCGCCGCTGGCCCAGCCCATCACGGGCCTCACCATCAACGGCAAGACCATCGGCAACCGCTTCTGCGTCCATCCGATGGAGGGTTGGGATTGCACCATCACGGGCGAGCCGACCGAGAACACGTTGCGCCGCTGGCATCGCTTCGGCGAGAGCGGCGCAAAGTTGATCTACGGCGGCGAAGCGATGGCGGTGCGGCCCGATGGACGCGCCAATCCCAATCAACTCCAGATCAACGAAACCACGAAGGCCGGCTTGGCGGAACTTCGCGAGACGCTGATCCGCGCCCATCAGGAACGCTTCGGCCGCACGGACGACTTGGTCATCGGCTTTCAGCTCACACATTCAGGACGGTTCTGCCGCCCGAATGAGAAGGCCCGCTGGGAACCGCGCGTGGCCTACCGGCATCCGCTCCTGGACCGCAAGTTCCGGGTCGAGAGCGACGCCCAAGTGCTGAGCGACGACGAGGTAAAGCGCCTGATCGAGGCCTACGTCGCCGCCGCGAAAGTCGCCTGGGACGTGGGGGCGGACTTCGTCGATATCAAGCACTGCCACGGCTACTTGTTGCACGAGTTCCTCAGCGCGTTCACGCGGCCCGGCGACTACGGCGGATCGTTCGAAAACCGGACGCGGATTCTGCGCGAGATCGTGGCTGGCATTCGGACCAGTGGAAACGGGATCGATCTCGGCGTGCGGCTGAGCGCGTTTGATTTCGTTCCCTTTCGGCCTGATCCCGCTCTCTCGCAACCGGGGAAGCTCGGACCCGGAATCCCGGAGGACTTCTCGCAGTGCTTGCCGTATCGCTACGCCTTCGGTTGCAACTCGGAGAACCCGCTGCAATACGATCTGACCGAGACGTTCCAGTTCGTCGAACTCTGCGCGCGGCTCGGCGTCAAGATCGTCAACTTGAGCGCCGGCTCGCCCTACTACAACCCGCACATCCAGCGGCCAGCGGCCTACCCACCCTGCGACGGCTATCAGCCGGCGCATGATCCGCTGATCGACGTGGCGCGGCAAATTCACGTTGTGCGGCAGGTGAAGGAGCGTTTGGAAGAAGTTCAAAGTTCAAGGTTCAAAGTTCAAAGTCTGGTGGCCGCGCCTGAGGGCGGAAACCGGCCTGTAGTCGTCGGCACCGCCTATTCCTACTTGCAGGAGTATCTGCCCCACGTCGCGCAAGCCGTGCTGCGGGCGGGCTGGGTGGACTCCGTGGGGCTGGGCCGGGCCATGTTGAGCTACCCGACGATGCTGGCCGACGCCGTGGCAACTGGCCGGCTCACGCCGAAGTTGATCTGCCGCACGTTCAGCGACTGCACGACCGCGCCGCGCAACGGGCTGCCGAGCGGCTGTTACCCGCTGGACAAGTTCTACACCGCGAAGCCGGAGTTCCAGCGGCTGAAGGAAATCAAGAAAGCACTGGGGGCGTGATCCGTCGGCGCCACCGCACGTTCATTCAAACGTGCTGACCGGCAATCCGGTCTTCGAGCGGATGGTGGCAGCGATGGTTTCGAGTTCCGCAGCCGTCAGCTTCGTGGCAAACGGCTCGGGCGTGGGGCGCGCCACAGTGTAGGCGTGGACCTCCTTGATCTGCGCGCCATCCCGGAGGAGTTCGTTAAGACGGTCGCAATACGCCGCCAGTTCGGCCTCCGGCATCGGCGAGCCGTGAACGCGCAGGAACAGGCTTTGAATGACGATGGGCCGGACACGGGACGTTTCGAGCAGGTTCTTGAGAATGCGGTCGAAGCGGATGGTCGTGCGGTTGACGAGCCGGAAGTAGTCCTCCGTCCCGGCGTCGAGCTTGCCCCAGACTTCGCCGTTGTTCGCATCCATGATCTCCAAGCCGCGCTTCACATCGGCCTTGTCCAGTCCGGCGGCGTCTGTGATGAGCACGATCTTGGTGCTGGCGAGGCCCGCCTCGCGCTTCACGTCGGCCACAATTTGCACGCACTCGGCAAAGTTCGCGATCATCGTCGGCTCGCCGTCGCCGCTAAAGGCGATGTCCTTGATCTCGGTTGCGAGCGCCGCCGCCTCCTCGAAGCGTGACCGCCGCAATAAATCGCCGGCCCTCACTTGCCGGATGACCTCGGCCAGTTCCGCGCGCATCCGGGCAGGATCGACGCTCCGCGTGCGGGGCGGCGTTTGGCGGTCCACCTCGCAGTAGATGCAGTCGAAGTTGCAGACCTTGTCGGGATTGAGATTGACCCCGATGGACAATCCGCGCGACCGGCGCGAGATGACCGGATAGACAAACAGAAAATCCTCAAAGCTCCGCGTGTGGTCTTTCACAGCGGCCAACGTGCTGGCGATTTTGGTGGCATCGGCATTCACGTCTTAAGTCTCGTCACGTTTCGCGTTTCACGCCTCACGGTTCAATCGTCTGCGCCTCCCGTCAACCTCACATCCCCATGATCTGATACCCGGCATCGACGTAGAGGACTTGTCCGGTGATGGCCGCCGCGCCGTCGCTGGCGAGGAATGTGCCCGCGGCCCCCAGTTCGTCAGGAGTGACGTTGCGTTTGAGCGGCGCGTGCGCTTCATAATGGCGCAGCATTTCCGCGAAACCGCTGATGCCGCGGGCGGCGAGGGTGTTGACCGGGCCGGCACTGATGCAGTTGACGCGGATGCGTTGCGGGCCGAGATCGTAAGCGAGGTAGCGCGTGCTGGCTTCGAGCGCGGCCTTGGCCACGCCCATGACGTTGTAGTGCGGGACGACTTTCTCCGCGCCGTAGTAGCTCATGGCCACGATGCTGCCGCCGTCCGTCATGAGCGGCGCGGCGGCCCGGGCCAGCGCCACCAGCGAGTAGGCGCTGACGTCGTGAGCGATGCGGAAGGCTTCGCGGCTGGTGTGCAGGAACCGGCCTTCGAGCGCGTCTCTCGGCGCGAACGCCACCGAGTGCAGCATCAGGTGGAGCTGACCGAAGGCGCGGCCGACTTCGGAAAACACGGCGGCGATTTCCTCGTCCTTCGTGACGTCGCACGGGAGGATGAGGGTGTCGGCCCCGAACGCGGCGGCGAGTTCCTCGACGTTCTCCTTGAGCCGCTGGCCTTGGTAAGTGAACGCCAACCTGGCGCCCGCCGCGGCCCAGGCCTGGGCGATGGCCCAGGCGATGGAGCGTTTGTTCGCCACGCCAAAAACAATGCCGAGTTTGCCGGCCAAGAGTGACATACGGTTTGATGCTGCCCGGTATTCGGGACGCGACTAGTAGTAAAGGAACTCGACCGGCGTGGCAAGGGCGGAACAGGAATGACGCACACTTCGCGAAGTGTGCGTCACCTGCGGGCGCCGGCGGCGCTGCCCAATCCTGGACGCGCGGCAGCCGGTGGGCGGCGAAATCCCCGCCTTGACGGGCCATGATCTGCCGCTAAGTTCGCCCCCACCAAAGCACGACGGCGGCGTCCGAACGCGGCGCGACCGTCACAAATTGAACATCATGAAACAACGACTACTGGCAATCACCGGCCTGGCGCTGTCCATCAGCGCGGGCTTCGCGGCGGCGGAGCCGACTCCGCTCAAGGAAGGCAAAGAAAAAATCAGCTACAGCATCGGGATGAGCATCGGCTCCAGCCTGAAGGCCCAGGGCGCCGACGTGGACCCCGATGTGCTCGTGAAGGGCATCCGGGACACGCTGGCCGGCAAGACCGTCATCAATGAACAGGAGATGCGCACCACGTTGATGACCTGGCAGACGGAGATCCGCAACAAGCGCACCGAACAGCAGAAGGTCCAGGGCGAGAAGAACAAGAAGGAGGGTGAAGATTTTCTGGGCGCCAACGCGAAGAAAGAGGGTGTGGTCACGCTGCCCAGCGGCCTCCAATACAAGGTGCTGGCTTCGGGCAAAGGCAAGACCCCGACGACCAACGACACTGTCCGCGCCCACTACAAGGGCACGCTGATCGACGGCACGGAATTCGACAGTTCCTACACCCGTGGCCAGCCGTTCATCACGCCCGTCACGCGCGTGATCAAAGGGTGGACCGAGGCCCTCACCAAAATGAAGGTGGGCGACAAGTGGCAACTCTTTATTCCGCCCGCGCTGGCCTATGGTGAACGGGGCGCCGGTGCCAAGATCGGTCCGAATGCCGCGCTCATTTTTGAAATGGAACTGCTCGGCATCGAGGAAGCCAAGGAGCCCGCCGCGGTGGTGACCCCGGTGCAGAAGTAGCATCGAATCGCGACCACCTTCAGCGGAACAATAACGTCCAGACTCCGGAGGCCTTTCAGAGCCTCGCAAGCGTGGCGGCGGCTCGGTAGAGCGCCGCCATCTTTGTTTGTGCCTTCGGCCCGGCGATGCGGCACCCGGCCGAGACGCTGCCACGGGGATCTGAAATTGCCTCTTCAGAGCACCCTTCGCGAAGGGTGCAACTCGCCGTAGCTCGTCGAGGCACTGCCCCGGCCAGAGCTGCATCAGGCCCGGTTCGGGAGCACTCGTAGCGCAGACTTTCGAGTCTGCCGTATCGCCGGTTTTCCAACCGGCGAGCGTTGGAAAAGGCCAGCCGGCTGGAAGTTCCACGGCCTTGCCGACTGCAAGTCGGCGCTACGGCAGGTTGAAAACCTGCGCTACCCGGTGCGCCGGGCGGGAGCTTGATGCAGCCTTGTGCCCCGGCCGGCGTGCTCGATTTACGTGCCCGATTTGCGGTTGCAAACGCCCGTGGTTTCACCATCATCCCGCCCAGCGACAGAGCGACAAAATCCGTTGCGATCATGAACGAAACCAACCGCATCCTGACGCACTTCGCCCCGGCTGAGCGGGTGCCCATTGAGGTGGTCCAGCGCCAGGCCGATTCATTCAAGCAGACACCGCTGGCCACGACGCTCCTCAACTCGGTCCTCAACTGCGTGTTCGTCCTCAACGCCCAGCGGCAAATCGTGTTCGCCAGCCGCAACGTCGAGGCGCTGACGGAGGGCAAAACCGCAGAAAGCCTGATCGGCCTGCGGCCCGGCGAGGCGCTGGGCTGCATCCACTCCCATCTGACCGAGGCCGGCTGTGGCACCAGCGAGTTCTGCCGCGAATGCGGCGCCGTCAAGGCCATCCTCTCCAGCCTGGGCGGAGAACGGGACGTGCAGGAATGCCACATGACCCGGCTCATCCGCTGTGACGAGGAATCCCTGGACTTGCTCGTGCTCGCCACGCCACTGACGCACAACGACGAGCCGTTCTCGCTCGTGTCGGTTTCGGACATCAGCCATGAGAAACGCCGCCGCGCGCTGGAGCGGATTTTCTTCCATGACGTGATCAATCTGGCCGGCGGGGCGGATGGGATGCTGGAGACGTTGAAGACCGATGCGCCCTCGGACCTGCGGGGGGACTTGGAGATGTCGCACGCCGCCGTGCATGAACTGCTCGAGGAAGTGCAGACGCAGCGGGACTTGGCCGCTGCCGAACGGGAGGAACTGCCGGTGTCGCCCGTGCCGGTGAACTCGCTGGAAGCCTTGCGCGAGGTCATCAGCGCCTACCAGAACCATCCTGTGGCTGAGGGGAAATGGATTTGGATGGATGACAACGCCGCCCCGATGGACTTCACGACGGATCGCACGCTGCTCAAGCGCGTCCTCGGCAACCTGATCAAAAACGCGCTCGAAGCGTGCCAGGAAGGCCAGACCGTCACTGTGGGCTGCGGCCAGGAGCAGAACCAGGTGACGTTCTCCGTTCACAATCCGTCGGTCATGCCACGCGACGTGCAGCTTCAGGTGTTCAAGCGATCCTTCACTACGAAGGGAGTGGGGCGCGGGCTGGGCACGTACAGCGTGAAACTGATCTCCGAGAAGTATCTCGGCGGTGCCGCCGGCTTCAGGAGCGTGGAGGGGCAGGGGACGACGTTTGAAATTAAGCTGCCGGCGTGAGAGGCGATTTCAAAACTCGGTAGCCGCCGACGTGAGGAGGCTCAAACTTCAAGAGAAACAGAGCCTCCTCACGTCGGCTGCTACGGTTTTGAAAGAGGCTCGTGAGCCTGCGTTCAGAAGTCAGAGGCCAGAGATCAGTTAAGCCCGATCTCCGAAATGAAATGGGGAGTGCGCCCGCCACGGGCGTCGTTTTCCGCGCCTTCGCGGAAGACTCCGGAGCCGTAGCCTCAGACATCCTGAGGTCTTGTGGAGGCCAGGAATCGAGATGAAGCGGCGTTCACCGGGTCAGGGGACCCGGCCTACAGGAAAGGCGTGCCTTGTAGGCCCGGTGCCCTCACCGGGCGGCCCAGGCGCGTTCCACGGCTCAGGATGTCTGAG
>JACRJZ010000154.1 GCA_016219875.1 Verrucomicrobiota bacterium | reverse complement strand
TTCTTGGCCAGCACTTCCGTTCGTGTTGTTTGACTCATTGTCTGTTCCATAGCTCGGTAACACCCCTTTTGAGTCAACGTATGGTTTCCTCAAACCATTTCTCCCCGCCTTCGGTAACAATCTTTTTGAGTCAATTCGCACACCGGTCCACCAGTGACGCGCAAGTTGACATCAGCCGTTCCCACGGCCAATATCTCCGGGCACGCCAATTTGAACCGCGAGCGAAGCAAGTGGCCGCACACGACGATTATCTGATTGAGACACTGGTGGACCTAGGCTCTGTGACACCCGAACAGGTGGAACAGGTCCGGGCCGACGCCGATTCCACGGGCGAGGGCGTCGTCCACCTCCTGGTCACGCGCGGGATTCTCTCGTCGCGCGCCGTCACTCAGGCCAAGGCCGCCCACTTCGGCGTGGAAATGGTGGAACTGGCGGGCCTCAAGCTTGATGACGAGGTCATCGCTGCGGTGCCGCGCCACGTCGCCAAACGGTACCGCGTCCTCCCGCTCTACAAGCACGGCAGCAACCTCGCCGTAGTGGTCAGCGATCCGTCCGACCTCAACACCATCGACACGCTGAACCACCTGCTCAACGCCGAGATCGACGTCAAGGTCGCGCCGGACGAGGAACTCGACGCTGCCCTGAACCGCTTTTACGGTTCGGCCGAAGACGCCGTCGGCAAGATGATCCAGGACATCACCGAGGGCGAAGTCGAGATCGGCACGGTGACGGGAGCTGGAGGGACGGACGACGGCTCCGTGGTTGATGCCGACGCGCCTATCATCAAGCTGGTCAACCAGCTCATCGTCGATGCTTTCAAATCCCGCGCCTCGGACATTCATCTCGAACCTTTGGCCAAGCGGTTCCGCGTCCGCTACCGCATTGACGGCGTGCTCCACGAGATGAAAAGCCCGCCGAAGCGCTTGCAGCTTTCCATCATCAGCCGGCTCAAAATCCAGTCGAACATGTCCATCGCGGAGAAGCGCATTCCGCAAGACGGCCGCATCCAGACGTCGGTGGGCGGCAAGCTGATCGACTTGCGCGTCTCCTGCCTGCCGACCAACCACGGCGAGAGCATCGTCATGCGTATTCTCGACAAGGAAGGACTGAAGCTCGGCCTGCCGGAACTGGGTTTCTTCACGGACGACCAGCAGACCTTCGAGCGGCTCATCGGGTTGCCGGACGGCATCCTGCTGGTCACCGGCCCGACCGGCTCCGGCAAGACCACCACGCTCTACGCGGTGCTCCATTACATCAACCGTCCGGATCGCAAGATCATTACGGTGGAAGATCCGGTCGAGTACGTGATGGGCGGCATCAATCAGGTCCACGTCAACGAGGCGGTGGGCCTGACTTTCGCGACCGCCCTCCGCTCCATGCTCCGCCAGGCGCCGAACGTGATCATGATCGGTGAAATCCGCGACATGGAAACCGCCACCATTGCCATCAACGCCTCGCTCACGGGCCATCTCGTCTTCTCCACCCTCCACACCAACGACGCGCCCAGCGCCGTGACCCGCTTGATCGACATCGGCGTGAAGCCCTTCCTCGTCGCCTCCTCCACCCGTGCGATCATGGCCCAACGCCTCGTACGCAAGATCTGCAAGAAGTGCGCCGCGCCCTACGCGCCGACAGAATCTGAGCTTCAAACCCTAAACATCAAGTCGGGCGAAGCGGAGAAGGCCCGCTTCATGCGCGGCAAAGGCTGCAACGATTGCTCGAAGACCGGGCATCGTGGCCGCATGGGCATCTTTGAAATGTTCGTCGTGGATGACGAAGCCCGGAAGCTGATCTACGAAAAAGTCTCCTCTTCCACGCTGCGCAATCGCGCGCGGGAAATGGGCATGAGGACCCTCCGCGAAGACGGCGCCCGCAAAGTGCTGGCGGGACTGACCTCGCCCGAGGAAGTCATCCGCGCCACGGTCGGAGACGTGGACTGAGCGGCGGGCGCGGCCCTTCACTCCCATCACGACGGCCCGTGGCTGTCCCAGCCGCCGCGAACACGGACCACGGCCGTTCTAAACTCGGCGAGCGGGACGACAGGGTGGCCTTCGGACCCTCACCCCGGCCCTCTCCCATCCGATGGGAGATGGAGGGCGCAACCGGCGCCGGCTGAAATCTGGAGCGCGTTTCGTGACCCCGCGTCCGATGATCTCCCCCTCTCCCGTCGGACGGGAGAGGGTTGGGGTGAGGGGAAGGCCTTGTTCCCCACCGTGGGGTGCCGACTTTAGAGCAGCCGCGAACACGGATCGCCACATGAAAACCAACATCAACATCGGACGCCGCCAGTTTCTGCATCACACTTCCTGCGGACTGGGCATGGCGGCACTGGCTCCATCGCTGGGCCGTCTGTCGGCCCTGGCCGCGGAGGGCACGGCCCAAGGCGTCTTCCGCGACCGCGCCGCGTTGGAGCGGCTCATTACCCAAATGGAGGCGGACGGGCCGCTCTACTTGAGCATTCCGCGTCCAGACGGCCACTTCCTCAGCCTGTTGGTGCGGGCCAGCCAGGCGAAGCGAGTGCTGGAGATCGGCACCTCGCACGGCTACACGGCCATTTGGATTTCGACCGGCCTCGAAGAAACCGGCGGCCAACTGACGACCCTGGAGATTCTCTCGGACCGGGTGGAGATGGCGCGAAAGCACGTCGGCCTAGCCGGGTTGGCGCATCGTGTGACGTTCCAAGAAGGCGACGCCCACCAGTTCGTCGCCACGCTCGACGGCCCGTTCGATTTCGTGTTTCTCAATGCGGACAAAGGCGGCGGCGTGGACTACTTCCAGAAGCTGTTCCCGAAGAAGCTCTCACCTGGTGCCCTGCTCGTCGCCTACGGCGCCATCAAGTCGAAGGAGAAGATGAAAGACTACCTGGACCTCGTCACAAACCACGCCGCGTGGGAAACCGTGGTGCTGAGTTGCACGATGGACGACGGATTCGCGGTCAGCGGCCGCCGGCGGACCTGAGACCACCCACCGGCTTACGGCAGTACCTTGTAGCGGTAGAAGCGGGCCGGCTCGTTGGTCGGCAGGGCCACGCGCACCAGGTTCGTGCCGCCCTTCCCTTCCAGCGAAGACGTGGCCGGTTTCCACACGCTGTCGAGAACGCTCGTGGCGTACTCGAGCAGATAGAAGCGGTTGGTCAGGGTGAGAAAACTGAGGTGGAGGAAGTGGTCGTTGGCGGCCAGGACTGAGACGAACCGCACGGCGCTGGCGGGATTGAACGGGTCCGTGCCGGCCAAATATTCCGCCAGATTGCTCAAGCCGTCGTGGTCCGGGTCTTCCAGCGCGTCAGCCGGATCGAGCGGATCCAAGGAGTGCGCCGTTTCCCATTCGTCGGATATACCGTCGCTGTCGGAGTCGCGCACCACCACGCTGAAGGGGGCGCTCAGGCCGAGATGCCCGCGGGTGTCGGTGGCCCGCAGCACCGCGTTGTCCGCCGTGGCCAACGGGCTGATTGAGCCGGTCCAGACGCCGTCCACGAAGTTGCTGAGGACCGACGGCGTAACGGGCACCGGCTTCTCCAGGCCGAACCGCACGTTGGGCACCTGGCTGGGAAAAGCCAGATTGGGCCTGGGGGCCTCCCCGCCGGCCCAGAGCAGCGGATCACCGAAGGCGCTGTCGCTGCGGAAATAGATCGAACTGTTCTGATTGGTGGTGAGCGAACTGCGGACGAAGCCATCGCTGCTGTAGGAAGCGTTGTTGAAGCTGAAATCCACCATCAGGTGATTCGTCCCGTCGTAGTCGAACGGCGCCTGAAAGTAAAACGTCACCCAGCCCGTCGAGGCAAACACCTGGTCCGCGCGATACACCGTGGTCCAGTTGGTCTCCCAAGCCAACTGAAAGTAGCCGGCATTGGGCGTGGGCCGCAGGCGGAGGGTGAAGTTGCTCAGCACCTGGCCGGGCCGCGCGGCCACGTCCAGCGCGAGCGACGTGATGCGCCCCGCCGGCCCGACTTCGTCGGCGGTGTAAATGCTTTGCAGCCGCGCGTCGTGGTAGTACGCGCCGAACGGGAGATTCCACAAGTTGGTGCCGGCCCCGAGGCCGACCAGGCGGTTGGAAGTGCTGGCTTGGACGAACACCGAGCCGTCGTAAGTC
Organism: Verrucomicrobiota bacterium; assembly: GCA_016219875.1. Classification (GTDB taxonomy): domain Bacteria; phylum Verrucomicrobiota; class Verrucomicrobiia; order Limisphaerales; family JACRJZ01; genus JACRJZ01. The sequence continues at coordinate 9,401 of JACRJZ010000154.1, read as the reverse complement.
GTCACCGTGCGGTTCAGGGCGTCCTTGGCGATGAGCGACACCGCGGCCGGCTCGCGCAGATAATGCGTGGGGCCAAAGCTGCTCCAGACGAAGTGGTGGATGTGCTCGTCGTCGTCGTCCAGGATGGTGCCGGTGCCGAGGCCCCGGTTGAGGAACGCATTGACCGGCACCGTCAAGTCCACGAAGTAAGTCCGGTTGGTCTGGTAGAGCGTGTTGGCCAGCACCGGCACGGTCACCGTCAGGTTCGTCACGCCCGGCGCGAACACCAGCCGCCCGCTCGACGGGAGGTAATCCAGTCCGGCGGTCGCGCTGCCGTCGCGCGTGGCCCAGCCTACGGAACTGGTCTTGCCGCTCGGCGCGGAGAGCGTCACGGTGAAGAGCGCGTTGGTGAGGCCGTCGTCGCCTTCCACCACGGTCACGTCGTCGATGGTCAGGTAGGGCGTGATGTCGTCGTTGGTGACGGTGCCCGTGCCTTGTTCGCGCACGACGAGAGCGTTGGTCGGGAACGAGAGGTTCACGAAGACCGTGTCGTTCGACTCGAAGAGCCGGTCGCCGAAGACCGCCACCATCACGGCGACGTTCGTCGTGCCGGGCGGAAAACTGGCGACCCCGGCGGTCGGCGTGTAGTCGGCGTCCGCCGTGGCCGTGCCGTCGCTGGTGCCGTAGGCAACCCGCACGTCGCGCTGGCTAGGCTCGGAGAGCCGGATGTTGAAGACGAGGTTGGTCGCGCCGGTGTGGCCCTCCGTCACGCTCGCGTCGAGCACGGAGAGCAGCGGATAGCCAATGGCCGAGACGAGCGTGGCGGTGTTGTTGGCGGTGTAAGCTTCCGGTTCCAGCCGCGACACCGCGGCCTGATTGGTGAAAACGCCGAGCGCGTCCGGCAACACCGAGACGTCGATGAAGGCCGTCGCGCCGCCACTCAGGGCGCCGAGTTCGCCGACCACCGTGCGCCCGATCGACTGCACCCGGCCCACGCTGGAGGTGGCCGAGAGGAACACGACCGACGCCGGCAAGGTGTCGAGCAACTGCACGCCGGTCGATTCCTCCGGCCCGGTGTTGGTGATCGTGATGCGGTAGGTGAACGGATTGCCCAGCGTCTTGCGTCCGGGCGAAAGACTGAGGGAGACAGCGAGGTCGTTGGTGGCGGTGACGGAGAAGACGTTGCCGGTCCCCTGCCGCCCTTCGCCATCGTTGACGAGCAAGAAGACGTTCGTGGCCGTGTTGAGCACGGCCACCTGCCCGGTCCACACGCCGCTGACAAAGCTCCCCAGCACGGAGGGGGTGACGGTCAGCGCGCTGGAACTGTGGAACGGGACCGAAAGGCCGGCGTTGGTCTTGCCCATGTTGTTGGTCGCCGCCGTCCAGTCCAACGCCTGGTGGCGGTCCACGGCGCCGATCCGCTGGTAGGTCCAGGCGGAGTTCTCGTTGGCCGCCACCGGCGGGCCGGCCCAGTGGCTGGTGGTGATGGCCAGCGGTTCGGTGATCGCCGACGGCGCCGCATCCACGGCGCAGAAGAAATCGACCACGTTGGTCAGGCTGTCGAGGAGCAACACGGCCACGGGATTGCCGGACGAGTTGTTGTTCCAGAACAGCGAGCCGTTGAAAAAGAAGTTCGGATAGGTTCCAGGGGCCAGTTGCGCCGTGCCGCGGCGCACTTGAAACAGGCTTCCGGGCAGGCAGAGCGTGCCGGCGGGGAGCCGATACGTCACTTTCGGCGCCGGCCAAGAGGTCCAGTCGTAGAGCACCACCTGCCAGCCGGAGGCGTCCACTTCGCGGGGCGAGACGCTGATGAACTCGATGCGGTCCGAGGAGCCGGTATCCACTTCCGTGATCACGACGGACGACTCCGTTTCCGCCGGGGCCAGGGCCATCAGCTTCACGGAGCCGTTGAAGCCGCTGGCGACGACGCCGCCGTCGTCGATGGCCGTGACGGTGAGATCGAAGGGCTGGCCAAGACGCTGCGGCGACGCGACGGCGCCGAGGGCGAAGTGGTCCAAGGCCACCGTGGTGAATTGCCACACCGGGCCGGGCATCTCCACGTTCTGGACTTTCGCCACCACGCGCCAAAAGAACGTCACGCCCATCGGCAAGCCCGGCAGGGGCCAGCGGTTCGTGAGCGTGCTGCCCAGGAACTCGGCCTGGCCCGGCGTGGAGTTCGTCCCGCCATACACGTCGAAAAGGATCTCGTTCGTGCCGGGCGGATGATCGACATCCCATTGCAGCACCACATCGTTCGGCACTTGGACCGCGAGATGCGCGGGCGAAGGATTGGTGGGATAGCTGGGGCTTTCGTCGTCGAGCACGCGCAGATTGGCCGACGCGCCCACGAAGCCCGGCGCAGCCACGCTGATCGGCACGGTTCTCAAGCCGTTGACCAGCGTGTCCCCCGCCACCGTGATGGTGAAGGGAGCCGTGGTCTGGCCCGCGGGAATGGTCACTTCCTCCGGCAGCAGCACCAGGTTGGTGTTGCCGCAGGTGATGGACACCACCAGGTTGGTGGGCAAGGTCCCGTCGAGCGCGACGTGGTTGCCGTTGGTGACCGTGCCCACGTTCTCCGAAATTTGGGAGGGCACGGTCAGTCTCAGGTTCGTGGTTTCGTTGTCCGCCACGTAAATGGCGTCAATGTCATCCAGCCAGTTGGCCACGTGAACCAGGATGCCGACGACCACGGGACCGGTGATCCGTGAATCATCGCCGATCCAGATGCTGAACACGGCTGACTTCTGTTCCGCCGGGATGATCACGCTCGCCGGCACCAGCACCAGCTCGGGTTCGCTGGAACTCAGTTCGACGGAAATCGGCACCTCCGGCGTCACGTCAATCGACACTTGGCCCGCCAAGGCCATCCCGCCTTCGAGTCCACGCGCCGGCACCGTCACACTCAGGACGGCCGACGTCGCGTCATCGACTTCGACGGTCATCAGGCCTTCCCCGTAGCTCTCCGCGGTCGCCCTCACGGTGACGTAGCGGGTGCCCGCCAGCCGGTCGTCGTCCGGAATGTACAGGGCGAAGTTGGCCGACATCTGCCCGTTGGAAATCACCACGCTGGACGGGTCGAGAGCGGCGTTGGGGTCCGAGATGCTGAGTTGCACGGTCACGTCACCGTTCGCCGGCTGCGAGAGCAAGACCGTGCCCGGCCACGGCCCGTAACCTTCGGTCACCACCGAGGGCAACGCCAGGGCCAGCGGCGGCAGGCAGGACGGCAGGAGCGCGAAGCGGCTGTTGGCAAAGCCCGCGGGGTAGCCGTTGCCCGGACTCAGGCCGACTTTCGGCGTCGAGTAATTCGCGCCGACCTGCTGATCCACGTCCGTCAAAATGAACCGGATGGTGCCGTCGAAATACCACTCGACCTGGAAGGAGTTCGAGTTGACGCGCCCGTACTCCGGCACGCCCTGCCAGGACACCACGAGGCGATTGGAGAGTTGTTGCCAGGAAACCCGGCCGGCCACGCCGGGATGCAGATCGACGTAGAGCGGCGCGACCCGGTGCCGCTCGAAGTAGGTCGTGTCCGCCGAATAGAAGAAGTTGGTGTAGAGCTGCCGCACGGGGTCGAGCGTGTAGTTCAAGTTGGTCGGCACCTCGAAGAGGAGGTCGCCGTTGCTGCCGATCAGCACCGCGTTCGTGCTGCGGCCAAAGAGCGACACGCTCGCGTCGTTCGTCAGGCTGATCAGCGCGTAACAGTCGTCCACCATGGCGAGGTCCTGGCCCGGCCCGGGGTCCGTCGGGAACGAGCTGAGCGCCGTGCGGCAGACGCGGTACCAGTTGGTGTCCGGGAGCGGCGTGAAAGTGAGCATGGTGTGGCTGAGGTTCCAGTCGCCGTTGCCGGCGAACACTTGCGTCAGCGGATCGGTCTGCACCGTCGGTGTGCTGAAGACGGCCAGCAGGGCTTGCACGGGAATGATCTGGCCGCTGAGACGGTTCACAAACCGGATCGAGTTGGAGTAGATCCCCGGCGCCAAGTTCGTGGCCAGCAAGCTGAGCGAGAGCGTCACGGCGTTGCTCGCGCCCGGCAGCAACGCGCCGGACGCCGGGCTGGCCGTGAGCCACGGCGGCACGTTGCTCACCGCCCAGTTGAGTTGCTGCTTCCCACCGTTGACGACGTAGTAGGTCTGCGACGGCGGGAGGAAGGGACCGCCTCGCAAGCCGGAGGAGACAAAGTTCACGTTCGGGGAAACCGCCATGCTGTCCGGCACGGCGAACGATTCGCGCACGCCCGTGGTGGTGGAACTGTCCGGGGCCGCGGCGCCATAGCCCAGCCCACGCTTGGCAAACGCCGCCCACAACTCGGCTTCCACGACGTTGTCCGTGTTGGCACTGAGGATGGCATCCCGGGCCTGGATGAAGTTTGGATTGGGCGGACTGAACCGGAGTCCCTCGGTCACGAGCTGGAGCAGGCGCCGGTTGCCTGCGGTGAAGCCGTACTTCTTGATCAAGTTGGCCCGCGCTTCCCACAGCGTGACGCACCAGACTTCTCCCTGCCGATGCACCTCGGACCCCGACGAGGTCGAGGTCGGATTCCGCGGAACGCCCGGATGGAACGAGGCCTGCGCCGGGTCAATGTCTTTGAACGTGAGCGGATTCTTCGACAGGTCGGTGCTGACCGGGTAGCGGCGGATGCCGTAATAGTAATTCTCCGTCAGCCCGCTGTAGAGGTAGGACATGTAGCCGCCGACCGGGTAGCACCCGTCCACGTCATCGCCCGGCTCGCTCAGGAGGGACAGCGCGTAGAAGTCCGACCAGCCTTCCGACAGGCCGTAGGTCTGCAACTGCGAAATGCCCACGCCCCCGCCGATGAGCCGGTCCGCCAGCCCGTGCGCGTATTCGTGCAAGATCACTTCCGCGTCCAGGTCCGCGTCGCGGAAGGGCGTGGGGCCGTTGAAGAGGAACATCTGGATGCGCCCCGGCTGGCCGTCCGGCGCGGTCGTGAAGTTGGCGTTGTTGAACGCCGCGCCGTCCTGGGCGTCGGCGATGATCACGTCGCCTCCCTGGCCGCCCCGGCCAAAATTGTCTTTCTGGAAATTGCCGTGCTCCTCGGTGAACCCCAAGTCGTAGAGTTGGTCGTGCATCCAGTTGCACCAGTAAAACAGTTGCACCACCGCGGCGTCGCTGTAGTTCGTGGGCGACTGCGCCAAGTCGAGCGGGAAATCGAACACCCGGAACGGCGCCCCGCTGGGGCGCGGCAGGTCGGGCACGTTGTCGCCGTTGCGGTCGGTGTGGGCCTCGACGTTGTTGCCGCGCGTCTCGTTGGCGCCCTCGCTGATCCAGCCAATGCGCGAAGCGTTCGTGCTCAGCGCCGGGAGCGTGACGAGGCTGCGCGGGATCACGGGCGGCTGGTTCGTGTCCGGCACCGGCCAGCCGGGCGAGAACGGCGACGGGCTATCGCTGGTGAAGACGCGGTAGCTGACGTCGCTCAAGTCCACCGTCCGGCAACGGCGCACGCGAGGCTCGCCCGTCTCGGCGTCGATCAGCAGATGAAACGTCTCCCCGGCCTGACGCCGCGTGACATCGACCGCCCAGCACAACCGCATTCGCGAACGCTCCATCGGCAGCCAGACCAGGCTGGCGCGGACTTCGCCCGGCAGGCCGCGCGGCTTGAACCGGTGCGGTTGCGCTGGCTCGGCGGAGTCTGCCGAAATCAACTCGATCTCCTCCAGGGCCGGGGTTTCGCCGATGTTCTCGATGGCCTTGACCAGCGCTTCCCGCGCCGACACCACGGGCTTCTGCTGAAGTTCCTGGCGCTTCGCGTGTCCCGCGTCGGCGGCTTTCGCGGGCTGGGCGAGGAAGCGCGACGACACTCCCGCCACTTCTCCGCGCGGCGAGACGTGCGCGATGAACACGCTCTCATGCACCGGAATGCCATCGAGTTGCTGCTCCCACACCGTCGTGCGCAGGCCGTTGAAGGCGGACGTGGCCTCGCGCTTCTTGACCGCCGTGTCCAGCGCCTCGGCGCCGTGGCCAAAGAGCGCGCGATGCTCGTTCAGGAAAGACTTGGCGGGCCGATCCGGGTCTGGCGGTGGCGCAGCGAGGGCCGCCTTGGCGCTGCCCGTGCCCGTCATGGCCGCTTCCTCCGGGCCGGTCACAAAGCCGTTCGGCGTCATGATCCAGGCGGGCGAGCCGAGGATCGGGTCCACGTCGATCCGCACGCCGGGCACGCGCGCCCGCAGTTGCGCGGCGGCGGACTGCTGCTCTGTCGTGAGGAGTGTCGTCGCGGCACGGGCCGTCCGGCGTTGATCGAAATCGGGCCGGTCTGCCGGCCCGGTTTGCGCGCGGCTGGCGACGGAAGCAAGGGCGAGAAGCCCCAACACGAGAAGAACAAAGCGGCTCATTGGACAGTCGGAGACTCAAGTTCAATTCGCGTCAGAGTTAGCATGGGCCAAAACTGCTTTGTCAGCGGAGGGAAGTCAATCGCGCGACTGCTTTCGTCACGCAAGTTTGACCATTTGTGTCCAGCGTGATTCCAACCTTGACCCGGAAGGGGAATCGTGACTTAAAGGAGCCGCAACGTCCGCCCAGTCACGACCCGGCTCGTCATGAGCAGCGCCAAAGTCAAGACCATCGTGGCGACCCTCCTCATCGCGGGGTCGGCGCTCGCCATGCTGGCCTACTTCCACAAGACCCCGCCGCCCCCCAACCGGCTTGAGCACGAGGCGGTGGGCCGGGTCCTGGCCGAAGGAGCGGCCAAGCTGCTCGCCGGGGGCGGGCGCGTCTCGGTGATCGCTCGCGACACGGCCCTGTTCCGAAACCCGGCGTCGGACTTGCAGTTCCGAGGCTTCATGGCGGCGGCCAAAAAATTGAAGCTGAACGTGGGCGCCACCAACTATGTGAAGCTGGATCCGCTCCGCGTGGTCAAACTCCAGCCGGCGGATTACCTGGGCATCCTCCAACGACTCAACGAGGGCGACGTGGTGGTGTCCTTCCTGGGCCCGCCGTTTCTGGCGCCCGAACAGCGCGCGAAGCTGGCCGGCAAGGGATTCCGGATCGTGGCCCTCTGCTCCGGGGCGATGCCTTGGCAGGTGGACTTGCGCGAGTTGTTTGGCCAGGGTCTGCTCCATGCGGCGATCATCAGCCGCGGCGCACCGTCGGCGACTTTGCCGCAAACCGAGGACTCGCAGGTGTGGTTCCATCATTTCTACCAGTTGATCACCCCGGCCAGTGTGACGGAGATGCCGTTCCCGGTGAACGCCGGTAGCCGCTGACCGCATTCCCTATGCGCTCCCAATCCGCCATCCAGGAACCGTTCGGTAGGGCGGGCGGCTTTGCGAGCCGTCCGAGGTCCAATCCGGCTCGCGGGAACGCCCGCCCCACCAGACCTCTTCCTCACGCTGCGCCGCCGTGCCGGAGCCAGGGGTTCACCCTGCCAGACTTCCTGGTGGTGCTGGCGGTGCTGGCGGTCCTCGTCGCGGTCACGGTGCCCATCATCGCCAACAGCAAAGCCAAGGCGCGCCAGGCGCAATGTTTCGCCAACCTCCAGCAAGTCACCCAGGCCGTGCTGCTTTACGCCAATGACAACCACGGCGTGCTCCCGCAACTCCCGCCGAATTCGCCCAACCCCACGTGGTGGTTCTACAAAGAGCAGGTCAAAGGCTACGTCGGTCTGAGAGGCTCCTCGTCGCCGCACGACACCGTCTTCGCCTGCCCGGACGACCGCGGCTACGACGCGGCGGGGCCGTTTTGCCGGAGCAAAAAATTTGACTACGGCAGCTACAACTTCAACGGCGTGAACTTGCCCTGGATGCCCCACGTTGCCGGCCGGCAGGTGAGCACCATCCGGGACCCAGCGCGGACGCTGCTGGTCATGGAGTGGACCGCGCACGCCCCGCTCTCGTGGCATCGCAGCCTGACGGGCAAGAAGAATTCCCCGTTCTACAACAACGCGGAGAACATGGTGGGCTTCGTGGACGGCCGCGTGAAGTTCATCCCCATCTACTACGACGGCGTGAACGCGGCCTACACCCGCGATCCCATTCCCGGTTACGAATACAAGTACTCGGGCGATTGAGGCGCAGGGTGGCTCCAGGTTGGAGGGACGCGCGTTAAAGGGTTGAAGCGATGAAGCGTTGAAGCGGTTCCGGCATTGGGCCAAAGCCGTTCCACGCAATCGCTTCAACCCTTCAACCCTTCAACCCTTTAACCGGCGGCTCACGCCTCCGCCGCTCCAAGCCCCTCGCCGTCCCTCCATTCCAGCACTCAAGCCGACAGCGCCTTCACCGTCGCTTCCAGGCTGGCCACGTCGGCGACGTTGAGCATCGCGACGTTCTTGTCGATCCGTTTCATGAAGCCGCTCAGCGCGGCGCCGGGACCCAGTTCGATGAACCGCGTGAAGCCTTGCGCGAGCAGATGGCGCATCGAAGCTTCCCAGCGCACCGGCGACGTCACTTGCTCGACCAGCCGCCGGTGGAGGTCTGCCGGCGCGCCGTGCGGCTGGGCGGTGACGTTCGAGATCACCGGCACGGCCGGCAATTCGAGGGGAACGCCCGCGAGCGCGGCCTGGAGCTTGGGCTGGGCGCCGGCCATGAGCGCGGAGTGATATGCTCCGGCCACCGGCAACGGCAGGGCGCGCTTGGCGCCTTTGGCCTTCGCGAGTTCGCAGGCCGCAGCCATTTTGTCCGCCGCGCCGGAGATCACGATTTGTCCGGGGCAGTTCAGGTTGGCCAGTTCCACGCCGGCTTCTTGGCAAACCGCGCGCGTCGTCGCTTCGTCGAGATTGAGGATGGCGGCCATGCCGCCTTTGGTGGTGTCGCAGGCCTCCTGCATGTAACGCCCGCGCAAGCGCACCACCTTCAGGCCGTCCTCAAACGTCATCACTCCCGCCGCGGTGAGCGCGGTGAACTCGCCCAGCGACAAACCGGCGGTGGCGTCAAACCGGAGCAACGGCGCGCGCTCGCGAAGAAGCTCCAACGCCACCCAACTCACGAGGAAGATGCCGGGTTGGGCGTTCTCCGTCTTCGTCAGTTCCGCTTCGGGGCCGTGGAAGCAGAGGCTCGCCAAGTCGTAGCCCAGCGCGGCGTTGGCGCGGTCAAACCACTGGCGGGCGGAGGGGAACTGCTCCGCCCAATCTCTGCCCATGCCGACGACCTGAGCGCCTTGCCCGGCGAACAAGAGTGCTGTTTTGCTCATAGGGGCGTTGTGAGTAGCACAACCCGTGCAGCGGAGGAAAGCGAAGATTCTGCCAACGAGTTGGAGCGCCGGTTGGGTTGTGGCTCCGCGGCGCCACGTCTTGGAGTCTGAGCGCGAGCCTGCTTGTCCAACGGCCGAACTCAGGTTCAGTAGAGTAGGCGGAGCCGACGGGTTGAAAGGCACGCGGCCAATGACCGTCTGGCTCCGCCCCTCATCGAACCGGACAGGCGGTTTTCCCGCATCCGGCTCTCCGAGGGCCATTCACGCGCATCGCTTCTACGCCG
>JACRJZ010000155.1 GCA_016219875.1 Verrucomicrobiota bacterium | reverse complement strand
TTCTTGGCCAGCACTTCCGTTCGTGTTGTTTGACTCATTGTCTGTTCCATAGCTCGGTAACACCCCTTTTGAGTCAACGTATGGTTTCCTCAAACCATTTCTCCCCGCCTTCGGTAACAATCTTTTTGAGTCAATTCGCACTGCCTCTTGGAACGGTGCGTTTGTAGGGCTAAACGCCCATGAGGTCAACAGATTTTTTGCGGGTTTTCTTGGCACGGGCGCTTCTTGGCACTGCCACCCAGCGGCAGGCATCACTGTCTGCTGTAAAGCTGGTGCTTCCAGCCCGGTGGATGACGGGTGCTGACACCGACATTGCTTTTCTCCTCCACGCCCGAATCCGGTCGGCAAGGATGCCGCCCTCCACGACAGCCAAGATGGCCGCCGTAACAAGCGGCGACGTCTTCGGGGTGCTGGGCTGCGCTTTCACAATGTCCCTTCTCCGTTTGATTTGTTTCTGTTCCCGCCTCCGGCTACGTTGGCCGCGGATGATGTCGAGTCCGGAGATGACCTCCGTCGCCCGGCGCGGCCCGGAGTTGCTCGCGCCCGCCGGCGATTGGGAGTGCGCCCGCGCCGCCGTAGAGAACGGCGCGGACGGGATCTATTTCGGACTGGAGCGATTCAACGCTCGAATGCGCGCCCGCAACTTCACGGTGGCCGACCTGCCGGAACTGATGGCGTGGCTCCATCGGCGCGGCGTTAAAGGCTACGTCACGTTCAATACGCTCGTGTTCGCCGATGAACTCAAGGAAGCCACGGAGTTTCTCCGCGCCATTATCACGGCGGGGGTCGATGCGGCCATCGTGCAGGATGTGGGCATCGCCCGCCTGATCCGCTCTCTCTCGCCGGATTTCCCCATGCATGCCTCGACGCAGATGACGGTGACGAGCGCAGCGGGCGTGGAGTTCATGGGCGAACTGGGCTTCGAGCGCGTCATCCTTGCCCGCGAGTGCCCGGTCAGCGAGATCGCGAAGATACGTGAGGCGAGTCGAGGGCCGAGGGCCGAGAGTCGAGAAGCGCAAGCGCATGGTGACGCGGGGCCATTCTCGACTCTCGTCTCTCGATCCTCGACCGTGGAGTTGGAAGTCTTCGTCCACGGCGCGCTTTGTGTCGCCTACTCTGGCCAATGCTTGACCAGCGAATCGCTCGGCGGGCGCTCCGCCAACCGCGGCGAGTGCGCACAGGCTTGCCGGATGCCCTACGAGTTGATCGCCGACGGCAAGCCGGTGCCGCTCGGCGACCGGCGTTACTTGTTGAGTCCGCAAGACCTGGCTGCTCTGGAAGTGTTGCCGGACCTCGTGCGCGCCGGCGTCTGCTCGGTCAAGATTGAAGGCCGCCTCAAAGCACCGGAATACGTGGCGGCCATCACGCGCGTTTACCGACAGGCGATCGACCAACTCAGTTCCGAGTTCCGGGTTCCGGGTTCCGAGTTGCCGGCAGCACCGGGGCGAACTCGAAACCCGGAACTCGAAACTCGAAACAATGCTTACGACATGGAAATGGCCTTCTCGCGCGGCCTTTACACCGGCTGGCTGCGCGGGATCAACAACCAGAAGCTGGTCCACGCGCGGTTCGGCAAGAAACGCGGCGTGTATCTTGGCGAAATCAGCCATGTCCAGGGCGAGCGCGTCTTCCTGCGGCTCGAAGGCCCGCTCAAGCCCGGCGACGGCGTGGTGTTCGACGCCGGCCGCCCGGACCAGCCGGAAGAGGGGGGACGAGTGTACGAAGTCAGGGATCAGAAGTCGGAGGACAGAAGACAGAAGACGGAAGACAGAGGACAGAGGCCGGTGGTCCGTGGTCCGCGGTCCGTGGTCGGCAGTGAAGTGATGGTGGCGTTTGGGCACGGGGACATCGACTTCACGCGGGTCCAGGTCGGGGACAAGCTGTGGAAGACGAGTGACCCAGAGTTGGACCGCCGCGTCCGGCAGACGTTCCGCGGCGACCAACCGCAATTCCACCGGGCTATTTGCGTCGAAGTCCACGGCCACGCGGGCGCGCCGCTCACGCTGGCCGCGCGGGACGAGTCGGGACATGTTGTTCAACTCGACAGCACGATGGCGCTGAGCGTGGCTGAGAGCCAGCCGCTGACAACGGAGCGGTTGCGGGACCAACTGGGCCGGCTCGGAGGCACACCGTTCCGGCTGGGCGAGTTGGAGAATCATCTCGCAGGCCCGGTCATCCTGCCCGTCAGCGAACTGAACCGTTTGCGCCGCGAGCTTGTGGCCAAGCTGGAGGAACTGTGCGCGCAGCCGACGCGGTGGACGCTGAGGGAAGAATCGCAGAATGCAGATTGCAGAATGCAGATGGCGGAATCGGGATCGGCGGTTGGCGATCGGCAGTTGGCGATCAAGGACGCGGGAGCAGGGGAGTCTGAAGCCGAGTTGGCCGTGCTGGTCCGCGATTTCCACCAGTTCGACGCGGCGCTGGACGCGGACGTGCGCACGCTCTACTGCGAGTTTGAAGACCCAAAGAAGTATCGCGAGGCGGTGAACCGTTTTCGCGTTTGGCAAATGCGCCGGGCCGTGGTGGAAGAGACTGCAGCAGCCGGAAGACGCACCGCGCAATCTGCCATCTTCGTCGCTCCGCCCCGCATCAGCAAGATGGGTGAGGAATGGATTCTGAAGCAGATTCGCTCGGCCAACGCCGACGGCTATCTCTTGCGCAATTACGACCACCTGAAGTTCTTCACCGACGGCCGCCGAATCGGCGACTTTTCGCTGAACGTTGCCAATCCCCTCGCGGCCGACTACTTCATTCACCGCCACAAACTCGAGCGCGTCACGGCGTCCTACGACCTGAACTCGGTCCAGCTTGAGGCGCTGCTCCAGGCCGCGCCGCCGGAGTGGTTCGAGATCACGATCCACCAGCACATGCCCATGTTCCACATGGAGCACTGCGTGTTCTGCGCGTTTCTGTCGCAGGGCACCGACTACACGAACTGCGGCCGCCCGTGTGACCAGCACCAAGTGGAACTGCGCGATCGTGTCGGCGCGCAGCATCCCGTGAAAGCCGATGCCGGCTGCCGCAACACGGTCTTCAATGCGCGGGCCCAGACGGGCGCGGAATTCGTGGCGCGCTTCCTGGCGCTGGGGGCGCGGCGGTTCCGAGTCGAGTTTCTCAACGAATCGGCGGACACGGTGACGCGCGCCATTGAGAAGTATCGCCGGCTGTTGCGGGGTGAGATCACCGGCAGCCAGCTTTGGCACGAGTTGAAGCTGGCCAACCGTCTCGGCGTGACGCGCGGCCCGATGGAGCGAGCGGAATCGAAGCTGCCTAAGTGGGGCGAGATCGAGTGGTAGGCCGAGAGGTGCGGATTGCGTGTTGCGCCCGCCGCGCGACTGAGGCAAGCTCCTCCCGTCACGAAACATTAACTGCGACACGCATACCTATGTTGACCCGACGCCAGATGCTCCAGCGCAGCGCCCAAACCGCGGCCTCGCTCGCTTTCTTTTCTCAACTCACCCCGCTCTTCGCGGAGCCGGTCAAACGCCGCTTCAAGATTGGTGCCTGCGACTGGTCCATCGGGGCCATGGCCACGCCCAAATCCTTTGAGATCGCCAAGAAGATCGGCCTCGACGGAGTGCAGATCAGCCTGGGCACCGCGCGGGACGACATGAAGCTGCGCAAACCGGAGGTCCAGCAGGAGTTCAAAGACGCGGCCAAAGCGGCGGGCGTGGAATTCGGCGGCCTGGCCATCGGCGAGATGAACAACATCCCGTACAAGAGCGACCCGCGTACCGAAGCGTGGGTGAGCGACTCGGTGGACGTGATGCAGGCGCTGGGAATCAAAGTGGTGTTGCTGGCCTTCTTCGGCAACGGCGATCTCGTCAACGACGCCGCCGGCACGGACGAAGTCATCCGCCGCCTCAAGAAGGTTGCGCCCAAAGCGGAGAAGGCCGGCGTGGTGCTGGGCCTCGAGTCATGGCTGAGCGCGGAAGACACCATGCGGATTATGGACAAGGTCGGCTCGCCCGCCGTGAAGATGTACTACGATGTGTGCAACTCGACCGTCCGCGGCTACGACATCTTCAAGGAAATCCGCTGGCTCGGCAAAAAGAACATTTGCGAGTTCCACATGAAGGAGAACGGCTACCTGCTGGGCCAAGGCAAGATCGACCTCGTGAAGGTGCGCGCGGCCATCGAAGACATCGGCTACGAAGGCTGGATGCAGATCGAAGGCGCGGTGCCGTCCAAGGCGGACTTGGTGACCAGCTACGTGGCGAACCTGAAGTGCCTGCGCGAACTGTTCCCGGCCTGAGCCGCATCGGTGCAGACGAGGGAGGCGATTTCAAAACCCCGTAGCAGCCGACGTGAGGAGGCTCAAACTCCGATGGAAACGGAGCCTCCTCACGTCGGCTGCTACGGTTTTGAAAGTGGCTTGAGGGAACGACGAAATACACGAAACACACGAAAGCAAAGGCCGCCGTGCGGTGCTTGGCTGGTGTGCCGGCGTCACCAAACGGTGACGGGACGAACTCCCCGTCCTGCCGCGGCGCGGCGAGCGATTCTCTTGGGCGTTCCTTTCGTGTGTTTCGTGTCTTTCGTGGTTCAACTGCATCGTTACGGCTGAGCTAACCGCTTTTCCGGCTTCTCCCCCGACTCGGTTTGCGGAACCATCGGGCCGTGCATCTGGCTCATCTCAGACTGCGTGACTTCCGCAATTACGCGCGGCTCGACGCGGACTTCGCGCCGGGCTTCCACCTGCTCCTGGGCGGCAACGCCCAGGGCAAGACGAACGTTCTGGAAGCGGTCTATCTGCTGGCCACGCTGCGGTCGTTCCGCGGCGTGGGCGGCGCTCAGATGGTGCGGCACGGACAGAAGGGCTATTTCGTCGGCGCGCAAGTGGTGGGGCAGGGGGACCACGACATCAAGATCTATTGGTCGTCCGCCGAGCGAAAGCTCAGCCTCGATGGCCAGCCGGTGCGCCGGCTCACGGATTTTCTCGGCACGCTGCGCGCCGTGGCCTTCTGCACGGAGGACTTGCAGTTGGTCAAGGGCACGGCCCGCATCCGTCGGCGGTTCCTCGACCTCCTGCTGTCGCAAACCCAGCCTACCTATTTGCCGCTGCTCCAGAACTACGCCCGCGCGCTGCGATCACGGAATGCCTTGCTGAAGCAGCGTCCGGTCGATGAGATCGCGCTGGAAGGTTTTTCGCGCGAGGTCGTGCGGCTGGGCAACGAGATCACGCGGCTGCGCCACGAGCTAACGCCGCGGCTGTCGCCGTTGGTGCGGCTGGCGTACCGCCGCATTGCTCACGAGGCCGAAGAATTGCGGCTGGATTACCAGCCCAGCGTGAAGCGTGACTTCGCGGTGGAACTCGCGCAATCGCGGGACCGCGAGCGGACTTGGCGCATGACGATGGTTGGCCCGCATCGCGACGACTTGCAGCTTCTCATCAACGACCGTTCAGCCGCGCAGTTTGGCAGCGAAGGCCAGAAGCGCACTCTGGCTATCGCTTTGAAAATGGCGCAGGCGGAATATCTGACCGGCTTGCACGGCTCGCCGCCGGTGTTGCTCATCGACGACGTAATGGGCGAGTTGGATGCGAAACGCCGAAGCGGCCTGCTGCCCCTGTTGGAGGGGGCGCGGCATGCCCGTGGACAAGTCTTTATGACTTGCACCGAGGACAACTGGCCGCGCGAACTGGGGCGGGAACTGATCCGCTGGAAAGTGGAGCAGGGGAGCCTGGCACCGCTCGCCACGCAGGGGCGCCACTTGGCCCTGCCGCCGTAGCGCAGACATTCTTGTCTGCCGTAACGCAGGCTTTCCAGCCTGCGGGGCGTGCGAGCGATTCGGCCGTCCGCATCGTGGCAAACGGCCTGCCGACAAGAAGGTCGGCGCTACGGCAGGCTGGAAAGCGCTACGCACTGGTGTCGGTTGCGCCCGGACTGCGTCCGAGAGAGAACACCCTGGTGCCTGATGCGGGCGACTGGAACAGCCGCACGCCGGGCGCCGCCGATCCGAGTTTGAGGCAGCCACGGTCGCGGGAACTGGCTCGCTTTTTCCGCTGTCTTTGTTCCCTCGACGCGGATTAGGGTCTGCCCGACACAGAAACCAGTCACAAAAAATTCGACGCGATGAAAACACGATCAGTCTGTCTCTCGATGGCCGCGCTGTTTGCCCTGACTACCCAGGCGGTGCTGGCCCAGATGCCGGGGCCGGCCCAACCCCGCATCAGCGCCGCCATGACCAAGTTGTTTGGCGACGTCGCGGCTTTCTCCGCCAAGGCCGAGATGCGCATGAAGACCAAGTCCGGCGGCGACTCCATGACCCTGTTCATGGACTTCGCCTTGCTCGACGGCAAGGTGCGGACAGACATCGACATGAGCCAGACGAAGAGCAAAGACATGCCGGCCGAGGCCGGGGCCATGATGAAGCAGATGGGGATGGACAAAATGGTCAACATCGTCCGCCCCGACCAGAAGACCCTGCTGATGATTTTCCCCGGTTTGCGCGCCTACACGGAAATGCCGCTGCCCAAGGAGGACATCGAGGTTTCCGAGAGCAAGGTCAAGGTGCAGAAAGAGAAACTCGGCCAGGAAACCATCGAGGGCCATCCCTGCGAAAAATCCAAAGTCACCATGACCAGCGAAAAAGGCCGGAAGCACGAAGCCCTCATTTGGCAGGCCACGGACTTGAAGGACTTCCCCATTCAGATGGAAATGGTCGAGGACGGCTCCACCACGGTCATGCTCTACCGCGACATCAAGCTGGCCAAACCGGAGGCCCAGTTGTTTGAAGCGCCCGCCGGCTTCTCCAAGCACGCCAGTATGCAAAGCATGATGCAGGGCGCGATGATGCGGATGATGGGCGGCGGAGACAAGTAGGCCGATCTTCTCGCCGGCGAGGTTGAAAGGTTGAAGCGATGAAGAGTTGAAGCGGATTCAAGAGATGGCTTCAACCTGATGGCGGAGCGTCAGCCCTGCGCGGCGCCGGCCCGCAGTATTTCGTTGCAGGCTGGACGGCCTTGCCCCCACACTTCGCCAGAACCTATGAAAAACATTTTGACCATCGCTGCGGCGACTCTTCTGTCCGTCCTTGCAGCCACCGCCGCCGAGAAAGACACGCGCTGTTACGAGATGCGCATCTACTACGCTGCGCCCGGCAAGCTCGACGCGCTCAACGCCCGCTTCCGCGACCACACCTGCAAGCTCTTCGAGAAGCATGGCATGGCGAACATCGGCTACTGGATGCCGGTCGAGAACGCCGACAACAAACTCGTTTATCTCCTGGCCTACCCCAGCCGCGAAGCCCGCGAGGCCTCGTGGAAGGCATTCATGGCCGACTCCGCCTGGCAGGCCGCCTACAAGGCTTCCGAGGTGAACGGGAAACTGGTCGCCAAAGCGGAGTCCTTCTTCCTGGCTGCCACCGATTTTTCCCCGGAGGTCAAAGCCGCCGTCGCCAGCCCGGCGCGCGTGTTTGAGCTTCGCACCTACACCGCGTCGCCCGGCAACTTGGACAACCTCCTCGCTCGGTTCCGCGACCACACCCTCAAGCTCTTCGAGAAGCACGGCATCGCGAACTTCGGATACTGGACGCCCACCGAGAAGAAGGCCGGTGCCGGCGAGAAGCTGATCTACCTGCTGGCGCACAAGAGCAAGGACGCCGCCGTGGCCGCCTTCACGGCCTTCCGCGCCGATCCTGCCTGGGTGGCCGCGCGCAAAGCCTCCGAGGACAAAGCCGGCGGCCCGCTCACAGTCCAAGACGGCGTGAAGTCGGAGTTCCTTGCGCCCACGGACTACTCGCCGACGAAGTAGGAACTCATCGCGGCAATTCTGCGGCGATACGCTGCCAGCCGTAACGCAACACGGCTTGCGCCTGCTGCCGCGTGACGCCCTCAAACGTTTCGAGGAAGTAGTCGAATGACAGTCCGTCGGCGAGGTAATCGAACAGTGTCTGCACGGGCAACCGCGTGCCTCGGAAGACCGGCGTGCCGCCCAGGACACCCGGATTCGACACCACCAATCCACCGGCGGCGCTCTTGTTTTCAGCCACAACGCTCATGGAGCGAAAGCTGAACCTTGCGCCTCTGTGCGGCAAGCCCTCAGCGCGGGCATCCCGCCGTAGCGCTTTCCGATTGCGGATTTCGGAATGCGGAATGCGGATTGAGAACTGAGTGGACTCGGCAGCAGGCCGATGAAGAACGGCCGGCAGGCGTGGATTTCGTCGAGGCAGAGCTTGAGGGTTTCCTTGCGGGTGCTCTATCCATTCATCATTCTTCCTTCATACTTCTTCCTTTGCCCTGCTCCCCCATCATGTCGCGGAAGGTCGAGGAAACGAAGACGCGGATGCGGCGGTTCTGGGTGGGCATATTACTGGTCACTTCTTGAAGATGTCCACTGCAAAAGGATTGTCCGAGTGAACCGACTCAACCTCCACGCCATACGCATCACGGAAAGCCCGCCCCGATACGCGGCGAGGCGACCACTTGATTTCAAAGGCTCGTAGGCTGGTTCCCTGTTTCACGACCAAGTCCACCTCTGACTGCGCCCGCGTGCGCCAGAAAAACAATTCCGCGGGAGAGCCGAGCAAGGCATTGCGCTTGGCCACCTCGGCGATGACCCAGTTCTCCCACAACGCGCCGATGTCGGGCCGGAAGTCGTCGGTCGAGAAAGCGTTGAGCAGGGCGTTGCGGATGCCCGTATCCCAAAACAACACCTTCTGGCTTTTGGCGATTTCCTTGCGGGGATTCGTGCTAAATGACGGCAGCCGGAAGATGACGAAGGTTTGTTCCAGCAGGTCCAGGTAGCGATCCACCGTCGGGCGCGCCATCTGAAGCTGGGTAGCCAGTTCGTTGACTGACACCTCCGAGCCGGCCTGGTGCGCGAGCAACGACAGCAGCCGCTTGATGAGGTCAGGCGTTTTGACCAGGCCGGTCTGGAGCACGTCTTTCCACAGATAATCGGAACTCAGTTCGCGCAGCAGTTGCGTGGGGTCGCCGCTGGTCACCACTTCGGGATAGCTGCCGAAATTCAGCCGCTGCATCAGGGAGGCCCGCAATTGCGGCGCGAAGTGCTGACGCAAGTGATCGGGCGCGGCGTCTGCGCTGGCCCACACTTGCGTGCCCAGCGTCTCGAAAAACAGCAGCGGTGGAAGCACCAGCTTCCGGTTGCGACCCGTCAGACTCTCCGCCGCCTGGTCAAGCAAGTTCAGGGAGGAGGAGCCGAGCAAGAGGAACTTCGCGGGCAACCGCGCGTCGTGCCAGCCCTTGATGATGCGGGACGCCTCAGGCAGACGCTGCGCCTCATCAATCACCAGCACCGACGGGTTGCCGAGGGAACGCAAAGCTTCACCGGGTGACAAAGCCGCGGCAGCTTGGAACCGCGCCTTGTCCACCTCGACATCAAAGTTCAGGAAGACTGCGGGCTGCCCCGCCAAGACGTGTTCCACCAAAGTTGTCTTGCCGACTTGTCGTGCGCCGAGGATGACGCCGACCTTTTCGCCGGCAAGAATGTCCTTCAGCGGCTGCTCTGCCTGTCGTTTGAGATACATGCAGCGCAGGATAACCTGCGATTCTGTATAGTGCAAGGTTCAGAATCGCCTGATTGGCGATCGGCGGAGCTTTGGTTGGCCGTACGGTTCGCCCACCACATTCGCCATTCGTTATTCGACCGCCCCAAACTTCTGCATTCTTGATTTTGCCTTCTGCCTTTAGCTGGTCGCCTTCACCCAGCAGGCCGATGAAGAACGGGCGGCAGGCGCGGATTGCGCCGAAGCAGAGATTGGGAGGTTCCTTACGGGTGCTCTGCTCCTCGGTGATGCCCCTAGCCTTCATCCTTCTTCCTTCCCCCTCCCCCATCATATCGCGGAAGGTCGAAGAAAAGAGGACGCGGATAAAGCGCTCAGCGTTGGGGCGCTGGGGTGATGGGAAAATGAGCGTCGGCATGGTTGGTTAATGGAAACGTCCTGCGTTCTTCCTTCGGCGGTCGAAAAGACGGCGTTTGAGACGGATAAGGCGTAGCGCGCACGCGACACCAAGAGGATTGATTCCTATGGGCATAGACGAGGAACGACGGGCCTTGCGCGATGATATAATCCCGACTGCCGCGCTGAGGGTGGGCACCAGCACAAGCGCCGTCACCACTTTGAGCCAGAGGGGCCACGGCAGGCTCCATCCGACTGCCCATTTATAGCTCAACACCAGACAGATTCCACCCCAAGCACGATAAAGTGGGGCCAAGCTTGGGAATGCAGCGACCGCCGCCAAACCTGCAATGTTCGCCAGCAACAGAGCCATCAGCAGCTTTAGCCAGAAAGTCCACGGCAGATCCCATCCGACCGCCCACTTGTAGATCAGAGCCAAAGCAAGCCCGATCACACTGGGCACCAGATGCGTCAGAACCGGACTCATGCCCAAGGCGCGACCAATGCGTTGTATGCGACCAATTCCGCGCGCGCGGGCGAGTTGTCGTACAAACCAACGAACTGCAGGCAGGGCCTTGTCCTCGACTTTCGAGATTTCACTTTCTGCGGCGTTCAGTTGCTCCCAAGTGTTGGAAAGAACCACAGGTTGAGGTTTGGCGAATGTCCGTTGAGCTTGGGGCCTGTCCTCAGCGAAAGTGTCGGCCTTCGCCCGTTTACCGCGGCACAGTCGTTTTTGGAGGAATCGCAGAGCGTCTGTGATGTCGGGCTCCAAGAATAGCATGAAAAGACAGAAACCCAGGAAAAGCTCGAAGAGATACGCCAGTACACCGAAAACGGGATGTTGTGAAAACCACGACCATGTCCAGCGAACCAGCCACCAAAGGCCCCAATACCAGAACGGGGACACCAACCAGATGACGACCCGCAACACTGTTCGAAGCCTCTCGTCATCAAGCTTCAGATGCATGCGGATGCGATCGAAGCGGAAATGCATTCGCTGCTTGCAGCGCGGAAGTCTTTTCAGTTCTCGACTGACCCGCTGCGCCATCGCAAGAGCTTCCGTGCGTCTGTCGAGATTCAGCCACAGCACCTTGGCTTGTTGCCACCAGTTGCTGACCAAAGCTGCTCGTCTCCCTGCGCGTTCCAACAATTCCGCCTGCCCTTCAAGCCACGCGAGCTTCTGATCGTGGTCCGCTCTCTCTGCGACCTCGCCGTAGACTTCAGCCAAGAGATCGAGGTCGTCGTGCATGGCGGCATACTGCCACAGTGCCCGCAACGCCGCCATCAAACGATCTCCATCATCCCGGGCTTTCGCCACGGCAAGTTCAGCGCGCAACGCCAGTCCGCGATGCCGTGTTAACCGAAGGCGAACGATGGCGTCTTCGATTTGGTTTGCTCGCTCCAAGACATCACAGGTCGAGCGCTTGATTGCCTGTCCCGCACCACGAAAAATGTCACGTCGGTCTGCAACATCGCTAGACTGGCCGGAATCCACCATCCTGTGCAACACCATCGCCTTCCATACCAACTGACGGAGGGTTCCACCTAACGCAAACATCTCCTCCAGCCATACCACCAACGATTCTGCCCGGAGCATGGCGTCGCCTGAGGTTTCCGCAGTTCGCATCGCCCGGTTGCGTACCGCGCGCAGTCGGCGCCCCAGGTCCGCCGCTTCCGCCCCGCGACGCCGCTGTGTGAATTTTCCGATCCCTATGCGCTGACCGAGCGCCTTCGCTTGGCCGTGAAGCGCCAGCATGAGCTTGCGCGGATTTTGAAGAGCGGCGGCTCCGCGCTCCGCAGCGACAAATGCTGCCTCAGCGTTTTCATAGGAGCCGGCCTGCAGCTCAATCTCACCAATGGTGAAAAGGGTCTCCAGCCGACGCGATGGGTCTGTTTCGGCTTGCGACTCATCAGTGGCTTGGCGCGTCAGCGCCAGCGCCTCGGACCAGTGACCAAGTTGGCGCAACAGGCTGATAACCGCCGGGCGCAGAATCGCCGGGAAAGAAGCACAAGCCTGCGCCGCTCGACGCGGCGTTTTCCCCTCGACTGTTTCCCAAGCCTTGCAGACCTCCGCTGCCGAAATCCTCCAAGCGGTCGCAAAGGCTGCGGGCCGGCTCAACCAATTGGCGAGTTCATCCCACGCTTCCAGCGCGGTAAGGTGGGACGGCAACTCGACCGCAGCTCGCCCCGAGTCAGGTTCCTTGAGAAAATAGTCGGCAAGCTGGCGTTGCAGCGCGCGCCGTTGCTCGGGCGTGGGGACGTAACGTCTCTCGGCGGCACGCCGAGCCTCGCGCTGGGCGAAATCGAGCAACCCGTTACGGGAGACGAGCAGCGAGCGCAGGGCGAGTTGGAGCACGGACAACGAAAGCTGCGGAAGCCGTCCGCGTTCGCCGCCGATCAATTTGCACACCTCAGATTCGCTCAACCCGAACCGCGCCGTCGCAACCAAACTCAGAGTTCCCCCGGTAATGCCGGGATCCACGCTGTCGTAATCTCGCTCGCACCGAGCGAAGATCAGGTCGCTCAGTTGGAAGACATCGGGAGCTCCAAGCAGTTCGGCGAGTCGGGCTCCCAACGTTTCGTTGTTGCCATGCTGACGTAGTTCTTCGAGCAGGAGCATGACATAAAACGGATTGGCGGCAGCCGGCGCCGCAACGATCTGACGGACACGGTCAGGCGACAGTTGTTTGCCATAGTTGGACAAATAACGCTGAACCAACGATGTCCGATCGCCGGTGCCGAGTCCCCCGAGTCGGAGCATTGGCCAATCGCGGTCGGTGGCAAACCGCGAGTGTTCCTCGCTCACAGACGCAACCAACTGCACGCCTTCGGGCAGTTCCAGCGGGAGCCACTCAGCTTCGAGGCCCGCCATCGCGCTTTGCACAGCGTCGGCTGCGTCAACGACGAGCAGGACCGGGCCTGTGGCAGCGGCTTGCACGAGGCGTTCGACGAAAAGGTCCGGCCATTCGTTCTCGACTGCTGCCTGAGGTTCGGGCGTACCGCGAGCGCTCGCCAACGCGTGGCATAATTGCCGACTGCACCCATTCACGGTGGTTGCGCCGGGATGTGCGCCAACATGGTGTTCGATGACAAGCGTGGCAGCGTGAGCCCGACGCCAAGCAGCCGCCCAATTTGCCAGGAACGACGACAACCCCGTTCCCGACGGCGCGGTGACCAGCGCGGCGCGGGCCGTGTTCATCGTGTCGTTCAATTGTCCCAGTTCAGCTTCGTGTCCGATCCATAGTTGTCGGCGCTGCGCCGCGAACTGCGAGTGGGCGCTGGCGATCGGATCGAACCCTTCTTCGGGCGGATATAGTTCATCCACGAGCACCCGCAGGTCTGCTTCCACCCACTCGGCCAGTTGCTGTGGATCGCGATAGTTTTCGCGCAACCTGCAGACTGCCTGCTCACTGGAACTGCGGATGAGTTGCTTGAGTCGGCTGAGCTTGGCCCGAGCCTCAGGGGATTCGGTTTCGAAATCAGCCCGGTCGCTGCCAATCGGGAGACGGTCGAGATAACCGGTATCGCGGAAGTAGAAATAGCGGTGGCCACGGACGTGAGCTTCGCGTAATACGCCGTGGATGATTTCGAGTTCCGTCACGGAACTCTTGCTCTGTAACTGCTCCCGTAACCACGGCTCGCGGTTGATGAGTTCCTGCGGAATTTTCTCGGGCTGAGGTATCCAACCGTAACGTTCGCCCAACAGTCCGATGAAATAAGGCCGGCAGCGGTGGATTTCGTCTAAGCAGGCGGGCAGCACCTTACCTTCCGCCTTCTGCTCGTCAGTTACACCCCAGCGCAAATCCACCAAAGCAAAACTGGCGCCACGCTCCTCACAAAGTTTGCGTATTGTTGGGAAAACAAATTTGGCCAAGTATTCCCGCTCGACAATCATGTCCCGGAAGGTGGAGGAGATGAAGACGCGAATGACGCGATCCGGCGTCGGCTGGCCGGAAACCTGAGACTTGGATTCAGCAGGCATGGGTGGTTTTACCCCAGTCGCGCCGGCTTGCGCAAGAAGTCATGCGGCAACGGGGGTGGCCAGCGGCGGTTCGAGGTGCTGGCCTGTCCTACTGCTTGGCTTCGTGAGGCAATTGCAGAACCCCGTAGCAGCCGACGTCAGGAGGCTCCATTCAGAGGTCAGAGGTCAGAGATCAGAAGAAAGTCCGACTCTCCTCACGTCGGCTGCTACAGTTTTACGCGAAGCTTCCGCCTCGTAGTTTCCGTTTCAATCCACCAGTTCCCGTTCGATCTGCTCCAGTGATTTGCCTTTGGTTTCCGGCACGCACGCGCGGACGAAGCCGAAGCCCACGGCGCAGATGCCCGCGTAAATCCAAAAGGTGTTCCCCACTCCGATGCCGCGCTCCAGAATTGGGAAGGTGTAGGTCAGGACGAAGCACGCAATCCACAGCGCCGACACCGCCACCGAAATGGCCGTGCCGCGGATGCGGTTCGGGAAGATTTCTGAGATCAAGACCCACGTGATCGGCGCCAAGGACATGCTGTAGCAGCCGATGGCCGCCAGCGAAAAGACCAGCACCGCCAGCCCCTTGAGGTTCAGCAAGTAGGCCAGCCCGATCAGCAGGTGCGACACCGCGATGCCCGCGCAGCCGAACAGCATCAGGCTGCGCCGGCCCCAATGATCGACCGTGCCCAGCGCGATGAAGGTGAAGGCCATGTTCACCACGCCCGTGATCACGATGAACAACAGGATCGTGTTCACGCCGAAGCCGGCATTCTTGAAGATGTTCTCCGCGTAGTTGAACAGCACGTTGATCCCGCTCCATTGTTGCAGGACCGCCAGCGCGCAGCCGATGAGCAGGATCTTCATCATCCGCGGTGCGAGCAAATCGCCGAAGCGCACGCGGGCGACTTCCTCGGTCGCGATGGTGTCCTTGATCTGGCCCGCCTCCGCCGCGGCGTAGCTCTCGCCTCCGATGCGCGTGAGCACACGGCGGGCGCCGTCGTCCTGGCCGTTCTTCACCAGCCAGCGCGGACTTTCCGGCACAAACAGGGCCGAGACGAAGAACAGCAGCGACGGCGCGGCCACCAGCGTGAACATCCAGCGCCAGCCGGATTGGCCGTTCCACGATTCCGCGATCATCTTTGCGGTCGCGCCGTCGGCGACTTTTTCGGCGACGACCATGTTGAACAACTGCGCCGCGAGGATGCCGAAGACGATGGTCAATTGGTTCAGCGTCACGAGCCGTCCGCGCAAGTGCGCCGGCGCGACTTCCGCGATGTAGAGCGGCGACAAGTTGGACGCCATGCCGATGGCCACGCCGCCGAGGATGCGCCAGGCGACGAACTGGTTGAAGCTCTGCGCCCAACCGGTCAGCACCGAGGAGGCGGCGAAGAGAAACGCCGCGAACACGAGCAGCTTCTTGCGCCCGAACTTGTCGCTCAGGCCGCCCGCCGCCAGCGAACCGAGCAGGCAGCCCAGCAGCGCGCAACTGTTGGCCCAGCCGCTCAGCTTGCCATCCGTCACGACTTTCGGAGCGCCGTCCACCACCGCGTCGGTGGTGATGCCGAAGAACGGCTCGAAGAACGGCTTGGCCCCGCCGATCACGACCCAGTCCCAGCCGAAGAGCAAACCGCCCAAGGCGGCGACGACGGAGATGAGCCAGATGTAGCGGAGGTTGTAGTTGGCCGGTGGGTTGGAGGAGGGGGTTGGGGTTGCGGCCATCATGGTCGGGTCGGGTTGCAGAAGCTGGGCGTCTTGACGGCCGCCGACCCGGCCAACGAGGCCGGCAGCAGAATCAGACCGAGGAGCTTTTTCATGCGGGGATCATGCCGGGACGATGGCGAAGAGGGAACTGGAAATTGGAATCCACCGAGGCTTTTTCAAAACCTCGTAACAGCCGAGGTGAGGCTTGCTCCAGAGATCAGAGGTCAGAGGACAGAGAAAATCAGCGCCTGCTGACGTTGGCGGCCACGGTTCTGAAAGAGGCACCGAGGAGCACACTTTTAAAAGTGTGATCTTTTCATGGGACGCGCTCTTCAGCCAAGAATCGTGTGCGCTGCTGCGGCAGGCGCCGGTCAAGCTCCCCGAAATGCCGAGTCTCAGCCGGAACGATTCAGTTGAACCACGAAATACACGAAACACACGAAAGGAACGCCCAAGAGAATCGCTCGCCGCGCCGCGGCCGGACGGGGACTTCGTCCCGTCACCGTTTGGTGACGCCGGCACACCAGCCAAGAACCGCACGGCGGTCTTTGCTTTCGTGTGTTTCGTGTATTTCGTGGTTCCATCGTCTGCATCGATGCGGCTCAGGAGCCTCCTTCAAAACCGTAGCAGCCGACGTGAGGAGGCTCTGTTTCTATTGAAGTTTGAGTCTCCTCACGTCGGCTGCTACCGAGTTTTGAAATTGCCTCTCAGGACTCCTGCCCACGGCGGGGAGTTGAGGCCGCAGGGAAAATTGCTGGTTCCCAATTGCCGGGTCTGAGGCCCCGCCGCCGTCGTCATTCCGCGGACAGCCGCTTTCCAGGAGGGTTTTCCCGCGGATGAAACTGGCGGTGCAGTTCGCGCAGCCGGCTGCCGCCGACGTGAGTGTAAATCTCCGTGGTGCTGATGCTGGCATGGCCGAGCAGTTCCTGGATCACGCGCAAGTCGGCCCCGTGCTCCAACAGGTGCGTGGCAAAGCTATGCCGAAGCATGTGCGGCGTCACGTTGCGTTCGATGCCGGCCAGTCCGGCCCGGCGCTTCACCCGCCGCCACATCGTCACGTGACCGAAAGGCCCGCCTCGCCGGTTCAGGAAGACATGGGCGGTGGACTTGGACGTGACCAGTTTGGGCCGCCCAACTTCGAGATAACGCGACAGTGCCCGCACCGCCGACTGGCCCACGGGCACCACTCGTTCCTTGTTGCCTTTGCCAATGACCGTGATGAAGCCGGCCTCCAGGTGGAGATGCTCCAGGCGGGCGTGGCGAAGTTCAGCCAGCCGCAATCCCGAAGCGTAAGCCAGTTCGAGGATCGCTTGGTCACAGAGATCGGCCGGCGTCTCAACGGCGAGCGGCTGGAGGAGGCGGTCCACCTCTTCCAGCGTCAGGTCTTTGGGCAGGCGCTTCCACCGGCGCGGCAGGGAAAGGTGCTCGGCCACATTGATGGGCAGGAGCTTCTCCGCTTCGGCAAAGCGATAGAACGCCCGCAGCGCGGCGATCTCCAGGTAGATGGTTTCCGGGCTGAGACGAAGTGTGCTCCCCGGAGGCAGGTCGGACGGCGGGCGGCAGCGCTCTTGTTCGAGGAAGGACAAGAGATGCGGCAGCCCGACCTGCGACCATGCCGTCAGGCCGTGGTCCGCCGCCCAGGTGACGAACCGGTCCAGCCACATCTTGTAAGTCCGCTGGGTCAGTTCGGCGTGGCCGCGTTCGTGGCGGAGATACACGCAGAAATCATCAACCAACTGTTGCACGCCGGCACTCTGGCGAGCGGCGCAAGGAATGAGAATCCAGAAAATCTGCCGGCTTCCGCGTTTCCCCCCTTGCCAGAAATTCCGTTTCCCCGCACATTACGCCCCGAATTAAGTCAAAGATAAATCAAACTACCAGCAACATGAGCAACGTGGCAAAACTCGAGTTGGAGGGCAAAGTATATGAACTTCCCATCGTGGTCGGCACCGAAGGCGAAAAGGCCATCGACGTGTCCGCGCTACGCAGCGCCACCGGCCACATCACTTCGGACGACGGCTACGGCAACACCGGCTCGTGCAACAGCGCGATCACCTTCATTGACGGCGAGAAGGGCATCCTGCGCTACCGGGGCATCCCGATTGAGGAACTGGCGGAGCAGTCCACCTTCGTCGAGGCGGCCTACCTCCTCATCTACGGCCACCTGCCGAACAGCGATGAGATGAAGCGGTTCTCGGACTTGCTCACGAAGAACGAGAACATCCACGAGGACATGAAGCACCACTTCGAGGGCTTCCCTGCCAACGCGCACCCGATGGCGATCCTCTCGGCGATGATCAACGCCAGCAGTTGCTTCTATCCCGGCTTGATGGGGCCGGCGAACAAGGCCCGGTTTGACATCCACGCCGCCCGCTTGATCTCTCAAGTGCGCACCATCGCCGCCTTTTCCTACCGCAAGTCGCACGGCCTGCCGACCATCTATCCCAAGCGGCAGTACAAGTACACCGCCAACTTCCTGCACATGATGTTCTCGGACATCTACGAGGATTACGAACTCAAGCCGGAAGTGGTGAAGGCGCTCGATCTGATCTTCCTGCTCCACGCCGATCACGAGCAGAACTGCTCGACCTCGACCGTGCGCATGGTCGCCTCCAGCCAAGCGAACATGTTCGCCAGCGCCGCGGCGGGCGTGTGCGCGCTCTGGGGACCGCTGCACGGCGGCGCCAACCAAGCGGTGATCGAGATGCTGGGGCAAATCCATCGGTCTGGCGACGACGGCTCGCGGTTCATCCAAGCGGCCAAAGACAAGAACAGCGGCCAGCGGCTCATGGGCTTCGGCCATCGCGTCTATAAGAACTACGATCCGCGCGCCCGCATCATCAAGAAAGCGTGCGACGAACTGCTGAACTCCATGCACGTCACCGACCCGCTGCTGGACATCGCCAAGCGGTTGGAGGAGGCGGCGCTGAAGGAGTCGTACTTCATCGAACGGAAGCTCTACCCGAACGTCGATTTCTACAGCGGCATCATCATGCGCGCCATCGGCATTCCCACCGAGATGTTCACCGTCATCTTCGCCATCGGGCGCATGCCGGGCTGGATTGCCAACTTCAAGGAAATCATGGACGACCCCAAGGCCCGCATCTACCGGCCGCGCCAGGTTTATGTCGGCCCAGTGGGGCAGCGATACACGCCGATAGCACAACGGAAGTAGGGGCTTCCGGCTCTAGTGCTGCGGTTTGAGGCGAGCAAACCCTGTCTTGCAATCGCCGTTGCCGCCTTTCAAGCTTCGCCCATGCAGTCACCGATTGAGCATGGTGGAGGCGGGAACTCGGGTTCTCCTGGTCCCTCCACTGGCGCCATGACCACTCGCATTCTGTTCGTGGACGATGAGCCGCATGTCCTGACGGTGTTGCGCCTGACGATGCAGCGCCTGATGCCGGAGGTGGAGGCGGACTTTGTGGCGGGCGGCGTCGAGGCCCTCGCGCTGATGGACCAGAAGACCTACGACGTAGTCGTGTCGGACATGCGTATGCCCGGTATGAACGGCGCGCAATTGCTCACTGAGGTCATGCGCCGCAGCCCGCGCACGGTGCGCATCATCCTCTCCGGCTACACGGACATGGAAACCGTCCTGGGCAGCGTCGGCTCCGTGCATCAGTATCTCCTGAAACCGTTTGATCCCCGGGCGCTGCGGACGGTCCTGGCGCGTATTCGCAGTCTCAACGAACTGCTTTTCCATGAGAACTTGCGGGCCGTGGCGGCGAAACTAGCCTGTCCTCCGAGCGTCCCTTCCATCTACCTGGAGATCGTGCAAGCCGCCCAGTCTCCCGACGCCACCCTCCAACAGATCGTCGATATCGTCTCCCTCGATCCCGCCTTGACGGCGAAGTCGCTGCACCTGGCCAACTCCGCCTTCTTTGGTTTCGGCCGCAGTGTCTCCAGCGTGAGCGACGCGGTGCAACTCCTGGGCGTAGGCGTCATTCAATCCCTGGCCTTGGTCGGGCAGTTGTTCTCCGCCTACGACCCGCGCAAATGCCCGGCGTTCAAACTGGAGCAAGTCTGGCCGCACAGCGTGCAGACGGGTGTCATCGCAAGGAACATCACGCTGGCCCGCCGCGCCGACACCCAGGAAGCTGAGAACGCCTTCACGGCCGGCGTGGTTCACGACATTGGCAAACTGATCCTGGCGGACAGTCTGCCGGGGCCGTATGGCGAAGTGGCCGAACAAGCCCGCAGTCAGGGCAAGCCCCTGCATGAGTTGGAGCGCGAACTGATGGGCGCCACTCACTCCGAGGTGGGCGCCTATCTGCTGGGGGTGTGGAGCCTGCCGCTGCCGTTGGTGGAGTCCGTGGCCTTCCACCACGAACCCGGCCTCGCCCCGCCGCCGGAGAGTTCGCTCCTGACCGCCGTCCACGTGGCCAACGCCCTGGAGCACGAGCGGGCGGGCACGACGCAAACTGGAAACCACGGCGGCCTCGACACCACGTATCTGGACGGCGCCGGCCTGGGCGCTGAACTTGCCGGCTGGCGCAAGGTCGCCTTCCTTCATTGATTAGACGCCCAACGAAACCGCTTCCTCCGCTTCGCCCCAACATGACTTCACCCGCCATCCGCGCGGTCATCTTTGACATGGACGGAGTCCTGACGGACTCCGAGCCGCTCATCAACCTCGCCGCGGTCACGATGTTTCGGGAGAAGGGCGTGATGGTGCAGCCGGAGGACTTCCTGCCGTTTGTCGGCACCGGCGAAGACCGCTACCTCGGCGGCGTGGCCGGGAAGCACGGCCTCGTTCTTGACCTCGTCGCGGCCAAGCAGCGCACGTATGAGATCTACCTTGGCCTGGTTCCGGAGAGGCTGCGGGCCTTTCCTGGCGCGACGGATTTTGTGCGCGCCTGCCGGCAAGCGGGGCTGAAAGTGGCCGTGGCCTCCAGCGCCGACTTCATCAAGATCGACGCGAACCTCCGGCGCATCGGCTTGCCGCCGGCGGACTGGGACGCGCTCGTCAGCGCCGAAGACGTTCAACACAAGAAGCCCGCGCCGGACCTGTTCCTCGCGGCTGCGCGCAAGCTCGGCGTATCCCCGGCGGAATGCGTGGTCATCGAGGACGCGGTCAACGGCATCCAGGCGGCGAAGGCCGCGGGGATGCGCTGTGTGGCGGTGGCCCAGACGTTTCCGGAGGAACTGCTCGCCCAAGCGGACTTGGTGAGGCCAACCATCGAACGCCTCACGCTGGCAGATGTGCAGTGAAGTTCGGGCTTGGCCCGAAATCCGAAGTGGGTCCAACGCCCGGAGTGCGGTCGTCCTCGGCCGCAGGAACTTCCCCCGCTCGAAGGCGCGAGCACTTCTTCGCCCCGCTTTCTGGAGCAGGCTGCTGTGGCCGAGGACGGCCACTCTCCGCATCCGCGCCGAGAGCGGAGTTCGGGCTTAGTTCGCCGGCAACGACTGCAACAACGCTGCGGCTTCTGCGTGATTGGGCTGCAGATCCAGCGCCTTTCGGGCGGCGGCGCGGGCTTCGATGTTCCTTCCTTGTCGCGCCAGAATAGTGGCGCGGGCGTACGGAATGGGCGCGGAACCCGGCTCCAGCGCCTCTGCTTTCGTCAGCGCCTCCAAAGCTTTCTCCAGGTTGTTCCGCTGGGCGTGAGCGAGGCCGAGGTTGTACCAGGCCCGCGCGAACTCAGGCTCCAACTTCACCGTCTCCTCCAGCGCGGCGGTGGCTTCCGTCAAGCGGTTCAGTTCGCTCAGCGTCAGCGCCAGCTTGAACCGGCACTCCGCATCGCGCGGCGCGAGTTTGCACGCCGTCTCCAACTCCGTCAGCGCCTCTTGCAGGCGTCCCTCTGTGCTGAGGCTCACCGCCAGCGCCGAGCGCAACGGAGCGGAGAAGGCATCCCACTTCACCGCCGTCTGGAACAGCGGTCGCGCGGTGGCGTGGTCGCCGCGATCCGTGAGGAAGACTCCTTTCTGCAGCAGGCCGGTGGGTTGGTCAGCGTTGTTCTCCAGAAAGGCGAGCAGGTCCTGGCCCGCCGGGGAATTGGTGTCGAGCGTGCGCCGCAAGGCCCACGCGGCGTCGATCCGTACCGCGCGGCTCGGATCATTCAGCAAGCGCGCCAGCGTCTGATCCACCGTCGCCACTCCCTGTCCGGCCAGTGCGTCCAAGGCCCGCGCCGCCATCGTGCGCACGAGCGCGTTGGTGTCTTGGGCGCGCTCGACAATGGCGGCTTGAACGCCGGCGTCTTCGACCCAGCGCCGGAGCAACAGCGTCGCGACCGCGCGCCAATACGGAATCGGCTCCTCGCGGGCCAACCGCGTCAGACCGCCGACCGAGTCGCGCCGGCCCGCGCGTGCTTGCGCCACGAGACGAGTGCGGGCGCGCGCCGGACGCTCCATCCGCTGGCCGTACCACTTGTCTGCGTAGTCGATGGCCCAGTCCACGCTCTTGTCTTTGTGACAGCGCGTGCAGGCGTTGGGGATGCCAAGTTCCTTGGTCAACAGCGGATCGGGCACCGTGAAGCCGTGATCGCGCCGCCAGTGCCGCTGCATATAAACCGTCTGCGGCATGTGGCAATCCACGCAATGATCTCCGGACGTGCCGGGCTTGTGGAAGCTGTGCGTCTTGGCGTCGATCTTCGGCGCGGGCGGAATCGGTCCGGCGTGGCAGCGCAAGCAGAGATCGTCCTGATTGGGGATCGTGTTCTTGGCGGAGTGCGGGGAGTGGCAATCGCCGCACCGCACGCCGGAGAAATGCATCCGGCTGCCGAGGAAGGCCGCGAACTCGTAATCCTCATCGCGAATCTGTCCGTCCGGATAATAGGTGTCCGTCTCGTCAGGAATCACCAGTCCGTAGTGGTCGAAGAAGTCATCGCCTACGCGGAAGGTGCCCGTCAGTTCGCTGCGGCGCGCGTGACACGTGGCGCAGGTGTCGCGCATCTGGTCCTGGCTGAACTTCCTGAGCGTGGGATCGCCTTTGGCCGGCTGCGGGCGCGGGCGTTGCCATTGGACGTGGTCCGCCATCGGGCCGTGACAGGATTCGCAGCCCACGCCCATCTCGACCATGGACGTGGCGTAGCTGTCCGTGGCGGCGCGGTAATTCTTTTGCACGGCCGTGTTGTGGCAGTAGGCGCACATCATGTTCCAGTTCATGCCGCGACCGGTCCAATGGCCCCATTCGCCCGGCTGGCGATCTTCCTCGCCATAGACGTTGAACCACTGGTTGCTGCGCGGATCGTAGGAAGCCTCCGTGACTTGCAGCCGCCCGCCTGGCGCCGTGACCAGGAACTGCCGCAGCGGCTCCACCCCGATGACGCGTTCGGGGCTAAACACTTGCCGCTCGCCCTTCAAGCTCATGGTGACAATCTCATAGCGGCCGTTCGGGGCCATGCGGGCGTCGGAGCTTTGGGTGCCGTGCTTGAAGGAATGCGGTGGATGGAAGGCCGCGCGGTCCAAAGACAGATTCATGGGACGCTCCGCCTGGGCGTGATGGGAACTCTGCCACTCTTTCCAGGCTTCTTTGTGGCAGTCGCGGCAACTGGCTGAACCGGCATAGGCGCGGGCGTCAGACGACGCGGCGGGTTCGCTGGAAAAAGCGGCTTTCGACGCCGCTGAGTTTTTCCTGCCGAAGCCTGCCAGATAGAACACTGCCACCAGCACCGTCACCAAAACCAACCCCGCGGTCAGAGCCAGGACTGGCTTTGACCGGTGCGAAACCTCGGTTTGCTTTCGGCCGCTCATGCGCGTGACGACGACAGGCCGGCCGTCGTCGCGACCGCATGTTGGAGCAAAACCCTGGGCTTGCCGACAAGTCTTTTGGCGGGCGCGCCCGGTCCTACGCGGGGGCCTGCGCCAGGCTCCCCTCGACCATCGCCGTCAGCCCCGCTGGTTTCGTGGCCGCCGGAGAGGGGCGCGTCTTGACCCTTGATTCAGCAGGAGGGGCTGGAGGCGGGGAGTTGTTCGAGCGCAGCCAGCCGCCTTTCCAGGGCAGCGACTCCTGGCCCAGTTCGGCAGCGGGAGAGACGACCTCCGCCAACAGGGCCAGAAGCGTGGCCCCAAGGTGCAACAGACGGGAGAAATGCGCAAGGCATGAGATGGCACGCCTTATGGGCTGGGAAGGTTATGGCGTGAACTGGAGGAACCGCACCTTGCGGATGTAGCCAGCATCGTGCTCGGCAATGAGGAGGTTGCCCGCATGATCCATCGTGATCTGACGCACCTTGCTCACGCGCGGTAGAATCCAGACGGGGCGACCTGTCTCGTGATTTCAGTCTGGCTTGGGAACACCTGCCAAACGGGCAGATACGGGCCGGTGACAATCCCGGCTTGCTTGAGCGTGCAGACGCCGTTGGCACAGGTGTTCGTGACAGTGATGTCCCCGTTTCGGGTGAAGCGGGTGATGTTCGGTTGCGCCACCGCGTGGGCGACGGAGAGCAGGCAAGCAGACAAGAAGATTGCTTGGTTCATGTGGTTTGAGCGGAGGGTTGGTTTGGTGTTCAATTGTATCCGAAGTGAGTCATCGTTGTGGGCTAGAGAGGGGCTGCCCCCAATCGCGCACCACGCTGTCCAATCCCATAATCTGGAGCCGAGGGATGTTATTCAGATGCGTGACCAGCAGGAAGCGGATGTCGGCTCCAACGAGTTCGTCGAGAATGGCTAGGGCGATGCCTTCCTCAAGCCGCGGCTCGAAGATGAAGCGATCCGCATAGCGGTAATGCACCGAACTCCACGTTTGCGAAAAGAATCCTCGCAGGACAATAGGCACGGTCGTCAAACCCTCGATCCGTGTTTCCATTTCTCCCTTCAGGCGCGGGTAGTCGGTGTAGATGTCCGGATTGGTCGCCCAAAACCCAGTTCGAATGGTGACCGTCTGGGTCCCGTTGGTGAGGACGAACTCGTAGTCGAAGCGCGCGTCGGAATCCTCGCGCGGAGGCGCGGGATAGACACCGATGAGTTCCGTCAGAGTGTCGTTGGTCAGTTGCGTCCCGTAACCAAAGCCCAGTACCGGGTTCGGATAATCGGCCGCCAATCCGAACCAGGCAAAATCAGTGAGGATGCGCCACGGCGCGCCCGCCGAGACGAGAAACGGCGGATAGCCCAAGGAAATCGAGAGCGAGAACCGTGCTGGGCCATCGGGAGTGTCGCAGGTCCAGTACATGACCAGGCCTCCCCACTCCTCAACCTGAGAATAGTCTGGGAACTGATCAAGCGAGCCGCGAAATGTCTCCACGCGACCATGGCGCGCCCGCTTCCAAGTGACTTCGCTGAAGATGCCCCCTGCCACATTCTCAGGGGTGAGGCGCATGTTCTTCGCCCGGAAGCTCCAACGCGACTTCAACCGGTGAGCAGTGAGCGTGTCGATCTCCACGCCCTGGTCAGAACGGACTTCGCAGGGGGCATCAAGGAGGTAGGCGACGATCTGGTTGGTCTGGCTGGCATCCGACCGCGGCACTTCGCGAACCTGCTTTAGCTCTAACCAGTCGGGAGCAACCTTTTTGTATTCGAAATCCAACGTGAACGATGACTTCTCCGGGAAGACGTCGTGGTAGGCACGGGCCACGTCCACAAACATCAGCAAAAAGGCGTCGTAGTTGGCTGGGTAATCCATCACGCAGGTGCCCAAAGGGACCAGGCTGGAGAAGGTGCTGGGGGCCGATGAATAGTAATTCTGTCCGCTCGGGTAGCCATTGCAGGAACCAGACAGGGTCTCTGGACGGGCATCGCCCTGGGGATTGGCGACCGGGACGGCGCCGTGCTGGCTTACCATCATGCAACTGAACCTCTGCTCTCCTTGTGGAAGCCACTGCGCGGTGAGGGTGGCAACGCCGTTGGCCAACTCCTGGTCGTCCGGCGTCGAGTAATGCACGAGCACTCCCATGCCTACGGTGTCCTCTCCGATATGATGCAGGCGCCGGGTCAAGTAGGCGTTGTCGTTGTAAAAGCTGGCATAGACGCGCTGGATGGCCCGCAACACGCCCCGTTCGTTGGACTCCGTCGCGTCGCAGTGGCACGGCCCGGCTGCGTCCGCATCGAGATCGTCGGCCAGACAACCGCTGTAGCTGTCGTAGAGTCCCGCGCCACTGAAGGACTCGCTGTCCTCGACGTTGGTCGAACTGCGAAATCGGATCTTGCGGGTGGGTTGAAATCCGAACGCCCCGAGGGCATTCGTGATGGCCTGCCGCTGTGCATCTGTGAACGAGGCAGAACGCCGGATCAGATCGCGGATGCCCGCCAGCGTGTTCGTCAACGCCGCAACATTGGTGACTGCGGCGAAGCCCGCCAAGCGGTTGGAAATCTCCGTGCGCAGCACTGCCCCGCCCGGCAGGGTCTGCTCCATGAAGTCATCCCACAGGTCTATCGAAAGCGCCATGGCTTCGGGTGCATTGGTGGGGATGGTGCGACGGAGCAGGCCATAGTTGGCTGCTTTCCCGCCAAAGTGGCAGATGTTGGAGGGCCACAGCCCGTCCGTGGAGGCGAAGTAGTCACCGTAGCGCGCTTTGGCCGCGATCCGCACGGGTGCGTTGCTCTTGAGCGAAAGCATCTCCGCCTTCAGACTGGCCTCGAGGTTCTCCGGGAGAGCGAAGATGCGGATGTCAGGGCCATAACCGTAGTAGCCTTCGTACACCCGCAAGGCCACCTCGATTCCATCCAGCGCCAGCACCCGCTGTCGCTCGGCCGGGTCGTGCAGATACACAAAAGGGACCGCGAAAGATTGCGCCAGCAGGACGACGTGCGAGTTGGGGGTGGCGGGTTGCAGCGTGATGATGCCCGACACATACGGAATCTCGGCCGGGATGCCGTCGGTGAGCAGGATGTCGGTGGGCAGCAACTGGCCCGCGGCATACGCGGACTGGATGTTCGTTGCTGCCACATAGCGCAACCGTCCAAAGTGCCAGCCGGTCGAATAACAGACATCGCCCGGCAACCAATTCTCGATGCTGGCCACGGGGATGCCGTTGGACGCGAAGTAGCTGGCGCAGTCCCGCGCCGCCGGCGCTTGGTCAAAAGAGGGAATGTAGAAGACCCGGATCGGTGCGGAGTTTGAAGAACGAACATCCACAACCGTGGACGCCACCAAATCAAACAACTCGCGTACCGTCTCCTGAGGCAACGGATCACCGGCATCGAACTGAATGCCATACTCGAAGGGCGAAAAGCCCATGAGCACGGCCCCGAGGTAGAGTTGCCGCCCCTCATTGAATCGGGTGATGTGCTCGAACGCGCCCAGGTCAATCCCCAGGTAGGGTTCGATCCGGGTGCTTACGAAATCGCGGTGGAAGAGGTAGCGCTCGCCGTCGGCATAGTAAACACGGTTGGGATCCTCCGCCCGGATCACAAACTTGACGTAAGAGAATGGGCCGGCATACCGGAGGAAATTTTCCGCATTGAAGGCGACTTGGTTCTTCCAGTCGTCTTCGTACTCAAGCGGTGTCAGATGAAACCGGTAGAAACGCTGGGGCTGTCCACGAGCGGCGCGATCTTCGAACTGAAAGGGCATCCCGTGCAACCGGGCAACTTCCTCCCATTCCATCAAGTTCGTTGAGGCTTGCAGGTGAACCACCGGCAGCCACCCATAGGGCTGCCCGCCTCGGAGCTTCACCCACCCGTTCTCCCGGCGCTCGATGAATTCCAGCCGGAACTCCGGCGGCGTCTGACTCCAAACCAGCCCCGGTGTCAGGTTTGCCAGGGCTGTCAGCGCCAGGCTGAGGCGCCACCAGGCCCGCCAGGTTGCCCTGTGTCGAGTTCCAGTGTTTGTCGGCCGGCTGAGTGGAGCTTTCATAATCCTGGGTTCCTCATTGCTGAGCCTGGCGCACAGTACGCCAAGCCGTCAGCGCAGACTCCGTCACGAAAGAACACGGTGGAGCCGCTGGGAAGGCTTCCTCTCGACCATGCTGCGTGTTTTGCAGGTCTAGGACCACCTGAGTGGCGACGCACCAAGCGAACAGGCGAAGTGGCAGTTTGTTCATTTGATTGTGCGATGATGGCAGGTTACTTGGGAGAACTCCAGGTCATGTTGCTAGCAACTTGCTGGGACGGCGCCACCAGAGTCGCCGCCAGGATAAAGAGCCCAACTGCCCCAGCGACGAAAGCCGCTTTCAGCAAGCGCGCCTGCTGCGACCGTCCAGTGGAGGCTGCCCGCAGATTGCTCTGGGTGGGATCGCCGCAGGAGCAGCAGGCGTCCGGTGCGGGCGAGGCTTGGCCGACTCCGCCTGGGAGGTTTCTCGCAGGGAACGTCATAGGGGATGCTTTCTACTGGCCGGCACGCCAGACGTTGTTGGTTTCATTCAGGTCGGGGTAGATGTGTTCAGGATCAAGGCGAACGGATCGCAGGGGGCCGGGCGTCTTGAAGTGCAGGGTGTCGCTGGGCTTGGCTCGATCCACGCGCTGCCGCAGCTTTTCGCCGCTGACAGTGGTCACTTCCACCTGCGCCGGGAAGCGGCCGGTGCCCACTTGCGCCACGGTCACGTCCCAATCACCCCCCACCTTCGCGACGGAAGTGATCGCGTTGTCGAACGTCGCGCGCCCGTCGATCCAGTCGGCCACGAACCAGTCCAACCGTTCGCCCAGCGCGGTCTCGCAGGCGGCGATCAAATCGGCCTGTCGGATCAAGCCGCCGGCGCGCTGGGTGATCAGTTCCCGGAGCACGGCTTGGAACTTCTCCGCACCGAGCAGGTCACGCAGCATCGCGCAAACCGCGTAGGCCTTGCCGTGGGCCAGGGACATGTTCCAGCCGAAAGACCACGGCGGCGGAGCTTGCATGGCGGGCTCTACCGGCTGCGAAAGGGTCGTGTCAAAACCCATCCGCTCCGCCATGAAATAGAATTCCCGCATGATCTTCCGGCCAAAGGTCGCATCCAGACCACGCGCCTGCGCGTAGTGCTCATCCATCGTCATGCCCAGGCCCACCGGAATCCAATGAATGTCCGCCCGGTGGAAGCCGACCTGTGTGCCGAAGTATTGGTGGGCCACTTCATGGGCCACGAGAAACCGGTATTGTTTCTCGAACTGGCCTCCGAGAAAGATCGTGATCAGGTTGCAGGCCGCCGAACTGCCGTGAGCGCGTTCGCTGAAACTGCCCTGGCCAATGATATCCAGATGCCGCGCGGGAAACGGCGCGTACTCCTTTTCGTAGAATGCAATCGAATCCGCCGTCGCGTCCAGAAGGCGTTCGACCCAGGATTCCGCTTCGGCCGGCACGCAAATGCCCAAGTCCACTCCTCCAGCGCGCCGCTCGTGCCGCTGCCAGCGGGACGAGCCATAGATCGTGAAGCCCCACACTCGTTCAGCTTTCAGTCGCAACTCGACCTGGCCATCGCGTTTCACCTCGCTGACACGCCGGCCCGTCGAGGCCACCGCGATTCCCGCGGGGAGTTTCACGGTGACTTCGTAGTCGGACGGCCGGTCGTCGTCGATGGACCAGCCATCGCCGCGCGGTGTCATGGCTTTGGGATACCAGCCGTCGAGCGAATGGTAGGGGTCGTCCTGGAGGACGATCATATTGGAACTGACGTAGCTTCCCTCGCCGCGAAATCGAATGGCGAATGTCGCTTGACCGGCGGGCAACACCGGTTCAGGCAGCACCACCTCCAGCGCGCCTTTCTCCGAACTCCACTTCGCGAACTTCAGGGGTTGGTGTTTCCACCGCAGCGGCCTGCCCGCGCTGTCTTGCACCGCCAGGATTTCCAGGGACTGCTTGGTGTCCAGATTCGGGTCCAGGCGCAGGCGCACGGCGGGCAACGGATTCTTCGAGTTGTTGCCGTAGCGCAGGAGCATCCGCCCCTCCATTCGACCGAAGGCGGGATCGAGGTTCAGGTCCATCTGATACAGGTCGGCGGTGGTCGCAGAGGGTGCCGAGTTTGTCTGGGCCGGAGCGGCGGTGATTTCGAGCGCGCAGAGACAGCAGGCGAGGAAGGTCATTGTTTTGGTCGAGCGTTTCATGGTGGTTTTTCTTGAGAGAGTTTTCGCGTGAGGCACACGGAATTCGTGTTCGGCCCGGCTGCTGGAGTCTTGATCAGCGGGAGGCGGAACTGCGGCTTTGCCCAACCGGAACGGCGTCCAAATTCTTCAGCGCGTCACGTAAAATGGTGGAGACGGCCGTGTCGGTCTTCGCAACGGCTGCCCAGTCCACCGGCGCTCCGATCTGTCGCTCCACGGCGGCGCGTTGCGCGGGGTTGCGGATCGCTTGGCGGGTCGTGAGGGCGTCCATCCATTGCGCGGTCAGCTTGAGAAAGGCCTCGCGTGAGAGGTTCGGGGACTCCGATTTGACGCGGTCCCCCAGGGCTTCCGCCGCCGGCAGGGCGAACGCCTGCGCCGGGATGGGCTCGTTGACCGCGATCTGTTCCAGGAAGACTCCGGCGCCGTTGTCCGACTGAAGTTCCAGCCGCTGCACGCCGAATTTTCGACCGGGCTTGGCCCAGGCGCGAACCTGCTTGCCTTGGGGAGAAATTCCGGAAAACAGAACCGTGCCGTTGTCGAGCGACTTGAACTGGGGCCGGCCGGCCGCCTTCCCCACGAAGTCCGCCAGCGAGAGAACGACCCGCTCTTGTTCCGACGATTTCGCGTTCCCGCCTTTGCTGTGGCCGAACTCGAACTCCAGTTGCCCATCGTGCAAAGCCAGGCGGAAGGAGGGGCCGCCTTCGGGCGTCGGGATGTTCAGGACCGCGCCCTGCACGGGATCGTAGAGAAGCCAGCGGCCCGTGGTGGCCCAGTGCAGCGGCGTCTGGTCGGCGTGATCGAGCAGCAGCAACGACGCTTGGTCCGGTCGCTGGAAGGCGAATCGCACGTCCACGTCCAGCTTGTCTGAAACCACCCGGCCGCGAACCAGCACCGATTGCACCTCCGCGTCCCGGTCGGTGAGGTTGCTGGCCGATTGAAGAAAGCTGGCCCGGGCGTCATTCGTCGCGGCCAACCGGTAACGAAGGCGCACCTGGCTCGGGTCATCGCTCGCTTTCGGCGGCAAGAACTGGAGGACGCCGCGGCCACCTTCGCTCGTCTGGAAGAACCAAGTATTGGTCGAGTTGCCACCGCGAAGGCGAATCTCGGGCTCGCGCTTGACCGCGCCCACGGCCATGCGGATTTCTTCCGCCGTGGCTTCCCAGCGCCCAGACTCCACGGGCACGAGAGCCATGTTGATTGCCCAGCGCACGTCGAAGTTACTCTCCACGCTGCTGGCTCTCAGGTCCACGCCTGCCGGAGTGGCTTTCATGCCGTAGGTGGAGTTCGTGCCCGGATCAACGTATTCGCCTGTGTCCAAATCCAGATAGGCCGTCTTGCGTTCGGTATCGAAGTCGAGTACGCGTTCGCTCACCGAGCCGGGGGACAACGATGGCGTCGGAGACAAACCGATTTGCTCAGAGGCGGAGCGCAACTCGACCGGTTGCACCAGTTTGTAGCGGAGCTTCACCGGCACGGAGTCTTTGAGAATCTGCAGCATGCCGCTCGCGCCTTCACGGGTGGAAAAGGCATAGACAGCCGAACCGTTGAGGAAGCCTTCCGAACGCCGGATCTGCACCGTCGCCTCCTTCTCCAAGTGCGCGATCACCTCGCTGGCCGAGGTGTCCCATGCCTGCGCGCCAAGCGATACGAGCCGCACTTCCAGTACCTTGACGGTATCAGGAGTGTTCGCCTCCAACGGCTGGTACACGTCCACCTTGGCGCTCCGCAAGCTGTCCGCCTGGCCAACGCGAAAGTCGAGCGGCTGTTCAGGTGTGGAAATGACAAGGTTGCCCGAGGCCAAATTCAAAGCCCAGCAGTCGTTGGATGCAGCACGGATCACCCGTTCGATCACTGGGCCGAAAGACCCCGTTTGGGAGGCCGGTGAAGCGGCGACCGACTGCAGGCGGAAATCCCTGGGCAGCCTGCGCTGGCCAAGCCCTCTTGCGCCCAGGTTCGTCGTCAATGTTGTGTAGCCCAGCGCGGAAATCGACACCTGTTTCGCTTCGGAGTACCAGCCGACATACAGGTTGAAACGGCCCTTCTTGTCCGAGCGGGCATTGGGGAAGTCCCTCGCCTTGGACGCAGCGACTGTGGATCGCAGCAGCCGGATTTCCGCGTTGGTGATCGGGCGGCTGGTGGCGACATCGGTCGCCGTGCCGTCGATGAAAACGTTCGCGGGGCAAAGCAGCCGCCCCAGCCCCAGCGCCACCGCCAAGGCCGCCCCGGCACCGACGACGGCCAGCGTCCTGCGACCTCGCGTGGCCCACCAGCAAAAGGCGTAGAGAGCTGCGACGGGCAATGGCGTTTGGAAAAGATTGAACCCGAAGCGGCTTTCAGAGATTTGCCACAGCGTCCAACCGGAGGCGATGAGCAGCGCGCCCCATCCTTCGCGTTTCCAGCCGATGAGGAATCCCAGCATCATCAACCCCAGCGCCGCGAAGTTCAGTTGCACGCCTTCCGGCTGGCTCGCGATGGGCGGCAGCCCTTCGGCCAGGACGAAGAAGCCGTAGAAAGCCAGCAGCAACACGCTGAAAACCCTCGCCGTCCAGCGGCAAACCTGAACCGCCTTGGACGCGGGGGCGGCGGCAGGCGGCGGCAGGCTCTGGTCGGTCGTCCGGCTGCTGGTCCGCGCGGCCCACCAGTGCATCCATCCGCCCACGAGACATCCCAGCACCAGACCCAACAGCGTGCCGCCGACCAGGTTCAACGCGACGTTCGGCTTGATGTGGCGCAAGGGCGGTTCAGCCCGATCCATCAACTCGGCCTGGAAGTTGGTTCGGATCTGGCAGTAACCCTCCGCAAGAGCATTGGCGGTCTCCGCCGCCTCGACCGGCGAATTGTCGTAGAACCGGATTTCAAGCAGGACCGGCCGGCGAATCCCTTCGGGATGATCGAAGCTCACACCTTGCACGACCCGGGTGTCGAGGGCGCCGGCGAGGAGTGCGCGGAGTTCCACGTCGGTGAGTTTTCCGCCACGGTTAAATCGCTTTTCCCAACTCTCCACCAGGCCGGCTTGCTCCCTTAATCGTGAAAGAACTCGTGGCGACAACAGGAAGGCGCGCTCCGCGTGCGCGAGCTTGACCAAGTCGGCCGCGCTTGCGTCCTTGAATCCCGGGGCATCGATCCCGACGCGAGCGGAGGCAACGTACGACTTGGGCAGGCTGAAGGTGACCGCCGCCATCAAGAGAAACACCAGGAGACCAACAGCGGCTCCCAGCTTCACCGGTTGCTTTCCCCACGAGCGCAGGGTGCTCGGCGCGTGGGGCGCTTCGGTGAAATGGGCGCCGCACACGCGGCAGATTCTCGCGTCTTTGGTGGTGTGGTGGCCGCAGTGCGAACAAATCTGCTTCAGAGCCATCCGCCCGCCGATGACGAGCAGGACGATCCCAAGGACGACTCCATAGGGCGGCACGAAGAGGCAAGCCAACCCTATCGCTTGCACCGCGGCGCCGCGCCCCAGGAACTCCCCCTTGCGCTTCTTGGTCGCCTGAAGGACGGCGGGGGCGGCCAAAGGTCCCGTCGCATCCGGCGCGGTCCCGGTGGACGGCGCGGCGCCGGTGGCGGCGATCGTCTCCACCGCCGACTTCACTTCGCTGGCGTGTTGGTAGCGGCGCTCCGGCTCCTTTTCCAGCGCGTGCAAGACCACCTCGTCCAGCCGCACGTCCACCTGCACCTTGCGCGAGGGCGGCTGGAATTTCCCGAGCGGCAGTTCGCCGGTGAGCATTTCGTAGAACACCACGCCCAACGAGTAAATGTCCGCCCGGTGATCCACCCGCTGCGGCTTCTCCACCTGCTCCGGCGCCATGTAATGCGGCGTGCCGAGGACTTGATCTTGCGTGAGGTTCGCTGCCTCGTTCCCGCCCGCGGCGACAGCGGAAGCGGCGGTCTCCGAAGACGGCGCGGGGGTGGGCGCCGTTTCCACCATCAGCTTGGCAATGCCGAAGTCGGCGATCTTCACCTGCCCGTCTTTGTCGAGCAGGATGTTCTCCGGCTTGATGTCGCGGTGGACGATGCCTTTCTGGTGCGCAAACTGGAGCGCCTCGCAAATCTTCGGCACGATGGCCAGCGCCTGCTCGGGCGTGGCTCGATGCGACTGCATCAACTGCCGCAGGCTCATGCCGTCCACAAACTCCATCAACAGGTAGAACAGCCCGTCGGCCTCGCCGAAGTCATAAACCGCGACGATGTTCGGGTGGCTGAGCCGGGCCAGCGCCTGCGCTTCGCGGGTGAACCGTCCGGCAAATTTCGCGTCGCGTTCCCGCTCCGGCGCGAGGATTTTCAGCGCCACCAGCCGGTTGAGTTTTGTCTGGCGGGCTTTGTACACCACGCCCATGCCGCCCCGGCCGAGGCACTCCAGGATTTCCAGTTGAGGGAAATGGCGCGCGATGGCGGCGCAGGAGGGTGGAGCCAATGGCGGCGTTTTCACCACCTTCGTCCCACCTGGCCCCACCTCCTCGTCTGGTATCTCCGTCTGCGTGGCGAAATTCAGCGCGACCAGGCAGCGTGGGCACAGTCCGTCCGGCGCGTCGGCCGCCAGGGTGGCGCCGCACCGCGGACACTTGGATGTATGACTGTTTTCGTTCATCACCCA
The DNA here is from genome assembly GCA_016219875.1 of Verrucomicrobiota bacterium. Classification (GTDB taxonomy): domain Bacteria; phylum Verrucomicrobiota; class Verrucomicrobiia; order Limisphaerales; family JACRJZ01; genus JACRJZ01. The sequence goes on along the minus strand of JACRJZ010000155.1, from coordinate 71,766 downwards.
TTCCTTAAGCGCGGCTCGCCAGGTGTTACACGGAACTCAAGCAGGCCAGCCCCTGAATCTGGTAGGGCGAGGCTCCTGCCGAGCCGGGAACGACGTTTTTCGGCTCGACAGGAGTCTCGCCCTACCGGGTTCAAGGACACAAAGCGCGCCATCATGGTGGAAGACTCTCACTCCGCCAGGGCCGCCAACAAATGGTGGAATTCTTCATCCATGTCCTCGGCGGCAGCGACGGTGTGGGCGACCTCTTCCCGGAACAATTCCCGGAAGCGCCGTCGCAATCGGTGCGCCGCCACGCGCGCGGCGCCTTCGCTCATGCCGAGTTCGCGCGCCACGTCGGCACAGGTGATGGCGGCCTTGTCCGCCGTGAGAAAGACCTTGAGGCGTTCGAACTCGGCGGCCTTGCCAGCCTGGTTGAACTCCGCGCGCAAGCGATTCATGGTCTGCTCCAGCAGCGCCAGCGCCCAGCGGCGTTCATAGACGCGGTCGGCGGGCAGTTCGCTCGCCGGGTCGGTCTGGTAACGCGTCTCCGCCACCGCCGTGTCGAGCGGTAGATGCGTGGCATGGCCTCCGCGCTTCTGCCGGTGAGCGCGGTCCCACTCGTTGGCTAGAAACCGCTTCAGCGCCATGAGCAGAAACGTGCGAAACCGTCCCTTGGCGCGATCGGCCTCGCCCACCCAGTTGTGTTCGAGCAGGCGGGCGAAGAACTCCTGGGTCAGGTCCTGCGCCTCTTCCGGCGAATGGCCGCGCCGCCGCACAAAGGCATAGAGCGGGTACCAATAGGTTTCGCACAGGTGTGACAACGCCTCCTGCGCCGGCGCGGTGTCATTGCGCCCCGCCGTCAGCACCACCGACCAGCGTGTGGTGACGAAGCAGACCGGCGGCGGCGAGGTAGCCGGATGGCTCCTGTCTGCCTGGACCTGCCGGGTGTGATGTGTGGTCATGCGCCTTGCCATGATGCCGGAAAGGCAGAAATCCGAAAATCGAAATCCGAGTGAGCAAATCCGAAACCCTGTCGGCCCGTGAAGGTTTCGGATTTGAGATTTCGAGCTTCGGATTTGTTTCGGATTTCGATTTTCGGATTTCGGATTTGGCGAACCGCTAGAGCCGGACTCTACTGAGGCCTTACCGGAATTGCGACAGCGCCGCTAGCTCGCCTTTCTCACCACCCGCTTGAAGCGCCGACAGGTCGTAGCGGCGCCTCGGGAGAGCGCCGTTTTTCGATTTCGGCAGCAAAAAGCGGGGTCAACGCGCTAATCTAAGTCGGTAGAATGCTTTTTGATCTGCCGTGACCGGCTGCACCATTACGGGAAACCAGTTCGACAGATCAACGGATTTCAAGACGCTGACTTCGAAGGTTCCAGTGGGACCAAGCAACAATCCCGTCTGCGGAAACAGCGTGAAGTCATCCGTGATGTAGTAAGTACAAATGGTCGTAACGCCGCTCCAATTGAGCCGCATTTCCAATGGCCCGGCAAATTCTTGGCCTCGGTTCCCCCAACCACCCCAAGTGCCGCCGCTGAACTCGTTAGTACCTCGCGCTATCGCAGTAATATGATTCCCGTTAGGAAGGCTGGAAAACCACCGAAGCGTCTTACCGGCAGGGATGTTGATGACTGCATTCGTTGTGTCGGCTGTCAGTACAAGAGAATGGAATGCTGTGTTGGTGAGTCGGGTGAACGACAAGAAGTGGCTACAATTCGATCCAAAGAGCAACTGCATCGGGCCGGCAAATGCCAATGGAAAGTAATCTGGCTTCATCCTCAAGTAAATGGGGTTGGTTGCACCGCCCCACACCAGCGCAGTGTCATATCCTCCTGCATCATACAGGGAAAGCACAAATACCTCGCCAGTGCTGACGCTGAGAACGCGCGCCTCGCCCTGAGGGATCAGCCACGTCTCAGTCGCAAGCGCGGCTGGAATGACGGCGATCAGTACAAGCACGAAGAGCAACGGCCTCAGGCGGCTGCGAGGAGTTCGTGTCATTGCTGCGCTGCGGTTGGTGTAGAGTTCTTGGTCTTTTGAAGACATGTTCCGAAGCTGAAACGATAGTCGCCCGGTGTCAATTCCAGATTTGGCGTCTCAGCAGAGCGGCAGAGCGCCGCTGTCTCCAGCACCCAAGGAACGGCGGCGCTCTCCCGAGACGCCGCTACGACCGCGATGAAAAAGGCGGGCTAGGCTCAGCCGGTAGGTGATGGGCTTGCTGTCACGTGCTGTTCCACAGTCGCAGCAGGCATGCATGCCCCCGCCAATACCGCCGCGCGAATCATCCCTGAACGGTGCTTCGGCATCGAACATCCGCTACGGCCTTGCGCCGGGAGCCGGGACGCCCCAGTCCCGCAACCGGCCATCGAAGCCCATCACTCGCAGGCGAGGGATGTTGTCGCGGTGCGTGAACACCAGCAGGCGGATGTCGGCGGCGCGGAGTTCGTCCAGGATGGCTTGAGAAATCCCTGGCTCGACGCGCGGTTCAAAGATGAAGCGTTCACTCCAAAGGAAGTGATCCGCCTCGAAGGTCTGCGAGAAGAAGCCGTTCAAGACGATCGTCTCGGTGGTCAGGCCTTCGATCCGCGAGTTTATGTTCCCGATCAGGCTGGGAAGACCGGTGTAGATGTTCGGGCTGTCGAGCCAGTAGGCGGTTTGGATCACGATGTTCGAGGTTCCGTTGGTCACGACGAAGGTGTAGTCAAAGCGGGCATCGCTCTCGCCCGGCTCGCGCGCACGCCACAGCCACACGCTCTCATTGGTGCGGTAACCGCCCAGATACGGCAAGGCCCGATCGTACTCCGCGCTCAGAATCCAGCCGATGGCGTCGGCCAGCGTGTAAACCGGTTGCTGCACCGAGGTCAGAAATGGCGCCGCCGGGAAAAAGAACGAAAACTGGAGTTGGTAGCGAGCCGGGCCGTCGGCTGTCATGGCCGTCCACCCCCCCGTCGTGTCAATCCCGCCGTGGTAGGTGGCGTTGCTCAAGGCCGTGAGCGGCCCGGTGTAGGTTTCAATGACGCCATTGTGCGCCCGCTCCCAGGTGATGTCCGCCAGGATGCCCTGAGCCGCGTTGGTTTGCGTCAAACGCAGGTTGCGCGAGCGGATGACCCACCGGGACTTGAGCCGGTGCGTTTGGAAGAAGTCGTCCATGATGCCCTGGTGCGACACTAACGTGATCGGTTCGTTGAACAGAAACGGAGCGATCGAGGGAGTCGTGTCGGGCGTGGGCACCTCGCGCACTTGTTTCACTTCGAGATGGCCGGGCGCAACCTTCTTGTATTCGAAGTCGAGCGTAAACCGGCGCTTGTCCGGGAAGACCTGGGCGTAGGCCCCGGCCACGTTGGTGAACATGCGCGCAAAAGACCGATACTCGTTGCTCGAGTAACTCGGCCAGTCCAGTACGTAGCTGCTCAGCGGCACCAAGCTCGACGGTTGCTCCAGCGCGAGGCAGTCACCACAGTCCGACCAAGCACTGCGCAGGACCTCGGGCACGGCTGTGCCGTCCGGGTTCGCCACGGAGACCGCACCGAGTTGGGTTACCATTTCGATGTCGTAGCCGGTGGGATGGGGCTCCTGTCGCACGACAGCGACGGTGGCGACGCCGTTGGCCAGTTCGATTTCATCGGGCGTGGAGTAGTGGACCAGCACTCCCATGCCGACCGTGGTTTCATCGATGCCCTGCTGCAAGCGCACCAAGTAGGCATTGTCGTTGTAGAAGCTGGCATAGACTCGCTGGATCGCGCGGAAGACGCCGCGCTCGTTGTTTTCGGTGGCGTCGCAGCGGCACGGCCCGCGCGTGTCGGCATCGAGATCGTCCGCCAGGCAGCCGCTGTAGCTGTCGTAGAGGCCGGCGCCCGAAAACGATTCGCTGTCCTCGACGTTGGTTGAACTACGGAAACGGATCTTGCGCGCGGGTTCAAAGCGGGCGAGGGCGTTGAGGATGGCCTGGCGCTGGGCGGGATTGAACGTGGCGGTCTGGCGAATCAAATCCCGGATACCCTCCAGAGTATTGGTCAGCGCAACGATGTTGACCGGGTTCGTGGTGAATCCAGACAAACGGCTGGCAATTTCGGCGCGCAGACTGCGTCCGTTCCCGAGCGTCTGATCCATGAAATCGTCCCAGAGATCCATGGAGAACGCGATGGCGTCCGGAGAATTGGTGGGAATCGTCCGCCGGAGAAGACCGAAGTTGGCCGCCTTGCCGCCGAAGAACCGGATGTCCGCCGGCCAGAGAACCTCAGTCGCCGCGGTGTAGGCGCCGAACCGTTCCTTGGCTGGAAAGTGAATCGGCTGGGTTTGCTTCAAAGCCAGGAGTTCTTGTTTCAGGACCGGGTCGAGGTCCGGATCGAGGACCAGCAGCTTGGCACGCGGCCACCAACTCTCGGTCGAGTTGGGGTTCACCGCCCACAGATAAACCTCCTGGCCGTCCAAAAGTCGCGCCCGTTCCCGCTCTTCCGCCTTGCTGAGATACACAAACGGCAGGCCGTAAGAGCGCGCCAGGATCGCCACGTGCGAGTTCGGCGTCGCCGGACTGAGCGCGACAATCCCCGCCACGTAAGGCACGTCCGCCGGCACGCCATCCGTGAGCAGAATATCACTGCCCAACAACTCTCCGCTGGCGTAGGCGGACATGATGTTCGTGCCCGGCACGAAGACCAGTCGCCCCACAGCCCAGCCGGGCGCATAGGAGATGTCGCCCGCCACCCAGCGATCCATCGTGGCCAGCGCAATCCGGTTGGACTCATAGAATGCGACTTGCGACAGCGCCACGGGGATTTGCTCGTAAGACGGCACGTAGAACGCCCGGAAGGGCGGCGCATTGGATTCGCGCCCGTTGATCACCGTGGAACTGACCAGGTCAAAGAGCGCCTGGACTGTTTCGGGCGGCAGCGGGTCGGTGGAGTCGAATTGAATGCCGTACTCGGTGACCGAATTCCATGGGAACAGCACCGTGCCGGTGAACAGTTGGCGCCCTTCGTTGTAGCGCGTGCGGGCCCGAACCTCCTCGAGACTCAGCCCGCGGAAGGCCTCGAGTCGATTCGTAATGAAATCGAAATGGAACAGGTAGCCGCCGCTGAAATACAGCACCCGCGTCGGATCGTCGGCCGGGATGACGAACTTCACGTAGGCCATGTCGCCCATCCAGACCGCGAAATCATCGTCGTCGAAAAAGATTTGATTGCGCCAACCCTGCGAGGAGCCGACCAAGCCCTGATAGAAACGCGCGGAGGAGTTCGCGGTGGACCGGTCTTGGTACTGAAACCGGGTCCGGTTGGACGACACCGAGACTTGTTCCGGATCCCAAAACCACACTCCTGGCAAGACGGCCAGCACGCTCCAGTTGGTCAAGTTGGTCGAGACCCGCACCGTGATCACTTGGGGTTCGCCGTCGATCTTGGCCTCCGCGTACAGGCGCGCCCAACCGTTGCTGAGCAGGGTGGGTTGGGCCAGCCACAGCCGCGGCGGATTCTGCCCCCAAGCCGCCGTGACGAGCGCGACCCAAGCCACGACCACCAAAGCGCGTTTTAGAATCTGGGCAACTGAATCGAGATGGAGGGCCACCGGGCCGATCACGAAACCCATCGTGGATCTGGGCATTTTCATTTTGTTCATTTCGGAGGTCTCCCCTGGATTCTACTCGCTGACCGCAAGTGCCAGTCCAGCCCGCCTTGACCGTGCCAACACTGGGTGGCGGGATTGAAGTCAAAGGGCAACTCGCCTTCCAGCGTGCCGCCGGTTTTCCGCGCAAGCTTGTAGGCGGCGGCGGGGAGGCCCGCCCGGCTGGCGCGGCATGGGCCGAGTTCAATCTCGACGATTGGATTGGTGCTGAACTCTCGGCACACCCAGTCCACCCAGGCGTTGAATCCGCTCGCGGCCAGGTAGTCGGTGTCCTCAGGGAGGAAATGCATCCAGGCGTCTTTCTGTTTCCAATCGCGTGTGTAATCCGCCCGCCGGATCGCGGCAAACAACCGTTGGGCATGCGGCAGGACCACCTCGGGACGACGGCTGGCTTCGCGCAGCGCTCCGTCGCGCATCGCTTTCCGCCACTCGCTGCCGTAGTGCCAGGCATGGAGCGGCCCCAGCGAGGCCGCCGACCACTCCCGACGCGGTTGCCCCCAGTCTTTGCTCATCCAAGCGATGAACTCCTCGGGAGTGGTTTCCTTGCGTCTGAATATCTCGTGCCACGGACGGTCGTCGTTCATCAGGCGATAACGCCGGTCAATTTCCTTGATATGCTCCGCCGTGTAGAAGGCGGGGATCAGCGGTGAGAAGATTTCGTCTTCCAGGCGCCCCAAGTAGAGGTAGGCACTCGCGGCGTCGCGATACAGGCTGAAGGTTGGATGATCCAATGAAGCATCGTAAAGCTGTTCGCCAAAGGGGCCGTGATCGAGCGGAAACGCGAGGGGCCGGTTGGTCAAAGCCGCGAAGGCCGAATCGAACAAGCCCAGGGCGACGCGGCCTTCCACGCGCCCATTGTTGGCCGAGACAGGCCGGTGCTGAAGGATGACGCGGACCTGGTCCGGCCCCAGTTCCTGCCGCAGATGCCAGCCCGCTCGCTTGAACCATTCGCCGGTGGGTTGCTGGAGGCCCGAGCACGCGTGGGTAGCCCCGACGATGAACAGCGCGTGTCGCGAGTCCCGACGATGAGCGCGCCGATCGGAAATGATGTTGCGAGCCATCAGCGCGTCGCGATCGGTGTCATACTTGCGGCAGTCCTGGCGTGCCTTGATCTCGGTCCAAGGGCGCGCCATGTCCACCAGCACGATCCGCAAACGTCTTGCCGGCGGCAACGGCTGGTTGGCTTTCCAGACCGCGACGAAGAAATCGAGCATGGCCTGGTCCGGCCAACCCATCTCGAAGAAATCCCGGAGCATGGCGATCACCGGTGCGGGATCGAGGGTCGGCGCCGCCAGAAATTTCTCGACGAGCGGTTGGTCGTTCTGGGGCAACTCCAGGTAAATGGTGCCGACCTTGTCGGCGAACCGCGCCTCCCCGACCAGCGAGGAGTTGAACGCCCAATAGCTGGGCCGGTGGTGCAGTTCACCGATGATGACCATCGGGTGCTTCGCCACCGCTTCGAGCAGGAACTCCTTGGGTTCCTGACCCTCCTTTTGGAGAAATTCGACAAACGTGCGGAGGTGGGCCGCTGGGTCGGCGATTGGCTTGCGGGAGTCTCTCAAGGCAACCGTCTCTTTGACTAGAACGGTCTCCAGGAACGCGGCCCGGGACTCGTCCAGCGATCCCAGGACGCAGTTTCCGCTGTTAAGCCACCGCCCTCCCTCTCGCTCGAAACTTCGGACATCAATGATCTTCTTCCACGCGTGCGGAATGTGGGCGAAGACCGCCGCGTTTGTGTCCCGGTAGATTCGGATTTCGACGACTTCAGCCTCGAGCCACTCTTTGGCCGCGCTGGCCTTGACCTCTCGTCTTTTGGCATCCGATGCAACGGCCCGGGCGAGTCGCTCCACACTTAATCGTCGCCAGCCCGCTTCATCGCCACTGGCCGAAACGCGGTTGCAGGCGACATAGGCCGCCTCCGGTGTGGACAGGTCTTCGGCCGGGGGGAATGCCGACACCTTCTTGCCGATCTGATAGACGCGGAGTTGATTGGTATCTACCAGCGCGGATTTAGCCGCTGCGCTGTCGGCAGCCCCTCCCGGAGCTTTCGAACATGAGATGATCGTTGCACAGCAGACCGTAGCAGCCGACGTAAGGAGGCTCAAACTTCTGCGGTTTCGACGTGCGCCATCACGTGAAGTCAGAGCCTCCTTACGTCGGCTGCCACTTCTCAAACAGGCTCTCAATGTCATAGGAGCCTCTTTCAAAATCGTAGCCGCCGACGTGAGGAGGCTCTGATTCCCTTGAAGTTTGAGCCTCGTTACCTCGGCTGCTACGAAGTTCTGAAATCGCCTCATAGGTTACCTTTCTCGAGATGGTTCCTGTGGTTCGTCTGCAGCCCGCTGTGATCGCAACTCCCGCGGAGCGCTTCCTGGCGATTCGGGGGCCTCGGAGCGCAGATGCCAATCCAGCCCTTCGAGCCCGAACCATTGTTGTGTCTCGTCGTTCCAAGCCATCGGGAGCGTGCCTCCGAGGCGCGCGCCGTCCTGAAGGATCGCCTCATACCTGACCGCCGGCCGTTCATCCGGCCTGTGCGCCACAGGATTGAGCTTCACCTGCACGATCGGGTTGGTGCGGAAGCGCCGGCAAATCCATTGGACCCACCCAGGAAAATCGCTATTGACGGTGTAACGCACTTCCGGGGCCAGGAATGTTTTCCAGTCGCGAGGATGCGTATAGTCCGCGCCTCGAATGGCGTCGAATAGCTGGATGGCCGCCAATTGCATGGCGAGAGCCGCCGGCTCTGACATCGGTTCGCCCCGGTCTCCCGGCACAATCGCCTCCAGCGCCATGCAGTCTTCCTGAAAAACCGCCCGAGCCTTCCCCAGAGTTCCTACAACGCAGTTGCCGCGCTGGCGCCAAATCCCGTTCTCCCGCTCAAACGTTGAGACATCGATCGGTTGCTTTCCCGACCGCCGAACTTGAGCGAAAACGGCCGCGTGTTTGTTCCAGTAAATTCTCACCTCCAAGATCTCCGCTTGGAGCCATTCCTTGGCGGCGTTGGCCGAAACGTTTTGTCGCCTTGCCTCCGGCGACATTTGTTGGGCGAGCCGGGCCACACTCAGCCGTCTCGCCATTGCCTCATCGCCGCTGGCCGCGGCGCGGACACAGGCTGCATAGGCTCCTTCCGGCGTGGACAAATCCTCCGTGGTGGAGAAATCCGAAACTTTCTTGTCGAGCCGATAAACCCGGATTGAGTTGGTGCTGAGCGATGGAGACTGTGTTGAAGAGAGACTGACGTCCGCAAAAACGCGTCGCGTCCCAAGCGACCGTGATGGCAGCCTTCTCCGCATCGGCGAGTAACCAGCGGCTGTCACCAGGACATCGCGTTCAATGCCGTACCAGCCGACATTCAACCCGAAGCGCCCCCTCGTGTCCGAGCAAGCATCCGGCCAGGCGCTCTGGCCGGTGGGACGCGCTGATCGCGAGACCAGACGGAGTTCCGCGTTGGCGACAGGCTTGCCCGTCGCCGCCTCGCTCACTACGCCGCTGACATGGACGTTCACCGGACAAAACAGCCGTCCGAGAAGCAACACCAGCGCGAGGCTTGAAGCGGCGGCAGCCACGCGCGCGGTCGGGTGCCCCCGCATCGCCCACCAACACAGCGCATAAAGCGCACCCGGCACGAGCACGAGCTCAAACGGCGTGCTAACGCGGAAGTCGCTCTCGGAAATCCGAACCACCGTCCAACCGGAGGCGATCAGCAACGCGGCCCAGCCCTCGCGTTTCCAACCGAGGATGAATCCCAGCAGCATCAAGCCGAGTGCTGCGAAGTTCAGTTGCACGCCTTCCGGTTGGCTGGTGAGGGGCGGAAGTCCTTCGGCCAGGACGAAGAAGCCGTAGAAGGCCACCAGCAAGGTGCTGAAGAGGCGCGCCATCCAACGCGCCACGCCTGCGCAATATTGCAGTGCCGTCCAGGCTGGCGTGGGCGGCGGTGTTGGCAGCGGGCGCGCGGGCAATGGGGCCACCGTCCGGCGGGTGGCCTCCAACTGGGCGGCGGTGATCGCCTGCTGAAGCAAAGCGGGGGCGCGCGTGTAGAACCGCAGGCGCATCTCCCGCGAGCGATACCAATGCTTGCGCGCGTCTTCTGAAATCAGCTCCACATAACGCCCGAATCGGTTTTGGCCCGTCGAGGCTTCTTTGAGCCAGTCCCGATCTTCGGACTTCGCCTGGGTCGGGAACCACACGCTGACCTCCTGGCTCAGCAGCCGAACGAGAGTCGAAATCAGGACCACACGGCGATCGGTGATATACAGCCCGGCTTCCAGCAGCGGCGGCAGCGAGAAGAACAGACGGTAACTCGGAGGTGACTTCGCCGAGATTCCCCAGATCCATTTCTTGAACTGCAGCACCCGTTCGCCCGGCAGCAGTTCCGTCAGGAGATTGAATTTGAATCGCCAGGGGTTACTCGACGAATGCTTCGTTGGGAGTTCCGATGGCGTGGATGCACTGGTTGGCGTCGTTTGGGCGATCGTTTCCACGTCCGACTTCACTTCGCTGGCGTGCTGATACCGGCGCGCCGGCTCTTTTTCCAGCGCGTGCAACACCACCTCGTCCAACCGAACGTCCACCTGGACTTTCTTCGACGGCGGCTCGATGCGTTGGCCCGGCAGTTCGCCCGTGAGCATTTGGTAGAAGACCACACCCAACGAGTAGATGTCGGCACGATGGTCCACCTCTTGCGGGCGCTCCACTTGTTCCGGCGCCATGTACTGGGGCGTGCCCATCACCTTGCCCGCTTCGGTGAGTTCCTGCCCCCTCACCCCGTTCCTCTCCCCCTCCGCGGGGGAAAGGGTGCCCGAAGGGCGGGTGATAGGGACGGCTTGCGCCGTGTCCACCAATTTCGCCAAACCGAAGTCCGCCACTTTCACCCGTCCCTGGCGGTCCACGAGAATGTTCTCCGGCTTGATGTCGCGATGGACGATCCCTTGATCGTGGGCGTACTGAAGGGCGTCGCAAATCTGCGGCACGATGGCCAGCGCCTGACGCGGCGCCAGTCGAGACGTCTCGATCAACTGGTGCAGGTTCGCGCCGTCCACAAACTCCATCAGGAAGAAGTAAAGCGACCCAGCGCGGCCGAATTCGTAGAGCGTGACGACGCCAGGATGGTTCAGCCTAGCCAAGGCCCGGGCCTCGCGCGTGAAGCGTTCGGCGAAGGCCGGGGCACCGCCGATGTCCGGCGGCAGGATCTTCAGCGCGACCACGCGGTCCAGTTCCTTCTGTCGCGCTTTATAGACCGCGCCCATCCCACCCTGGCCGATCAACTCCACGATCTCGAGTTGCGGAAACAGTTTGGCGATATCTTCGAGCCGTGGTGCGACAAACGGAGTCCGCTCGCTGGCGCCCTGGGTGTCCGCCCCAAGGTCCACGCCGGTGCCCAGCCCCGCCTTGAGCAAGCACTCCGGACACAGCCCTTGCGGCGCATTGGGCGCCAGCGGCTTTCGGCAACTCGTGCAGATTCGTTTCGGTTCCATAACGTGCCTTCTACCCCATTCACTAAGGATCGCGGGGCGAAGGTTACAGGCGCGCGGAGAAAAACCTCAGCCGCGGGCCAACACGCGGAAGAGATGGCGCAACTCCGCGTCCACCTCGGATGGCGCGCCGACCGTGTGGGCGATTTCCGCTTTGAGCCGTTCGCGATACCGCTCGCGCAAGCGGCACACGGCTACTTTCACCGCGCCCTCCGTCATCTTCAGGTCGGCAGCCAGCGCGGCGTAGGGTTGTGTCTCGCGGCTGCCGATGAGGCACGGTTTCAGTGTGTCGAAGAGGATGGTCTTGCCGTCCTGCTTGTAGTCCTCGCCCAACCGCTGGAGCACTTCCTCCAGCAGCGTGAGGCCCCACTGCTTCTCAAACGCTTGTTCCGGCGTGGCCGCGTCGGCCGGCTCGTGGGTGTAGCGTGTCTCGGCCGTGTCCAACGGCAGTGGCACGAACTGCATCTGCCCGCCACGCTTGAGGGTGCGCTGTTTGTCCCATTCGTTCGCCAGGAAGCGGCTCATGGCCATGAGGAGAAAGGAGCGGAAACGGCCTTTGTGCCGGTCCGCGCGGGCGACCCAGTTGTGGGTGAGCAACTGGGCGAAGAACTCCTGCGTCAAATCTTGCGCGTCGGTTGGGGAATGACCGCGCCGCCGCACGTAAGCGTAAAGTGGGAACCAATACGTGCGGCACAGTGTTTCCAAAGCCGCAGCAGCATGAGGAGAGTCTGGATCGCGCGCTGAAAGCACCACCGTCCAGCGCGTGGAAACAAACCAAGCGTCGCCGGGGCGCGATCCCGCTGTGCCGGTCGAGGTCATGCTGAGCACGGAGCATGGCCGAGCGGTGACGGAGAGGTCGAGACAATCCTTTGGCATCCAGGCTGCATCAAGCTCGGTTCGGGAGCACTCGTAGCGCAGACTTTCCAGTCTGCCGTAGCGCCGGTTTTCCAACCGGCGAGCGTTGGAAGAGGCCAGCCGGCTGGAAGTTTCACAGCCTTGCCGACTGCAAGTTGGCACTACGGCAGGTTGAAAACCTGCGCTACCCAGTGCGCCGGGCGGGAGCTTGATGCAGCCTTGCTTCGGCATGACCTCCGGGCATGACTTCTGGCACATCACAACGCCTGCGCTACGCGCGACACTGGGCGCACGATATGAAGATGACACACCGAACCAAAGCCCTGGTCTGGGTGGGCGGCGTGGGGCTGGTCCTCGTCGCGCTAGGCGTCACGCTCTGGGTTCGCCGGTTCCATCGCTACACGCCGGCGGAAGTCGTGTTGGACGTACGGGCGGCTTTTGCATCCCGGAATGCGCCCCGGCCGGTGGAGAAATTCCTGGAACTGCGCTACGGCCCCTTGACGGAACCAGCTAACCGGCAGAAAGCCTTCCTGGATTTCTTCAACGTGGGCCATATCGAGGGACTGCAGATCCTGGTCAGTCGCACGCCAAAGCCTTATCAGCAGGCGGGCATCAATGCGATGGCCCAGTGGGTGGCCGACTATCGACGCACGATGTCTCCGGAGGAACGTCAGGCGTTGCGGGAACACCTCGCGTCGGACAAGGCGCGCGACACCTTGAAGGAGGCTACGGCGAAATACCTCTCGCAGGACGTGCGGTATCGCGCGGCCACGGCGCCAGTGATCGCTGAACTCATGACCACCCTTTCCACCATTCAGAAGCCATGAACTCGGATTGCCGATTGCAGAGTGCCGATTGCCGATTGAAATCGGAGCCGCATCGCCCCGGCTGCTCCAAACTTGAATCGGCCTCTTTCGCCAAGAACGTCTCCGCTCCGTCTCGCCGACGGCGGACGCGGACGCCGCGCGCCTTCACGCTCATCGAATTGCTCGTGGTGATCGCGATCATCGCCATTCTGGCCAGCTTGCTCCTGCCGGTGCTGGGCCGCGGCAAACGCGCCGCCCAATCCGCCGCCTGCCTGAACAACCTGCACCAGATCGGCTTGGCCCTGGAGTTGTTCATCCAAGACAACGAACACCGCCTGCCCGTCTGCGCGCAGTTGCCCAGCCTGGCCACCACCAACCAGCCGGCCATCCACACCGTCCTCAATCCGTACTTGGAGGCCAAACCGATCTGGAAATGCCCGGCCGACCGGGAGTTCTTCACGACGGAGACGAACAGCTACGAATGGAACCAGTTTCTCAATGGCGCTTCGTACGATCGCCCGCAGGATTGGTCGCCGGTGACCCAGTCCATCGTGGAGTCCATCTTTGGCGGGCGGCTTAACACGCCGCTCATCGGCGACGCTGGGCCGGCTCACGGCGCCGAAGGGATCTGGACCGGCAAGAATGCACTGTTCTTTGACGGACGGGTGGAAAGGACAAAGCGCCGGTGAGTCGGCGCTTGTCAGCGACGAACCCCTGAACGCACATATGAGCCAAATGCTAAACCTCGAGGTCGTAGCGACGTCTCGGCAGAGCGCCGCACTTTTTGGTCCGGAATCCAATACCGGCGGCGCTCTGCCGAGACGCCGCCACGGAGATTTGAAATCTTCTCGTATGAAAACCAAACTCGGAATCCTGATTGGTCTCGCCGCGCCCTGGCTCGCCGCGGCGGTCGAACCGTGCCGCATTGAAGTGGTGGAAAAAGGCAGCGGCTGGCCGGTGCCGCTGGTCGAATTGCGCACCACGCACCAGGTCCGTTTCGTCACGGACAACTCGGGCGTGATCGCTTTCGACCTGCCGGAACTGATGGGCCGCGAGACGTGGTTCGACGTGATCGGCTACGGTTACGAGCGGCCGAAGGACGGTTTCGGCTATCGCGGCGTGCGCCTCAAACCTGAGCCGGGCAAGACGCTCAAGGTCGAAGTGAATCGCACGATCCTCGCCAAGCGGTTGGGCCGTCTGACGGGCGGCGGCCTCTTCGCCGAAAGTCAGAAGACGGGCCGCGAATTGGATGGGCGCGAGTCGGGCGTGCTCGGCTGCGACAGCGTGCAGAACGCCGTGCATCGCGGCCGGCTCTTCTGGGCTTGGGGCGACACCACCATGCCGCATTATCCGCTGGGTCTTTTCGACATGAGCAGCGCCACCACGGCGGTGCAACCGCTCACGTCCTTCGAGCCGCCGCTGCGCCTGAAGCTCGATTACTTCACCGACGCCAAAGGCACGCCACGCGGCGTCGCCAAGATGCCCGGCAGCGGTCCCACTTGGGTGAGCGGCTACGTCAGCTTGCCCGACAAAACCGGCACGCCCCGGCTCGTCGGAACCTACGTGAAGATCAAGCCGCCGATGGACGCTTACGAGCGCGGCCTGTGCGTGTGGAATGAGGCCACATCGAGCTTTGAGCAACACCGCGTGCTCTGGACCAAGTCCGAGGCCACGCCCAAGCCACCGCTCGCCCCCGACGGCCATCCTGCTTTCTGGAAAGACGCGCAGGGCAACGAATGGGTGTTGTTCGGCAATCCGCTGCCGAACTTGCGCTGCCCGGCGACCTTCGAGGCTTGGCAGGATTCAGCCAAGTGGGAAGCACTCAAGGCACAGGAAAGCCTGACTTCGGCCACTGACGGCAAGCCCGTGAAGCCGCACACCGGTTCCATCGCATGGAACGCCTTTCGCCAGCGCTGGGTCACGATCTTCATGGAGGCCTTCGGCAAGCCTTCGGCGTTTGGCGAACTCTGGTATGCCGAAGCCGCCGCGCCGACCGGCCCGTGGGGGCCAGCGGTGAAGGTCCTCAGCCACGACAACTACACGTTTTACAATCCGCGGCTGCATCCCGAATTCACGCCCGACGGCTCGCCGATCCTGATCTTCGAAGGCACCTACACGATGCAATTTGCCAACCACCCGCATCCGACGCCGCGCTACGATTACAACCAACTCCTCTACCGGCTCGACCTCGACGACCCGGCGCTCCAGGCGGCGCAACGGAAGTGATTCACTTCAATTCCTTGATGCAGATGTTGCGGAACTGGAGGAAGGATGCGCCCCATTCGCCATCCTTCCGGTCGCCATGATGTTGCAGGGCGAGCGGGCCACGGGCAGGAACGCCGGGTAACTGAGCCTGGTCGATCACCTTCTTGCCGTTGAGCGCGACGGTTAACCGGTCACCTTTCATCACGATGTGGAACGTGTTCCACTGGCCGATGGGCCGATCCGCTCTCAGTTTTGGCGTCACGGCGGCGTGAACCTCAGGCGACAGGCGCGCGTCAGTGCGGTAGCCCCAGATCTCGCCCGAACCAATCGGCCAGCACCAGATGTTCACTTGCGACTTGTGCTCGCCGCGCAAAAAAACTCCCGAATCCGTGTTCGGCACCGGAATCAGCGTGTCCCGACCGTCAGCCCCTTTCTGGTAGGTCCCGTTGGGAAGGATGAGCTTGGCAGCGTTGTTCGTGAAGGGACTTTCCTTGATCCGCCAGTCCACCCACAACTCGAAGTCACCGTAGCTCTTGGCGGTCCACAAGTTCCGGTCGCCCGGCCCGGCGTGGGGATCGCAATCGATGACTCCGTCGATCACCCGCCAGTCGCGGTTCTCCGGTTGGCGAACCACCCAGCCATTCAAGCCTTCGCCGTCGAAGAGTGCTGTGAATCCTTCAGGGATCGCAGCCGGTGCCGTGATCCCGGCGAAAGACAGAAAGCAAGGAACCCACACGGCCATGATCAACTGTCGGGGGCATATTCGATTGTTCATCGTGGCCACGAGTAGAACAAAAGGCCGGCATGGAAACAAGCGTCTGCCGAAGAAGCGCCGAACGAGTCTGCCCTGCGCTGTGTTTCTTCGCTCCGCTGGAGCGGCGGTTTTGAGCAGGGATCTCCGGAACCTCCGGAAGTCAGATTTCCGAAGTTGCCCAATCGAGCAACCGCTCTTCTACCTCAATCGCCACGTGATGCGCGCTTTGCTCAGGTCGTAGGGCGACATCTCCATTTTCACGCGGTCGCCCACGGTCAGACGGACCCAACGCTTGCGCATCTTGCCGCAGATCGTGGCGAGGACGAGGTGCTTGTTGTCGAGTTCCACCCGGAACATCGTGTTGGGCAGCACGGTTTGGACACAACCTTCCACTTCAATGTGATGTTCTTTCATGGCTGTTGGATCGAAACTGGGAACGAAACCAAGAAGGAAAAAGCGGAATTCGGTCCATCCGAACTCCGCTGCGCAATCCAAAATGGACTAGTAGCGATTGCGACTGCCACCGCCATAACCGCCACCGCCGCCCGTGCGCTCTTCGCGGGGCTTGGCCACGTTGACGGTGAGGGCGCGGCCATCGATCTCCTTGCCGTTCAGGGCCGCAATGGCCTTTTGCGCTTCCTCGGAGGTGCTCATGGTCACGAAGCCAAAGCCCCGAGGACGACTGGTCATGCGATCCATCATCAGATTGGCTTCGGTGACGGTGCCATGCGCGGCGAACGCGGCTTGCAGGTCGTTTTCGGTGGTGTTGAAGGAAAGGTTTCCGACAAACAATTTATTACTCATATGATGTTTTACTGTCCGACAAACCGGCGCCTTCCAGAGACTGTTCCCGAACGTCGGGCTTAAAATCATCACTGAAGCGAGTTCACCTGAAGATTTACCATGCCTTGAAAGAGACAAGCTATCCAACAGACGGGTGCAAGGTGACTGATTCTGGCGGGATAACAACAACTTTCGGCAACAATCTTTTTGACGGGGCCCGCCGCTCCGCCGCTCACGTCACCCCATTTATCACGGAAGCGGCGGCCAGCGGCGTGAGGGCACGCGGCCTGCAGGGCGGTTTTATGGGCTGGGTCTCCTGCGCTGGCGTTTACCGCAAGTGCAGCTTCCTCGGTCTTGAGAACGATGCGCCCTCACGAGCCTCTTTCAAAACCGTAGCAGCCGACGTGAGGAGGCCTGTTTCCCTTGAAGTTTGAGCCTCCTCACGTCGGCTGCTACCGAGTTTTGAAATTGCCTCTCACGTCCGATGAATTCACGTCTGTCATTTACAGGGACCACCCCGGCAGGCATACTGCGTCCCCCTGCGGGGAAACTGACATGCCGCATGGGAGTCAACACACAAATACGATCAAACCTATGGGCGATAAATCCCCAAAATCGAATCAGAAGAAGTCCACGCAGAAACAGACCAAGGCCAGCAGCGCCGTGCAGAAGAAGAAGCAGGCCATGGCCGCCAAACAAGTCGCCGGCAAAAAGAGCTGACCGCCGACCAACAGACGTCTCTCCTGGCACGAAAACAGGAGAGACGGATTTTCCCACAGAATCCCCTGCGCCACCGGGGCGCGCAGAAGCCGCAATCCGGAGGGCGTGCGGAAGGAGAGTTGGTCTTGGACCGTTGGGAGGATGGCTCGTACGAGGTTTCTGTTTCCCTTCCAGGGGTTGCAGGAATTCTGTGCATGTCCATCCGGGAGGCGCCTCGCTTCGCTCGATTTCAAATCGCCGATTACAGATCGCACATTGCGACACACGCCAATCCTTACGGAAACGACGCTCCGCCGCGTGAGGGTACGCGGCTCGCAGAGCGGTTTTGAGGACCGGGTCCTCCGACCCGGTGATCAACCGCAAAGACGACTTCGTCCGCTTCGCTCAGGATCGGGAGGGTGCCTCAGCTTTCCAATTGGATTTTTTCCGGCGTTTCTCTATGTTCGCCCCATGCCTGAGAAAAACTTGAGTGCCATTGCACGTCCACAGCGAGATCTTTACGAGCGCGGCAACTTGGCCGTGCAGCGACAGAACTACGATTACGCCATCACCATGCTCTCACAGGTGTTGCAGCATGAGCCGGCGTTTTACCTCGCGCGGCAAGCCTTGCGCACCGCGCAGATCAAGAAAGGCGGGACGGTTCCCGGCAGCGGCGGCACCAGCTTCTTCAAGAAGGTGCTGGGCGGCGCGAGTTCCTCGCCCCAGTTGGCCAAGGCCCAGATGGCCCTGCGCAAAGACCCAATCGAAGCCATCCAGATCGCCGAGGAAATCCTGAACAGCGACCCGTGGAACAACAGCGCACACAAGCTGCTGGCGGAGGCGGCCGTCGCTGCTGATTTTCCGCGGACGGCCATTCTGTCGCTGGAGATGGTGCTGCGCAACAGCCCCAAGGACCGGGAGGTGTCCGCCAAGCTGGCGGAGTTGTGTTCGAAGAGCGGGGACGTGAAGCGGGCGGAGGCCATTTACGAAGAACTGATGCGCGCCCATCCGCACGACCCGGAGATCGCCCAGGCGTTCAAGAACCTGACGGCGCACCAGACGCTCTCCGAAGGCGGCTACGAGAAACTGGCCGACGGCACCGGCTCCTACCGCGACGCTCTCCGGGACAAGGACGAGGCGGTGAAGCTGGAGCAGGAGAACCGGGAGGTGAAGACCACCGACGTGGCTGACCAGTTGATCCGCGAATACGAGGGGCGCGTGGTGGCCGAACCGAAGAACCTGAAGCTCCTGCGGAACCTGGCAGAGTTGCACGCGCAGAAAAAGGAGTTCGACCGCGCGCTCGAATATTACCACCGCATCAAGGCGGCGGAGTCCGGCGGCGATCCTTCGCTGGACAAGGCCATCTCCGACACCACCCTCAAGAAGATCGACTGGCAACTCAGTCAGTTGGACCCGACGGCGCCGGACTATCAGGACCAGGTCGCGCGCGTCCAGGCCGAGCGGCAGGTCTTCGAATTGGGCGAGTGCAGGCAGCGCGTCGATCGTTATCCCACCGACTTGCAGATCCGCTTCGAGTATGGGGAACTGCTCTTCAAGGCGGGCAAGATTGGCGAGGCCATCGCGGAGTTCCAGAAAGCGCAACAGAATCCGGCCCGCCGCCTCCAGGCCATGAGCTACCTGGGCCTTTGCTTTGCCCGGCGGAACATGAACGATCTGGCGGCGCGCACGCTGCAAAACGCCATCAAGGAGAAGCTCGCGTTCGACGACGAGAAGAAGGACCTGATCTACGCGCTCGGCTGCGTGCTGGAGAAAATGGGCAAGAACGAGGAAGCGATCGAACAGTTCAAGCAGATCTACGAAGTGGACATCGGGTACAAGGACGTGGCGGCGAAAGTGGATGCGTTTTACGCGGCCCAAGGCTGAAGCATCCCTGGGCCACAGAAGAGCAGCGCCACCGGAATCGGAGAGATCCCGGTGGCGCCTGAGTTCGGCAAGGACCGCGAATTACTTCTTGAAGGACTTCATGTGGGCGACGAGAGCCTTGATCTCGTCGTCGCTCAGCTTCTCGGCGAAGCCTTTCATGAGTTCCTTGTCGCCGTCCTTCAGGCCTTCCTTGATGGCTTTGAAGGCTTTGTCGTCCTTCATCTCGGCTTGGACCTTCGGATCAGTGTAGTCCTTGCAGCCGGCCTTCTTGCCCATCTTGGTGTCACCTTTGCCGTCTTCCCCGTGGCATTTCTTGCAGTTGGCGTCGTAGTTTTCTTTGACGTCCGCCGCTTTGAGAGACAGGGAGGTCGCCACCAGGGCGGCCGCCGCGATTGCAGTGAACTTGTTCATACTCTGTTCGGAGGGGGATTGCTGTTGGTTTTCTGCGTTGCGCACCCTGGCGTCCATCCGGACGTCCAGGGTGCGGAAATCGGCGCGCCCCACACGGCCCTCACTTCTTGAAGGTCTTCATGTAGGTGATCAGGGCCTTGATCTCGTCGTCGCTCAGTTTCTCGGCGAAGGGCTTCATGAGCTCCTTGTCGCCGTCCTTCATGCCTTCCTTGATGGACTTGAAGGCTTTGTCGTCCTTCATCTCGGCCTGCACCTTGGCGTCGGTGTAGTCCTTGCAGCCGGATTTTTTGCCCATCTTGGTTTCGCCCTTGCCGTCTTCGCCGTGGCACTTGGTGCAATGGGTGGCGTAGTTCTCTTTCACGTCGGCGGCCGGGGCCGTGAGTGCGGTCGCCACACCGGCCACCGCGATCATCGCTAGCAGTTTCTTCATAGTTTCTGTTCTGTTGAACGGACTGTTGTTGTTGCGTCTTGGTTCTTCCGAGTTTCACCCTCGGGAACCGCCGGTTTGACGCCATTGTCGAACCGGCTATTCGTCGCCTGTGCGGCCACTCTCAGCCGCCGGCAAATCCGCAATACGACTCTGCCAAGTCCGAATTGACCGGCCGGGATTCATTCCCGGCCCACCGACCGTCCTGCCACCGTCTGCTTTGGCGACCGTGGTGTCATTTTTGCATCGCTTCGGACTTGGCGCAAACGGGGCTTTCATGGGTGCGTCGGCGAGAAGCGGCGTCAGTAAGACTGCGCGCGATGGTCCACGCCGTGGCAGGTGAGGGAGCAGTTGCCCCGGAAGGTCCCGGTGCGATTGAACTCGATCCGGCCATTCGACGACTTGGTAACGTAGTACGTGTTGAAATTGATCAAGTGGCTCTGGCCCTGGACGCCATGCGGGTCGTGGCAGGTCGCGCACGAGGTGCGCGCTTCCTGGACGTGTTTGCGGTGCGGGAAGCTTTGGTCGCTGAGCAACCGGGAGCGGTCATGGCACTTGTAGCACAGCGCGTAGGTGGTGAGGTTCTCCGGCGAGCCGTCGTTGAGGTCCATCTGGCGCTCCAGCAAGGCGGGATACATGGATCCATGCGGCCCGCGCGCTCCCGTTCCTCCCGCGCCCGGCCCCTGGTCGTTGTTGTGGCAATCCGTGCAGTAGATGAAACTGCCGGCCGTGTAGGGCGCGAGCAGGCTGGGCACGTTCGCGTTCTTGCCCGGAGCCACCACCGGGTGGTAGGAGGCGTTGTGCCCAGCGAAGGCCAGGCGGGTGTTCGTTTGCACGAACTGACGCGGCACGGAGGAACGCCCGCGTGAGAGGCTGTCCGCGTGGCAGCGGAAGCACACTTCGTATTCCCGGGTCGCGGCGTTGACGAGGTTGCCCGCACTGTTGACGCCGCGCACGCCCAGGATGGCACCGGAGGCGTTGGGCGCAGTGGCCGGGAGGGAACTGACGGCGTGGGGATTGTGGCAGTCTTCGCACTCGACGTGCCGGGTGGCGTTGAGCGGATCTTCGTTGGGGCTGTGGACGCCACTGTTGTCCAGGATGGGGTGGGCGCTCAGTTTGTTGAATTCGGGGACGAGGTTCTTCGCCGCCACGTTGCCGTTGTGGCAGGAATAACAGTTGTTCTCCTCCAAGGGATGGTTTAGGAGGCGCTGGCGCGTGCCCGCGCCGTGATTCGCATGACAGCTTCCGCAGCCGTTCGCCGACACCGTCGCGTGATCCGACCGTGGCCAGGGATCGAGGCCCGATCCGTTCCAGGTCTTGTTGGAGAGGCGGTGCGAGGAGGTGTTCCAACCGCTCATCTCGTGGCAGTTGAGGCACAGGGCGGAGCCTTGGTTTTCTTGAACCAGGAACTTGCGGTAGCGGTTGTTGTGTGGATCGTGGCAGGATGTGCATTGCATCTGCTTGTTGGCGTCCAGCCGAACCTTCTCATTCAGCGTGCCTGGGTCGCGCAAGTGGCCGGCCTTGGCCGCGAGCGCGTTGTCATAGATGAATGACACGGGATGGTCGTCCGAGAGATCCGTTCCCACGCGCGATGGGCCGGGCGGCATGGTGATGACGCTGTCCTTCATCGCGATGGGCGTAGAACGGCTGTGGACCATGCCCAGCGCGATGGTGCCGTCATGGCAACTGAGGCAGAGCTTGGAAGCGCCGGTCGGCTGGCCGACGACCGCCTTCAGGGTGGAACTGCTGTACGGAACATACGTTGCCGAGGACAACGTGTGGTTCCAGAGCGGTGTCTCGCCGGTGCTGCGGTGCGGCGTGTGGCAGAAGATGCAGACTCCCGTTTCGGTGACGGCCTTGATGGGGCCTGGCCCCACGAGCGAGAGATCGTGTTTGGAGCCGAGGATGCCTTCGGCAAGCGCCGGCGTGGCCACCAGCCCCGCCGCCACGCCGAGGATAGACACGGCGGCGGACCACCGGCGCCGCGCCGCGCGAGGCTCAAGAGCATGGAGCAGCTTGGGATTCATGGCTGGCCGATGTATTTGAAGACTTGGACGCGATGGTTGTAGGTGTCGGCGACGAAGATTTCGTTTTGCCGGCTGATGGCGATCCCGTTCGGCAACCAAAACTCGCCGGGCTGGGAGCCGGCCTGGCCCAGGGTCAGCAGCAAACGGCCTTCGCGGTCGAAAATCTGGACGTTGTCAAACATGGCGTCGATCACATAGAGATGGCCCAACGTGTCCGCGGCCACGCCTTTGGGCCGGCTGAAGTAGCCGGGGCGGTTGCCATAGCTGCCAATCTGGTTCTTGAATTGATGGCTCGAACTCCACCGCTGCACGCGGCCGTTCATGGAGTCGGTGACGTAGAGGTCGCCCGCCGCGTCCACCGCGAGGTGCGTGGGAAAGTTCAGTTCCCCCGGCCCCGATCCGCGATGCCCAAATTCGGTGAGATAGCGGCCGTTCATGTCGAGCACCACGATACAATGTCGCTGCGAATCGGCCACGAGCAGCCGGCCCGCCGAAACGGCCAGGGCCACGGGCCGCTCCAGTTTGTTGGTAGCCAGGAACTGGAGCTTGCCCTTTTCATCGAACGCGACCACGGCCGGGAGGCCGGAGTCGGCCACGAAGAAAGTTCCCTGGTGGCGGACGATGCTGACCGGCGAGGAAAAGCGCACGCGGTCGATCTTCTCCCAGCGGAACCATTTCTTCTTCGCGCGGTCCAGGAAGCAGACGACGCCCGCCCCGGTGTCGGTGAGGCAGAGGTTGTCGTTCTCGTCCAACGCGACCGCGAACGGTTTGACGAGCGGCTCGTTGCCTTTGTCCGAGCCGGTGATCCAGTTGGCGAACCGGCCCAGGGCGGCGCGCTTCACGCCGAGGTCGGCGGGACGCGTGAAGTTCTGTTGGTGGGCGATGCGCGGCGCTTCCGGGGGCGCCGGCCAGACCAGGGAGGAGGCCGCGGACGAAGGTTTGGCCGCGCCGGCCGTTGACAGTAACGCGAGGCCGGTCAGACCCAGCGCAAAAAAAGCGCGTCCCGCCGGGAGAACGCGGCGCTGGCGGGCACAGAACTGGAAAGAGGCGGATCGCATTTCAGAACATGCGTCGGGCGCGGACGAAGAACATTTGCCGGACTCGCTCCTCCCGGCTCTGGAGCAGTTCGTACTCGAAGTCGTAGCCGGCCTTCACGCTGGTCTTGCCCGCGCGCCATTCGATGCCGGGCCGCAGGGTGGCGAGATCCTGCTCCACGAACGCGCCCCGACGGAAGGCCACACCGCCCTCGACGTTCGCCGAGAAGCGGGAGGAGAAGACGATGCTGTAGCGGGCGATGAAGCGGTAGTTCTCCTCACTGCGGTTGGCGTCCACGTACTCGGTCCACGTTTCCGAGAAATGCAGTCCGAGGCTGGACATGCTGTCCAGTTTGAAATTGACCGACTGAAAGAGGCGCGCGGAGTTATAGGAAGAGAGCGTGGAATCGTAGATCTCGTATTCCGCCCCGGCGCGCAGCCCGTGCCAGGCCACTTCGGTGCCCACCGCGTAACTGGCGACCTGCTGGATGCGGAGCCGCTCCTCCGCGTTGTTGCGGAAGAGAGTCAGGCGCCCGTACAAGCTCCAGAGGTTGTCCCAGAGGTCGAGCCGGACGTGGAACGCCTCGGTCAACGACTCGTAGCTGCCCGCCGGAGTCGGCACCGACTCGTAATCCACCAGCACCGTGGCGCCGGCGGGAATGCGGGAGCCGGACAGGCGTTGAATAAGCGTGCGCGGCCCGTCGTGGCCGATCTCGTAATCCACGCCGCGCACGTAGCCCGGCAGGTTGTCGTTCACATCTGTCACGACAATCGTGGCTTCAGTCACATTGATCTGGTCGAGGAAGAAGCTGTCCAAGCCGGCCAAGTTGAACGTGTGGCGCTCGTTGCGGACGGTACTGAGGTTGTTCTGCTCGATGTGGTCCACGTGGACGCTGTTACCGATGTTCAGTCGGGAAGATCGCCCCAGACGCTTGGTGTAGTTGAGGCCCAGCCCACCGCCGTAGCGCCGCGTGTAGCCGTCAAACACACCGTCGGAGGCTTCGTAATCGGAGCCGTCCGCCATGAGGGTGGTGGTCAGGCTTTCATAAAGCCGGTGGCTCAGTTGCGCCTGGAGGCCGACGCTGTCCGACGAGAACGCCGATTGGCGGTAGTGGTCGTAGTTCGCGTCGAAATAACTGTTCAGGTTGTGGCGGTACTCGGAACTGAGATTGGCCTGGGCGTTGAACTGGTCGCTGGGCAGGATGTCGCTTTCGCGGCGGGTGTAGCTGGCGCTGGTCTGCAGGCGATGCTGCTTGTAGCTGCCAAAGTTCTCGCTGTCGGACAAGGCCAGCGTGTGGTCGGCGCCCTCGCCCACGCGGTCGAGATCGGTGCGGCTGTATTGGTCGAACGTGTAGTTGAAGGTGCTGGCCCCGGCGTCACGCTGGTTCATCGCGTTCAGCACGAACGAATCTTCCTTCGCGACCGAAGGCGTGGCCAAGCCGGAGATGTCCTCGTCCCGATGGAGGTAGCTGACGCTGACGGGCACCGGTCCTTCACTGTAGCCGGAGCGCGCGCCGTAGCGCCATGAGTCCACGGTCACGCGGCTGAAGAAGTCGTAATCGCGATGGGTGTGGTCGTAGTTGCCAAAGACGCTCGTCGCGAAGGGCTTGTTGCCAAACATCGTGGCGTTGCCCATGAACAAGCCGAGGTATTGCATCTCCCGGCGCTCGACACTGACGCCCGATTTGGTTTCCTGCTGCCCCCAGCCGTAGGAGCCGTCAACGTGAAGATCGTACCGCAGCAAGTTCGGGTGGTAAAAGGAGCCGCTCGACTTCACGCCCACCAGCGGGCCAACGAAAATGCGGTCGTAAGTGGCGGTCGTGCCAGAGGCGCGATAGGTGTTCTCTTCGTGGTTCCCTTCGGCGAAGACGCCAAGGCTGGCTTCCGTGACGCGGAAGCGAAGCCAGCGCGGTTCCTCGATCTCCCCGTTGGGGCCTTGGGAGGCCACCGGAGCGGAGGCTCCCGCCAGGGCCAGCGCGGCCAACCACGGCCACTTGTGATCGTGGAGGGAGGATTTCATTTCTTCGGCGGGGCCGCGGGGATCGCTGGGGCCGCCTTCTGCCCCTCGGCTGTCAGCAAGTATTTGACCCCGCCGACGTGCGGATCATGGCATTTGAGGCAGGGCGTGGCGCCCATCTGCGCGTGGCCTTTGACGGCATCCAGATCCTTCTGCTCGTGGCAGTCCAGGCACAGCGTCCCGGCGGGCTTGGTAAGCAGACCCTTCTCGTCCGTGCCGTGGGACTTGTGGCAGTCCGCGCACTGATCGACCGCGCTGTGCTTGAACTTGGCCTTGGCCAGGAAATCGTCGTGGCATTCGAAGCACATCGCCTTGCCGGGCTTCAGGACCAGGAACTTGTTGGTGGAACCGTGCGAGCTGTGGCAAGCGCTGCACTCGCCGTTGACGACGGGTTGATGTTTCACCTTGGCCTTGGCCAGGACGTCGTCGTGGCACTCGTAGCATAGACCCTTGCCGGTCTTGGTCAGGAGCGCCTTGTTGGTGGAAGCGTGGGCGCTGTGGCAGGAGAGGCATTCGCCGTTCTCCACCGGCTGATGCTTGAACTTGGCTTTGGCCAGCACGTCGTCGTGGCACTCGTAACAAAGGCCCTTGCCCGTTTTGGTCAGGAGCGCCTTGTTGGTGGAAACGTGGGCGCTGTGGCAAGAGAGGCATTCGCCGTTCTCCGCCGGCTGATGCTTGAACTTGGCCGGGCCGGGCACGTCGGCATGGCATTCCGTGCAGATCGCCTTGGGAGATTTCCGCAGGAGACCCTTAAAGGCGGAGACATGCGGCGAGTGGCAGGTGAGACAGTCGTTGGTCAGCACCGGCGCGTGCGTGACTTTGGCTTTGGCGAGGAAGTCATCGTGGCATTCCCAACAGGCGGCGGGGCCGGAGCGGACCATCATGGCTTTGTTGGTTGAGCCGTGAGGATCGTGGCAGGATTTGCAGTCACCATTGCTGGCTGCTTGGTGCTGCACTTTGGCTTTGGCCAGGAAATCGTCGTGGCAGGCGAAGCACACCTGCTTCATCGTCCCCTTCATCTTCTGGGAGAACTTGGACTCGTGGCACTCGGTGCATTGCTTCTTCTCGTAGGGATCGTGGCCGAAGAAACGGACCGGTTTGAAGGCCGGCAGGTTGGTCAGCGGAGCCGGGGGCGGCTGCATGGGGCGACCGTCTTCATCGTACACCACGGAGGGGGCTCGATTTGTATGCGCTCCGGGCGCCGGCACGCCATCGAAGAAGAACGTGAGCCACTTGTATTTGGTTTCGGTGCGACAGCCCGCCACCAGCAACACAGCAGCCACGGCGGCCAGCGCCAAACTCCACGCGGAGAGGCGCACGCGCCGGACGGGTTGGAGAGGGAGCAAGGTCACTCGATGGGGATGCGCTCAGCCTTTCTGCAAGAAACCATACACGTTCACCTTGCGCGGGCCTGCCTGGTTGGCCACGAAGATGAGGAATTCGATCTTGTAGCCCGGCGCGGCGTGCTTTTGGAACAGGTGGACGTTGTCGTAGTCGATGGCCAGCCCGGCCGGGAGATACAGCGCCCCCTTGCCGCTGGTGGCCGGTTCGCCGAAGAACATCAGCGTCCGCCCCTCGTTGTCGAAAACCTGCACCACTGTGATGGCCGCATCCACGACATAGACGCGCCCCTGCCGGTCCACGCCAATGCCCTTGGGACGGACGAAGTTTCCTGGAGTGAGTCCCATCTGCCCGATGGAGCGAAGGTGGGTCCCGTCGGGGCCATACACTTGGGCGGCGTAACCGCCGGTGTCCGAGACGTAGATGCGGCCCTGGTCATCGACGGCCAAATTGGTGGGCTGGTAAAGCCTGGCCTTCTCGTCCGTGGTGCGCGGCACGGTGAAGAGCAATTCGCGGTTCGCCTTGGCATAGACCCGCACGCAATGGTTGGAGAGATCCGTCACCAACAGACGGTCGCCCGCCAGCGCGATGCCACAGGGCTTCATTTCTCCCTTTTGGCCGATGGCCCCGAGGTAGCTGTCGTCGGCCCCGTAGATCAACACCTGGCAGCGCTTGGTGTCGGTGACGTAGCGTGTGCCGTCCTTGTCCACCGCCACGTTGATCGGCAATTGCATGGCGCCCTGGCCTTCGGGCCGCAGATACCGAATCTTGCGTTTGTTCAGGTCGATGATGCCGACGTTGGCGGGCTGGGTGTCGCACACGTAAAGCTTGCCGGGCGTGGTCGTCAGCCCATACGGCTTCCAGATCGGGCGATGGGCTTTTTCGCTGCCCAGAACAAAGTCCGCAAAGGAAGTCCCCTCGGAGAGATCGGACTCGGAGGAGAAGCTGGTCAGGTATTGGATGCGGGGTTCGTCCGGGGGCAGGGGGAAGAAGATGGCGGCGGTCTTCTTGGGTCCCGTGGCACAACCCGCCGCCCACAGGAGCGCCGCGCAGCCCAGGAGCCGCCCGCTGCGCCGCAGCCGTTTGCCCCACGGCGCTTTCATTTCAGAATTCATAGGCCACACAGATACCGTTGCTCTCGGGGGTTGCCAACATTTTGTCAGTTGACCTGGAATCGCTGGGGAGCGCCTTGCTCCTTTGCGCCAATGCGCGGGTTGCGCGGATACGCCCGACAGCAGGCCCGTTGCTTGAACGTACGCCTGCTGCCGGGCAAATGCTGTCACTCGGTCAGCGTCTCCGGCGGCTGACTTAGTGAATGTGACAGGTGCGGCAGAGGGTGTCGCCACGACCGGTCGAGTCCGTGCTGCTGATCTTGACCAAGATGCCGCTGGTGGGAGAAGAACCGACCTGCTTGTGGACATCATGGCAGGACGAACACTCCATCTTGCCGCCGAAGAGCAAGGCCTCGTTGATCGTCTGGCCGGTCAGGGAGGCACCGCTCCACGTGGCAGGCACTGGAGCGACACTGACGGTCAGAGTCGGCTTCGGGTCGCCGATTTTGTAGGTCATCGGGTTCTCGAGTTTGCCACGAGCCACGTCCGCATGGCCCGGACCGTAGTCGATTGAAACCGGATGCGAGGTGTGCAGGTCGGGACCTACTTTGGCGCCCGGGTCGATATAGACCAGGCTCGTGCCCTGCGTGCCGCTGATCAACTCATTGATGGCGACAGTGCCGTCGTGGCAACTCAAGCAAGCCAGGGAGGGGCCGCCAGGGCTGCCCATCACGGAGTCCATCGTGGGACTAGTGTACGGAATAAAGGTTCCGGAGGACGACTTGTGTGACCACAGAGGGGCGGCCTGAGCGGGGTCAGTATTGTGTGCGGTGTGGCAGGGGCTGCAAACACCCTTGCGAGTGTTCCACACGGAGTTTGTGGAGAGGTCGTGGGGCGAGCCCGCGACACCCCCGGCGGCCTGCACCATGGTGGGAGCGGCCAGCGCCAACGCGATTACGGTCAATTGGAGTTTGTTCATACTTTGCACGTGCTGCTAACTGTTGGTGTTGTCTGTTGGATGTTTCGCGCCGCATTTACGCAGTGCGGCGCCTCCCAGCGGCTGCCCAGCCCGGTCGAGCTCGCAACCGGTTCGCCATCCGCTGAAAATCTGCTGCTCTCGAACGACGACGTTGCTTCCCCACCGCGCAGGTTTGGCGTTGCATTCCGTATGGTTGTCGTCGATCTCACTACTTGAGAATTCGGTCGGTTCGGGGCAGACGACCGCATCCGTGGCCTGCCCGCAAGGTGTCGCCAGCGACAAAGCTACATTTGTTGGGGCCTTTGCGCGAGTGGGCGGCTGCAGAACCTTCCTTTCGTCGTGGTTGGCAACGACCTCGAGGTTGACCGGCTCCTGCTTTCGCACCAGCAGGTCATTCTGGGGCCGCCTCTCCAGGCCGTCGTCCTCGTGAGGAAACAGGTTCCCCGCCTGATGCCGTCCACGGTCGATGAGCCGCGGCCAGGCTGATCGATCCCGGACCTCCGCGGGGGCTATTCGACAGACCAACCTGACGGCAAAGAGTCTCACTTTCTTCTCTTTGTTTTTGGAGGTTTTGGCGCGCAATTGCTCCGTCCTCCCTCCCGGCGGTGGGCGTTCGCTGGACGCGCGGCATGGGGAGGGCGAGGCCCGATGGCGGAAACCACGTCTGCCAGCGTGGTGCTGCTGAGCTTGTCCTCAATCTGTTTGCAGAGGCCGGCCCAGAAATCGCGCACCGGACAAACGAATTCACCGCCACACTTCTTGATCCCCAACATGCACGGCCCGATCCAATCCTTGCCTTCCACCGCTTCCACCACTTCGAGAAGACAGATTTCGCCCGGAGCCCGGTTGAGGACGATGCCGCCCCTGTAACCGCGCTTGGCCGAGACGATGCCCTGGCGCGCCAAGCGGTTGATGATGCGGGCCAGATAGGGTTTGGGCATCCCGGTGCAATCCGCCACGTCGCGGATGAAACACGACTGTCCGCCTGCGGTTTCGAGGCAGGCCAGCGCCTGGATGGCGTATCCCGTCGTTTGCGACAAACACATCATGGTGATTGCGGAGGCAATTTGGGGAGAACATGACGTTTGGGTCAACAAAAAAGCTGATCTCGAAATCATTTTAACATCCAGGTTTCCCGGTTGTATCAGAAGTTCAGGCACCGAACCCCTTCTAGGTAGCGCAAGGCCTCGGCGGCGTCATCGTTCCCTGACGCCGTCGTTGGTGAACGCCTTCGATACATCCAAGCGCCGTATCACCACGAACGAGACGTGATCCACTAGGCCAGCGCCTCCCGTTTCGTCATGCTCGTAGGCCGCCCAGGCGCTCGCCAATCGGCGTCGGTCGGTGCGATCAAGTGGCCGCCTCGCTCCATTTGCCGGCGTAGCCGACCGGGGGCGGACCGACATGGGCGACGCGTGGCAGCGTTGCCACATTCGGGCAGCACGAAGGTGGTGGTGATCAAACCCGGACGGGAGGCCAGCAATTCAGTGAAGCAAGCGTGGGCCGCTGGATGCCACTGATCGCTCTCATCCCAAACGGTCGGGAAGCCTGCTGTGTCGAGGAACACGGTCACGGTTGGTGCTCATTCTGGCGGGCCGCCATGTCATGTTCCCCCGACTCATCGCGTTCGGACAGGGTTTCGTTGTGTCCATTCCGAATGGAATGCCTCGGGCGGCGTCCAAAGAGCCATGTGCTATCAAACACTGCCAGCTTTGATCCCGAACTCCGAAGGGGCGACCGCGAAACACACGAAAGCAGAGCCAGAACCGCGGTGCGGGCTTCGCACGAAAGGCGTGCGGAGGAAAGGCACGAAGTCGGCGCGGCTGTTTCGTGTTTTTCGTGGTGATTCAAAATCGGAGTCCTGGCTGGGAGCCTCTCCTATGAACATCCGAATTCCGCTGTTACGCAGCCTGTGTCTTGCCGCTGCTTTGACCTGCGGCCAAGCCGGCACCCTGGGTGCCGTGCCTGCCAACCTCGACGAATCCATCCGCCGAGTGCGCACGGGCACGCTGGTGATTGAGGCAGCGCCAGGCGCGGAAGTCCGTGTCGAGCAATTGCGCCACGAGTTTTGGTTTGGCGCGGCACTGGCCAACCAGTTCTTTGGCGGGCGCGCCGATGGTGAGACCGCGGCCAAGTACAAACAGGTCTTCCTGGAGAACTTCAACGCCGCGGTCACTGAGAATGCCCTCAAGTGGCACAGCATGGAATCGCGCCACGGCGAGGTGGACTATGCGGTCGTGGACTCGATGCTCACCTGGACCAAACAGCACGAGATTCCGCTGCGCGGCCACAATGTTTTCTGGGGCATTCCCAATCGTGTCCAGCCCTGGCTGAAGTCGATGGACGACGACACGTTGCGCGCCACTCTCAAGGCCCGCGCGGTGGACGTCGCGCGGCGTTACCGGGGCCGCTTCGCCGAGTACGACCTGAACAACGAAATGCTCCACGCCAATTACTACGAGCAGCGTCTCGGCACGAACATCACGCGGGACATGGCGGCGTGGATGCGCCAGGAAGACCCGCAGGCGGTGCTCTACTTGAACGACTACGACATCTTGACGGGCCGGCGACTCGACGACTATGTGGTTCACATTCGGAAGTTCCTCGATCAAGGCGTGCCATTCGGCGGCATCGGTGTGCAGGGGCACTTGCACGGCGATACGTTCGACGCCGCCGCGCTCCAGAAGGCGCTGGATCAACTCGCGCAGTTCAAGCTGCCCATCCGCGTCACCGAGTTCAATTTTCCCGGCCAACGCTCCAAGTATTACGGCCAACGCGGCGCGCGGCTGACCGACGAAGAAGAACAAGCCAAGGCCAAGGCGCTGGCGGACTACTACCGCATCTGCTTCGCGCATCCGGCGGTGGAGGGCATCCTGATGTGGGGCTTCTGGGAAGGAGCCAACTGGATCCCGGTGTCCTCGCTGTATCGACGGGATTGGTCCGCCACTCCGGCGGTGGCCGCCTACCGGGACTTGGTGTACAAGCAGTGGTGGACGACCTGGCGCGGACAGGCCGATGCCCAGGGCCGGTGCGAAGTCCGCACGTTCTTCGGCAAACACCGCGTGACGGCGGGCGGCCAGGAAAAGGTCGTCGAACTGAAACGTAACGGATCGACGAAGCCGGTTTCGTTCCGGCAGCCATAAACAATCTCTCCTCCGGATGAAAACCTCAGCCCTGGCTCTGGCCGTTCTTTGCCTTGTTGCCACCGCCTCATTCTCCGCTGAGTCGAAAGCGGAGTGGACAATCGTGGACGGCACGCGCCTGCCCGTTCCGCCAGCCGAGCACCCCCGGCTTTACTTGCGCGCCGAGCACGTCGCAGGATTGTCGGCGCGGTTGAAGCACCCGGTCTTGCAGCCCGCCATCGAGCGGCTGCAAGCGCAGGCGCGGAGATCGCCGCAACTGCACGTCGAGTGGGATGCCCTTCAGTATCTCGTCACGCACGACGCGAAGCTGGGCCGGGCCGTTATCGAAGTCGCCTTGCCGCTCCTTCAGAAATGCGAGTTGGCCGCCCACCAGGACGCCTGCCGCGAGACCGGTCGCATGATGGTCACAGGCGCCATCGTGTACGACTGGTGTTACGGCCTGCTGACGGCGGCGGAGAAGCAGGCGTTCGTGAAGGAGTTGGTGCGGCTGGCCAAAACGCAGGAGTGCGGTTATCCGCCCACGCGCCAAGGCTCGGTCACCGGGCATTCCTCCGAAGCCATGATCATGCGCGACATGTTGTCGGCGGGCATCGCCATCTACGACGAGTTTCCGGAGATGTACCGGTTGGCGGCGGGGCGTTTCTTTCGCGAACATCTGCCCGCGCGCAACTGGCTCTACAACGGTCACGCCTACCACCAGGGCGATTCCTACGGCGCGCATCGGTTCGGTTGGGACACCTATCCGCTCTGGATTTTCGACCGGCTGGGCGCGAGCAACGTGTATAACCCGGAGCAGCGCTTCGTTCCCTACTGGTGGACTTACACCACCCGTCCCGACGGCCAGCGGTTGCGCGGCGGCGACACCTTCGCCCACAGCACGCCACGCGGACGACCCTGGAGCGAATACGTGGGCACGCTCTTCATCGCGAGCTACTACGGCGACGGCGTGTTGCTGGACCAGTTTCAACGGCAGGGCAGCGCCGGCGGGAATGAAACGTTGTTTGAAGTGCTGTGGCGCGACGTGGCGCTCCAGCCCAAGCCCGTCAGCACTCTGCCGCTCTCGTGCTACTTTGGTCCGCCCTTCGGCTGGATGGTGGCGCGCACGGGTTGGGGCGAAGACGCCGTCATCGCGGAGATGAAAGTCAACGAGTACAACTTCGCCAACCACCAGCACCTCGATGCGGGCGCGTTCCAAATTTACTTCAAAGGCACGCTGGCCAACGACTCTGGCCTTTACTACGGCTCGTCGGGACTTTACGGCAGCCCGCACAACCGGAATTACTATTGGCGCACCATCGCGCACAACTCGCTCCTCGTTTACGATCCGCACGAGGACTTTGGCAAAGCTGGCTACGGCAACGACGGCGGCCAGCGCCTGCCTAACGGCCGCAACGAACCGCGCAATCTCGACGCGTTGCTGGCGCCGCAAAACGGCTATCGCACGGGCAAAGTGCTCGCGCACGGCTTTGGCCCCGATCCGCAGGCACCCGACTACTCGTTGCTGCAAGGCGACCTTACCTCGGCCTACAGCAAGAAGGTTCAGGCCGTGACGCGCTCATTCATCTTCCTCAATCTCCGCAACGCGCAGGTGCCTGCGGCGCTCGTCGTGTTCGACCGCGTGGTGAGCGCCCGCCCGGACTTCCGCAAGTACTGGCTGCTGCACACCTTGGAGGAGCCGCGCGTCGAAGCCACTTCGGCGACGGTGGATTGCACGCAGCACGGCGCGCGCGGACGACTGACCCTCGACGTGCTGCTCCCGCCGCCGCAAAACGCGGCGTTGGACAAGGTAGGCGGCCCCGGCAAAGAGTACTGGGTCTTCGGCACGAACTACGCGAACGACCTCGAACCGGATCGTGTGGCCAAGGCTTCCATCGAAGCCTCCGCGTGGCGACTCGAACTCTCGCCCAAGACCGCTGCCGCCGAAGACCGGTTTCTCGCTGTGATGCAAATAACCGACCGCGCGTCGCCGGCCCGCTGGCCCGTGCGACGCCTCGACGCCGGCGAACGCCTCGGCTGTTTGATCGAAGGAGCGGGCACCACCTGGATGGTGTTGCTCCGCCAGGACGGCGGACGTTCCGCCCAACCCGTGAAGTTCGCGGTGGCGGGCACTGCGGGCACGCGCGTGCTCGTCACCGACCTCGTCCCCGGCCGCTGGCAGGCTCACCGCGCGGACAGCCCGCAAACTCACCTCCTCGACGTGACCGAGGACTCAGGCGCGACCTGGTTCGAGGCGACAGCGGGAACGTGGACGTTGAGCAAGCCATGAAGGCGATCACGCCGCTCAGCTTCACGATAGAGCGGTTTGCCGTGCCCAACTCAATCCGTCCTGGGGTGAAGATTCTGAGCGATCAAGCAACACGATGAAAACACGACGCCGATTCCTGCTTTCAACGACGGCCCTGACCTTGGTGGCCTTGACGATGTTCTTGCAGGCAAACCCTGCTCCCGCCGCCGAGCGGGTCGTCCCACAACTCCCGCCCCCTGGCGAGCGCGTCCGGCTGTTGATTGACACGGATGCCGCCTGCGAGATTGACGACCTCTACGCCATCGCGCTGGCGCTCGCCTCGCAGGACCGGTTCAAGATCGAGGGCTTCGTCGCCGCGCATTTTGGCGACGCGGGCGGGCCGCGTGGCATCGAGAAATCCGTGGCGGCCGTCCACGCGCTGCTGGAGAAGGCGGGCCTGGCGGGCCGGTTCCCGGTCAAGCGCGGCGCGCCGCCGTTTCAGTATTCGACGGTGCCAGTCGAAGCCGACGGCGTGGACTTTATCATCGAGCGGGCGTTGGCGGCGGACGAGAAAGCGCCGCTCTGGATTGTCTCGCTGGGAGCCTGTACCGACGTCGCCTCGGCGTGGCTGAAGCGACCGGAGATCGCTCGCCGGGTGGTGGTGTTGTGGCACGGGCGCACGCAGTTCTGGCCGGAGAAATGTTGGAATTTCAATGTGTACAACGATCTCAAGGCCGTGCGCCTGCTCTTCACGTCGGACCTGCCGTTGATGCTCTTCGACACCGGCACGGACCTGACGTGCCCGATGGCTGAGTCAGAGCAGCGGCTCCAACCGCAAGGCGCCTTGGGGAAATACCTGCACGAGTTCCGCCTCCGCAACGCCTGGTTCCAATCGCCCACCAAGGGCTTCTTCGACTTGGGCGACATCGCCGTCCTGCTGGACGCCTCGCTGGCCAAGTGGGAAATCGTGCCCGCGCCCAACGTCAACTGGGACATGCTCTACGAGCCTGGCCAAGGCCGGGGGCGGATCGTGCGCATCCACTCCATTGCGCGCGACGGGACATTTGAACTCTTCTACCGGAAGATGGCGGTCGCATTTCCGTCGTCGCCGGGCAAACTGAACCAGTAATGACGCGATTTCAAAACCCCGTAGCGGCGTCTCGGCAGAGCGCCGCAGTCCTTGCACCAGAATTGGGGACCCGCCACTCCGCCGATGTGGCTGTGGGTGGGGGTCAGCGTTTGTTCAAAGCGCCGTTCGCAGGTGACGCGGTGCTGTATTTACGGAGAGGGCAACTGGAGAAGCGATGAAACGATTCAATCTCAAATGGAGCGCGGCCGCCATCATCTGGCTCCAAACCGTCGGTGGAATTCTGGCCGCAACCGACGTCACTTCAACCGCTGCTGGCCCAAGTCAGAGTCAGGAACTTAAATCCGCACAAGACGCCGAGCAGGCCGGCGACTTCGAGACCGCGTTGCTCCGCTACGAGAATCTTTACGACTCGACCGCTACCGACGAGACCACGCGGGTCGCGATGCGCGCGAAGTTTGCCGAATTGCGGCCCAAGGTCACTGCGAACACCGACCCGCAAAAGGCCGGCGTGTGGAAGGTGCGGACCTTTGCCTTTCGCGAACTCGACTTCAAATGGAAGGACAAGAAGGGCACGAACCACCACGCCCATCACGTTTACCGCGAAGACGAAATCGAGCGTTTGCGCCGCGGCATGGCGGGCTTTGCCGAGCGGGTCTGGAAATACACCGACGGCCATCTGCGGATTGACTGGGAACTCAAAGTCATCGACAAGCCGCTGACCAAGCTCGACGGCGAGCATTCGTTCTGGCCCGGCCCGGACGCCTGCATGCCGCATCTCAGTGACCTCAAGCCTGGCGACACCGACACGATCATGGTCTTCGCCAAGGCGTGGGGTGACCCGAAGAAAGGCGAGGTGAGCGAGGGCGTGCCGGAGATGCTGCTGGGCGGCGCGTTGGGCGCGCTCGGCGAGTTTACGAAGGACGCGACCTACATCGGCTTCAACTGGGGCAGCGGCGCGGTCGAGAACGAACCCGATGGCGAGCCGATGCTCCACGAGTGGCTTCACTCGGCCCAGTGGGCGCTGGAGGATTTCCAGGGCTATCCGCGCGGGCTGATGTTCACCTCTGACGGCGGCAAGATGGAGGGCGACCAGGGCGGCGACCTGTGCTACCGGCGGAAGAAAAGCGAGCCGAGCTGGATGGGCTTTTACCAACACCTCATGCGCAACCACGTCACGCGCAGGATGTGGCGCGAGCTGACAACTCGACGCCCGCCTGAGAACGTGTGGATGAAGACGTATTGCCGCCGCTTCCTCGTGCTCGGGCCGTTCGAGGCGGCGGGGAAACCGGTCATGGGCCTGGATTACTCTTTCATCGACGAGGCGAGCGGAAGCATCGCGCCCGGCGCGAAAGTCGGCGCGAATGAATGGCGGCCGGTGAGCGCTCCCACCCGCACGCTGGATCTCACTCAGCCGTTTGGGTCAAAGGACAATCACCTGGGCTATGTGGCGGTGCGCGCCCGCTCCGAAACAACGCAAGCGGCGCAGTTGCGCATCGGCTCCGACGACGGCTGCAAAGTCTGGCACAACGGCAAGCTGGTGGTGTTCACCGCCGAGACGCGCGGCGCCGAGCCGGACCAGAACATCGTCGATGTGTCGCTGGCGAAAGGAGACAACCTGTTTCTCATGAAAGTGGCGAACGGCGTCGGCGGCTGGGGTGCCATCCTGCGCTTGACCGACGCCCAGGGCGGCCCGCTGCCCGGCGTTTCCTATCTTACGCAATGAACCTGCAATACCTCCAAACCTTTTGCCGTAAAGAGGCGGGCGACTGCTTCGTAGCGCAGGTTTTTAACCTGCCGTATCGCCGGTTTTCCAACCGGCGAAGCGTCCGAATTGGAACGACGCTGGACAACTCGACACGCTTCCTGAATCCGCCCAATCCGCCGACTGGAAAGTCGGCGATACGGCAGGCTGGAAAGCCTGCGCTACTCTGGCCGCGGCTCCGCCACGCGTTGTGGTCTGTGCATCGACTCGTCGCACTCGTCGCCGGCTTGGCGGCGTTCTGCTCTTTGAGCCACGCAGCAGACGTGGATCGCTTGCGACTGGTCCCGTTTCCCAAAGAGATCCGGCTTCAGGCCGGACAGTTCACTTTGGGACGGGCGCTTGTTTTCGAGGTGACCGGAACCAACCGCGAGGTGTGGGCGCGCCTCTTGAACGATGAGCTAAGTCGGGCCGGTCTGTCCACCGCGCGCGTGCGCCCGCTCGAAGCCCAGTCGCCAGCATTCCGGCTGGCGAGCCATCAAAACCCGGCCCTCGCCTTGCCGTCGCTGCCTCAGACCAACGCGTCAGAAGCCTATGCGCTCGAGGTGCGCAACGACGAAGTGGTGTGCGCGGCGCGAGAGCAGGCCGGTTTGTTCTACAGCCTCCAGACGCTCTGCCAGTTGGTTCGCGCCAATCGCGAAGGCGACGCCCTGCCCTGCTTGAGCATCCGCGACTGGCCGTCACTTCGCTGGCGCTGTTTCCAGGACGACATGACGCGCGGCCCCAGTTCGACGCTCGACACGCTGAAGTTCGAGGCGTCGTTGGGTTCCTATCTGAAGCTGAACCTGATGACGTTTTACATGGAGCACCAGTATGCGTTCAGAAAGCACCCGAAGATCGGCCCGGCGGACGGCTCGTTGACGCCCGAGGATTTGTCGGCGCTCGTCGCCCACGTCAAGCCGCTGCACCTGGACATCCTGGGCAATCAGCAATCGTTCGGGCACTTCGCGCACATCCTGAAGCACCCCGAGTATGCGCCGCTGCGCGAGACGGCCGACGTGCTCACGCCGGTGCGCGAGGAGAGCTACCGCTTGCTCGACGACCTCTACTCCGAGGTGTGTCCGCTGCTGCCGTTCCCGTGGTTCAATGTCTGTTGCGACGAGACGTGGGGCCTGGGCACGGGGCCGTCGCGCGAACTCGCGTCGCAAATCGGCGTGGGCGGCGTGTATGTCCGGCACATCCGGCGCGTCCACGATCTGCTCAAGGAGAAACACGGCAAGCGCATGATGATGTGGGGCGACATCATCCTCCAGCACCCGGACAAGCTCGGCGAAGTGCCCAAGGACACGATCATGCTCACCTGGGGCTACGACGCGCGGCGCAGCTTCGAGGACCAGATCGTGCCCTTCGCCAAGTCGGGCTACGAGTTCTTCGTCTGTCCGGGCGTGAATAACTGGAGCCGGATTCTGCCGGACTTCGGCGTGGCCGTGACGAACATCCAGAACTTCGTCCGCGACGGCGTGAAACATGGCGCGCTCGGCATGCTCAACACCGACTGGGAAGACGACGGTGAAGCCATCAACGCGGCCAAGTGGCACGCGGACGCCTGGGCAGCGGAGTGCGCCTGGAACGCGTCCACGACGCCGATCGAAGCGTTCAACAGCCGCGTCGGCGCGGTGCTGTTCGGCGAGCGGGGAGATCATTTCGGTCAAGCGGTGGAGTTGCTCGCGCAGACTCATCGAATGCCGGCGATGAAAGGGATGTTCAACGCGCGGTTTTGGGAGAAGAACCTCCCGCCCAGGGCCGGCGCTACGGCGACACAAGCAGCGGCTTCGAACGTGTTGGCCGTTGTGCGACCGGCGCTGTCGCACTTGGGGGCGTGCCGTACCGAGGCGCGCTGCAATCAACGCGTCCTTGAGGCATTCACCTTCGGCGCACACCGCATGGAATTGATCGGGCAGCGGATGCTCGATGGCTTGGAGGCCGCGCAGCTTTACGAACAGGCGACTGAAGGTGTGATTCCCGCGGAGAGACTGGCCCGCGTCGAGCAGCTCATCCGAGCAAATCGCGACGCCCACGAGGCGCTGGGCCGGCAATTCGCGGCGCTCTGGTTATCGGAAAGCAAACCCTACGCGCTCGATTGGACGTTGCGTCGCTACACGAACTCGGTGAGCGACTACGACGCGCTGTTGCGAAAACTGGCCGCCGCCCGCGCCGAAGCTGTCGCTGGCCGCCCGCTGCCTGTGCCGGAGGACATTGGACTGGCCATGCCCAAGCCGCTTTCGCGCCGACTCCGGCCCAGCAAAACCCTGCCAAAGCCGCTCGCGCCCGAATTGCCGTGGGCGGACACCAACGCGACGCACCGGCTGGGCTTGGTGATTCGGGCCGGCGCACTCGACCGTCACGATCTGCCTGTGGAAACAGAGTTATCCGTGCCCAAGGAAGTGGCGGCAAAACCCGTGCGGGCTTTTCTGATCGCGGATGGCAACGAGCCGCGCGAAGTGCTCGCTCAACTTGATCCGCTGACTCTACCGGGCAAAGGCAGGCTGGTCTTCGTTTTGCCCGGGCTGCTGCGCCAGGGCACCGAGGCGCCTGTCCACATTTACCTCGGAACATCGCCGTTGCCCTCGCCGCTGCTGGGCGCGGTCAACACGCGTCCCGGCACGAACGCGATGCAGTGGATCGAAAACGACCGCGTGCGTCTGCTGCTGGGGCGCGAGGGCGCGCACGTTTATCGCTGGGAAGTGAAGTCCGCCGGCAGTCGTGATCTTACCATGCCCGGCGAAACGGGTTGGGCCGGCTTCTCCGACATCGCGACTTACCGTCACTCCCGCTATCGCCTCGAATGCACGGCTCGCGGGCCGGCGATGGTCGAGTTGCAGTGCAACGACACTTCGGGTCATACGAAAACGATCCGGCTATACGGCGGCGCGAGTTGGATGGAGGTCTTTCTCAGCGAGCCGACACCGCAGTACTGGGATTTCGACGCCCCGAAGAACTTCGCTGCCGATGGCCCTTCGTCCGGTTCGTGGCTCTTCTCCAACGGCCAGTCCGGGCCGGTGGGCCGCGAGGCCGACGGCGTGCCTGCGCAGGTGAAAGCGTCCGGCACTCATTGGGGCATCAAGCATAACACCGACAAGTTGGCCGTAGGATTGGTCACGCCTGAAACGGCGGCCCTCCATCACATCGCGCCGGGTGCGGGCGCCGGCGGCGTGGGGGTTGAGAACTCCCCGCCCGCGCTGCACTTCGTCACCTTCGCCGGAGTGCTCGAAACTTCTCCGGCCGAAACCATGAACCGCCTGCAAACGACGCTCGACCTGAAGCGACCGGTCGAGCTTCGGCTGCATGCCCTCCAAGTTCGATGAGGTGGAGGCCCCGGTGCATGGTTTCCTCCTGCCCGATAGAATCATTTCCCTTCGGCGAGCGTCGAACTCCGAAATGATGAAAGCACTTCGGTCCAGGTTCCTCTTCGTGCTGCTGCTGACGGCGCTTCCGTTCGTGGGGTCGCCGGGAGCGGAAGGGCAGCGGCATCCTGTCCCGCGCGAGCATCCGCGGCTGTTCGGCACGCGGGAAGAATTGCGCGTCTTGGCCCGACAGCGGCCGACTGAATACCAGCGCGTGGTGGCCGTTGCGCGTCAGGGCAAGGCGGATGACTACTCCAAGATCATCTCCATGGCCCTGGTCGCCGTGATCGAGGGCGACCGCGACCTGGCGCGCGAAGTTCACGAGCGCGCCATGCGCTTCGTCAACGGCCCCATCCGCCACGGGCACGTGCCCTTCGCCACCGACTTGGCGCTGTGCGGCATCGCTTACGATCTGTGCTACGAAGCCTGGCCCGAGGCGGATCGCCGGAAGTTTTGGGATTACCTGAACCAGACCGTCGATGCCAACGTGACCTCCGAGATCCACGTTTTCCACAACGGCTGGTACGGCTACAAGAACTGGGGCATTGGACTGGCGTGCTATGCGAGCTACCACGAGAACGAGCGGTCCCCGGTGATCTTGCGCGCGTTGGAGCAAGACTTCCGCACCCGCGCCGCGCCGGCGTTGGAGTTGGCCGGCGACGGCGGCGGCTGGGCGGAGGGCTACTACGTCCACTACTGGCTCTACGAGTGGCTCGTGTTTTGCGAGGTCGCGCGCCGCTGCGAGGGTCTGGACTACTACGCCCTGGCGCCGAAATTCTTTCAGCACCGTGCCGTAGCTTCGATGTTCGAAACCTATCCGAGCCTCCGCGACTACGGCTCGCGCCGCTGCGTGCCGATGGGCGACGGCGGCGGGCGGACCTTCGGCGGCGACCGCGACAAGACCCTCTCGGCCCGGCGCATCTTGGCGAACCACTTCCGCACTGATCCTACTCACCAAGCCGTCCACGTCTTCAATGAAACCACGCCGCGATCGAGCGTGGGCACTTACGCCTACAAAGATTTCCTGTGGCACGACAGCACGGTGCCACGCGGGAGCTTGAAGGACTTTCGCTTGTCCCACTTCAGCCCTGGGCCGGGCCACGTCTATGCGCGCAGTTCCTGGGACGAGGACGCCACCTACTTCTTCTTCAAGTGCAGCGACCGCTTCACTGCCCACCAGCACCTCGACGCCGGCCACTTCGTCATCTACAAGCGCGAAGAGTTGGCGGGAGACGGCGGGCATTACGACGAGTTCGGCACGTTGCACGATGTGAACTACCACCTGCGCAGCATCGCTCACAACACCGTGCTCGTCTTGGACCCGAACGAGCGCTGGCCGGGCATTCGGGCGGGGCAAGTGACAGGGAACGATGGTGGCCAACACCATGCCTGGCCGCACCACAACGGCGCGACGAGCGATGCGGCCGAGTGGCAGCGCCAGAAGGCGCTGTATGACATCGCCGACGTGCTCGCGTTCGAGGACCGGGGCGACTACCTCTACGTGGCGGGGGACGCTGCGCGGGCGTATTCGCCGCGCAAGCTCGCCCGCTTCACGCGCCAGATCATTTTTCTGCGGCCGAACACCTTCGTCATCTTCGATCAAGTCAAGTCGAAGCAGCCGGAGTTCAAGAAGACATGGTTGCTCCAGGCCATGCACAAGCCTGAGCAGTCGGGCAATCGGCTCGCGATCACGAACGGCAAAGGCCGGTTGTTCGTGCAGACGCTTTTGCCGCAACCGCCGGAAGTGCGTCTCGTTTCCGGCGACGACCTCTACCGCTACGGCGACATGTCGTATCCGCCCAAGCGTAACACTGGCCCGGCGCCGGAGTGCCGCATCGAGATTTCGCCGTCGCGTTCCAGGGCCGAGGATCTATTCCTCCATGTCCTGACCACCGCGGATGCCGGCACAACTTCCGTGCCACCGGCGGAAGTCCGGCTTCAGGACCAGCGCGTGCAAGTCGCGTTGGCAGATGTTCAGATTGAATTCCAGACCGAGGCCGTCGGGGGCACGATCACGCTCCGCGGCCAGCCGCAACGGTTGGCTCAACCGAACACGACGAACACTCCGCCACGATGAAAGCCTGCTTCACACTTGTCTTGCTCCTCACCGCGGCCTCCGTCCGCGCCGCGACTTTCTACTGCGACCCCGCCACGGGCAGCCCAACGGGCGACGGCAGCGCCGCGCGCCCCTGGCGGACGATCGAAGAAGTGGTGAAGGCCCGGCTGGTCCAACTCTGCGATCCGCAGGGCAAACCAGCCAATCCCAACGCCCCGGTGAAACCCGGCGACACCGTCTTGCTTCGCTCCGGCTGGCACGGTGTCCTGCGCATCGCCGGCGGCTACAACGATCGGCCCATCACCATCGCGGCGGAGCCGGGACACACACCGCAGGTGGGCTGG
This sequence comes from Verrucomicrobiota bacterium, assembly GCA_016219875.1. Taxonomy (GTDB): domain Bacteria; phylum Verrucomicrobiota; class Verrucomicrobiia; order Limisphaerales; family JACRJZ01; genus JACRJZ01. Next base: position 29,460 of record JACRJZ010000155.1, on the reverse strand, counting down.
GTGGAGGTCGGCGAAGGCCGGCACTGGCGTGTGAAGGGGCTGACCATCTCGCCGTCGCTGGCTCCGGCGCCGCTGGGCCGCGCCCCGCGCGAACTCGTTTCGCTCGGCGAACGCGGCGGCGAGGAGAGCGCCGACTTGGTGGTCGAGGACTGCTTCATCTACTCCGTGCTCGACACCAGCGGATGGACTGGCAGGGACTGGGTCGAAAAGCCCGCCAGCGGCATTTGGTTGGGCCGCCACGGCAAGGCGCACGTCGCGCGGAACAATTACGTCCTGAACACGCGCTTCGGCATCAACCTCTGCGCGTCGGACTGCGTGGCCGAAGGCAACGTCGTCGCCAATTTCTCCGCCGACGGCCTCCGCGTCACCCGCGACGGACAGACCGTCCAGTTCAACGTCATCAAGAACAATTTCGTCAGCGCCCGTGATGGCGACGACAACCACGACGACGGCATCCAGGCCTTCCTTTTCAACAAAGGCAGCGGGACGCTGCGGGACGTGACGCTGCGCGGGAACATGATCCTCGCCCGCGAAACCGACGGACTGCCGTTTCCCAACGGGCTGCAGGGAATCGGCTTCTTCGACGGGCCGCTGGTTCACTTTCTCATCGAGAGCAACGTCGTGTGCGTGAACCACTGGCACGGCATTACGCTGGGAGACGCGCAAGGTTGCACGGTTCAGGACAACGTGTGCTTCAGCCGCTGGCCGGATCGGGCGCGGCCCTGGGTGCAGTTGGGCCAGAAGAAAAAGCAGGCGCGGGGCAACACCGCTCGCAACAATCTGGCGCACAGCTTCGACTTCAAGGCTGACGCCGAGGTGAAGGCTGAGAACAACCGGCCCGTGACCGAGGCGGAGTTCCAACGGAGGCAGGCCGACCTGCTGGCCGTCATCGACGGCAAGTTTGGGAAACTGCATCCGGCGGCCGCGCGCCCGCGGCTGGAAGCAGCGGCGACGCAGAAATAACGGCTCCCGCTCCCAGCACGGCGAAGATCAACCGTATCCGACTGAGGGAGCAAGTCCGGCAGGGCGTGCTGGACGCCGGCACCTGATAGATTTCCTGTCACCTCTTGAGGCTTTTCGGGTGCTTGTAGGGTGATATGATGACAACCGAAGCGATGCAGAAGGCCGACACCAACGATGCCGAGCTGGTATCCGAAAGCCTGGAAGGAAATCGGGATGCCTTCCGGCTGATTGTTGAACGCTATCAAGCCTTGATCTCGTCGCTGGCCTACTGTGCCACAGGCGACGTGAGCCGGAGCGAAGACCTCGCCCAGGAGACCTTCGTGTCCGCCTGGAAGCAGCTTGCGGCATTGCGGGAGCCGGCCAAGTTGCGGCCTTGGCTGTGCAGCATCGCCCGCTTTCTCGTCAGCAAGGAATTCCGGCGCCAGCGACATGAGCCGGATCATGCCGCCGAATCGTTGGAGGCATCATACGCATTGCCATTTGAGCCGGTAGTCATACCCGCAGTTATAGGATTCACCTTCTGCTAGACTAGACCCGGGATTCCACCTGTGCGATCAAAGGCTCGGACGGACGCTTCCAGCGATTTTGCTGAAGACGATGTGATCGGAGTCGAATTGTGTTTGTTCTGAAAGTGGCGAAGGCAACCCAAAAACTGGTAACCATTCGCTTCCAACACGTCAGGCAACTGTGGCATAATTTGTCCAGATTCTGATGAGCGATGAACCGACACCACCGACGCCGTACCAGCCCCTACAGGGATCACCGGACGAGGATTTTCGAACGACGCGCTGGACGCAGGTCAGCCGGGCGAAAGCCGACTCGCCGGAGGGCCGTCGCGCCCTGGCCGAACTGTGCAACGCCTACTACGAACCGGTGGCCGCATTCCTCCGCTGCGAGTTACGGGATGCGGATGCCGCGCGTGAACTCGCGCATGACTTCTTCGCCCACATGCTGGCGGGTGGGACCATCGCACGCGCCGAGCAGGAGCGCGGGCGGTTTCGTTCCTATCTGCTCGGTGCGGTGAAGCACTTTCTCTCGCATCACCGCGAGGCGTGGCGGCGACTTAAGCGTGGCGGCGGAGTGGAAAACATTTCGCTCAATGAAACCGAAGCTCATGCGGTGCCGGATGTGGGGGTGTTGTCGCCCGATGCCGCATTCGACCAGCAATGGGCGCTGACGGTGGTGGCACACGCGCTGGAAGCCCTCCGGCACGAATGCGTTGTTGAAGGGCGCGCGGATTTCTTCGAGCAGGTCAAACCGTGGCTCACCGGTGATACCGCGCGTGGCGACCAGACGGCGCTGGCGGCCAGTTGCGGCATGAACGCAAATGCGCTGAAGGTTGCGGTGCATCGGTTGAAACGGCGTTTCCGCCAGTTGCTCAAAGCGGAAGTTGCCGGCACGCTTGACGACCCCGGCCTGGTCGAGGCGGAGATGAGTGTTCTGTTCGCCGCCTTGGGAAGTTGAGAAAAAAGTTGGTAACCAAACCACGCCATCACGTCAGGACACCGGTATGAGCGAGTCAATGGCATCTTCGACCTCTTGCCCAAAGTGCGGGGCGGCGTTGCCTTCGACCGCCACGGCTGGCCTGTGCCCGCGCTGTCTGATGGCCGAGGCGATGGTCCCAACCCAGGTTGACGCGGAGTCGGCCGCACAGTCACCACTGCCACCGGAACAGATTGCGCCGCATTTTCCACAGCTCGAAATCCTCGAATGCCTCGGACGTGGTGGGATGGGGGTGGTTTACAAGGCGCGGCAAAAGACTTTGAACCGCTTCGTCGCTCTCAAACTCCTGGCGCCAGAGCGGGTGCTCGACCCGCAATTTGCCGAGCGTTTCACACGCGAGGCCCAGGCGCTTGCCGCTTTGAACCATCCGAACATCGTCACCATTCACGACTTTGGACAAACCGGCGGATTTTATTATCTGCTGATGGAATTTGTGGACGGGGTGAACCTGCGCCAGCTCTTGCGGGCGCGAAAATTCACTCCCGAAGAGGCACTGGCCATCGTGCCGCCGCTGTGCGACGCGCTGCAATTTGCCCACGACCGGGGCATCGTTCATCGCGACATCAAGCCCGATAATCTGCTGCTCGACAAAGCAGGCCGGGTGAAGGTTGCCGACTTCGGCATTGCCAAAATGCTCGGCACGGTCAACGCCAGCGGCAATGCTGACGAACCCGCCGCACCGGAAAACGCCACGCAAACCACCGTTGGCACCCCTGGTTACAGCGCACCAGAACAGCAGACCGATCCGCAGCGCGTGGACAGCCGCGCCGACATTTATTCACTCGGCGTGGTTTTCTACGAAATGCTCACCGGCGAATTGCCCAGAAAACCTATCGAACCACCGTCCCGAAAAGTGCAAATTGACGTGCGTTTGGATGGAGTCGTCCTGCGCTCGTTGGAGCAAAACCCCGAACTCCGTTTCCAGCAAGTTAGCGAAGTCAAGACGATGGTGGAAACCATCGTTCAACCTTCCAGTAATCCGCTGCCGGGGTCACCGGGGGCGGGCGTTTCAATAGTAACCCCTAGCAAAGGAAAACCGAGAAATATGTCATCGACAAAAACAAAAACCGCGATCGTCAGCGCTTGTGTTCTGCTACTGGCAGGCGCACTGGCCGCCATTGTCTTCCGCAGCATCACCGAAAACAAGAATATCATTACAATCAAGGCATTCATTGATGGGAGGGATACCATCAAGATCCAGGGAAACAAAGTCTGGTGGGAACACGAGCTGGGTTGCTTTCCCGGGGACCCACAGGGCGGTAACGCACCCACATTCATCAATGGTATTGCCTGGCGCCCAAAGTGGGGCGGTAGCAACAGTATCCCGTTTGAAGCTTTAGTGCCCGTCTTCCGGCCAAAATCTACCGCTCAAGTTACGCTCAACAAGGTGAGCGACAGGGGAGACGCTGCCATCAGCGAACTTCCGACACCCGCGAACAATGACACGCTATCGGTCTATTTTAATGATGATGAAGAGGGCGGAGCTGACTGGTATGAAGTAAGCATTCTTTGGAAATGAGAGTGCCGGACCACAGCATGCAGCGCCGTCAGTCCCGCCACAAACGAAAGGAAAACCTATGACACCAGAAGCAATCGAAGCCTGTTGGAATGACCCGCACAGTTACAAGTGTGGCGTCTATTACTGCAAGACAGATCCACGAGTTATTGTGCCACGGCGTTTCAAGTGGATGGGCTGGACAATCAATTTCGCCCGACCCAGTGCGATTCCGGTGCTGTTGGGCATGATCGCTCTGCTTGTCATTCCACTCGCGATAGTGAGAGCGAGCGGAGGTGGGATTGTTGTGAGTTATCTCACCGCTGCTGCGGGTATCGTAGTCGTGTGCTTGTTGTCGGCTTATTTATCGTCAACCAAACGATGGAGTCATTGACGCCTAACGAACAAGTCGCCGGAGCCAACCGCCGTTGGCGCTGTTCGTTCCGCTGCCGCGGTTCACGTCACGAGTCGGCGGTGCCCAACGAACATAGGTCTCGAAGCAGATTCCCCCATACCCTAACGGGCGGCCTCTCCATTCGTACCGATAGATTGTTTGTCACCTCTTGGGGCTTTTCGGGTGCTCACACGGTGATATGATGAAAACCGAAGCGATGCAGCGGGCAGGACTCAACGATGCCGAACTGGTGGCCGAAAGCCTGGAAGGAAATCGGGATGCCTTCCGGCTGATTGTGGAACGCTATCAAACCTTGATCTCGTCGCTGGCGTATTGTGCCACGGGCAACGTGAGCCGGAGCGAAGACCTCGCGCAGGAAACCTTTGTGTCCGCCTGGAAGCAGTTGGCGGAATTGCGTGAGCCAGCCAAGTTGCGGCCCTGGCTGTGCAGCATCGCCCGGTTTCTCATCAGCAAGGAGTTCCGGCGCCAGGGACGCGAGCCGGATCACGCCGCCGAATCGCTGGAGGCGGTGGAGGAATGGGTCTCACCCGAACCGCTGCCTCCCGACCAGGTCATCAGCGACGAGGAAAAGGCCATTCTCTGGCGCTCGCTGGAACGCATCCCGGAAATCTATCGCGAGCCGTTGGTGTTATTTTATCGCGAGCAGCAATCCGTCGAGCGCGTGGCCGAAGCCCTGGACTTGAGCGAGGATGCGGTGAAGCAACGGCTGTCACGGGGGCGAAAATTATTGGAGGAGCAATTCCTCGCCTTTGTTGCCGGCGCGCTGAAACAAACGAGTCCGGGCAAGACCTTCACGCTCGGCGTGATTGCAGCGTTGCCGCTGTTGGCCACCACCGCCAAGGCGGCGACGGTCGGCACGGCGCTGGCGAGCCAGGGCGGGGTGGCCGCCAAGACAACGGCCTTGGGCGGATTCCTTCAGGCCAGTTCCCAAATCCTTCTGGGCTTCGTTTATTGGATGGCGCCGGTTTTGCCGCTGGGCGGGTACATCGGCTACAAGATGGGAGGCGATCGTCAGCACAGTGAGAAGGCGCGCAGATCCGTGGCCACCTTTTGGCGCATTATGGGAGCCAGCATGCTCTTCTTCATCCTTCTGCCTCCGCTGCTCTTGGTCTTGATCTGGAAAATCTTCAATTTGTCCCAGGCAAGAATCAGGCCCTTGGGGGAAATTGTGCTCAACTTCCCGATTCCGATCTTCATCTATGCCGTGGCCCCCCTGTCTCTGGTCATTTGGCTGTGGCAGCGATGGCGGCCGATCGGTCCTGAGACGGCTGGCGGCGCGCCCATCTCCGGTCGGGCTGGAAAGTCCATTACCCTTTGGGTGGTGCTGGCCATGACCGGGGCGCTCGTTTGCCTGACATTTTTCTTCTTGCTCGCCAGTGCAAGCTCCCGCATGCGCCTTCCCGAAACCCAGTTCATGTCCACCGCTGAAGTTCAAAACCTGATCGCCAATTCCAAGGGGGACGATATTGGCTTTACACTGTACCAATATGCAAGCGGGGTACGCCGTCTCGAAGGCGGACGGCGCGAGAACGGCGCGTGGTCCCCTTTGGCCGCGCCGGCAGAGGACACCACCCTGGCGTTGCTGGCCGAGAAAGGCATCAAGTATAAAACGAGCATGGAAAACCGGGACTTCACTCTTGGCCTCCGGGCAGTGCTGTGGTCGCTCGGCAATTGGGCCTGGCACTTGTTCATGCCGGCCTTCTGTTTCTTCATCGTCGTCGCGGGCGCGGCTACCTTGCTGCGCCGACGCGATCCCCAGCCATCTGGGCCGCGCCCCATCGCTGCCGCCAGGAACGAACGCCGCGTGGACAAAGCCTTTGGCGCCTTGGCTGCGTGCGGAATGGTCGCCGTGGCCGTTTTGCTGGGCCTGACCACGGACTGGAAAGTTCGCCGGATCGCCGCTGACCAGGTCCCGGGCATCATCGCTCAGCACAAAAATGCCCGATTCGAGGTGTTTGAATACCGGAATGGCTCCAGAAAACTGTGGATCTCCGACCTTCGCTCTCCCGACTTCATCGCTCCCGCCGACCCGTCCACGCTCGGACTGCTGACTCGCCAAGGCATCACTTACCAGACCCGCTTGGCGGGCATGGATTGGTGGCACCGGCACCCAAGCATGTTAGGAACCTCCAGTGCTCAACCCCACCCCTCCAACAGCGGCCGCGCAGGGCTGAGCCAACCCACCTCCGCGCTGGTCATCTTCGTGCTCGCGGCAGCGGCTGGGACCGTTCTGTGGTGGGTAACGAAGAGCAGGCCCATTTCCATAGTGCGCATCTGAGCAAGCACGTTCGACTGGAAGTCACGCAGTTGTTGCTTTGGCGAGAGAGGAGTCGTCATACGGCCGCTATCGGCAAAACACCAGCACCAGGATCTGCGCCACCAGGATGCGCAGGAACATGGTGAGCGGATAAACCGTGGCGTAGGCGACCGAGGGCGCGTCCGAGTTGCTCGTGGCATTCGCGAATTGCAGCGCCGGCGGATCGGTCATGCTGCCGGCCATCAGGCCGCAGACGTTCATGAAGTTCTGTTTCATCACCAGCCGTGCCACCACGCCCACGACGGCGAGGGGCACCACCGTGATCAGCGCGCCGTAACCCATCCACACGAAGCCGTCGCCTTTGGTGAGGATGTCGGCGAAATGCTCGCCGGCCTTCAGCCCCACGCAAGCGAGGAAGAGCACGATGCCCAGTTCGCGCAAGACGATGTTGGCGTTGACCGGCATGTACCACACCAGCGGCCCGAGGCGGCCAATGCGGCTGAGGATGAGGGCCGCCAGCAGCGGCCCGCCCGCCAGACCCAGCCGCACCGGCGCCGGCATCCCGCCGAAGGTGAACGGATACGATCCCAGCAGGATGCCCAGGAGGATGCCGACGAAGACGGGAATGAGGTTCGTGTGCTGGAGTTCCTTCACGGAGTTGCCCAGGGCCTTGGTCGCTTCCAGAATGTCCTCCTTCTCGCCCACCACCATGAGCATGTCGCCGAACTGCAGCTCCAATTCCGGCACGGCGGTGATCTGCAGATCGGCGCGCGTCACGCGGGTGATGGCGATGCTGTAGAGCTTGTTGAATTCCAGCTCGCGCAGCGATTTGCCCAGCACGTCGCGTTTCGTCACCACGATGCGCTGGGTCATGATCGGGCTGGCTTCCTTGAGGAGGTCGAGGCTGCTCTCCTTGCCGACAACCATGCGGAACTGTTCGAGGCTGGGCTTCTTGCCCACGGCCAGGAGCAAGTCGCCCACGTGGATCACGGCGTCCTCCAGCGCGACTTCCACGGCCCCTTGTGCCCCGCGTTTGATCCGGGAGACGACCACGCCGAGTTCGTTGATGCCGGGAACTTGCTTCAGCTTCACGCCCTCCAGGTTCGGGTTCTCCACGCGGATGTTCATCCGACCGACTTTCTCATCGGCCTTGCGGTGCTCGGCTTTGAAGGCGGCGGCTTCGCGTTCCAAGTCGATGCGGAACACACCGCGAAACAGCAGCATGGTCAGGATGATGCCAATGACGCCGAACGGGTAAGCCACGGCGTAGCCCAGCGCCGGCAGTTCCGTGCGGGCCGGGTCGATGTTCGGAATGCTCTTGAGGGCTTCCTGCGAGGCACCCAGCGACGGGGTGTTCGTGGTCGCGCCGGAGAAGACGCCCACGATGGTCGCCATGTCGATGCGGGCCAGGAGCGCAATGGCCACCGCCACCAGCGCGCCCAGCAGCACGATGGACGCGGCCATGAGATTCAAGGGCAAGCCCTGCCGGCGCAGCGAAGTCAGGAAGCCCGGCCCCACCTGCATTCCGATGGTATAGACAAACAGAATCAGCCCGAACTCGCGGACGAAGTGCAGGATCTCCTTGTTGATCGTGAGTTTGAAGTGGCCAAACAAGATGCCCGCGAACAGGACGCCGGCAATGCCCAAGCCGAGCTGGCGCACTTTGAGGCTGCCCACGGCCAGGCCCAGGATCGCCACCCCCGCCAAGACCAGCACGGCGTGCGCGATCGGCAAGGTGGTCTGCAATTCGAGTAACCATTTCATCGTTCGGACGATTCGTAACTCCTTTCCGGCCCCTCCGTCACCTGGATTCTCAGGCCTGGAACGCGGCTGAGCCAGCCGCGCACCGTCGCGCTTCTACTTCTTCTCTTTGCTCAGCACCGCTTTGGCCAGCATCTCCGCTTCCATCTTTTCTTCAGGCTTCATCTTGATGCCGATGGTGTTCTTGAGGACGAGGGCTTCAGCGATGCCGTGGGCTTCGGCTAGGCGCAGATACTTGTAGGCCATGACGTAGTTCTTGGCCACGCCCTCGCCCAGCGCGTAGGAAGTGCCCAGCGCGAACTCAGCCTTGGCGGAGCCTTGATCGGCGGCTTTGGTGTACCATTTCACGGCCTCGGTGGAGCTTTGTGGGACGCCTTGGCCGGCGTCGCACAGGAGCGCGAGGTTGAGTTGGGCGCTGGCGAGGCCCTTGTCGGCGGCTAGGCGGTACCACTTGGCGGCGTCCTGGAAATTCTGCGCCGTGCCGCGGCCTTCTTCGCAAGCGAGGCCGAGGTTGTATTGGGAAACCGTGTCGCCTTTCTCCGCAGCTTTCTGGAACCACTTGAACGCTTCTTTGGGATTGGCCGCGAGGCCCTGGCCCTTCGTGCAGAGGAACGCCAGGTTGCGCTGGGCTTCGAGATGGTCCTTCTCGGCGGCGAAGCGATACCACTTGGCTGCTTCCGCCGCGTTGGGCGCGAGACCCTGGCCCTTCTCCAGCAAGACGGCGAGGTTGAATTGCGCCGTGGTGTCCCCCGCTTCCGCGGCGAGGCGAAACCATTTGGCGGCGGCGGAAAGGTTGGGTGGCGCGGCCTTGGCGTAAGTGGTGCCCAGAATGACCGCCGCCTCCACGTGACCGCGCTCGGCGGCCTTCGTGTAGTAACTCAGCGCGGCGGTTGGGTCGCGCGTGGTGCCGCGGCCCTGGTCGCAGAAAATCGCCACTTGGAACAGGGCGTCGCCATCGCCTTTGTTGGCGGCCTTGCGGAGCCATTCCAGCGCTTGGACGTCGTCGCGGTTGACGCCGTGCCCTCGGGCGTAGAGGAGGCCGATGTTGTAGCACGCGCTCGGAATCTCGCCCGCTTTCTTGAACCACTTTAGGGCTTCGGCGTAGTCGATGGGCACGCCGAGTCCTTGATCGTAAAGCACGCCGAGTTTCACGTAAGCGTCGGCCGAATCGCGCTCGGCCGCTTTGCGAAACCACTGTTGCGCGAGGGCGTAGTCGCGCGGCACGCCCTGGCCGTTCTGGTAGAGCAGACCCAGGTTGACCTGGGCTTGGGGCACGCCGTTGTCGGCGGCCTTGCGCAGCCACTTGGCTGCTTCAGAAAAAACGCGGGGCACGCCGAGGCCCACGAAGCAGATGTAGCCCAATGCCGACTGTGCGCGGATGTGGCCCTGCTCGGCGGCCTTGCGAAACCACTTGGCGGCCTCCTGATAACTCTGCGTCACGCCTTGGCCGGCGGTGTAGGCCTGGGCGAGGCGGAGTTGCGCTTCGGGATGACCTTGCTGAGCGGCGGCCAGGTACCACTTCGCCGCCTGGAGCGGATCGGCCTTGACCACTTCCCCTTTGGCGTAGGCGGAGGCGAGGTTGAACTGGTCCTCTTTGTTTCCTTTTTGCGCGCTGCGGCGCTGGCCTTCGAAGAGTTGTGGCGGCGGCAGTTTGGTCGTGAGGTCGTCGAGTTGCTCCGTGGCGTCCTTGTTGCCCTGGGCCGCGGCACAGGCGAACCACTGGTAAGCCTCCGCGTCGTCTTGGGCCACGCCGCGTCCGGTCGAGTAGCTGATGCCCAGATTCAACTGAGCGTCGGCGTTGCCTTGCTGGGCGGCCTTGAGAAACCATTTCACGGCTTCCGCCAGATCGTTGGTGACGCCGTGGCCGTTGGCGTAGAGGACGCCGAGATTGTACTGCGCCGTGGCATCGCCCTGATCGGACGCGAGGCGAAACCACTTGGCGGCTTCCGTATAGTCCTGTGTCACCCCCAGGCCAAGGGCGTGAATCAGGCCGACGTTGAACCGCGCGGCGGCATTCGTCTTCTCGGCGGCGAGGCGGAAATATTTCAGCGCATCCGCAAACTGTTTCTCCTGCGTGTAGTGCAGACCGAGACGGAACTGGGCGGCCGTGTCGCCCGCGTCGGCGGCGCGGCGGACGGCGAGGAGGTTTTGATAGTCCGTCGAAGGAGGAGCGGACGGCGCGTCAGCCGCCGGAAGGCCGCTCGTGAGAAGCGCCGTCAGGACCGCGAACATCAAGTTTCGCAGGTCGTGGAGCCGGTTCATTCCTAAGCCCATTGCTGGTCGCATCGGTCTTGTCTGGACGATCACCGCGCGGAAAAATTCGCCTCAATGCGGCGCGGCAGGGGAGGGCAGGTGTTTGGCTGGCTCCGAAGCGGCGAGGGCGGCGGCGTGTTTGGCCCGCAGAGCCGAGAAGTTTCCCTGTTCGCAGCACGCGACAAATTCCTCCGTGACCGACTTGAGTTCCTCCCAGCGGGCGCGAATGGTTTCCGCCTCCTTCTGGGTGATCTGGTTGTCCGCGGCGGAGGAAGCAACGACCGCGAGCAGGTCGGCGAATTCCTGGACAATCTCGTTCGTGGCCGGCATCAGGAACGAGGGGTGCGGCTTGTTGGTCTTCGGATTCAGGATGAAGAAGCCGCCCGCCTGCTGGCAAATCCACTGCACGACGCGCCGGTCCTGCGTGCTGCGATGGAGCGCAACGATGCGGTCCAGGGGATTGACCGCGCCGCTGCCCACGCCTTGCTCCGGCGCCTCCGCCCATTTGTAAATCATCGACAAAGAGAGGCCCAGGTCGGCGGCGACCTGCTTGGCGCTGGTCTTCTTGAACACTTCCCGCAGGAGTTCGAAGGATTGCATGGGGGGAGGATTACACGGAAGAAAGACGGAACGGAAGGAGAAACAAGGACACCCTCACGTTCCACGCCGAGGCGTCTGTCCATTCCCGTCCAGTCTGACGTTTTGAATCCAGCCTCCAGCGATTTGCTCCGGCGTGGTGAGCCGCTTTATCCCAATCGGTGGGATGAGGCTTCCAGGTTGAAGTCTGAACCGGCGCAGCAAGGTTGGCCTAGACTGAAGGCCCCGGGGCGAGTTGGCGCCCTATGGGCCCTGGGGCGGAGTAGTTCCGCTCGGAGGCCATCCGGGCGTGGGCGGCAATGGAGGAAATCGGTTCTTCGGAATCAACCCCAGCTTTTCGGCTTCGGAGATCAGCGCCTTCTGCTCGTTGACGTGCATGATCGCCTGTTCGCGGGTCATGGCCGGGGCGGCTTGTGCTTGGGGCGTCACTTGGGGCGTCGTTGTGCCGCCGGCCCCGCCCACCATGACTCCGCCGGCATCCATGCGCAGCGGGCGCGAAGGATAGGGAGTGGCCGTTGCGCCGCCGAGAGCCGCGCTGCCCAACCCGGGGATGGCGGTCCTGGGCGTCACAGTGGGAGAAGCGATGGCCGTGTTGCCGCCCACGGTGACGCTGCTGCTGGAAGCGGGGTTGGCCGCCGCGGCGGCGCCTGGGAACTGAGGCAACATTCCGGGCAGCGGCACGGTGCCGGCCGGGGCAAACGGATTGGGTGGCATGACCGGCGGGGCCGCCGCCACGCTGGGCTTCGGGGCATCCTTCTCAAACGTCAGCGTCTTCTCCGAGCCGTCGATCTTGATGACCACGGCGCCTTTGGCCACGTCGATGGACACGACTTCAATGCGGCCTTGCTGGTCGCCGGCCACCAGCGGCGGCGGGAACTCGGTCTTGCCTTTGCCGGGCGACTTGTCGGTGATTTGCAGCAGAACTTTCGGGATGCCGCTCAGGGTGGAAATGCCGGTCAGATTGACCTCGACGGGCGAGGGGGGAGGTTCCGCTGGTTTGCTGGAAGCGGGATCGGGCGGCGGTTTCAGGGCAAAAGCATTGCGCGTGACAATGACCTGATAAGGGTTGTCCTTAATGTCGGCCCAGAGGCCCAGGGCGGTGCTCGCCAGCAGAGCGCCGCTCAACAAACCTGCCAGTGCGTTGCGGTTCATGGCTTGAATATAGTCGCTGGCGATTTCAACACCAGCCCCAAAATTCCGTTGCGCGGGCGGTGATTTCAAAAATGCGTAGCGGCGTCTCGGCAGAGCGCCGCACTGCAAGGCAGAGGGCAAAAGCCAGGAAAATAGAAATGGTGGCGCTCTGCCGAGACGCCGCTCCGCCGCCGAGGCTCTACTTCTTCTTTTGCAGTTCCGCCCGTGTCTCCGCCATCAGTTCGTCGAGTTCCGGCTTCAGTTTGTTTTTCGTCTCCAGCGTCATCCGGTCGATGAAGAGGATGCCTTGGAGGTGATCCCATTCGTGCTGGATGGCTTTGGCCAGCAGGCCGCCGCAGCGGAACTGAATCGTCTGCCCCTTTTCGTTTTGCGCGGTTACGTCGATGGATTCTGGGCGGGTGATGTCCGCGTACAGCTCCGGGAAGCTCAGACAGCCTTCCGGCCCGGTCACCGGCGCGCCCACCGGCTTGAACTCCGGGTTGACGAGGACCAGTGGCATGAAGGTGTCCACGTCCGCGGGCTGGCCGTCGAGTTCGAGCGTCGAGGGGCGATCCGTCACCTCGCGCACATCGAGCACGGTGAGTTGCAGCGCCTGCGCGACCTGCTGCGCCGCCAGGCCGACTCCGTGAGCGTCGTGCATGGTGTCGATCATGTCGCGGATGAGCGTCTCGATCTCCGGCGTGATGCGCTCGATCCGCGTGCCCTTCTGGCGGAGGGCCGGGTGGCCGTACTTGACGATGGGGAGGAGCATCGGTTGCAGGTTGAAAGTTGCAGGTTGCAGGTTGTCGTCGGGAGAACCTTGAACGTTGAACTTTGAACCTTGAACTTCTTCACTTCGCCGGCCACTTCTTCATCAGGCCCGCGATGTCCTTCACGGACGGACTCTTCGCCGTGCGGACGTAGAAGCCGCTCGTGGCCACTCCGGCAAGCAGGCTCTCTTCGTTGTTAAGGCCGAGGAGACGGCCCATGCAGAAGCCGGCGTTGAAATGATCGCCCGCGCCGGTGGTAATGAGCGGCTTCGCGGTGAACGGCCCCTGAACGAGGTTCACGCCGTTCTGGTCCACGGAAAGCGCGAACGCGGTCGGATGGATCACGAGCGTGTTCACCGGAACGCGCTGGAGGATTTCCTGGCCGAGCTGGCTCAGCCCGGCTTCGGTCTGGTTGGCGGTGCTGAGTCCGAGCACCGTGCCGATTTCGGCCGCCTCTTTTTGGTTCAAGCCGAAGACCACGTCGAAGTGCTTCTCGAAAGCGGTGATGAGTTTGAGCGCCTTGAGGATGTCGGCCTTGGTGCGCTTCTCCGGGTCGGCAAGGTCGATGAAGAGTTTCTTCCGCGGGCCTTTGAGCTTCGGGCAGACTTCCTTGAGGATCGCCTCCCAGATGCCGTTCATGTAGGTCAGCATCGTCCAGTTGACGAAGCCAACGAAGTCCGAGCCGGCGACTTTAGCCGTGAACTTGTCCTGGCCGTAGCGGGCCTTGATGTTGGCCCAGTTCATCTGGCGGAGCGATTGGTGCTTGCCGAGCATGACCTTGCCGTCCTCGAACTCTACCGCGTCCGTGTAGCCCGGCTCGGCGATGGAGACGACTTCAGCCCGCTTGGCGAAGTCCGCGAAAACGGGGTGGAGGTTCGGATAGCCGAGAATGCCGAGGTAGCTGACCTTCACGCCAAAGGCGGACATGGCGTTGGCCATGATCGGGCCGTTGCCGCCGAGTTTGGTCATCTGGCTGACCAATTCGATGTTCGTGCTCTTGCCGGCGGCGGCGCAGATGCGCTTGCCCCAATCGTCCATCTGGCCCAGGCGGGTGTACTTCTCGGCGCTCTCGCGCTTGTCCACGACATGGAGAATTTCATCGACGAACCCGTCCAGGCCGATGAAGGCGCTGATCTTGGCGGGCTTGGAGGCGGCGGCGTGGAGCTTGGCCGCCGTTTGTTGGCGGAGAACTTTCGGATCAGTCATGGCTAAAGAGTCAGTGTTGTTCGCTTCAAGTTTCTGAAATCGCGCGGGACTATGCGGACGGGGCCGCGCGGGCGCAATCTTGAAGTTGCCGGCTTGAAGTTGCCGGCCCGCGGTTTCCGCCGGGGCTGCATCAAGCTCCCCGTCCGGTGAGGACGTAGCGCCGGTTTTCCAACCGGCGGACGCTGGAACAAGCAAACAGGCTGGGACTGTCGGTGCCCTGCCGACTGGAAGTCGGCGATACGGCAGGTTAGAAAACCTGCGCTACCAAGTGCGCCGCGCGGGAGCTTGATGCAGCCCTGCGGTTTTCGTTGGGGCTGGCGATGGGTGAAGTGCCGGAGCGGACCGATCACTTGCCCATCGCCCGCTCCAGCCGGGCGCGGGCCACCGCGTAATCATGCAGCGCCTGGATCTGGGTGGTGCGGGCCTGCGTGAGCGCCGTCTGGGCGTTGAGCGTGTCAAGCTGGGTGCCGGCGCCGGCGTCTTCGCGGGCCATCGCCAAGCGCAAGGCTTCCTCCGCTTGCTCCACGACTTTCTTCTGCGACTCGAGCACTTCCTGCGCTTCGACGAAACTGGAGTAAGCCGTGCGCACGTCGAGTTCGACCTGGCGGGTCTTGTCTTCGATCTCGGTCTTCGACTTCGCCAGCAGGGCCTCGGCTTCGCGCACTTTGCCTTTGGTCAACTGGCCGTCGAAGAAGTTCCACGTCACCTGCGCTCCGGCGTTCCAACCGGCCACGTCGTTGATGAGGTACTCCTGTTGGAACGTGGAATTCCGCCAGCCATAGCCGCCGAAGAGTTGCACGCTGGGCAGGTAACCGCTCTTGGCGGTCTTGACGGCTTCCCAGCGCAGCCGCTCGGCCTTGCGGAGTTGGGCCAGTTCGGGGCGCTTCTCCAGCGCGTCGGCCAGCGCGATCGGCAGTTCCACTTGGAACGGCTCGGCGTCCAGCTTGCCGGCAAGCTGCAGCGGAATGTCTTCCCACACCGTGGGCGGCACGCGATAGCCGAGCGCGAGCGCGAGGTTGTTCTTCGCGATGCGATAGGCGTTCTTGGCGTGAAAGAGCTTCGGCTTGGCGTTGGCCAGTTCCACTTCCGAGCGCAGCACGTTGAAGCGCGGCACGGTGCCGGCGTTGTAGCGGCGGGTGGTGTCGTCGAGTTCCTTCTGAAGCAGTTTGACCGAGGCCTCCTGCACCACGATCTGCTGCTCCGACATCAGCACGTCGTAAAAGGCCACGCGCACTGCGAGCACGGTGTCCATCACCACGGTCTGGTGCTGGAGCAAGGCCTGCTCCTTGGTCAGCCGGGCGGTGTGCAGCGCGGACTTGACGCGCCCGCCTTCATAGAGGGACTGCACGATGCGCAAGCCGGCATTCCAGGAATGAACCTTAGTGAAGCTGTTCACGGAACTCCCCGGAAAGCTGAAGGGCAGCGTCTCGATCTGATCGTTGTATTGGTAGTTGCCGGTGCCTTGCAGCTTGGGCAGCGCAATGGCGCGGGTCTGGATGACCACGCCGTAGGCGGCCTCGATGTCGCTCTTGCTTTTTTGGATGTTCGCGTTCTGCTGCAAGGCGATGTCGAGGCACTCGGCCAGCGCCAGCGGCCGGCTCGGCAAGACCGGATGGCTGTTCGTGGCGGCGGGCTGCAGCGCAGGAGGCGGGTTGGTGTCGGCGGCAGGGCTTGCACCGGCCATGCCGGTCATCGCCAGCGTGACGCTCAGCGCAGCCAGCGCATAGTTGGGTTGAATGCGATTCGTCATCATAAATCGATTGGGAGGGTAGGGGAGGGGTGGGTCAGTCGGAACGGAATTTGTCTCTGGTCAGCGGCGCCCTTTGTATCTTTTGGCCACGTCGTTCAATCCAGCCAACGAGAACCGCGTAATGTGATCCGCAAGTCGCTCGATCTCCGCGGGGCCGAACTTCAAATCGGGATACAGCCGGCACATCGCCGGGCGGCAATGATGGTAGAAGACGCACTGGCTGACGACGCTGCCGACGCACAGACGCACCAACTCGGCCGACGCACCCTTGCCGAGCAGTTCGCGCAGGATGGCCGAGAGCTGCTCCGCCATCGGTCGGAACCGTTCGTTGACGATGGCGTCGAGCGCGGGCGTGGGGTTGATCATTTCCATCGTCAACAGCTTGCCGTGGTAGGCCGTGGGGCCGGCGTCGAAGATGCGGAAGAGAAACGACCGGACGAAGGCGCGCAGCCGCTCCACCGGACGCGCCCCGGGCGCCAGGCCCAGATCGGGCGGGTACTTGGCCAGCGCCTTGGCTTGGCAGTCGCGCAGCACTTCCGTGTAGAGCCGCTGTTTGTCGCCAAAATGGTAGTTGATGGCGGCGACATTGACCCCGGCCCGCTGGCAAATCTGCCGCACGGTGGTGTCGTAATAGCCGTGCTCGGCAAAGACCGCCCCGGCCGCTTCCAGCAGAAGCTGCCGGGTCTCGGCCGGCGCCGCGCCGGGTTTCGATTTCAATTTTCCAGCCATCTCAAACTCACGCTTCAAACGGATATTTCAAACGAGTGTTTGACATGTCAACTGGTATTTGGTTTTTTCTTCCACGCCGGGCCGGTGCCGGCCCGAACCGACGATGAACACAATGACTTCAGCCACGAACCTGACGCTCCGGTGTAGCGGCGGTCTGGTGACCGCCGCCGAGATGTGCTTCCTTGGCCTGCTGCTGGCGGGTTGTTCCCAGGCCCCTTCGGACGCCTTTCAGGGCTACGTTGAAGGCGAGTTCGTGTATGTGGCCTCGCCGCTGGCCGGCGCGCTGACTAATCTCGCGGTCAGCCGCGGCCTGGACGTGAAGGCTGGTCAGTTGCTTTTTGAACTCGAGCGCGAGGCCGAAGCCGCCGCCGCGCGCGAGGCGGAGCAGCGGCTGGTCCAGGCGAAGGCTCGGCTGGAGAACCTCACCAAAGGCCGCCGTCCGACAGAAATCGAGTCGATCAAGGCGCAACTCGACCGCGCGAAAGCCAACTTGCAGCTCTCGGAACTGGATCTGGAACGGCGCAAGAAACTCAGCGAAACCAAGGTCATCTCCGAGGCGGAACTCGACTCCGCCAAGGCCCGGCGCGATGCCGACCAGGCGTCGGTGCTGTCGCTGACTGCCGACCTCGACACCGCCCGGCTGGGCGCTCGGGTGGACGAAATCAAGGCCGCCGAAGCCGACGTGCAAGCGACGCAGGCAGCACTGACAAGAGCTTCCTGGGCGCTGGCGCAGAAGAGCCAGTCCTCTCCGACCAACGCCCGGGTCCACGACACGCTTTATCGGGCGGGCGAGTTCGTGCCGGCGGGCACCCCGGTCGTCGCGCTGCTGCCGCCCGCCAACCTCAAAGTCCGTTTCTTCGTGCCGCAAGCGCGGCTGGCGTCGATCCGGCCTGGCACAGCGGTTTCAGTCAGTCTCGACGGCGTGGCCCAGCCGCTGCGCGCCACCGTGAACTACATCTCCACCCAAGCCGAGTTCACGCCGCCAGTGATCTACAGCATGGAGAACCGCGCGAAGCTGGTCTTCATGATTGAGGCGGTGTTCGCCGCAGACGAGGCGCGCAACCTGAAGCCGGGCCAGCCGGTGGACGTGAGGCTCTCGCAATGACCGGGGCGAATGACCAATGACCAATGTCCAATGCTCAAAGAATTCCCAATGACCAATAGCCAAATGCGAACGGCGCGCGTTCCGCGCGGTTGGTCATTGGGGCTTGGTCATTACTTGGTCATTGGTCATTGGACATTGGTCATTCTCTTTTCTCGCACATCGCTGCTTTCATGAACGGCGACCTTGTCATCGACGTGCGGGGCATCACCAAGCGATTCAGCGGTCGCACGGTGGTCAACGACATCGCCATGCAGGTCCGGCGCGGGGAGATCTACGGCTTCCTTGGCCCGAACGGCAGCGGCAAGACGACGTTCCTGCGGATGCTCTGCGGTTTGCTCCGGCCCGATGGCGGCAGCGGCACTTGCCTGGGCTTTGACATCCTCACGCAATCCGCCGAGATCAAGAAACACGTTGGCTACATGACGCAGCGGTTCAGCTTCTACGAAGACCTCAGCCTGGAGGAAAATTTGGACTTCGTGGCGCGCGTCTATGGCCTGCCGAATCGCCGGGCAGTGGTTGAGAAAGGGCTGGAATCGCTCGGCATGACCGCGCGGCGCAAACAACTGGCCGGCCAGCTCTCCGGCGGCTGGAAGCAGCGCCTCGCCCTCGCCGCCTGCATGATCCACGAGCCGGAGTTGCTTCTCCTTGACGAGCCGACGGCCGGCGTCGATCCCAAGGCGCGGCGTGATTTCTGGGAAGAGATTCACCGTCTCGCCGCGCGCGGTCTGACGGTGCTCATCACCACGCACTACATGGACGAGGCCGAGCGTTGCCACAGCTTGGCCTACATTGCTTACGGCAATTTGCTGGCGCGCGGCACGGTGGACGAAGTGATCGGCAGCGCCGGCTTGACGACGTGGGAAGTGAGCGGTCCCGGCCTGCCCGAACTGGCCGAGAAACTCCGTGGCTTGCCGGGAGTGGAGCAAGTGGTCGCGTTCGGCACCACGCTCCATGTCAGTGGCCGCGACGCCGCCCAACTGAAGGCCAGCCTCAGCCCGTGGATGGCCGGCGAACACCGTTGGCAACAGGTCGAGTCCGGGCTGGAACACGTCTTTATCAGTCTGATGGAAACGGCGAAGGACAACTATGGTTGAAGGGTTGAAGAGTTTAAGGGTTGAAGAGTTGAAGAGACTTCACGGGATGGCCGCAGCCCAATGCTGCAACCTCTTCACCTCTTTAACCCTTCAACCCTTCAACGCTTCACCTTCCTGACATGCTCCGCCACACGTTCAACTTTCGCCGCTTCTGGGCCATCGTAGTGAAGGAGTTCATCCAGATGCGGCGCGACCGGCTGACGTTCGGCATGATGGTGGGCATCCCGCTGCTGCAGCTCATTCTCTTTGGCTTCGCGATCAACATGAACCCGAAGCATCTGCCCACGGCGGTGCTGTCGGCGGACAACAGCGTCTTCGCGCGCACGCTGCTCTGGTCGTTGCGCAACAGCGACTACTTCGCCCTCGTGCGTGTGGCGGAGAGCGAGACGGAAGTTCGCTCCCTGCTCAAGCAAGGCGACGTGCAATTCGTCCTCCACGTCCCGGAAGACTTCTCGCGCAAGCTTCTGCGCGGCGAACGGCCCAGCCTGTTGCTTGAAGCGGACGCCAGCGATCCGGCGGCCACGAGCTACGCGCTGTCGGCCTTGGACGCGCTGGTCGTGAACGTTTTCAACCGCGACCTCAAAGGTCCGTTGCGCCGGCTGCGCGCCACACCGGGTCCGGTCGAACTGCGCATTCACCGCCATTACAACCCGGACATCATCACCCAGTACAACGTCGTGCCCGGCCTGCTCGGCGTGGTGCTCACGATGACGATGGTCATCATAACCGCCCTGGCCATCACGCGCGAGCGCGAGCGCGGCACGATGGAGAATCTCCTCTCCACTCCCGTCCGTCCGGGCGAAGTCATGATCGGCAAGCTCATTCCCTACATCATGGTCGGCTACGTGCAGGTGAGTTTGATTCTGCTGGCGGCTAAGTTCCTCTTCGACGTGCCGATGGTGGGCAGCGTCCTCCTGCTCTACGGCGTGGTGCTCGCCTTCATCGGGGCCAACCTGGCGATGGGGATCACCTTTTCGACGCTCGCGCGCAACCAGCTTCAAGCCGTCCAGATGGCGTTCTTCTACTTCCTGCCAAACATTCTGCTCTCCGGCTTCATGTTCCCCTTTCGCGGGATGCCGACCTGGGCGCAGGCCATCGGTGAAGTCCTTCCGCTGACGCACTTTCTCCGCATCGTGCGCGGCATTTTGCTCAAGGGAAACGGCCCGCGGGACATCGCGCCGGAACTGTGGCCCATCGCGCTGTTCATGGTCATCGCCCTGAGCATCGGCATCAAACGCTACCGGCAGACGCTGGATTGACGAGCGGACAAGCCTGCGCAACCACGAAACACTCGAAATACACGAAAAAGCCGCGAACGCAGACGCGCACGACGACGCCACCGGAACGGAAGCCGGATTGGAAGGCCCACTTTGACTCAAAGGGTAAGCCTCCGGCTTTGCCTGAGGTCGCTGACTGGCCCGCACGCTTCCGTACTCTAGTTCCCATGACCGCTGCCGAAGAACGCCGCCTCAAGAGCCTCTTGAAAGACGCCGTCGTCGAAGTTCTGCAAGAACGTCACGATCTATTGCGTGAAGCCTTGCAGGAAAGCCTGGAGGACGTGACCATGCTGAGAGCCATTCAAAACGGCGAGAAAACCCGGCTCACCAGCCGGAAGAGAATCTTCCGACGGCTCGCCCGCGCGGTGTGAACACGGCCTTTCGGGAATCCTTCGACGCGGATCTGTCCGCTATTGCCGACGCCGCATTGCTAGGGCGGGTCAAGGAAATCATCCTGCAAGTCGAGGCCGCGCAAACCTTCCAGCAGATTCCCAATTTCAAACGTCTCGAAACCAGCGGCGCGTGCTCGCGCAAGGCCGCCAAGACACAAAGCTCTGGAAACTCCCGAGAACAGCTTTCTCTCGCGTCTCGCGTCTTTGCGCGAGGTGAGCTGCGTCTTCGCGACTTGGGCGATTACCGGATCGGCTTTGTGTTTGAGCGCGGCACGGTGACCTTCGTGCGCTGACACAACCGCAAAGACATTTACCGCTACTTCCCACGAACCGGGGCATCCCCTCGCCACCAGTAGGGGAGCGAGTACCCGAAGGGCGGGTGAGGGGGATTCATGCCGTGTTGAAAGCAAATCAGTGTCAAACCGCGGAACGAACGGCTTGAGGAAACCAAGCCCATGCATCTTTGCGAAAAGGCACTTCCGTACAAGGTCCGCCAAGTGAGGAAGACCCCGTGGATCAAAACCGCCCGGCGAAACAAGCAAATGTGCCAAGGCTAGGAACCGACGCGTTTATGCAACAAGCAGATTCAGAGCACCATCCGGGAATACGCGGACCAGCGCTACGAAGGACCGGATGCCAAAGACCGGCCTGACCTGTTCCTTGCAGCCAACCATTCCTTGAAACGAACAAAGAAACTGCTATGACTTTCCCGCCTCAGAGTGGCTGGTTTTGAAGTGCCCACAAGTGGCTGGTTTTGATCCGCCCGCTGACAAGACTGGGCATGAGCCTGCAAATCCTCATCATCGGCGGAGAGGTGGACCAGAAATTACAGGACAAATACACCAGCAAGAGAACGTCGTTTGCTGCTTACCGTGCCGTCATTGCCGGGGCGCGGCGACAACTGGACTGGCTGCTTGAACAAGTGAACCGCCCGCCGACATAAGTGTCCGGGTACTGTGACACACGCAGAGAGGAATCGCGTCCTAGGAACCGCGCGCCGTGTCTGTTATCCGATGGCTGGGTAATCCATTCTGAGATTGCGGAGTGCGAATCCGCAATCCGACGGAGTGAAGGGTGGCTGTCGTTCAGCCTTCAATCCATGATCGAATGATGTCATTTATTATACTAATGCTTGTGCCTGCCATGATCACCCGGTCGCGACGCAACATCATCTGGACCAGCTGCCAAACCGGCCTTGGCAGCCAAGACTTTGATCACTTGACACAAAGCGTCTCCCTTTATGCTTACAGCCAGCCTCAATAACAGCTCGATAGAGGTTTTCTCCCGCCACAAACCTAGCAGCCACCGAATGCAGCCTGTCGCCGAAACACCAAGAAGCCCAAGAACTGCTTTGGCTGTGTTGGGTTCCGCGCCTTTCGAGATGACAGTCCACACGCATATTCCAAAGAGCAAAACGAGAAGGACGGCAACAACAGCCACAAGCTTGCCGTTTGTTGCCTGAATAGCCAGCAGATCTGAAATCAATCGTTGCTCTTCCTCTTCGGAAACGGCGCTCTTTGCACCAAGTGGGCCGTACTGAGACGCGTAGGAGTCCAGAATACTCTGAAGCGATTTCATAGTGACTTCCTTAAGGCCAAACCAGCAATGTGAACCCGGCGGCACGCCTCGACATAGCTGATTGGCGCACGAGCGAGCTCCTGCAAAACCAGAACGTAACGCAAGAGTCCGACCAACGGATCTGCTTGCCATTGGTTGACGACCACCAAACTGGCCGGGCACCTCTGTTTCACTGAGCCCGCGATCATTGATGAATTGCACATCCGCAGATCAAAGACACGCGGTTGATCCTGCGAGAATTCACTAAACACCTCCCCTACGCTACGCATCTGCCCATCAAGTTCGATGCCACGAGATTCAGTGATGAACTCTGAGAATTGACGATCAAACGCGGGACGATGCAGGTTCTCAGCGCACTCGCTTGTTCGCCTGCAAATGGGGTTGCCGCCCCTTGGTTTTCGTTCGGGCGGAAACGCCGCTGCTTCAGCATGGGCAAACACATTGGCCCGCCCCACAGCTTCCGCCAACCAGGCCCGCTTGGCGTCATCTTCGCTCAAGCTATTCAGCGGTATCCCAGCCTCTTGGCACCAGGCTCGAAAGGCTTTTGACACGGCATCCTCACCAGAGTGCAATGTGGTCCAGAGGCCAGGAACATCGCGAATGTCATTTGCGCCTAGCGGCGGCCATGTGGCATGAGTCCAGAACGCAATTACGGCGTAATCCCTACTCAATTCAGCCAAGTCTCGGACAGCCGGTGACGTCTGTGCCCGGCCCCCAAACGAAGTTACCTTGTCACAAAACTTCAAAGCAGAGTCCGCAAGTCCAGAATAACCAACCCACAATGCTTCGTCCTTCAAATGCTGGTTGCGTGACAAGGCTGCGTAGGTCAGAGGATCGTCGAAGGACCGGAAGAAGTTTTCTCGACCCAGCGGTAGCCCGACCAGCAAGAGGCAATCTTTTGGTGAAACGACACGGTCACTGATCGGAGTCATGGGATACGATGGTCAAGTGGCTTTTCCAAGTAGTCGCACATCTTACCGCACTGCCATGTCGATTCTCTGGGCCGGCTCTGGGGCAACTACGTCCAAGACAATATAGAAATCCCCCATGTCACTCGAGAAGTGCAGTTCGATCTGAGAGGATTCAAGTTCCATGTCCTTGAGCAGCACTTTGATGTCTCTTCGCAATTGTGCGGCAACGTCGCGGCGGAAAGGGCCCTTCTGTCTGTAAAGCCCAACCACTTTCTCGACCGCAGTTAAGACTTTATCCCAAACCACCCGGCTTAAAGATCTTTCGCTCCGAACCAACAAATCAAGCTTGGCGGGCGTGCCTTCCTTTACTGGTATCTCGATAGTGCATCGTGCCGCCTTCTCGCCGGGCAGAATCTGCCTCTGAGTGATCTTGGCCTGGGCGAAGTCACACCGTTGCTCCAATTGAGAATCTATGGCCGCAATGCGGCCAGACTTCCGAGGATTAACACCAAACTCCGCCTCTTTGACCGCTTTCGACCGAACCTCCCATGAGGTTACGAAACCCCGAGCCTCGTCGTAGTTGAATCCATCAAGGTGCAATCCGACAGGCTCGCCGACTCCGGAAGAACCCGGCCGCACGCGCTCCACACAAAGATCAATGGCGGCTTGCGTATTCCAAGCGCGCCAACTGGTTCCATCTGGGAAGCCGATGTCGCAAGTCCCGTCCGCCTGCCGAGTCAAAATAACCTGTGGTGGCTTCCATCCTCCGATCTCGGTGCGCAGCTTGGCTACCGTTTCTGGAACTTCACCATAATTCCGCCAGTGTCCGCCTGGCCAAACGGGAGAAGCTCTTCCGGATGCATTGACTAGCGGCAGCGCCCCACGATCCTTCACAGGGGCGGCAGCCTGCATCCCCAATGCTTCGCGGATGGGCCTTATTGGTGTTGGTCGTGTGTTGCGGACTGCCTGCTGCATCTCGGTAACCAGTTTGTCTCTTTCTGCCGCAGAAAGCGGTTTTCCGCTCTTTGCTGAAGACTGGGCGGCTTTGCGAACGTTCGGCACAATTCTCCCGGCGTCATCCGGATGCACAAGCAACACATCGTGACCATCTTCTGTCACAACCTTTACAGTGCCCGCCTTGAAGTCTGGATCGGTGGCAATTTTGAATCGCGTGACGGTGGAATCAACGTCGTGTCCACCAACTAACATCGTCGCATCCCCTGTTGGCTCGGAAATCACCACGCAGGGCGTCTTCATCCAAGCGGTGCATTGATCCCGGACCCGTGCAGGGTACGTAGACTGGAAAGCTCCTAACTTAAATTGCGCGGACAGTTCGCCTACCTGCTTTAGCAGGCTTAGTAATTCCTGCGCCCGCCTGTTAATCGAGCGCTCAACGAAATCCTTCCCCAAACGCTTCTCCAATTGGGTCACCTGGCGTTCAAGAGCAGACTCCAGAGCCTCCATTTTCATTTCACCGTCCCCCGCCTGATCAAGTAACGCAATGCCCAGTTCTAGGATTCTGCCAGGCCACTTTGCTAGATTTGTCCGGCACACATTGACTTCGGTTGAAAAGTCATCAACCGCCAAATCAAGCTTGTTGGTCCAGTTTTGAACAACCATAGCGTCCACAATTGCAGGCGAGGCATTTGCAAGCCATTCGACAGCCGTCACCTGGGCGTTGACGCCACTCTCGCTCGTTAAGTCCTTTGGAAGGGTGGCGAGCCCACTATCCGGGAGCTTCTGAGCTAAAGCATAGAATCCTGGGATTTGCCAGCGGAGGCGCTGTACGAGCAAACGGTTCGCAGACAGCCTTGCAAGTGCCTTAACTCTCGTTTCATCCAAGGTTGCTGCTTTGGCTCGTAGCGGCACAAGGGACTTATTTAGTTGCTTGATGTCTGATGCCTTCCTTTCGGGATCATTTGTTCCCCCTTCAAAGAATGTACGGCCATATTTCTTTTGAAATTCCTCCCACCGTTTGGATCTTGCTTCGACGACAAGTGTGGAAAGGCGGTCAATTTTATCACTGTTCATCGAAGCGAGCAGCTTCCATCGTTCAATCGCCCTTTCTGTCCGAACACTTGTTGGAGCTTCATTCGTCAATGGAGCTAAAGGATCGACAGGCAACTTACTAAATGCCTCCTCCATCGACACCAGTAGGTCAAGCGCATCCCGAGTATCTCGTTCAGCGATATAAGCCTCCAGTTCTCCGGGCTTGATTGCATGAACCTTCGTGCGAAGATCCTCAATCCGCTTTTCTGCCGCTCGCGCCGCTGCTGCTTTTGCCTCGTCGGGACTAACTTTGTTATCCTCAGCCTGCTCCAGGCGCTGTGCTAGCACGCGCGCCAATTCCTTCCAATACGGTTCCTGTGCAAGCTGTAGTTCCCGGATTCGTTCGAACGCTCGTTCAGTTCTTTGAGTTGTGTCGGGCTCTTGCTGGGCGAGCAGTTTGTTGCTCGGCAATGCCTGCAAGGTGCTCTCCATTAGTGTCACAGACATCACAAGATCTGCGAGAGCGTTGTAACGGCCATAGCTCGTTAGCGAGATCCTGAACTCTTCAGCGGAAATACGGTTTACCTCGTTCTGGAAATCGAGAAACCGTTTTCGAAACCCCACAGAGTTTGTGGCCTGATTGTCGGCCGAGTATCGAGCCTTAAACTCGTTGATCAGCGACGGAGAGTCCGATCCTATGCGGTTCAACAGCTCTGCAAAGAGCTTCCGCAACTCAGCCTCCGGTTGGTCCGCAGCTGGAACACTCTCCGTGGGACTCCATGCTGCGGCTCGGAACAACTGGTAAAATGCCGAGTACTGAAGCACTCTAACCAAGTTCGGATCACTGAGGGAAGCGAAATAGGCGTATCCATCTTCCATGGCCTGCCTAATTATCGGAAAGGCCTGACTTTCGTTCTTATTGGGGAATGCTCGTTCCTCATCAGGCATGTATGTCACGGGCAGTGCGCCGGTTCTATTTAGTGCCACGACTTGATGCTCTGGATAGTCAACCGCATATCCAGACCCTGTCGTGTTCCAGTTGAATAGTAAGCTAGAAAAGGGATCGTTTAGCTTCTTTGTGAGATAGAAATAAAGCGGCGTGTTGTCAAACGGAAAGCTGGCTGGAGCCTCGTACGGAAAGCGTTCGTATTTGATCAACCCTTTCATCGACCAGCCCTTGAGTAGCTGATCGGTTATGTTGAGCAGGCTTCCATACTCGGTATGGCGCAACTGAGGGCTGAGGAGAATAGGTGCCCAGTCGCGGTGATCGTCGAACCTTCCTGCGAGTGGATACGTGCGCTCGTAGCTTTGGGACAATTGTGTCTCTGTGATGTTTGCAAGAGAAATTAACATTTCAGTGCGAAGCGGCTGAATTATGTGCAAGGGAGTGATCCTCTCCCTTCCGATGACCATAAGCCCTGTCTCGTAGATAAGACCTCCGACGAGCAAGTCTGAGTCGATCGTAAATTGCCGGATGACACCACGATGGCTGGATAGCTTTGTCCCAGTGGGAAGCCACCAAGCCACTAGGCCTCGGTCTTTGCTGTAGTACACGGCAGTTTCCCTGGACTGACGGATTGACCGCAGGGGAACGTCTTGGTTCGAGTCGACCGGTACGAAGAGGGCATCGTCCGCCAACCAGTGATGCAACTCATGGGAGTCAACCTTGAGATCAAGATTCTGCCTGGCAGTTTCACGAGCTGGGAGAGGCAGTTCAAGCACATGCGCCTTGTATGAGCTGCCAAAGAGGTATGTGCTTAGCCGCGCTACAGTCTCGAAAAGCGTGTTTGCGTTGGTGGGTGCGGACACTGCCACGTCGCGAACCCATCCGTCCACTCCGATTGGGTGTTGAAAAATCCTTGCATCTGCCAGTTTACCACTCACTGCGGTTTTCATCCCTTCAAGTGTGGCCATAGGAGGTGGCTCTGTGATCAACAGCGTGCGAGTCCCGTCTGGACGGGACGGGCTTAGTACGAGGGATTGAATATGAAATGGGAACTGCTTCCGGAAGGAGGCCCAATCTTCTTCCACCGTATCACCGTGCGCGCGGAATTCGCCAATGCCAGTCACGAGGTATGCGGCCAAGGCTACCAGGATGTTGGCGAGCACGATAGTTCGTCGCGTTGGAGGGCAAGCTGTTGTTTTCATTGTTCAAGTTGTTGATCCCTTGTTTGGAAGTCGAGTCGAATAGCAGCACGCCTTTGTGCTCAGTGTTAGTTGCCGATGCACGTTCATCATGTTCCATGCAGATGATTCATCGGATGGGTAGCAACTTCGAGGGCATCGGTTCTGGGTTCCTCTGCAATTAGCTGGCGGTATGGCGTGGCTGGCCCACCACGCTTCGCTTGGTGGAAGATTGAAGATGGTGGGTTTCATACTCATTCGCGGCGGTGGCGTCCAGCGGGGCGGGACAATGTCGAATGGCGAACATGCCGAAGTCCGAAGGGGAATGGCAAATGAAGCGAAGGTCGAAGTGCGAGCTTCGATTGTTGAATTGTGAGTTGGCTTGCCGTTCATCATTGGAGATTCGTTCTTCGGACTTCGGACTAGGGTCGTCTCTCGCAGTTTGCTTGGACGCAATGGTGATGGCCCCAAGTTGGTCTGGCCGACTGAAGGCAGAAGGAAGAATGCAGAAGGCGAGGCGGTTGACTCTCCCAAACCCGCACCGGCGGTGCTTTGCTTGATCTCAGATTGCACATTGCTGATTTCAGATGTGGGATGGCCGCTACAGAACGCATAGAACGCAAAAAGGCGGCGGAATTCCGGCCTGCCTGCCCACTTGTGCTCTTTGTGTTCTCTTGCGGCGATTCAACTTCGGCGTTCGGGGTGATCCGAGTGCGGAGTGCGGAACCATTCCAATGCGGAACGCAAAACTCGGAATGCGGAATTGCCCTCTCCCTTGATCCCTCTCCCAGACCCACTCCCATGTCCCTCACCCGGCCTTCGGCCACCCTCTCCCGTCCAACGGGCGAGGGAACCCGATGGGTGAGGGGAGTCAAGGCGGAGAAAGGAATCGAACGCCTGCAATTTCGACACCTCACCCCGTCCCAGTGACTCGCTCGTGCCCGCTCGCTCGGCCCGCAGCGGGCCTTCGGTTTCACCGAATTCCTTCCGCCGCTTCCCAAGCAGCGGAAGTCCCCGGTCGAGGCGGAGAGGGTGGAGTTGCTTTCGTTTGTTTCGCGGTGACTCACTGGCTATTTTCCATCGTCGCCGGTCTTGGCCTTGCGCACGGGCTTTTTGCGCTCGCTGGTGCGGGTGCCGCCGGCTTGTTCGTATTGGGTGGAGTCCGGGCCGAAGAAGCCGCGAATTCCGCTGCGGGCGCGGGTGGTTAATCCGCTCACTTCGTCCCTCAGCGTCTTGCGAGTGTTCACCAAGCCCGTCATCTCGATTTCTTTGGCCGCAATGTCTTGGTCGAGTTGTTCCAAGGCATTGCGCTTGGCGGTAAACTCTTCCAAGGTGATCTTGTCCATCTTGAACGCCGCATTGTCCGTCCAGACCTTGATGATCTTGTCCGCATCCGTGATTGATTGTGTGATCGCTTGTTTGCTGGCCATAGTGGTGCCCTTTCGTTTCTCTTTGGTTATTCCGCAAACTCTTCTGTGCTTCTGCTTTTCCTCTCCAGCCGCGAATCATCATTGGCGGCGCTGGAGAAATGGTTTCTGGTGCTCGGTCGGTGTTTCTCGTGGGTTTTCGACATCGGCCCGTTGTACCGATATTGTTTCGCGTGAAGCTGAATATCGGCTGCTATAGCTGTAATACGGCTGTAATGGCCGATATGTAAAATATGCTGAAAACAGTTTATCAGCGTGGCGCTGCATTCATTCATGCCTCCGCTGGAATTGTTATCTGACCCAAACAATTGCAGTAAAGAGCGGAGATTGAGGCTTCTCCTCAGAAATCGGCGTTTCGCGCCGAATCCGTGTGAAGGTTCATGGAAACAATGACTTGTCTTGAATGCGGGGTATTCGCGGAGGGCGAGCGCGTGTTTTGGACATGGACCTTCGCTCCTGCATTTGGCTTCCCGCCGCCTCGTGCTTGTCAACCACTGTCGCAAATACATTTTGCACCCCACACTCACAAGGTAATGGCGCGATTGAAAGGCAGGTATTCCTCCTTTGTCAACGGCAAAAATGCAAAACTTGAGACTTAGTAGAGTAGGCGGAGCCGACGGGTTGAAAGGCACGCGGCCAATGACCGTCTGGCTCCGCCCCTCATCGAACCGGACAGGCGGTTTTCCCGCATCCGGCTCTCCGAGGGCCATTCACGCGCATCGCTTCTACGCCG
>JACRJZ010000156.1 GCA_016219875.1 Verrucomicrobiota bacterium | reverse complement strand
TTCTTGGCCAGCACTTCCGTTCGTGTTGTTTGACTCATTGTCTGTTCCATAGCTCGGTAACACCCCTTTTGAGTCAACGTATGGTTTCCTCAAACCATTTCTCCCCGCCTTCGGTAACAATCTTTTTGAGTCAATTCGCCTCAGTGCGGTCCGCAGATTTCCCGCTTCCCTCCGGCCCCTTCGCTGATTACTCTCCCGCCCCTATGTTCGATGCCGTCAAAGGACAATTGGCCAGCGCCGCAGGCAAACTCTCGCACTTGCGGAGGTTTCTTTGACGTCCCGGCCCTGCAACAGCGCCAAGCCGAACTCGACACTCTGATGGCCGTGCCCGGCTTCTGGGACAGCCGGGAACAAGCCCAGAAGTTCATCGACGAAGGCGGCTCCCTCCGCCGAAAGGTTGATCCCCTGGTCCAGGCCGAGAAGCAGCTCGACGACTTGAAGGTCATGCTCGAACTCGGCGAGGCGGAGCCGCTGGAACGCCAGCCCGCCGTGTTGAAAGAACTGGAGGCCGAAGCCGGCGCGTTCGTGAAGCACGTCGATAAAGTCGAACTCGACATCCTCCTCAGCGGGCCGCATGACCGAAGGAATTGCATCCTCAGCATCAACGCCGGCGCCGGCGGCACCGAAGCGTGCGATTGGGCGAACATGCTGCTCCGCATGTACCAGCGATGGTGCGAAAATCGCGGCTGGAAGACCGAGGTCAACGACGCCCTCCCTGGCGAAGGCGCGGGCATCAAGAGCGCCACGATGGTGGTCGCGGGCGAATACGCTTACGGCTTCACCAAGGCCGAGCGCGGCGTGCATCGCCTGGTGCGCATCTCGCCCTTCGACGCCAACAAGCGCCGCCACACCAGCTTCGCCAGCGTCGATGTGATCGCGGAAATCGACGAGGGCGGTGAAATCCTCGTTCCCGCCAGCGAACTCCAGGTCGATACCTTTCGTTCCGGCGGCAAGGGCGGCCAGAACGTCAACAAGGTCGAAACCGCTGTTCGCATCACGCACTTGCCCACAGGCATCGTGGCCGCCTCGCAGGCGCAACGTTCGCAGGCGCAGAACCGCGCCACCGCCATGAAGATGTTGCTTTCGAAGCTCTACGCGCTCCGCCAAGACCAGCAGAAAGCCGAGATGGAACGGTTTTACGGTGAGAAGGGCAGCATCGGTTGGGGCAACCAGATTCGTTCCTACGTCCTCCAGCCCTACCGCATGGTCAAAGACCTCCGCACCGGCGTCGAAACCAGCAACACCGACGCCGTGCTCGACGGCGCCCTGGACGACTTCGTGAATGGCTGGCTCCGCGCCGGCTGCCCGATGAAGCGGATGCAGGGCGTGAGGGACTTGGAGGAGTAAGAAGCGCGACATGTTAGCGGCCATGCCTGAGCAGCCAGACCCAATCGATCGCGCACTCGTCCGACTGTGGCTACATCGCACGTTTCGGCACAGCGACCACACGATGACCATCGCGTGCCTCATTCGCAGTTCGGATTGGAGGCCGATACAGTTGTCGCGCCAAGCGTGCGAGAGTTCGTTGCAGGAATTGAATGACGACGGTTGACGTTAGGCAGAGCGATGTCCCAACAGAGCGACATGGCAGAAACAGTTTACAGCCGCTTGAGCAAAGGGCCGGTTTCGATGGCCCATCTTGTTCGGGAACTCCGTGGTCGTTGGGGCGCAGAGCATGGTGTTTTGTCTGTGCATGGCTTCGTTCGTGAGGTGGCGACTTGCCTTCTTCAACACGAGGATGTCGAGGTGGGTGTTTTAAGCGAAGGACGATTCCTAGACTGGAGACTTCACCCTTGGGAGGCAGACGAGAAGATTGACAGAGAGTTGATGTCGATGGTTGCGTTTCTCGAAGACGATAACCGATACGTATTCCGAAAGAAGCCGACGCCCTAGCTCTGTCGTTGAGCGACGCACGGAAAGAACCTGCAACCTGCAACCTGTAACTTTCAACCCGCTACACATGTCCACCCTCGACACCATCGTTGAGCAAAAGAAACTGGAAGTCGCCCGGCTTCCGGCGCGCGACATAACCAGCGCAGGCTTGCGAACCGCCCTGACCCAACGCGGAGGGGCGCGCGACTTCGTGCGAGCCTTGCGCCAGCCCAAGCACGGCTCCGTCGCGCTCATCGCCGAAGTGAAGAAAGCATCGCCTTCCGCCGGCGTGATTTGTCCGAACTTCGATCCTGTCCGCATCGCCCGCGACTACGAGGCTGCCGGCGCAAGCTGCCTGTCCGTGTTGACCGACGAGAAGTTTTTCCAAGGCTCCCTGACGTATCTCCAACAAATCCGCGCCGCCGTCGGCCTGCCGCTGTTGCGCAAAGACTTCATCATCGACGCCCGGCAAATCCTCGAAGCCGTCGAGTGGGGCGCGGACGCCGTCCTGCTCATCGTGGCCATTTTGACCGACGCGCAGTTGGAGCACTTTCATACGCTCGCCACCGAGGCCGGAGTGGCCGCGCTGGTCGAAGTCCACGACGAAGCGGAGTTGGACCGCGCTCTCGCCGCCGGCGCGCAACTAATTGGTGTGAACAACCGCGACCTTAAGACCTTCAAAGTCGATCTGGCGACCACGGAGCGGCTCGCGGCGAAGCTTCGCCAATCGCCTCAAGGCCGCGACACGCTCCTTGTCGCCGAGAGCGGCATTCACACCCGTGCCGACGTCGAGCGTCTCCACCGCGCCACCGCCCAAGCGATCCTGGTCGGTGAATCGCTCGTGCGCCAAGGCGACGTGCGCGCGAAGGCGGCTGAGTTGCTGGGAAGCTGAAGCCGGACTCGCGTGCCTTGGATGGCGTTCCGAAACCGCCTCCCGCGCCTTCCCTTTTTACGTTTCACGTTTCACGTCTTCGGATTTTGCGTTTCCCCTCGCTCGTCCTACAGTCCCCGCATGGACAAAGAACAAGTTGCCGCCGTCCTGAACGACATCGGCGTGCTGCTCGAACTCAAGGGCGAGAACCCCTTCAAGACCCGCGCCTACTCCAACGCCGCGCGCACGCTGGAGGGCCTCTCCGAGCCGCTCGCGAAACTCGTCGCTGAAGACCGCCTCGGCGAGATCAAGGGCATCGGCGAAGGCATTCAGAAGAAAGTCACCGAACTCGTCACCACGGGCCGGCTCGCCTATTACGAGGAACTCAAAGCCAGCATCCCTGCCGGCCTCGTGGCCATGCTGCAAATCCAGGGCCTCGGCCCCAAGAAGGTCAAGGCCCTCAACGACAAGCTCGGCGTCGAAACCATTGAGCAACTCGAAGCCGCCTGCCAGGCTGGTCAGGTCGCCACGCTCGACGGCTTCGGCGAAAAGACCCAGGCCAAGATTCTAGAGGGCATCGCCTTTCGCCGCCAATTCGCTTCGCGTCATCTGCTCAGCGACGCGCTGGTGGCCGCGGAGCCGATCCTCGACAACCTCCGCGCTCATCCTGATGTCATCCGCGTCAGCACCGGCGGGAGCGTGCGCCGGCACAAGGAGATCATCGGCGACATCGACTTCCTCGTTTCCTCCAAGCGGCCGGAGAACGTCATCGAGTTCTTCGCGACGCAGCCCGGCATCCTGAGCGTCAGCGCCAAGGGCGAAACCAAGGCCAGTGTGATGCTCGAAGGCGGCATTCAGGCCGACCTGCGCGTGGTGAGCGACGCGGAGTTCCCGTTCGCTCTGATGTATTTCACCGGGAGCAAGGAGCACAACATCGTCATGCGCCAGCGCGCCATCGACCGCGGCCTGCGCCTGAACGAATACGGCCTCTTCAAGTCGAAGGAAGAAACCCGCGACCCGAAGCTCCTCGTCGCGTGTCAGACCGAGGAAGACGTCTTCCAGAAGCTCGGCCTCCACTACGTCCCACCCGAACTGCGGGAGGACAAAGGCGAGTTCGACGCCGCCGAACGCGGCCCGCTCCCGCGCTTGATCGAGTGGACCGACTTGCGCGGCTCGCTCCACAACCACTCCAACTGGAGCGACGGCCAGAACACGCTCGAAGAAATCGCCGACTACATGGACGACCTCGGCCTCGACTACTGGGCGATCACGGATCATTCCAAGTCAAGCTTCGTCGCCAACGGACTCGACCCCGCCCGCCTGCGCAAACAGATCAAGATCGTCAAGGACTACAGCCAGCGCCTCGCCGACGCCGGCCGTCACATCCGCCTCCTGACCGGCAGCGAGGTCGATATCCTCACCGAGGGCAAACTCGACTTTCCTGACGACTTGCTCGCCGAACTCGATGTCGTGGTGGCCAGCCTGCACCAAGGTTTTTCGCAGAACGAAGCCGAGACGACCAAGCGGCTCATCAGGGCCGCGGAGAATCCGTACGTCCACATCATGGGCCACCTTACCGGCCGCCTGCTGCTGGAGCGCGAGGCTTACAAAGTCAACCAGCAAGCTGTGATCGACGCCTGCGCCGAGACGGGCACCTGGATCGAACTCAACTGCAACCCCTATCGCTTCGACCTGGATTGGCGCCTCTGGCCCTACGCCAAGAGCAAAGGCGTGAAGTGCGTCATCAACCCCGACACCCACCGCAACGAGCACTCGCAGTTTCTGCGCCTGGGAGCCGGCATCGCCCGCAAAGGCTGGCTGACCAAAGCCGACGTGGTCAACGCCCTGCCGTGGGAGGCGCTGAGGAAGGAGTTGAAGAAGAAACGTTCGCGGTTGAAATGAAACCGCGGACTGCCGAATCCCACAGTTCACGCTGCCGTTAGTGCCCGCGGCTTGATTCGATCCAAGGTCCGCCCCAAAGCCCGCTTGGCTTG
>JACRJZ010000017.1 GCA_016219875.1 Verrucomicrobiota bacterium | reverse complement strand
GGGCCGGTGCGATCAGGGTCGTGTTCATAAAACCGACCGGAGAGGAACCGACACGGCGGGCCGCAGCCACGCCCACGCGCTCAAGCAACCATCATCAGAAGACTAAAACAAGCATCGAAAAGATGTGGGTAATGACAAGGTTTTCAACCTGCTGTATCGCCGACATTCCTGTCGGCAGGCCGTCCACCACGATGCGGACGTCCGAATTGCTCGTACGCCCTGCAGGCTTTTCCAGCCTGCGCTACGGCAGACCAGAATGTCTGCGCTACGGCGGCAGTGCCAAGCCAGCCGGTTCGAGTGTACCGGCTTCGCCGCCTACCGCGGCACGAGCCAGGTGCGGACGGCCAAGTCGGGCAGACTGCGCGCGGGTTTCCACACCGCCCAAGCCACGCCGGCCAACGCCAGCACGGTGACGAATCCCAGAACCCACACGAGCGCGGGCGCGCCCGTGTTGAAGCCAGGCAGCCACGTGAGCCACACAGCCACCGTGAGCGCCACGCCTACCGCGCACGGACTCCACGCCAGCAGCGTGCGTCCCAACAGGCGGAAGCGCGAAGCTCGGTGACCATTGCGCGTGACGGTGGCGACACCCAAGAGCCGGAGGAATAATCCCTCTCCCAGCACGAGTACACAGCCGAAGTCCAACAGCGCGGCGATAATCACCATGAGCCAACCGCCAACCAGCGCGACCCATTGCGGCACGGTTTGGTCGGCGCCCTGAATGGCGTGGCGGAGCAGACGAAGTCCCGCGTCAGCCTCCTCAAGCTGCTTCGCCGTTACGGTCGGATAATCCGTCAGCGCTTCTTCGGCCACGCGGCGCAAGTCGGCGCCCAACGCTTCGGCCACGGCCGGATGCGCCCAGAAGTTGGTGTCCGCGATCACCGCGCGGTGATGGCCGGCGAAGTGAATCTTGAACGCGCGACGCAACAGCTTGACCGGGTCTTCCGATCCCTGACCGGCAGCCGTACCCTTGGTTTTGACGGCGGGCCATTCGGCGAAGGTTTCATAGCCACGCAATTCAGCGCGCAATTCGGCACTGCCGGCGAACTGGTGTGGCCAGGCGCGCTCCGTGCGCTGGTTGGTGAACCAAAACGCCCCGAACGCCGCCAGCGCGACCAGCAGCACCGGCCCTGCCGCCAGACAGATCGTCGCCAGCCGGCGCCGACGCGAGACTTCCGCCGGCTTGGTGAGGAGCGACAGCAAGTTGCCCACGAGAACCTCCGCCGCCTCAAAGCGGCCATCGGCCAAGCTGCGCAGGAAAGGCTGGGCGTGGAGCGGCGGCGGCGTGGCAGTGCGATTCTCTCGGCGAAGGGCGTAGTCGGCCACGGCATGGAGAAACTTCTGCGCCGCAGAAAAACCTTCTGCGTCGCTCGCC
This sequence comes from Verrucomicrobiota bacterium, assembly GCA_016219875.1. Classification (GTDB taxonomy): domain Bacteria; phylum Verrucomicrobiota; class Verrucomicrobiia; order Limisphaerales; family JACRJZ01; genus JACRJZ01. Next base: position 9,165 of record JACRJZ010000017.1, on the reverse strand, counting down.
GGTGCGAACGATGACGTGGCGCATCCGTTTAATGTAGCGGCGGGCATCCTGCCTGCCGTAGAGGGCGTGCTTCCAGCCGCCCGGTTGAGGCCAAGCAATTCTTCACCATCCTTTAGATTCCGCGGCACGCTACGCCGGGCTGGAAGCCCCGGCTCTACGGCAGGCAGGATGCCCGCCGCTACGCCGGGAAACGGAAAATCCAAGACCAATGCGCGATGCTCGGTCGTGATCCAAACGCGGTCTAACTCGAGCGCGGGCGGCAGCGATTCGTGCTTGCTGCCGGCGGCGTATTCCGCAGCGAGATCGTGCAGCCAAAAACGCACGGCAGCCCAATGTTGCGGCGGCAGCTTGAGCAGCGGCGCGCCGTCCGGCGCTTCGTAGGCGTCCCACGCGCTCGCGGCGTCGCGATGTCCGTTGAGCCAGCGGAGGCGCGTGGCGCGGCTGAGGTCGCGGCGGCGGGCGGACACCGGCGGTGCATCTGGCGCGGTGCGATGAACCCAAAGATTCCGGCGCAGCGCAGGGTCGTGCGCCAGGAGCAATTCACCCGCGTCGGTGGTTCCCAATGAACCGAGAATTTCGTACGGCCCGAGTTTCGTTGGCGACGAAGGTGCCGTCGCGAGCGCAGGAGCCACGGCGAGCTTGGGCCGCGCTTGCGCCGTGGGTCGGACGATTACTCGCGTGCGGCTGGCCAGCTCGTGCAGGCCCGCAAAGCCGTTCCGCCGGCGCATGGTGCAGAAGAGCAGCGCCAGCAGCGGGAACCAAAACCAATCTTCCGGGTTCAAATGCGCCGCGTTGGCCCGCGCCTGGTATTCGGCGCTGGTGTAAAGCAGCACCGTGGCGAGGATGGGAATCGACCATGTGATGCGAAAGATCAGCGTCCGCAACAAGGCCCGCGGCAGTCCTGCCACACCACGATTCGGCCCAACGACGCGCAAGCCGCACAGCGCTTTGCCAATCGAAGCGCCCCACAGCCCCTCCGGCACGGCGTAGTAAAGCAGGTCGAGTACGAGAAAACCCACCGCGATCATCAGGCTCGCCGGCGTGCGCTCAAACAAGAACTTCTCCGTGGCATCGCGCCCGATCCAGACGAGCAGAAGGAGCGACGGCACGTACGGCGCGACTTCGTCCACCAAGCCGGCGACGAACCGCAGTCCCAGCACGGCCGGCGACGGCGCGGTGGAACTGAACGGCAGGAGCGCGTCGCGCAACGCCGCGTAGCTGGCAAAGCGGGCCTTGCGCTCTTTGGCCAGGCAACGCATCACGACCTTCGCGAGGCCGGCGGCGATTTCCGGGCGCAACGTGTCAGGCGACGGCGGCGTCTTGTCCAGCACTTCGGTGATGAGCTTGACGAAATCGGTCGTCTCATGCGGTGGCCGGCCGGTGAGCAGGTGATAGAGCGTTGCGCCCACCGAATAGAGGTCGGACGCGACATCGAGATCCTCGCCGCGCAATTGTTCCGGCGACGCGTAGGCGGGCGTGCCAACGACGGACCCGCTGGCCGTGAGCAACGATTCACCGCGCGCGATGGTGGAGATGGAGAGGCCGAAATCGCCGACTTTGATCGTGCCGTCGGCGCCGACGAAGCAGTTGCCCGGCTTGATGTCGCGGTGGAGGACGCCCGTGCTTTGCGCGGCTTCGAGTCCGGCGATGAGTTGGAGCGCAACATCGACGGCCTCGTGCGGCGGCAACGGCCCCCGCTTGATGCGATCCTTGAGCGTGCCCGAAGAAACGAGTTCCATCGCGATCACGGGGCAGCCGGAGATTTCTTCGCTGCCGTAAATATAGACAACGTTCGGATGGCTGACTCCGGCGGCGAGGCGGCCTTCGCGCAGGAAGCGCTTGCGATCCTGCTCGGACGTGAGCGCGTGGTTCATCACCTTGAGCGCGACGCGCCGGCCAGTGTCGAGTTGTTCGGCCTCGTACACCTCGCCCATGCCGCCCTGGCCGAGCAGCCGCAGGATGCGGTAGGCGCCGAAGGCCTCGCCAGGCATGGGCCGCAGCGGCGGCGGGATGGCAGGCGCGTTCTCGGAAGCAGCCCCGGCGGACAAGGGCGCTTCGCTTTTGAGCAGACACGCGGGGCAAAGGCCGGCGGGAGCGTCCGGCGGGAGCGGGACCCCGCAACTGTGGCACATTCGGATCGTTTTCATGATGCGTTTTCGTTCTGAACCGGATTCCGGTTCAGCCGCTACTTAAGGAAGCGCGGGAAAAGGTTACCGGATCGTAGCAGCCGGCGTGAGCAGGCTCAAATCAAATGCCGAGTGACGAATGGCGAATCATCAATCCAGTCAGAGCCTCGTGACTCGGCCGCCGCACTCGACCCTCAACGGAGAGTTCTTGACATCCCCCCCCCCCCCCCGTTGGTATTCTCCCCTCAATGCAACCGAAATCTAGAACGTCGCTGGCGCTCGCCAAATGCCCCACCGGCATCCGCGGCCTGGATGAAATCACCGAGGGCGGTCTGCCCCAGGGACGGCCCACGCTCATCTGCGGCGCCGCCAGCTGCGGCAAGACGCTGCTGGCGATGGAATTCATCGTGCGCGGCGCGCGCGAGTTCAATGAGCCGGGCGTCTTCATGGCCTTCGAGGAAACCGGCAAGGAACTCGCCGACAACGTCGCCTCGCTCGGCTTCGATCTGCCCGCGCTGATTCGCCAGAAGAAAGTGGCGGTGGACCACGTCCGCGTCGAGCGCAGCGAGATCGAGGAGACGGGCGAGTTCGATTTGGAGGGCCTGTTCGTCCGCCTTGGCAGCGCCATTGGCGGCATCGGCGCCAAGCGCGTGGTGCTCGACAGCCTCGAAGCGCTCTTTGCCGGATTGCCAAACGAAGCCATCGTGCGCGCGGAGTTGCGCCGGCTCTTCGGCTGGCTCAAGCAAAAGGGCGTCACCGCCATCATCACCGGCGAGCAGGGCGAGAAGACCCTCACCCGCCACGGCCTGGAGGAATACGTCAGCGACTGCGTCATCTTCCTGGACCATCGCGTGAGCGGCCAGGTCGCCACACGTCGCGTACGCATCGTCAAGTACCGCGGATCGGCCCACGGCACCAACGAATATCCGGCGCTGATTGACGAGCAGGGCCTGAGCGTGCTGCCGATCAGTTCGCTGGGGCTGACCTATCCGGTTTCCGCCGCGCACGTCTCCAGCGGCATCCCGCGGCTGGACGTGATGCTCGCCGGCAAGGGTTACTGGAAAGGCAGCAGCATCCTCGTCTCCGGCACGGCGGGCTCGGGCAAGAGCAGCATCGGAGCGGTCTTTACCAACAGCGTTTGCTCGCGCGGCGGACGCTGCCTCTATTGGTCCTCGGAGGAGTCGCCCGACCAGATCATGCGCAACATGTCTTCCATCGGCATTGACCTGCGCCGCCACGTCCGCAAGGGCCTGTTGCGATTCTACTCTATCCGCCCGACCATCTGCGGACTGGAGAGCCACCTCGTGGCCCTGCACAAGATGGTGACGGAGTTCCGGCCCGAGGCGCTCGTCATGGACCCGATCACCAACCTCACCGCCGTCGGCAACGACGCGGAGATCAAGGCGATGCTGACGCGGGTGATTGACTTCCTCAAGAACCAGAACATCACCGCGATCTTCACCAGCCTCACCGCCGGCGGCGCCGCGCTGGAGCAATCGGAAGTGGGCGTCAGCTCGCTCATGGACACCTGGCTGTTGCTGAGCATGGTGCAGTCGGCCAGCGAGCGCAACCGGGTGCTCTACCTGCTCAAGAGCCGCGGCATGGCCCACTCCAACCAGATGCGCGAGTTCGTGCTCAGCGACAAGGGCATTGATCTCGTGGATGTCTATGTCGGCCCCGGCGCCGTCTTTACTGGCGCGGCGCGGCTGAACCAGGAGGCGCACGATCAGGCCGAGGCGATGACACAGCATCAGGCCACCGAGCGGCGCCAGCGCGAATTGAACGAAGAGAGCCGCAACTTGCAGGCGCAAGTCGCCGCCCTCCAAACCAAGCTCGCGAACATTGCCGCCGAACAACGCGTCGCCGCCAAGCTGGAGAAACAACGCGCCGACGCGGCCCGCCGCACCGAGGCGCAACTGGCGCGGGCGAGGAAAGCGGATTGAACTCGAACTCCGGTTTTGAATAACCACGAAAGACACGAAATACACGAAACCAAAGCCGAAACCGCCGGCCTGGCCACGGATCGAAATCGCGCTGAGGCAGTTGGCCCCATCGGGTCAACCTTTTCGTGTCTTTCGTGTCTTTCGTGGTTCTCACTTCGGATTCTGATTTGAAAGGAACAACCATGACCAAGCCCAACTCCCAAAAGCCTGACGCCAACCGCTGGCAACTGCGCCTCTATGTCGCCGGCCACACACCCAAATCCATCACCGCGATGGCCAATCTGAAGAAGATTTGCGAGACGCACCTGGAGGGCCGTTACGAAATCGAAGTGATTGACCTGCTTAAGAACCCGAAGCTGGCGGCGGGCGATCAAATTCTCGCGATCCCGACGCTCGTCCGGAAATTGCCGCAGCCGGTCAAGAAGATCATCGGCGACCTTTCCAACGAAGTCCGCGTGCTGGTCGGTCTCGACTTGCGACCGGCGTAACCCCCGATCTCCCATGTCAACCGAACACCTGAAGAAACGAACCGCCGCCCAGGCCGCACTGGAGAAAGCGGTCGAGAAGCGGCAAACCGAACGCTATGTCCTGCGCCTCTACGTCGCCGGCCTGACGCCGCGCTCCACCAAGGCCATCCAGAACATCCGCAAGATTTGCGAGGAACATCTCCAGGGCCGTTACGACCTGGAGGTGGTGGACATCTACCGGCAGCCGGTGCTGGCCGAGGGCGAGCAGATCATCGCCGCGCCCACGCTGGTCAAGCAACTGCCGCTGCCGCTGCGCCGGTTCATCGGCGACATGAGCAACACCGAGCGCATCCTCGTCGGCATGGATTTGCGGTCGGCCGAAGAGAAGCGCGCCGCGGCAGACAGCCCCGGCAAGAAGGATGTTTCCTGAATCACACATGCCAAGCGACGCCAAGCCCCTCGTAGCAGCCGACGTGAGGAGGCTCCAATCTCTTCGGAAAGAACCCGGCTCGCGTCGATATTTGAGCCTCCTTACGTCGGCTGCTACGAACCGGGAATTCGCAAGCATTCAATCAAGACTGCCATGAACACACCCTCGAAGACCGCTGCGGAACTGGACGTGGAAAACGCCGAGTTGCGCGCCCAGCTTGAAGAAGCTCAGGAAACCCTGCGCGCCATCGGTGCCGGCGAGGTGGACGCGCTGGTGATGGGCGAACAAGTTTATAGCCTCAAGGGCGCTGAGACGCCCTATCGCCTCCTCGTGGAGGCGATGAACGAGGCCGCCGCCACGCTGTTGCCGGACGGCACGCTCTACTACTGCAATGGCCGTCTCGCCGAACGGCTCGGTCGGCTGCCGGGCAGCCTCATCGGCACCTCATTGCACAGCTTGGTGACGCCCGCCGACCTGCCGGCTTTTGACAAACTGCTCGCCGAAGCCAGGCAAGGCTCGAGCCAAGGCGAACTCAACCTTCTGTGCCGCGAAGACCAGTCGATCCCGGTCCAGATTTCCTTCAGCGTGATGCACGAGCAAGATGGGCACCCTCTCTGCGTCGTCATCACCGACCTTACCGAGCGCAAACGCGCCGAGGTGGCGTTGCAGCAGGCGCACGACTCGCTGGAGCAGCGCGTGATCGAGCGCACCGCCGAACTACAGCGGGAACGCGAGCGGCTCAGCGTGACCCTCGCCAGCATCGGCGACGCCTTGATCGCCACCGACGCCGCCGGCCGCGTCACGATCCTCAACCCCGTCGGCGCGGCCCTGACCGGTTGGTCGCAACAGGACGCGTTGGGCCAGCCCGTCCAAAGCGTGTTCCGCGTCATCAATGAGAAGACCCGCGCGCCGGGCGAGGACATCGTGGGCCAGGTGCTGCGCGAGGGCCGCATCGTCATGCTGGCCAACAACACCGCCCTGATCACCCGCGACGGGCGCGAGATTCCGGTCGAGGACAGCGCCGCGCCCATCAAGGACAGCGCGGGCAAGGTGGCTGGCGCCGTGCTGGTGTTCCGGGACGTGACCGAGAAACGCCGCGCGTTGAAGGAACTTCGGGACAGCAACGCGGAGTTGGAGCGCTTCAATCGCCTCATGGTCGGTCGCGAACTGCGCATGATCGAGTTGAAGAAGGAGGTGGACGAGCTCTGCCGCCGGGCCGGCCAGCCGACGCGCTACGGGTATGAAACCCCGCCTTCTTCTGCGCCGGCGTGAGGAGGTGGCGTGTTCGGTGACGGCGGTGATTATTGCGGCGCGAACGCTGCGCGCTTTTCGTTAGTGTGACTTGGCGGCCTCCGTAGCAGCCGAGGTGACGAGGCTCTAACTGAATTCGTGCTTCGTCTTTCGTGCTTCATCATTTGATTGGAGCCTCCTCACGTCGGCTGCTACGAGATCAACCGCTGAGGACGGAGAACAAGTAACGCCGCTCTTCGATGACTTCTTCGGGCGAACTCACGGTGTTAGCGATCTCGGCCTCCAGCAACTCGCGGTAGCGCTGGCGCAAGCGGTGGACCGCGACTTTCACCGCGCCTTCGCTCGTGCTGAGGCGCGCCGCCAGTGCGGCGTAAGGCGTGCCGCGTTCGCCGGACGTGAGTGAGTCTTTGAGCAGTTCGAACGCCGCCCGCCGGCCGGCCGCCGCCTGTTCCTCACCCAGCCGGGCCAAGACGGTCTCGAGCAGCGTCAGCGCCCAGCGGCGCTCGAACAACCGGTCGGCGCTGAGGCGGTCCGCCGGTTCGAGCGCGTACCGCTGCTCGGCCGTCAGCGAATCGAGCGAAATCGGCCGCGCGCCGCCGCCGCGCTTGCGGGTGCGTGCCTTGTCCCATTCATTGGCGAGGAATCGCTTCAGCGCGATGAGCAGAAAAGAGCGGAACCGGCCTTTCGCCCGGTCGGCCGCGCCGAGATAGTTCTTTTCCAGGCACAGGGCGAAGAAGGCTTGCACGACGTCCTCGGCATCGTGCGGCGTGTGCCCCATGCGGCGCACGAACGCATACAGCGGATACCAGTAGGCCCGACAGAGTGTCTCCAAAGCCGCACGCGCCCGCGTGGAGTCACTGCGTCCCGCCGCCAGCACGATGCTCCAGTGCGTCGTGGCGAAAATGCCGGGTTCGGATTGATCGGACATGCGGGCCAGTGTTTACGAACTTCGGCGGATTGGCGAGTCCCTCGTGGCTACGCTTGGCGGAGGTTTCGCGGGGCGTGGGCAACTGCCTGCGCAGCGGGCAGCAGTTCGTTCACATCCACCAGCCGTGGTCGAGAAAGAAACGACTGCAGCCCCAGCGGCGAGTTGACCAGTACGCTCCAGCAGCGAATCAAACCTCCGTCCACGCTCCCGGCACGGGCACGGGATAGCGGCCTTGCGCGTCGGCTTTCACCGGCGCGGGACCGCTCTCCGTCAAGGCCGCCACATCCGGGAAGAATTTGAAATCCGACGCCAGCGCCTCGTCCCAAGTGATGAGTTTGCCCGAATGCACCGCGGCGCGGCCCATGATGGCAGCGAGGTTGGAATACGCCGCGCGCTTGGCCTCGTTGTGCTTGCCATTGTTGCGCACCGCGCCCAGCAGGGCGTCCCACTCCGCCTGGTAAGGGCTGGACTTCTCCCGCTCAGGCCGCCAGTCGATGTTCTCCCGCGCGATGCGCTGGTCTTTGTAGGTCTGCACCGTGGGCGCGTGGATGTTGCCGGAGAATTGGGCCGCACATTTCGTTCCGTGGACATACGTGGAGAAATCGGATTGGCACTTCGGGATGTAACGGCCGTTGATCATGGCCTTGGCCCCGTCGGCAAAGGTGAATTCGATCGAATAGGTGTGGAGGTTCTGGCTGCAATCCGTCGCGCCGGGCGCGCGCCCGCCAATGCCGTGCGCCGACACCGGCCAGGCATCCTTGATCCAGCAACACTCGTCGATCTGGTGGATCATCAACTCGATGAAGATGCCCGAAGACGCCCAGAGGAATTGGTAGGGCCGGCGAATCTGCCACAGCACTTCGCTCTCGCCGCCCTGATACGGCCCCATGTAGTAGCCGTCGTCCATGCGGTAGGCGCGGATGAAATGGATGTCGCCCAGCGCGCCGTCGCGGATTCTTTGGATCAACGTTTGGCGCGCCGATGAATGTCGGCACATCAGGCCGCAACCGATCTTGAGGTTCTTGCTTTCGGCCAATTCGCCGAGCTTGAGGATGCACTTGATGCCGGCGGGATCGGCGGCAAAGGTTTTTTCCATGAAGACGTGCATCCCCTTTTCAATCGCGTATTCGGCGTGCAGCGCGCGGAACGCGGCGTGCGTGCATTGCAGCACCACGTCGCCGGGGCGCAGGCAATCAATCGCTTTGCGATAGCCGTCGAAGCCAGAAAAACGCCGCTCCGGCGGGACATCGACCTGCGCGGGAAAGGCTTTGGTGAGGTTGGCGTGCGAGGAGGAGAGCCGCTGCTCAAAGAGGTCCGCCATTGCTACCAGCTTCGTCGGCCCGGTGGTGGAACGCAGCGCGTCGGCCGCCGCGCCGCTGCCGCGCCCGCCGCAGCCGATCAACGCCAGCCGGATCGTGTTGTCCTCCGCGGCGTGGACATGCGGGATCGCGACGCCAGCCAGCGCCGACGCGGCAATGAGTTTGCCGCTCCGTTCGAGAAACGCGCGGCGCGAGGTCGGGTGGAGGAGGCTCGTCGATGATGGAGCTGGGGCAGGGCCGGAGGCTTGGGAGGCGTTCATGCAATTCATGTGTTGTGGCATGGGTGGGAGGATGCGTGACAGGGATGCGCCTGCCCAGCAGATTTTTGAAGCCCTCTCGCCGAAGCAAGGCTGCATCAAGCTCGGTTCAGGAGCACTCGTAGCGCAGACTTTCCAGTCTGCCGTAGCGCCGGTTTTCCAACCGGCGAGCGTTGGAAGAGGCAAGCCGACTGGAAGTTCCACGGCCTTGCCGACTACAAGTCGGCGTTACGGCAGGCTGGAAAGCCTGCGCTACGGCGGGGGTGTCCGGTTGCGCCCGTGATTTCCTGTCTGCGCATGTCGCGGCGCCGTAACTCAAAAGGGGGTGTTACCCAAGATGAGGCCGGAAAATGCTCCGGTTGACTCAAAAGTGGTGTTACCCAAATGCCCCTGGAAATTGGAAGCGAAGGAAGCCGGGGCACGGTGGCAGTCCGGCCTCCCTCG
>JACRJZ010000153.1 GCA_016219875.1 Verrucomicrobiota bacterium | reverse complement strand
GAGAAAGGCTCCCTGGTCCACACCCCCCACCAACCCTTCAAGCACTGGCCCAAAGTCTTCAAGAACGCCAGCACGCTCCCCAGTGCCGTGCTGGACCGTCTCCTGCATCACGCCGAAACCGTGATCCTCGAGGGTCAGAGCGACCGCATGAAAGACCAGATCGAAACCCCGCAACTGCGCGGCGACCACTCCGGGCGGCTTGCGCCAGCAGGCCGCCCTTTTTCATGTCCAGCTCTGGCGGCACCACGGTGACTTTCAAACCGACGGAATCCGTGATGTCCCCACCGGCGCTAACACCCTCCAGTCCAGTTCTCCTTCCCGCGGGCTGACCGCTCCGTAAACATATTGAAACTCCCGTTCGTAGCCATTGTCCACGACCGGACGGTGGGGCGCGGGCGCCCAGCAGCGCCGAATCTGCACCATCCGTCCGAAGCGGGCCTCGTCTTGAAACATCAATCGAACATGACGCCCCTCGACGACGTCCGGGGTCAGCAGGGTTGCCAGCACTTCCGGGAGTTTTTTTCCACTCCTCCTGAAGAAGGGTTGAAAAGTTGAAGAGGATTCAGGCGATGGCTTTGGCCCAATGCCGGAGCCTCTTCAACTCTTTAACTCTTCGGCCCTTCAACGCTTCAACGCTTCAACGTTTCATCGCGCCCGCCCTTGCATCTCCGCTGAACGGGCTTAGCGTAGCACCGTCAAACAACGAGAAAGGTCCGAGTATGCCGGCAAGAAAACTCAAAGAGTTCCTCGAAAGAGAGCACGTCCCCTACACCAGCATCGCGCATCGCGAAACCTACACGGCCCAGGAGACAGCGGAGGCCGCTCACGTGCCCGGCTACGAACTGGCTAAAACCGTCATGGTGGAACTGGACGGCCAGATGGCCATGGTCGTGGTGCCGGCCACGCAGAAGATCGTCCTGCAGGATCTGCGCGACCTGACCGGCGCGGCGCGGGTGCGGTTCGCCTCGGAAGACCAGTTCAAGAGCCTGTTTCCGGATTGTGAGATCGGCGCCATGCCCCCGTTCGGCAATCTCTACGGGATCGAGGTCTTCGTCTCGCCGGGGCTGGCCGCGGACGAAGAGATCGCGTTCAACGCCGGCACCCACACCGAAGTCATCAAGATGGCCTACGCCGACTTCGAGCACTTGGTGCATCCGAAAGTGGTCAGTTGCACGACGTGAGCGAGGGACGATGACGGAGGCGGTTCCACGGGGCGGCTTGGTCTCACAGTGGCAGGAACGGTCAAGCCGCGGCGCTGAGTCGTCGTGCGTTGGCCTGGCGGAGGGCGCCGCGTTGTTCGGCGCTCAAAGGCGATTCCTGCAACTTCAGCAGCGCCGACTCGAAATAGAAGAGCGGCGCGTGCGAGCCGAAGAGCACGCGCGAGGACGGCACCTGGGCCAGCAACGCCTCCACGCCGCCCACGCCCTCGAGCATCGCGATCTCCACAAAGACTTCGCCGGCGGCCAGCAGGGTCCGCAGAGCTTCGCCCCGCAACGTGCGAAGAGCATTGAGCAACACGAGCCGAAGCGAGGGCGTGGCCTTCATCAGACTGGCCAGCGGGGCAGGCTCCACCGCCGGCACCCGGAGCAGGGGATGCATCATGCGCTCGTCTTCCATCGCGAACACCAGTTGCACGATCAACCTCCGGTCGGCGGCCAGCCGGAGCAGGCGCGCAAACGCCGGATCGTCGAGGCGGTAGCCGTGGTAACTCGGGTGCAGGCGGACCCCGGGCATCAGGTATTCCTCGGCACAGCGGCGCAACTCTTCTTCCCAATCTGGCCAGCGGGGATTGATCGAGCCAAAGGGCCGCAGCAACCCACGTCCGTGACGGTGGCACTCTTCGGTCAGGCGCTGGTTCACCGCCGCCAGGTCCTTGTGCAACACCGCCTCCAGACTGCCCGCCCAGGCCTGCGTGACGCCGGCGCGGCGGAGTTTGTCCACCAGCTCGGGCGTCTCGTCATGGGGCAGCCGGCGCGCGGGCCACCGCGAGAGGCTCACGTTCACGTCGATCAGGCTCTCAGACGCGCCGGCCTCCGGTGCCGCCGTCAGGACCGGCTCACGACTGGCCGCGAGAAGGCTGGCCGCCACGGCGGTTCCCAGAAAGGCCCGACGGTTCACCGTGCGGGAGACAATGCGTGCGCTCACAAGTTGATTCCTTTCTCTTTCAGGATAGGCCGGAGCAAGCGTCGCAGGTTCCCGCCCAGCACGAGCCGCTTGGCCGGATCGGGGATGTCCGCCCCCAACACTTTCGCCAACTGCGAGGCGAAACTGCGTCCGCCCGCGTCGCTGCCATAAAGCACGCGCTCGGCGCCCAGTTCGCGCACCGCCATTTCGGTGAAACCCGCGGTCGGATCGCCGCCGCCCAACTCGGCAAACAGGTTCTGGTGCGGCCGGATGGCGCGCAGACCCAGTTCCCAATCGCCGCCCGAGTGGCCGCAAACCAGCGCGGCCTTTGGGTGGCGTGCGGCCAATTCCGCCAGGTCCATCGGCGTGGACTCGCCGGGCAGATTGCCGGTGACCTTGAGCCACGTGTGCTGATAGACGATCGCTTTCAGTTCCGTGGCGCGCTCAATGAGGGGATCCAGGGCGCGCGCGTTGCAGTGCTGGGCCACCCACAGTTTCACGCCGATCATCGGGCCGTCGCGGACGCAGCGATTGAGTTCATCGAGACTGGCCTGCGTGTGCCTGGGGTTCAAATAGACGAAACCAAAGGCACGGCCCGGCGCGCGGCGAATGGCGCGAAGGACCTCCTCATTGTCCTGCCGCATCTTTTCCGGCGCCGGATCGTAAGCCCACTCCATCCCCATGAAGACGCACAGCCGCGCGAGGCCCACTCGCTTGGCGTACTCGAGCAACTTGTCGAGCCGCTCTTCCGGCGTGCGTCCGGCGACCCCGTTCAGGTGGCAATGAATGTCCCAAATGTCGAACTTGGCCATGACTCAAAGGAGGCCGCTCCAACGCTGGAACGGCTTAACGCTTGAGCGCATCTCCCCCGATCGCCCGTTCCAACGCCGCCCAGCACCGCTGGTTCTCCGCGGGCGTGCCGATGGAGATGCGCACCCATTCGGGCAACTGGTAACCGCCCATCGGACGCACGATCACGCCGGCCCGCTGCATCGCTTCAAACACGGCTTGTCCACGGCCAACTTTCACGAGAATGAAGTTCGCCGCCGAAGGAATGAACTCCAGCCCCAGCCGGCGGAAGTGATCTTCAAAGAACTTCAGTCCCGCCGCGTTGTTGGCCCGCGTGCGTTCGACGTGCTCTGTGTCGTCCAGTGCCGCCAACGCGCCGGTCTGGGCCAGCAGGTTGGTGTTGAACGGCTGGCGAATTTTCTCAAAGGCTGAGATCGCGTCCGGATGGCCGATGCCGTAGCCGATGCGGAACCCTGCCAGGCCGTAAATCTTGGAGAACGTCCGGGTCAACAGCAGGTTCGGATGCCGGCCCGTGCGCACCAACGGCAGCAGATCGGTCGGCGCTTCTCGGAACTCGATGTACGCCTCGTCCATGACCAGCAACACGTCCGCGGGAACGCTTTCGATCAGCGCCATGACCTCGTCGCGCGCAGCTAGCGTGCCGGTCGGGTTGTTTGGATTGGCGACGAACACCACTCTCGTCCGCGGTGTGATCGCCCGCCGCATCGCCGGCAGATCGTGTCCGTAGTTCTTCGCCGGCACGGTCACGAGTGTTCCGCCGAAGAGATGCGTTACGATCGGATACACGGCGAAGCAATACTGCGACACCACCACTTCGTCGCCCGGATTCAGCAGCGCGTGTCCGACGAACTCCAGGACTTCATTGGAGCCGTTGCCGAGGATGAGGTTTGCCGTCGTCACGCCCAGCTTGGCCGCGAGCCGGTTCTTCAAGTAGAAGGCGTTGCCGTCCGGGTAAAGATGCGTTTGCCGCAGCGCCTTCTCCATCGCCGCCAGCGCCAGCGGAGACGGGCCGAACGGGTTCTCGTTCGACGCCATCTTGATGATGTCCGCCGCTGGCAGGCCGAGTTCGCGCGCGACTTCCTCGATGGGCCGTCCGGGCTGATAGACGGGCAAGTTCGCGAGGTGGGGATTGAATTGGAGTGTTGAGGCCGAGTTCATGGTAACGGGTCAGTTTGGTGGGGCGAGCGTACTAGCGAGCCGCTGCCCATGCAGACTCCCGCGGCTCGCGAGTACGCTCGCCCCACCGGCGTGGCACGAGGTGCCGGAGGAAACCGAGGGCTGACAACTCATGGGCAATTCCTGTTCCACTGCAATTCACTCGCCCGGCAGGCGTTTGCCGGCGTTAGGATAGAGCTTGGCGTAGGCAATGGACTGCACGCCGACGATGGCCGCGACGCCCAGAATGTCGTGCGCCGTCGATCCGCGGGACACGTCCGCCGCGGGACGGTCCATGCCGAGCAGAATCTGGCCGTAGGCATTGGCGCGCGCGACGTGCTGCACGAGCTTGCTGGCGATGTTGCCGGCATCGAGATCGGGGAAGATCAGGACGTTGGCGCGGCCCGCCACCTTGCTCTCCGGCGCCTTGCGCGCGGCGATCTCCGGGATGAGCGCGGCATCGACCTGCAACTCGCCCTCGAACTCCGCGTCCAGGTCTTTCTGACGCGCCTTCTGCTGCGCGAGGCCGGTGGCGGCCTGGACGCGCATGATGCTCGGATGCGTGGGGCTGCCTTTGGTGGAGTAACTCAACATCGCCACGCGGGGCCGCACGCCGAGGAGCTGCCGGGCCAGCATGGCCGTCGAAACCGCAATGTCCGCCAGTTCTTCCACGCTCGGTTCCGGGATCACGCCGCAATCCGCGAGGAACAGCACGCCTTGCTCGCCGAAGCGCGAGTCTTCCACTTCCATCACCATGCAGCTCGATGGCGTGGCGATACCCGGCGCGGGTTTGATGATCTGAAACATCGGGCGCAACACGGTGCCGACAGCGTCACTGGCTCCCGTGACCACGCCATCGACCTGGTGCATGGCGACCATCATGGCGGCGAAGTAATTCGGGTTTGTCATCGCCCGCCGCGCTTCCTCGAACTTGATGCCGTCCTCGCGCCGGATGACTTCGTAGCGCTGGGCGAAATTGTCGAGTTCTTCGCTCTCGGCCGGATTGATGATGCGGATGCCTTCCAGCGACAGGTTCAGCCGCTCCGCCGCGGCCTTCACCTTCGCACGGTCGCCCAGCAGGATGGGCGCGCCCAGATGCAGGGAGAAGAACTGCCGGGCCGCCTGCAACACGCGCGGCTCCGCCCCTTCGGGAAAGACGACCCGCTTGGGATGCCGCTGCAGCTTCTCGATGACACTTCCGATGAATCGCATGGGAGAGAAGTAGCCAAGAGCCGCGGCAATGGCAACGAAATGGTTGTGCTGTTTGCGCGCGCCGCGCAGACTGCGCCGCACGCGAACACGGGCACCAACGGCGGCGTCAGATGAACATTGCCATGAACCTGAAATCCGAATGTCGAGAGTCGATGGCAGGACTCCGTCGCGGCGTTGCGGCCGAGCGCGGCCGTGTTCCTATTCGTGCGGGCCTCTTTCAAAACTGCAGCCGCCGGCGTGAGGAGGCTCTGATTTCATTGGAGATGGAGCCTCCTCACGTCGGCGGCTACGGCGTTCTGAAACCACCTCGCGCAGCTAGATGGCGGCGCTCGACCGAGACGCCGCTACGCCAACGAGGTTTTGCCACCGTGCAGACAGCGGTCTGCTCGTATCTGTTTAGCGTCGTAGCGCAGGCTTTCCAGCCTGCCGTATCGCCGACTTGCAGTCGGCAGGGGATGGCCAGTTCAGAATCACGCCGAGTTCATACCCGCCTTCGCCCGACAACGTCCCGCAGGTTGAAAACATGCGATACGGCAGGCCGGAAAGCCTGCGCTACGCTAAACACATACATCTGCGCGGTGACGGTGCTTCTCCTCCTCGTCCTCGCTGCCAACGTAGCCCCCGCCGCCGACGTGCTGGAGCTTTACCAGGAGCAGCCGACGTGGCCGGAAACCTTGCTGCATGCGCGCGCTGCCTGGAAATCCGCCGCCCTGCCCGAAGCGGGTCGCGCCACGAACTTGGTCCGTTTCTGCGAGGCCATTAAAGCCGATTTCCCCGTGCCGTGGGACTGGGTGCTGCAAGACAGCGACGGGCGGTTCGCAGAGTGGTTCGCCGCCGACACGGGCCTCAAGTGGGAGCAACGGCTGATCCCGCGCGTGCTGGAAGACTTGGCTGAGCGCGGCGCGCCCTTCCGCGCGGAGTACGAGGCGCTGTGTCAGACCCCGGCCTCGCCGTCGAGCGCGCGCTGGTGGGATCTCTACGTCCGGGCCTGCGAGCAGCGCCGGGCCGAGCGCCTGAAGACCGTCCAGGCCAAAGCCCCGCGCATCGTCTTCACCAAGCGCCGCACGCTGCAGCCGTCGTTCTTCGCCTACACCGAAGGCCAGTCCGACGCGCAGAACGAGCGGCATTTCCGCCCCAACTCTGCGCTCTGTCTCTGGACGCTGGACGGCGGGCCGATGCGCACGCTGTTGGCCGATCCGGGCGGGGCCATCCGCGACCCGGCTGTGTCGTGGGACGGCGAACGCGTGGTGTTCGCTTGGAAGAAGTCGCTCGACGAGGACGACTACCATCTCTACGAACTCGAAATCGCTTCCGGGCGTCTCCGTCAACTCACGAGCGGCTTGGGCTTTGCCGACTACGAACCCGCCTTCCTGCCCAACGGCGACATCGTCTTTGCCTCGACGCGTTGCGTGCAAACCGTCGATTGCTGGTGGACCGAGGTGAGCAATCTCTACACGTGCGACGCTGAGGGCCGCTACTTGCGCCGGCTCGGCTTCGATCAAGTCCACGCGGTCTATCCGCAAGTGCTCGACGACGGCCGGGTGATTTACACGCGCTGGGACTACAACGACCGCAGCCAGATGTGGCCGCAGGCGCTGTTTCAGATGAACGCCGACGGCACCGGCCAGACGGAGTTCTACAAGAACAACTCGTGGTTCCCTACCACCGTGGCGCACGCGCGCGGCCTTCCCGGCACGCAAAAAGTGCTGGCCATCTTCACGGGCCATCACACCGCCCAAGCGGGCAAACTCGGCCTCCTTGATCCAGCCAAAGGCCGCCAGGAAAACGCCGGTGCCCAGTTGATCGCGCCGGTGCGGGAAACGCGCGCCGAGCGCGCCGACTACTACGGCCAGGACGCCCCGCTCTTCCAGTATCCGTTTCCCCTCACGGAAACCGAGTTCCTCGTGGGCTGTGCCCCGGCGGGCTGGAGCCGGGCGCAACGGCCCAAAGGCGGGGCCGACTTCGGCATCTACTGGATGGACCTCGAGGGCCGGCGGGAACTGCTGGTGACCGACGCGACGCTGGCGTGCCAGCAACCGGTGCCGTTGGTCGCGCGCTCCCGGCCGCCGCTCCGGCCCAGCACCGTGGATCACCGCCAAACGACCGGCACCTGCTACGTGCAAGATGTCTATGCGGGGCCTGCGCTGGCGGGTGTGCCGCGCGGCACGGTGAAGAAGTTGCGCGTCGTCGCGCTCGAATTCCGCGCCGCGGGCGTCGGCAACAACGGCAGCATCGGCCCCAGCGGCGAAGCGCTCGTCTCCACGCCCATCGCCATCGGCAACGGCTCGTGGGACGTGAAGATCGTGCTCGGCGACGCCAAGGTCCACGACGATGGCTCGGCGTTCTTCACCGTGCCGGTGCGCGTGCCGGTTTATTTTCAGGCGCTCGACGACCAGGGCCGCGCCGTCCAAACCATGCGCAGTTGGACGACGCTTCAGCCGGGCGAAAACCAATCGTGTGTCGGCTGCCACGAATCCAAGAACACCGCTCCGCTGGCCGCGAATTACGGCGCGACCCTTGCCCTGCAGGCCGGCCCGCAGACGCTGGTCCCGTTCTACGCCCCGCCGCGCGGGTTCAGCTTCCCGAAGGAAATCCAGCCCATTCTGGACCGCCACTGTATCCGCTGTCACCACGACCGGAACTTGAAGATGGAACCCAAACGTCTGGAGAACGCCGTGACGCGCCAGAAGGATCCCGTTTGGAGTGTTCGGAGTCCCGCCTTCACGCAGCCCGCCGCGCACAGTTCCAGCGCGCCGACCGGCGCCCCCCAATCTGCAATCCGCAATCTGCAATCTGCAATCACCAACACCCCGCCCGCCTTCAGCCTGCTCGGCGACTCGACGCTGGACAAAGTGGCCAAGCGTGCCTGGAGTGAGGCCTACCTGAATCTCACGCTGTCCGCCCCCTCCGACTACTTCGAGGCGGTCGGCGCTTACTTCGGCGTCTTTGACGGGCGCATGGTCAACTGGATCGGCTCGCAATCCATTCCCGCGCCGCTGCCGCCCTACGCCGCCGGGGCTTGCCGGAGCGAGTTGTTCCCGCTGCTGGAAGCCGGCCACTACGGCGTGAAACTCGCGCGCGAGGAACTGGACAAACTCGCCTGCTGGATCGACCTCTTCGTGCCCTACTGCGGCGACTACTTCGAGGCGAACACCTGGAGCGCGGAGGACCTGGACAAGTATCAGCGTTTCCTGGACAAGCGCCGCCGCATGGAGGCCCTCGAACGCCAGAACCTCGACGCCCTGCTCGCAACGCAAGCGAAGGCCAGCGCCAGCGAAACCCTGCCGGCGAAGCCCGCGCAATGACGATGGACCTTCACGGCAAGCGCAGGGCTGCATCAAGCTCCGTCTCATGGCGTCCGTAGCGCAGACTTTCCAGTCTGCCGTATCGCCGGTTTTCCAGCCGGCGAGCGCGGAATAGGTAAGCAGACTGGGAGCTTCATGGCCCTGCCGACTGCAAGTCGGCGATACGGCAGGTTGAAAACCTGCGCTACGCAGTGTGGCGGGCCGGAGCTTGTTGCGGTCCCGCGGCAAGCTTGCGCTTGGCAATTCTGCCTTGCCGCGACGGGATTCATCTGGCACAACTCGGCGCAGCAAGCGAAGCGGAGACGATGAAGCAATTGATTTCAACCGACCGAAACTGGCCAGGAACCATGGGCCAACCTCGTGGGCGTGCCACAGGAAACCGCCGGGAACAACCGTAGGTGGTTGAACGACTGCCAAACTCTCTCGTGCCTCGACAACCCGAACGACAAATAGAACAGACTATGGCATCCATCCCCAACAAAGTTGCTGACCGACTTGCGGTTGGTATCAAACGGTTTCAACCAGTTCTCATCTCCGCCAAGTCCCGCGACGTGAACGAGTCAGACACCGTGATCATTGTGACCGACATGCTCGACGCCGTGTTCGGCTACGACAAATACTCGGAGGTCACATCCGAGCTTGCGATTCGTGGCACTTACTGCGACTTGGCCATCAAACTCGACAGCAAGATCCGACTGCTGATCGAGTGCAAGGCCATTGGCTCAGAGTTGAAGGAGCCTCACCTCAAGCAGGCAGTCGATTACGCCGCCAATCAGGGCATCGAGTGGGTGGCGCTCACCAACGGGATCCATTGGCGCATCTACCGGGTTTCGTTTGGGCAGCCCATCGGCCAAGATCTGGTCGAGGAGTTCGATTTCTTGGCCCTCAACCCGAAGGCGGATGGCGACCTGGAATCCCTGTATCTACTCGCCAAGGAGGGGCTGACGCGCTCGGTACTGGAGGAGTATCACCTGAAGCGCCAAGCGATGAGTCGGTTCTTCCTCGGAGCCATGATTCTGAGCGACCCTGTGTTGACGGTCATCCGGCGAGAACTCCGGCGGCTTTCACCCGGCGTCAGGATAGAGATTGAGGAGATACGAGCGATCCTGGCAGAGGACGTCTTGAAACGTGACGTATTGGAGGGGGAACGTGCAGACAACGCGCATCGCAAGATAGCAAAGGCACAGAGAGCGAAGGCACCGAAGGACACAGAAGACACAGAAAGCGACGAAACTCAAAAGGCTGTTCCAGTTCCGTCAGAAACGGCAACACCACCAGCACCGCAACCGCTGGTCGCTCAAACGGACGGTTCAATTCCTCCACCGGGAGCCTGATATCCCTTTCCCGCTCACGGCTTCAGCACGATTTTCCCCGCCAGTGTCCCTGCTTTGCCGATCGTGTTCTCCTCCTGCAAGCGGTGGGCCGCGGCGGCTTCGGAGAGCGGCAGCACCCGGTCGATCCGGGGCCGCAGTTTGCCCGCCTCCAGCCAGCGATTGATGTCCGCGGCGCCCGCGCGTTGCTCGTCCGGCGTGGCGTTGAACATCGCGAAGCCGTGCAGCGAACAGCCCTTGACGTAGAACGGCCCCACCGGGAACACCGGCCGCGCCTCGCGTCCGGCCATCAGAATCATCCGCCCGCGCGGCGCCAGCAGTGACACCGTGCGCTCGAAGTTCGGCTCGCGCAGCGTCTCCCACCACACGTTCACGCCGTTCGGAGCGAACTTGCGAATCTCTGCCTCGACATCTTGCGTCCGGTAATTCACGGCCAGGTCCGCGCCGAGTTGGCGGCAGACCGCGGCCTTCTCGTCGCAGCCCGCCGTGGTGATCACTTGCGCGCCGAGCGCCTTGGCCATTTGCGTCACCGCGGAGCCGACGCCGCCCGTGCCGCCGTTGACGAAGAGGATTTCCCCGGCCTGCAACTTCGCGTCCCGGACCAAGCCAAGATGCGCGGTGAGGCCCACCAGCGCCGTCGCCGCCGCCTGTTCGTCTGAGGCGCTGGACGGCGTCGGGTAAAGCCAGCACTCCTCGACCGCCGCGAATTCCGCGAACGTCCCCTGGCGTCCGAGCAGCCCCTGGTTGCTGCCCCAGACGCGGTCGCCGGGCTTGAAGTGCTTCACCTCCGGGCCGGCCTCCACGACCACGCCCGCCAGATCGCAGCCCACGATGAACGGCAGGGGCAGCTTGGCCGGCACGAGGCCGCTGCGGACGTAGGTGTCGATCGGGTTCACTGCGACCGCGCGGACGCGCACGAGGCATTGGGAGGGAGCGGGAACTGGTTTCGGCGCGTCCCCGTAAACGATGTTCTCCGGCGGGCCGACCTGTTGGATGAAGGCTGCTTTCATGTCGCGCAGTGTGCCGCAGCGTGAAACGAAGCGCAACTGGCGGGTGGGCGGTAGCGCAGACGTTCCAGTTTGCCGTGAGCCTCGTGCCAGACCGTAGCAGCCGACGTGAGGAGGCTCCATTCAGAAGTCAGAAGTCAGAAGTCAGAAGTCAGAAGTCAGAAGTCAGAAGTCAGAAGTCAGAAGTCAGAAGTCAGAAGTCAGAAGTCAGAAGTCAGAAGTCAGAGGTCAGAGGTCGGAAAAGAGTCAGAGCCTCCTCACGTCGGCTGTTACGAGGCTGATCGGGTGCGCCCGCCGTCTTTCAAGTTGAGCTTTGCCCGCAGTGGAGGCACGCTGACGGCGCTTTGATGTCAGCATTGTGGCACACCGTTGTTCGGCGCACGCTGCTGGCCGCCTTGGTTCTCTCGCCCGGGTTGGCCGGCGCGTGCAGCGTGCCGGTTTTCCGCTACGCGCTGGAGCGTTGGTCGCCGGACGCCTACGAAGCCGTCCTGTTCCATCGCGGGCCGCTGAGCGCCGACCTGCAGGCGTTGGCGGACGCCCTCCAACACACCGCCAGCAACAACCTCGCGAACTTGACCTTGGAGAGGGTGGACTTGGCCGCCACGAACTCGGAAGCCGTCCTGCAACTCTGGCGACGCCAAACCGCCAGCACCTTGCCGTGGCTCGTCGTGCAGTGTCCCAGATCAAGAGAGATGGAGCGTCCGGTGTGGGCCGGGCCGCTGGGCGATCCGGTCGTGCGGACGCTGGTGGATTCGCCGGCGCGACGGGAGACAGCGGCGCGGCTGCTGAAAGGCGATTCCGCCGTCTGGCTCTTTCTCGAAAGCGGCGACAAGGCCCGCGACGACGCAGTGGCCCGGCTGCTGGAAGGCGAGTCGCGCCAATTGGAGAAGATACTCAAGTTGCCCGAAGCCGATCCGGACGATCCGCGGATGCGCTCTGACCTGCCGCTCAAGATCGCGTTCTCGGTTGTCCGCTTCCCCCGCTCGAATCCGGCGGAGCGAATGCTGCTGGCCATGCTCACGAGCGGCGACGATGGCCTGTCCACCTCGAAGGAGCCGATGGTGTTTGGCGTGTTCGGCCGCGGGCGCGTGCTGCCGCCGCTCCTTGGAACCAACCTTTGCGCGGAAGTCCTCCAGGCCGTGGCCGAATTCGTGACCGGCGCGTGTTCCTGCCAGGTCAAGGAACTCAACCCTGGGTTTGATCTCCTGATTGCTGCCGACTGGGACGCGCTGCTCGAAGGCCGGGCGGTCAAGGATCCAGAACTGCCGCCGTTGATTGGCCTCGCGTCCTTCGCTTCCGGCCAGACCAACATGCCCGCGACGCCGTTGGTTGCGGCCCAAGCTCCCGTTGTGCCGCGCGGCCCAGACGCCGTGGCCCGCAACTTGGTGGTCTTGCTGGGGGCCGGGGTGCTCGGGTTGCTGATCGCGACGGTGGTTTTCCGAGTGAGAACTTGCCGGAAGAATTCGCGCTTGGAACCCCTGAACTTGGCTGGTGGGGCGAGCGTACCCGCGAGCCGGGGCCAGGCGACGGATCGGCTCGCGGGTACGCTCGCCCCACCGACTCAGTTCTTGGGGGAAGAGGTGCGCAAGCCGCCCGGCTCCGGCCCCGGTTCCGCATGACGCTCTTTCGTCTCATCCTGCGCGAGGTCGCGTATCGCAAGCTGAACTTCGCCCTCGGCGTCGCGTCGGTGAGTGTGGCGGTGGCGTGCCTGGTCGGCTCGCTGGCGGTCCTGCGCAAGCACGACGCGCGCACCGAGCAGATCATCGCGGCCAAGGAAACCGAGACCCGCGCGCGCATGGCGACGCTGGAGGACGACTATCGCAAGATCACCAAGGGACTCGGCTTCAATGTGCTCATCCTGCCGCGCGACCAGAATCTCAGCGACCTCTTCGCCGATGACTTTGCCAGCCGGTACATGCCGGAGAACTACGTCGAGCGCCTCGCCACGTCGCGCGTGGCGACGATCCAGCACTTGCTCCCCAGCCTTCAGCAGAAGCTCAAGTGGCCGGAGGTCGAGCGCACGATCATCCTCATCGGCGTGCGTGGCGAAGTGCCGGTCCTCCACGCCGATCCCAAGAAGCCCATTCTCGAAGCCGTCCCGCCGGGCACAATGGTCGCCGGCTGGGAGTTGCATCGCTCGCTCAAGTTGAAGAGCGGCGACAAGGTGAAACTACTCGGCCGCGACTTCACCGTCGGCAAGCTTCATCCCGAACGCGGAACGAAGGACGACATCACGGTCTGG
The DNA here is from genome assembly GCA_016219875.1 of Verrucomicrobiota bacterium. Lineage (GTDB taxonomy): Bacteria > Verrucomicrobiota > Verrucomicrobiia > Limisphaerales > JACRJZ01 > JACRJZ01. Next base: position 17,291 of record JACRJZ010000153.1, on the reverse strand, counting down.
ATCAATCTCAAGGAAGCGCAGCAGTTGCTCGGCAAGCCCGGCCAGATCAACGGCATCCTCGCGCTGGAATGCGTGTGCGCCGCGGACAGCTTGGACAAGGTCCGCGCGGAGATCGTGAAAATCCTGCCCGACACCCAGGTCATCGAGTTTCAATCGCAGACGCTCGCTCGTGCCGAAGCCCGGCGGCGTGCGGCTACGGAAGCCCAGGCCGCCGTGGAGCACGAGAAACAGAATCGTGCGCGGCTGCGGCAAGAGCGCGAGTCCTTCGCCGCCGTCTTGGTGCCGGTCGTGGTGGTGGCGGCGGGAGTGTGGATCGCGTTTCTGTCGTTCGGCAACGTGCGCGAGCGGCGGACGGAGATCGGAGTCCTGCGCGCGATCGGCGTTCAGTCGCGCGGGCTTCTGGCGATCTTCCTCGGGCGCGCAGCGGTGATTGGTTTGGTTGGAGCGGGCCTTGGCTTCGCGGCGGGCTTGCTGGTGGGCGCGTGCTGGCACGAGGGCGCGGCGGCGGTGCGTGTCGCGGCCGGCGGACAGGACGCGAAGCTGTTCTTAAGCGTGCTGGCGGGCGCGCCGGTGGTGGCGGCGCTGGCGGCGTGGTTGCCGTCGTTGGTCGCCGCGCAACAAGACCCGGCGGAAATCCTGAGCCGGGAATGAGCGTCGGCCTGGACATTCAGAATCTCGGAAAGGTCTATCACGGATCCAACGGCGCCGTGCATGCGGTCGAGGGTGTTTCGCTCACGCTGGCCCCGGGCGATTTCGTGGGCGTGCAAGGACCGAGCGGCTGTGGCAAGACCACGCTGTTGCTCGCTGCCGGCGCGTTGCTGCAACCGTCGGCCGGGCAGGTGACGGTGGCGGGACAGAATCCCTACGCGCTGACGCCGGAGGAGCGGGCGAAGTTCCGCGCGGCGAACATTGGCTTCGTCTTCCAGCAGTTCCACCTGGTGCCGTATCTCAGCGTGCTGGACAACGTGCTGGCGCCGTCGTTGGCTTTGCTTCAGCCGGGCGTCGAGCAACGCGCGCGTGAACTGCTGGCGCAATTCGGCTTGGAGCCGCGCGCCCATCACGTGCCCGCCGAACTCAGCACCGGCGAACGCCAACGGACGGCCCTGGCGCGGGCGCTGTTGAATCGTCCGAAGCTCCTGCTGGCCGACGAGCCGACAGGGAACCTCGACCGCGACAACGCGCAAGTGGTGCTGGGCGCGTTGGCGGACTTCGCCCAGGGCGGCGGCGCGGTGCTCCTGGTCACGCACGACGCCGTCGCTGCCCAATGCGCCCAGCGGATTGTGCGGATGAAGGAGGGAAGGCTGGTGATGGATGGGAGCGCGGCTTCTGACGGCTCAAGCAACGCCTGACAGCTTTGCGCTTGTTGAACGAACGACCCAACTGAGCGACTCGGGTGGCCGAGTGCGCCCGCATGGGCAACTGACGTGGCCCGCCCTGTTAGATGCAGCGCATGGAGGCGGGATCGTTATGACCAAATGAAAACCGCATGAAAGACCAAGTCAAAGGAAATGCCTCTACCAAATCCCACTTCTCCACCTTTGCCTGCATATCACCGGGCGTCGGTGCTGGAGTCAGACCATTCAGATTGTGGGCGAGGATGAGAAATGGCAGCGCGATAACGAAGGTGAGTGGACGCAGAAACGGAGCGCGCTCCGTCACGAAACTGAGACCAAGCATGACGCCCAAGCAAACCATCCAGATCGCGCTACCTACCAATGTGAAAATCATAAACGGGAGCACGAGAAGAATCATGAGGTGGAAAGGAATCCAGAGCACGAAACCGAGAATGGTGGTCGCAAGGCTGAACGGCAAATTGACTGCCGAAAATGTGAGCTGCTCCCAGCGCGGAAGACCGCGGAGACTCCAAAAGAACTCTGCACGTTCTGAACGAATGTCACGCATGGTGTGAGCCGCCTAGACCCAAGCTCAGCGACCCGGCCAGTAACCGGGCGCGGAGCGCAACTAAAGGAAACGAATGAACAGTAAACATAAATCGGAGAGCGCAGGCCGGGTTCGCTGCAGCGCAGGGTGTCATAAATCTATGAAACTGAAATCAAGAACGCTTTGGAGGCGTTGGCGGATCACCGAGTGGCAAGGATGCCGCCTTACATGCCTCCAGATAAAACTCATTCGTCGCCTCCCGAACCATCCGGCGTCTCTCTTGGTGATTTTTGTCGGCTTGGGACTGCCCAATCTGCAACGCCTCAAGTGAAGTCAACTGCGACTGTATCACGGTCATTTCGGCTTGGATGCCTGCTAACCGCCATAAAACGCATCTGGCGAACTCGTTTGGGTTTGGTTTTGACATATCGTGTGGCGATGACATCTAACAGGTATTGAGCCGCAAGCGGCTCATCCCGGGCTTTCCGGGAATAAACCGCAAGAAGTGCGGTTCATCCTCGAAAAGGCTTGGTCCTGTGCTGGCATTTCGGCAGGCAGAGTCCCGCAGAGCGGCACCTTTGACAAGCCGAAAGACAGCCGAAAGTCAGACCGGGCGCATCTTGACACCCCCGCCGTAGCGCAGGCTTTCCAGCCTGCCGTAGCGCCGACATTCTTGTCGGCAGGCCGTCCGCCACGATGCGGGCGTCCGAATTGCTCGCACGCCCCACATGGTGGAAAGCCTGCGCGGCGGTGTCTCCACACGTTGCCGGCTCCTTCATGGAGTGGGACGGCCAACTCAGCACAATTCCGGGCGGCAGGATGCGCGCTCTCGACGGCAGGCAGGATGCCCGCCGCTACGGCGTTCGCGAGGCGACCTTACCGTTTGCCCTTCTGCGTCACCAGCACGATGCCCTGGCCGGGGCGGAGCGTGTATTCGTACGGCGTGGGCAGGTAGTCGAGCGGGTATTCGGGCGAAACGTCGGTCAGCGGGCCGGGCGTCTGGACGTACTGGTAGAGGTTGTCCGTGCGGAAATGCTGCTGGCTGTGGAAATCCTTGTTGAGGATGAGGAGCGCCTCCTGCCGCGCCTTCAGCGAGCCTTTCCAGAGGAACAGGATGGCCGGGTTGTCTGTGCGCAGGATTTCCGTGGGCGCGTCTTCCTGGAACACCGGGTTCTGCGCTTTGGCGGCATTGACGGCTTTGATGAACGCGGTGAGATCGGTGCCGGTTTGTTCCCAGTCGCCAGGCCGGGTCTTCACGACGTGCAGCCGCTTGCGGAAGCCGAACTCGAACCCGATGGGAATCATGACGCCGGCCGAGAACAGCGCGCTGAAGAAATACTGCCGCTTGAGCGCGTCCACGTGGCCGTTCAGTTCCTCGGCCAGCCGCGGCGTGTCATGGCTTTCGGGGAAGCTCACGGACTTCGCGGCTTCGCGGGTGAGGTTGTATTGCTCGATGAGCCACGGGCTGTGGAAGTCCCACCACTTCGAGCTGTTGAAAATGTATTCAAAGCCCGCCTTGGCAGTGCGGGCGGTTTCCATCGGCGCGCAGCCGAGCGTTTCGGCGAGGAAGACCACGCCCGGATGGCGGCGCTTGGTTTCTTGGATGAGCCGCCGCCAGAATGCTTCCGGCACTTGATACGCCGCGTCGCAGCGGAAGCCGGTGATGCCGAGTCCGACCAGGAACTCCACGACTTTGAACAAGTAGTGAAACAGCCCTTCCGGGTCTGACGTGCGCTTGTGGTCAAACTGGGCCAGGTCTTTCCAGACGACTTTCTTCTTGTTCTCCAGGCAGGACGGGTGAGCGATCTGGCCGTGCTCGCGCCGGTACCAATTCGGATGCTGCTTGACCAAGTCGGAGTCGAAGGCGCAATGGCTGACCACGAGATCGACCATGAGCTTGAGGCCCAGGTCCTGGGCGTCGTCCGCCATCTGCTTGAAGGCGGCCAGCGACTCGGCCGGGCTGGCGCCGTCGGCGATGAGCGGGTTCAGCCGGAAGTAATCCTTGACCGAGTAGAGGCTGCCCGAATAGCCGGGATACTGGATCGGGTTGATGAACACCCAGTCGAAGCCCATGTCCGCAGCGCGGGCCAGGTGCGGTTTCCAGTTGCGGACGTTGCCGGCGAGCAGCGGGAAAAGGTTGTAGATGATCATGGCGGGGAGTTCGTGCGGGCGCAGCGCGTTTCGAGCAAACGCCGCAAGCGGTCGCGCGCGTCCACGAGCAACGACGGCGGCTGCGGCCATTGCTCGAGGATCGCGCAGCCGGAAAAGTCCCGTTCGGCCAAGCGATCCAGCACGCCCTCGACGCCGGTGGCATTCTCCCGCGACGGCCCGGTGAAGAGCGTCAGGTGGCTGTCGCGGTCGCCGAAATTCTCGTGGAGGTGGAGGTGAATGATCGGGACATGCGGCGCTAGGCGGTCGAGGTAGCGCCAGGTGTCGTTGCGCGTCGCGGCGCAAAGGTTGGCGTGGCCGAGATCAAGCGTCATGCCGGCGTGAGCGGACGGGAACTCGCTGCGCTGCCTGAGCGCGGAGAAGAACTGGTTGAAATCATCCGGGCCGGTCAAGACGGTGTTCTCGAGGGCGAGCCGGAGGCCGGTTTCGGCGGTCAGGCGCAACACCGGATTGAGGGCGTCCACAAAGCGTTCCGCGCCCTGGCTCATGTCCAGGTGGAGGTTCAGCAGAGTGGCCCCGATGGCGGAGGCAAACTCGATCGTGCTGTAGAGCCGGCCATCTTCGGGGCCGTGGAGCGGATCGAACGCCAGCGGCGCGTGGACGGTGAGTTCGAGGTTTCGGTCGGAAGCGGTTTGGCGGATGAAGCGCCGTGTTTCGCCGTCCAACTCGCATTCGTGCCAGCCGCCGCCGGAGAAACCACGGTCGGGAAAGAACTCAAACGCGGCGAAGCCATTGGCGACGGCAAACTCGAACGGCTCCAGCACCGCCGCTGCGAATGAGGTCTGATTGCCGATCTTGACCCGGATTCCACAGTTGGGGAGCACGCCCGCCCCGGGCGTCGCTGGATGCGCCCTCGCGTCCAGCATTGGGCGTACGGGTTCGCCATCCGTGATCGGAAGCCGTCGGCGACCTCCGGGGTTTCCCGCGAGGGCACGGGAAACGGCGCCCGGGGCGGGCGCGCTCCCCGCCCCGCTTCGTGATTCAGGCCTAACCGCCGCCTTGTTCGTCTTCATGCAGTCCCACTTGCGGGCGGGTTTGCACCACGTAGAAACGGCCTTTGCTGTACGCGCCTTCGATGTCCTGCGCGGAGCCGAAAGCTTGTTCGACGGCATGGCCGAGGCGCGTGATGGTCGCCATGAACTCGTTGCGAAATCCCGCGTCCCAAACGAGTGCGTTGCCGGCGTAATCCAGCGCGACTTCGTGCGGCGGCTCCAGCAGCACACTGTCGTAAAGACCCGCGCCCGCGTAACCGGCCAAGTCTTCGGCGTTGGAGTCCGAGCGGAAGATGAGGCCGCCACCGAAGAGGCCGATGCTCTTGCTGGGATACGCCAGCACGGTGGACTGGCCGCTCTTTTTCGCGTTCACGAAACTCAACGCCCGGCCGGGGTAATTGCCCACCAGCGTCTCGCCCAAGCCCAGCACCACTTCGGCGTACAGTTCATCGCGGCGCCGATTGAACGGGTTGGCCGTGTGAATGACGAAAGCGTATTCGGCTTCGACGACTTCCTGAATGAGCACCGCCATCTGCACGGCGTCGTGCGGCCAGCGCCGTGTCTGGCGGCTGAAGAAAGCGCGGTCGTTCCACTTCGAGGCCCAGACTTGCTTGATGCGCGCGGCGGCGGTGGACCAGTCGGCGGGCCAAGGCAAACCAGCAGTCTGCATGACGCGCTTCAGTTCGGTTTGCAGGGCAGCGGGAATCTCCAAGTCGAGCAGGCACCGCCGAAGCTCGGCGAGTTTCGGCTCGGGAATCGCTTCGGGCGCTTCCGAAATCTGCTCCACTAACTGCCGGCACCGCGCGGCTACGGCCGCGTTGGCCTTGTCCGTGAACACCGCGTCGAAAACCCCGAAGGGCAGCGCCACCGACCGCGGCACGTGCAGCCAGTCGGGCAGCTTCCCGCTGACTTCCTTGAGATGCCACGACTTGCCGCCGACCAGCCCGCGCGCGAAGTCCGCCATGCCGAGCACTTGAAGCGAGGGCTTGGCTTTGGCGGCGAGAGCGGGCGGCGGCGCGGTTTTTTCGACACCGGCTTTCGCGGACGGCTCCTTCGTCTCGGCAAACAACACGTCACCGGTGGCGCTGACTTTCAATTCCACCACGCGGCCCTTCAGCCCTTGGAGTTTCTCGAACACGGCCCGGTCGTAGCAGGTCGCGAAGAGCAGGCTGGCGTTGCGCGCACGCACGGCCACGTGCGAGACGAGATCGACCGAACTCGGGGTGATCACGGCGCGCACGCCCTCCGGCGGCTCTTCGTCGCCGAAGACCTTCTCCGCGACGATGACCGTGGGCCGGTCGAAGCGTTGGCCTTGCACGCTGCGGAACGACTCGACCACGTGGACCTCGCCGACGGCCTGGCTGGGGCTGATGACTTGCCAATCGCCGAGCTTGGCCTGCTTGCGCAGGATGGGGTCCAGTTGGCGCAAGAGCATCGAAAGCAGGAAAACCGGCTGCCCGCGCACGACTTCTTCGGAGAACAACTTCACGATCCATTCATCAGCATTGAAGGCGCGCCCCAACGCCTCCGCCTTGGGCTGCAACAACTGGTAGGTCTGGTCGATCTTCGCTTCGCTGGCGCGGCGGAGACGATCCAGCGCGGCTTTGGCGTGCAACGACCACTCTGGACTGAAGCGGCCCTCGCCAGGCAGCCGCTGTAGCTCGCGCTGGCACTGGGCCAGTTCCTCGCCGTCGGACGCCAGCCGCAGGTTCTCGAGGACGCGGTGGAGGAGGTCGAGAAGTTGGTCGCCGCTGAAGCCGGAATGAATCGCCCGTTCGATGACGGTGCGCAGTGTCTCCTCCAGCGCGAGGTCGAGATAAAGCATCTCCTTCGCGTGGCCAGCGTCCCCCTCGTGGTCCAACCGGCCGCGCAGGTGCTGCCGGGCCACCGTGATCTTGCCGGCCAGTTCGGTCGCCGACACGGACGGATTGCGGAAATGGTGCCGCACGAACTCCACCGCGTCGCGCGCCCCGCCGTCCAGCAGGTGCGCGCCCACGTTCACCGCCGTGTCGAGGTCCGTGCCGGAGTGGACGGATTTGAGCAGACCGAGGTAGTTGTGGAAATCGTGGAGCAACCCGTCGCGCAGATGCGGATGCCATTCGGGTTCGTGAGTGATGGGCCGCTCGAACCTCGCGAGCCGTTCCTTCGTCACGCCGCCGGCCGCGAGCGTCTCGTGATAACGGCGGTGGTCGCCGTGGCCGTCGAGGAAGGCCAGGTAAGCCTCGCAGATGACGATGTCGTCCGGCGTGGTGTTGTTGTGGAGCTTCTGGTGCCATTGCTCCATCCAGGTGCCGCCGACTTCCTTGATGTGATGGCGGTGCATGATCTGGAGGATTTCGTCGCGGATGCGCTGGCCTTCGCCGCCGCGGCCCAGACAGGCGAGCATGAGCCGGATCAGGTCGCGGTTCTGTGGCTGGCGCAGGCTGGCGGTGGCGAGCATGAGCGTGAGCCGTTCCTGGGCGTGGGACAACTCGCGCGGCTTGGTGTTGTAGTTGCGCTGCCAGTCGAGCAGGCGGATGGCCGAGAAGCGCAGCCAGACAAACAGCGTGGCCCAGCCTTCACGCTGATCGCCGGCCTCGTCGATGAGGTCGTGGCAAAGCCCGAAGCGGTGCATCAATGTCCAGCCGTGCTCGCCCATCTCGCCTTCGACGATCCGCTCCGCCCAGGGCGGCAGGCCCATGCCCGCCTCAGGCCGTCGCGCCACGGACACGAGGAGGTTCTGTCCGCGATGCTTGAGCCACTGGCCGGCTTCGGTCTGGTGGAGAACAAAGCTGATGGCTGGCGGAGCCGCGGCGTCAGGGAAATCCAGCGCAAGCCGGCGCAGTTTCTGCCGGTCCTCGAACGGCGTTTCCACGGATGTCTCGTCGAAGAGCGTCGTGCCAGCGGGACGGATTTCGGGCACGGGCAACTTCCACAGTGAGCGCGCCCGCTCCGGCACGCCCCAATGCAGGGCGAGCGGGCCAGCGGCGTCAGTCAGCATCAAGACGCGGTAGCCGTTGTCAGCGCGCGTGACCGCCACGGCAAGCTCTTCGCCTGAGTCGAGCGGAAAAGCTTCCTGAAAGAGTGTCTCACGACCCGCGAGTTCGCCGGCCAGCACTTCGGAAGGCCGGGGCAGCGCGGGTTTCAGTTCGGTGAGCGGCAGGTAGTAGTCCTTGCCTTGATTGTTTTCCCAGCGGTTTGTGGCCGGGCAGAAAAGGTCGAAGACGAGGAAGGAGGCGTCGGTGCCTTCCGTCAGCCGCAGGACGATCTCCCGCTCCTTGTCGTCGCGGCCGAATGGGGTTCGCACCGCGTGCGGGCCGAACGCTTGCGTCGCCGGCGGCCAGAGCGGTGGCGGCGGCGCGTGCCAAGTGCCGGGCCGCTGACGGGCGAGTCCCCAATGAAGGACGTACTCCGCCGCGCCCTTGAGCCGGACAATGATGTCGAGGTTGGGGCCGGACTGCTGCTTCTCCACGCCCAGCCAGAGGTCGGCTCGACCTTTGATCAACTCTTCAAGCATGGAGGAATAGGTAGGTTGGCGTCGCGGGATGCGCAAACCATTTCTCCGGCGGCCCCGGCGAGACGGATCGCGCTCGCCTCGTTGGGGCGGCAAGGCGGCCTCAAGCTCGGTTCGGGAGCACTCGTAGCGCAGACTTTCAGTCTGCCGTAGCGCCGGTTTTCCAACCGGCGAGCGTTGGACGAGGCCAGCCGGCTGGAAGTTTCACGGCCTTGCCGACTGCAAGTCGGCACTACGGCAGGTTGAAAACCTGCGCTACCCGGTGTGCCGGGCGGGAGCTTGATGCAGCCTCGTCGGGGCGGCGGGAAAGATTTTCTTTGGCCGACAAGCAAGGGCTGTTATCGTCCCGGCGGCGTAAGCGAAAACCGATCCGCCCTGATATGGCCAAAAAGCGACCGTCATTCTCGTTGAAGCAACCCCCCGCCGCGGAGCCGCCAAAGGCCTCCGTGCCGCTCCCTTCTCTGCCCGTGAACGCCGGCGAAACGCCGGGCCGCGCGCCATCGGCGGAGCCATCACCGCCGGCGCCAGGCGTCGCCCCGCTCAAGACGGACCAGCCGCCGGCTCCCGCAGCCGCGAAATCTGGTTCCCCCGCGGAGCCACAGCCTGTGAGACAAGTTCAGAGTCCCGCGGCTGCCGAACCGACGGAGCTTGCGCCTTCAGCAGAGCCGGCCGTTTCCGCGCCGGCTGCACCAGTTCCGAAAGAGACGCCGGTGTTTGGGAGTTCTCTTGCCGCGGTCTGGCCGGAGCCAAAACCGGGACCTCCGCCGAAGCCCAAGTCCAGCACCGTCGAGACGCCGCCGGGGGCCAGTCACTCCGACCTGCCGAAAGCGGCCGTCTCCTCCATGCCGCAATCCGCAATTGACCATCCGCAATTCGAGAGCCTCCTCACGTCGGCGGCTGCGGCTCCCAGGCTGCCGGCCCCAGAGAGCTTGACGCCGGCGTCCGCGCCGTTGCCGAAGCCGGAGCCGCCCGACGCTCAAGCCGTTTCAGAGGAAAAAGCCGTCCGTGACCTTCCGAAGTTGATCGACACGGAGGAGAAGGAGCTCGAGCCGCCGCCGGTCGCGGCACCGCCTCCGCCCCCACCGAAGCCGACCATCCCGCCGATGTTCATCGTGATGATCACGCCGGAGATGGCGCCGGTCGCCAAGGTCGGCGGCTTGGGCGACGTGGTGTACGGATTGAGCCGAGAACTGGAACTGCGCGGCAACGCCGTCGAGATCATCCTCCCGAAGTACGATTGCATGCGCTACGACCAGATCTCCGGGTTGACGCGGACCTACGACAACCTGGAGGTGCCGTGGTACGGCGGCGTGATCTCCACGTCGGTCTGGTTCGGGTTCGTGCATGGGCGCAAGTGCTTTTTCATCGAGCCGCACGCGCGGGACAACTTCTTCCATCGCGGCGTCTATTACGGGCAGAACGACGACGTGGTCCGCTTCGCGTTTTTCTGCCGGGCGGCGTTGGAGTTCATGTGGAAGACCGGCAAGCACCCGGATATCATCCACTGTCACGACTGGCAAACCGCGTTGGTGCCCGTGCTGCTTTACGAGATGTACCAGCGGCTGGGGATGCGGCATCCGCGCGTGTGTTTCACGGTCCACAACTTCCGTCACCAGGGCGTGACCGGCGAGCACATCCTTCGCGCCACGGGGCTGCACCGGCCGGAGTATTTCTTCCATTACGACCGGATGCGCGACAACCACAATCCCCACGCGTTGAACTTGATGAAGGCGGGGATCGTTTTCTCGAATTTCGTGACGACGGTGTCGCCGTGCCATGCCTGGGAGGCGAAAGACGCCGGCCAGGGGCACGGCCTCGAACCGACGCTGCACACGCACCAGTACAAGTTCGGCGGCGTGCTCAACGGCGTGGACTATGAGGTGTTCAACCCGGAGACGGACCCGCACATTCCCGCGCACTACTCGGCGCAGACCATCGAGGGGAAGTACGAGAACAAGCGGGCGCTGCGGCACCGGTTCTGGCTGGCGGACAACGAGCGGCCCATCGTGGCGTTCATTGGCCGGCTGGACCAGCAGAAGGGGCTGGAGCTGATCCGGCACTCCATCTTCTTCTCCGTGAACAACCGGGCCCAGTTCGTCCTGCTGGGCAACAGCCCCGAGCCGGGCACCAACGATCATTTCCTGGGCCTCAAGCGGCACCTGAACGACAATCCGCATTGCCATCTCGAAATCGCCTACAACGAGGAACTGGCCCGGCTCATTTACGCCGGGGCGGACATGATGGTGGTGCCCAGCCGCTATGAGCCGTGCGGCCTGACGCAATTGATTTCCCTCCGCTACGGAACCGTGCCCGTCGTGCGCAACGTGGGCGGGTTGGCGGACACGGTCTTCGACAAGGACTACTCCAACCGTCCGCTGCACGAGCGCAACGGCTACGTGTTTGACCATGCGGACAATCCAGGCTTGGAGTCGGCTTTGCGCCGCGCCATTGGGTGCTATTATCACTTCCCGGACCACTTCCGCCATCTCATGCTCAACGGCCTGCGGTGCGACTATTCGTGGAACCATCCGGGGCAGCACTACCTCAACATCTACGACCACATCCGCGACAAGTAGGCCCAGCGGGGCAGGGGAACCACGTCATGATTGCGACACGAAAAGAGTTGGACTCACTGTTGCGCGGCCAGCACGGGCACCCGCACGGCTTCTTGGGAATGCATCCGGTCACGCACCAGGGCCAGCGCGGCGTGGTGGTCCGGGCGCTGGTTCAAGACGCGCGGACCTGCGATGTCGTGGACTTCCATCGCGACCCGGAACTGCGGTATCCGATGGAGAGGCTCGACGCGCTGGGCTGCTTCGAGGTCTTCATCCCGGATCGGGCGGAAGTGTTCCGCTACCGCCTCCGCATTGAGCGGGGCAACGGCGAGATCCGGCAATTCTACGATCCCTACAGCTTTCTGCCCACGCTCAGCAACCAGGACCTCTATCTCTTCAACGAGGGCACGGAGCATCGCGTTTATCAGAAGCTCGGCGCGCACGTCCGCGAGATCGACGGCGTGCAAGGCGTCTCCTTCGCCGTCTGGGCGCCTAGTGCCATCCGCGTCTCGGTGGTCGGCGACTTCAACCACTGGGACGGCCGCTTCTTCCCCATGCGGGCGCTCGGCAAGTCGGGCGTGTGGGAAATTTTCATTCCCGGCCTGCAGCAAGGCTTGCTCTACAAATACGAAATCGTGCCGCAGCGCGGCGCCATGCGGCTGAAGACCGACCCCTACGGCGCGCATTTTGAAGGCCCGCCCAACAACGCCTCCGTCGTCTGGGACCTCGCCCAATACCGATGGGGCGACCAGGCTTGGATGGAAGCGCGCGCCCGGACGGACTGGTTGAAGCAGCCGGTGCTCGTCTATGAAGTCCACCTCGGCTCGTGGCGGCGCAACCCGGACGACGGCAACCGGCCCTTGACCTACCGCGAGTTGGCCAAGGAACTGGTCGAGTACGTGAAGCAGATGGGGTTCACCCACGTCGAGTTCATGCCGCTGGCGGAATACCCGTTCGACGGCTCCTGGGGCTACCAGGTGACCGGCTTCTACGCGCCTACGCATCGCCACGGCACGCCGGAGGATTTCATGCACCTGGTGGACACGCTCCACCAAAACGGCATTGGCGTGCTGCTGGACTGGGTGCCGGCGCATTTTCCGAAGGACTTCTTTGCGCTCGCCCATTTCGATGGCACCCATCTTTACGAACACGCAGACCCGCGGCAAGGCGAGCACCAGGATTGGGGTACGCTGATCTTCAACTACGGCCGGGCCGAGGTGCGCTGCTTCCTCATCGGCAGCGCGATGACTTGGCTGGACCGCTATCACATCGACGGACTGCGGGTGGACGCGGTCGCGTCGATGCTCTACTTGGATTACTCGCGCAAACCGGGCCAGTGGATTCCCAACAAGCACGGCGGGCGCGAGAACCTGGAAGCCATCGACTTCCTCCGGTACGCGAACACGACCGTCCACCAGTACTTCCCCGGCGTGCTGATGATCGCCGAGGAATCCACCGCGTGGGGCGGCGTCACCAAGCCGGCGAAAGACCACGGGCTGGGCTTCGACCTGAAGTGGAACATGGGCTGGATGCACGACACGCTGGAGTACTTCAAGAAGGACCCCATCTATCGCAAGTTCCACCACAACCAGCTCACCTTCGGCATGATTTACCAGCACACCGAGCGGTTCATGATGACGTTCTCCCACGACGAGGTGGTGCATGGGAAGTGCTCGATGCTGCTCAAGATGGGCGCCTACCACATCCCCGACAAAGCGCGGCAATTGCGGGTGCTCTACGCCTGGATGTGGGGCTGGCCCGGCAAGAAGACGCTCTTCATGGGCAGCGAGCTCGCGCAGTCCGCGGAGTGGGCCTACGACCGCAGCCTGGACTGGCATCTGCTCCAATATCTCGATCACGAAGGCGTGCGGCTGTTGGTGACGGACTTGAACCGCTTCTACCAGGAACACGGTTTTCTGGGCGCGTCTGATTACGACCACCAGAGCTTCCAATGGGTGAACAACAGTGACGGCAACAACAGCGTCATCAGCTTCGTCCGCTTCGGCACGCGGCCGGAGGAAGTCCTGCTCGTGGTGGCGAATATGACGCCCGTGCCACGGCTCAACTACCGCGTGGGCGTGCCGCGCGAAGGATGCTGGGTCGAGGCGTTGAACACGAACTCCAAGCGATACGGGGGCGGCGGCGAGGGGAACCATGAACCGGTGAAGAGCCAGCCAATTCGCTGGGATGGCCGCCCGCACGCCGTCGTTCTGTCGTTGCCCGGCATGACCGCGCACTATTTCCTCTATCGTCCGTTTGCGCCTGACGAGGCGGCCAACCTTGCGCCGGCCAATCAAGCTGGAGAGAAATGAACCAGAGAGGAAACCTGCGTTCGCGTCCTCCCTCGATCGTTGCCGGCAAACGGGCTTGGCGGTGGGGCGAGCGTACTCGCGAGCCGGTCGGCCCGACCCGAAAACGGCTCGCGAGTACGCTCGCCCCACCTGAGTATGCCTCCACCAAGCTGGTCTTCACCCGCAGGCGCTGTGCTTGCGCTCAGCATAGTGAATTGAGGCTTCCCCATCGCGTATGAGAAAAGTCTTCCACGCGCTCATGCTGAACCTCCATCAGCCCGCCGGCAACCTCCAGGGTCTGCTGGAGAGCAACGAGTGGGAGGCGAAGGAAATCCTCTGGGCGCTGGACCGGATGCCACGGGCGCTCTGGGGCTACGAGGACGTGGCTCGCGTGCATCTCAGCCTGTCCGGCACGCTGCTGGAGACGCTAGCGAATCCCGTGTTCCAGGAACGCGTGTTCGGCATTGTCAAGTGCGGCGACCTCCTTTGGCACCTGCAGAACCGAGAGATTTTCGACCTGCTCGGCACCGGCTACTACCATCCGGTGCTGGCTTTGATTCCCCCGGCGGACTGGGAGGAACATCTCACGCGCTGGCTTGGCCTCGGCAAACACCTGTTCTGGCGCACGGATTTTCACGGCTTCTGGCCGCCAGAAATGGGCTTCTGCATGGAACTCATCCCGCTCCTCAAACGCCTCGGCTATCGCTACGTGATGGTGGACAGCCATTACGTCGAGCCGCTCACGCCCATGCGCTGGGAGGAACTGCGCTACCGTCCGCACGTTGCCAAGCATGGCGGGGAGGAAATCATCGTTGTGGTGCGCGACCGCGAGTTGTCCGACGCGCAACTCTCCGGCATGGACGCCGGCTGGTTCATGCACGAACTCCACGAGCGCACGCAGTTCTGCAGCTTCCCGCCGCTGGTGCTCACGGCCACCGACGGCGACAACGGCGGCTGGTTCCGCAACGTCAGCGAGAAAGGGAATTTCTGGTACGTCTGCTACCGCGAGATGCTGGACTGGGTCCGGCGCGGCGACACCGAGGTTGAACCGATCTTCATCCACGACTACCTGGATCGCTTCGGCACGCACGGCGAAGTCACAGTGCGTACCGGCGCCTGGAACACCGGCTGGCACCACGGCGCGGACTTCCTGCAATGGACCGGTTCGCAAGCCCAGAAAGACGCTCTCGGCCGCATCCATGAACTCAGCCGCGCACTGCACGCCGCGATCATACAAGCGTGCGACGCCCACGCGGACTCTCCCGCCGTGGCTGACGGAATCGAGCAGGCCCGCTGGCGGTTGCTGCGAGCCGAGACGAGCTGCAATCTCTTCTGGGGCGAAGCGTGGGTGCCGCGCATCGACCAGGACTTGGCCGCAGCGCGTGCCCACTTGGAAACCGTGACGGCGGCATTCCCGGAGGCTCACCCGAAACCATGATCGGCTCGTTGCGCCGATTCCATTGCCTCGCGAGCCTCAGGATTCCTGATCCCGTGGAAATGACGTGGCCCGCCCGGTGAGGGCACCGGGCCTACAGGATCGCGCGAGAGCGGTAGGTCGGGTCCCCAGACCCGGCGATCGGGGATCAGCGTTGTTCCACGCGGCCTCAACTCCCAGGCGTGGAGTTAGAAGTCCTGAGCCTGAACGTCCATCCTTGCGCACGACACCGAACGAATGACACGATGCCGAACGAATTTATGAGCACCATCTCTTGGACGCGAAACACGCTGGCCGCGCTCGCCGCCAGTTCCCTTCTCCTCACCTGCCACGCTCAGCCCGTGCCCCCCGCGGCGAAGCTCAACCTCTCCGTTGCTCCCGGCCCGTTCCAGCCGACGATGGAGTCGCTGACGAACTACCATTGCCCCGACTGGTTTCGCGACGCCAAATTCGGCATCTGGGCGCACTGGGGGCCGCAAGCCGTGCCGATGGCCGGCGACTGGTACGCCCGCCACATGTATGTCCAGGGCCACGCGCAGTACCAGCATCACTTGGAGAACTACGGCCATCCCTCCACGAACGGCTACAAGGAGATCATTCAGTTGTGGAAAGCCGAGAAGTGGGACCCCGACCGCCTGATGGCGCTCTACAAGCAGGCCGGCGCGAAGTATTTCGTCAGCATGGGTTCGCACCACGACAACTTCTACCTCTGGAACTCGAAGCTCCATCCCTGGAACGCCGTCAACATGGGACCGCACCGCGACGTCGTGGCCGACTGGCAGCGGGCCGCGAAGAAGGCCGGCCTGCGCTTCGGCGTTTCCGAGCATCTCGGCGCCAGTTACACGTGGTTCCAAGACAGCCATAAATCCGACAAGACCGGCCCGCTGGCGGGCGTTCCTTACGATGGCGCGGACCCGAAGTTCCAGGACCTCTGCCACTTTCCTGCCGATCCCAGTGACAAAGGTTGGTACAGCGCCAATCCTCGCTGGCAGCAGCAGTGGTTCGACCGCATCAAAGAACTCGTGGACAACTACCACCCCGACTTGCTCTACACCGACGGCGGCGTCCCATTCGGCGAAGTCGGACGCAGCCTGGTGGCGCATTTCTACAACGCCGACCAGAAGCGTCGCGGCGGGCGTCTCGAAGCGGTTTACACCTGCAAGAAGATCGGCTCCGGCGAATTCGTCGAGGGCTCCTATGTCCAGGACATGGAGCGCGGCGTGTTGTCCGGCGTTAACCCCCGGCCGTGGCAGACCGACACCTCCATCGGCGACTGGTTCTACAACAAGAACTGGAAGTTCCGCCCGGTGAACTGGACGATCCACATGCTTGCCGACATCGTCAGCAAGAACGGCAACCTCCTTCTCAACGTCGTCCAGCGGCCCGACGGCTCGCTTGATCCCGAAGTCGAACAGGCCCTCGGCGAACTGGCCCAGTGGATCGCCGTCCACGGCGAGGCCATTTACGGAACGCGCCCGTGGCTCGTCTATGGCGAAGGCCGCGTCAAGGCCAAGGGCGGCCACTTCAAGGAGGACTTCGCCTACACCGCCCAGGACATCCGTTTCACCACCAAGGGCAAGACTCTCTACGCCATCGCGCTGGGCTGGCCCGCCGATGGCCGGCTGGTCATCAAGTCGCTCGCCACGCCCGCCGACGGAACTGGAAACAAGATCCAGCGCGTCGAGTTGCTCGGGTTCAAAGGCAAACTCGACTTCACCCAGACCCCCGATGGCTTGGTCGTGAAACTCCCCGACCAGAAAGTGTCCGACTACACCGCGGCCCTCAAGATCACCGGCACCGCCCTTCAACCCGTGCCGTTCGCGGAAGTCATCGCGCCGATCGGCCCTGACGCCAAGGGCAACTTCCGGCTCGGTGCTGACGACGCCGAATTGCACGGCCAGCAGATCAAGACCGAGAGCCAGGGCGGCCAGCCGAACATTGGCTTCTGGGACAAAGCCGACGAGTGGGCCTCGTGGAAAGTGCAGTTCACCCAGCCCGGCCGATTCAACGTCAGCGCAAGTGTGGCCACGACGCACGGCAGCGCGGAGTTTGCGCTTGAAGCGTCCGGCCAACGTCTCATCGGCAAACCGCTCCAGACCGCTGGGTGGGCTGATTTCAAGACGACGACCCTCGGCCAACTCGAAGCGCGCCAAGTCGGGGAGCAACTCATCACCCTTCGCGCCACGAGTGCCCAGACCTGGAAGCCCATCAATCTCCGCTGGGTCAAGTTCGAGCGCGTGGCTGAGTGAGGCTGCGGACCTCGTTGTGCTCTCAGGGAATTCGCCGCGACGCCGAACAAGCGGGGCGTTGTGTTATGGCTCCGCCAAGCCTCGTTCCGCCGTAACTCAAAAGGGGGTGTTACCCAAGATGAGGCCGGAAAATGCTCCGGTTGACTCAAAAGTGGTGTTACCCAAATGCCCCTGGAAATTGGAAGCGAAGGAAGCCGGGGCACGGTGGCAGTCCGGCCTCCCTCGT
>JACRJZ010000152.1 GCA_016219875.1 Verrucomicrobiota bacterium | reverse complement strand
GCCGTCCGGGGCGAACCGACGAGCCATCTCCACCGGGCCGCGCGGGCAAGCCGGGTTCCGCGGCCTGGTGGAGTGCCTCGGCGGCTCGCCCTGGTGGGCAGACCAATTCCGGGGGCGGCGTGAGGTCGGTCAGGCTCCGCGTAGGCCCAGACGCGCAAGTATGTGCATCGTCGCCGAAGCGGAACTGGCCGTGCTCACGCCGCCGGGGGGGAGCGCGACAGCGCGAGTTCTGCGAAAAGCTATCCGCGAAGCGGCTGATCTTTCGTGCCGACAGCGCGCGTGAAGGCCTTCCCGATCCGACGCGTGGTCGGCTTCCCTCGCCTTCTCCTGGACCCTGCGTTCCTCCGCGCGCGCTGTAGCGAGAGGGGCGCCCGGTGAACGCCTTGGAAAATCGGTGAACGGCGCCCCGGTGCCCCGACCGCGCGCCATCATTTGGAGCGGGAGGGGCACGAGCGTCGGCACTTCCGCGCGCGGTCCCTGGCTCCCTGCCGAACGAACCGTGGGCCGGGGCGCGCCTTCGTGATTCAACGCGGTTGAGCGCGCCGTGAATCGGCGAACAAAGCGCGAACCATCTGATTCCTGAGCCTGGCGAACTGGAATTCCTTGCCGCGTGTGGTCGCGCCCGGAGACGTTCGATTCGTCGTGGCACGTTCCTCGTCCAACTGCGCGTCTCTGCGCGAACCCTCACGTTCCCGCGTGAGAAAATGCGCGGCCCCGTTGACGCCCTCGCGCGCCCGGCGTATGGGCCGGTATGCCTGTGAACACCACGCATCCTGATTACGACGCCAACCTCTCGGCCTGGCTCCGCGCCCGCGATGTCATCGCCGGAGAAGACGCCGTGAAGGCTGGCGGCGAGAAATACCTGCCGCTCCTGCAAGAGCAGACCGATGACGAATACGCCACCTACAAAGCCCGCGCCTCCTTCTTCAACGCCACCGCACGCACGGCCGAAGGCTACGTCGGTCTGGTCTTTCGTCGCCCTCCGTTCCTCAAGCTGCCGGGCGTGGCAGAAGTCAGAGATCAGAAGTCGGAGGTCAGAACCTCCGCGCTCGGAAAAGCAATGGCGGTTTTCGCCAACGATGCGGACATGCTTGGCACCCCCCTGGCCGGCTACGCCAAGAACGTCGTCAGTGAAGTCATCTCTGTCGGTCGCTGTGGCAGCCTGATGGATTGGGAAGGCGACGCGGAGAATCGTGCGTATGTCTCCCTCTACGCCGCAGAGAACATTCTGAACTGGCGTGTCGAACGGTTCAACGGTCGCAACCTCCTGACGATGGTGGCCCTTGCGGAAAAGGCAGAAGGAAGAAAGCAAAGGTCAGAGGTCAGAAGTCAGGAAGCAGACGATGACGAATTCGAGCAGAACGTCGTGGAACAAATCCGGGTGCTTCGTTTGGTGGATGCTCGTTCATTGAGAGTGGCTGGACCGGAAAACCTTCAACCTTCAACCTTCAACTTTCAACCCGCTTGCCAGGTGGAGATTTGGCAGCGCGTCGAGAGGAAGTCGAAGCGTGACAAGACCGAGTGGCAGAAAGTGGAAACCCGCATCCCGCTCCGCTTCGGCAAACCCCTGCCGCTCCTGCCGTTCGTCTTTCACGGGCCACGTCATGCCCTGCCTAACGTCGAGAAACTCCCGCTCGCGGATGTCATCGCTGTGAACCTCGATCACTACCGCTTGGACGCCGACTACAAGCACGGGATGCACTTCACCGCCCTGCCCACCGCCTGGGTCAGCGGTTTCGACAAGGAAGACACGCTCCGCATCGGTTCCAGCACCGCTTGGACAACAGACACGGTGGGAGCCGCTGCCGGCTTCCTGGAATACACCGGCCAAGGTCTGACCACCTTCGAGCGAGCAATGGACCGGGATGAGCGCCTGATGGCCGTCCTCGGTGCCCGCCTGCTCGAAGGCCAAAAGAAAGTCGGGGAGACGGCGGAATCCATCGAGTTGCGACAAAGCGGCGAGAGCAGCGTCCTGGCGAACATTGCCGGCAGCGTGAGTGCCTCCCTGACGCAAGTCCTACGCTGGGCCTGCTGGTGGAACTCCACCGAAGCCCTCCCCGACGATGTGACCAACGAGCAGGTCGTGATGGAACTCAACACCGACTTCAGCACCACCGGCCTGTCGGCCACGGAACTGACCGCCGTGGTCAAAGCCTGGCAGAGCGGCGCGCTGAGTCGCGACACCATGCTGGACCTCTTCCGCCGTGGGGAAATCCTGCCGGAGGGACGCAGCAATAAGGAAGAAATCCATCTGATCGGTTCAGACCAAAAATCAGCGGTTCCTGAACGCAGCATTGCACTTGCCAATCCAAGTGGTGGCAATAGCTGAAGCGTGAAGACCAGTATTAAGAGACATTCCGATCTGAGCATCATTGCCGTTCGACAGCGACAGTCCTGCATGGCTCGAAAGGAATCGTTTCACTGGTCCCAACCTTGACGATTTCCTTTCCCCAAGCCACAAACACATCGCTAAAACGAGAGCCGTCAACGAGTATCACTCTAATCCGGGTTACTCCGTAATTAAATTCGGGCATTGCCAATACCTGCTCTTGAAGCGCCTTTGGAATAATTCGGCTTTGGTTCATACCTAAAATCCTTTTGGAAAAATTCCCTTGTACCCCCTTCCAAAAAGGGGCAAGGGAGGCATCACACAAGAGCAATGGCCCCCCTTCTGCGTTGATAATTCCGAGGTGCACCATAGCTTAGAACCCTCAATTCTTTCTTTGCTTACTCATGAGTTTTGGGACCGGCCTTGCGCCGCAACTGATCTTCGATCTCGTTCGCTGATCGCTTCGCTTCATCAAGGATCCTGTCGGGGTCCGCCCCGGTCAATTCAATGCTACACCCGAGAGCATGTCTGGCGATCAGCTTGTAAACACCGGCTGAGGTTTCATCAATCTGGAATGTCCAGTTTGGCAAATTCTCTATATTTACATCCATAGAATGGTTACGGTGTGACTTCCCGGATGATTTCCCTGTTGATGAGTGTCTTCATAGGTACCGGAGCCCGCAATTGCGGACCAAGTCCGGGTTGTCCAAATGCGGGAGCAACCCTTCCTGACTCGACCTCAAACGGCTTCCGCACCTCGAAGGTTCTTAAAGATTGACCTGAAGACCCAGCAGGAAGTGACCGGGCAGGTTCGGGTGTTCCGGCGGGAGAGAAGAAGCGTGACGCGTCGGTCCCCCCGTAACGATCCATCCGCTGGCCGGGATAGAGAAATTCGCGAGTCGTCTGGCCCAAGAAACCGTTGTTCGCCGGGTAATATTGCTGAAGAGCGGTTGAGGATTCCTTTGCTCCTGCCTCAGCAGTTACGCTCGGCGGCGCATTGCGGCTGCTTCCACTGGGCATCGTCTGAGTTGGGGATTGCGGTGTGCGAATCTCCACCGCCCTTGCTTGCGGGGGCTGCAGGGCGAATTCCATTTGCGGGGGTTCGATGAATCTTGAGCCAGGGGCCGAAATAGAGGTTGGCCGGTTCGGTGAGCGCATCAAGTTCTCCACCATTTCCGTGCGCAGGTGGTCGGGCAGAGTTCCGCGAGGATAGATTCGCGGGGCTGATGCTTGCAGCGGCAAATCCATTTGCCTGGGCGGACGCGCGATGACCGGCTGATGCCCATTCGGGTCCACATATTTCAGCGGATTGTTCAGTGTGTAAGTGTAGCGGTTGTAGCTTTGCGGATTACTGAGGTCGGAAATGACGACGTCGGGTTGGACAAACCGCCCGAGATCGGCATCGTAGTAACGTGCCCCATAAAAATAGAGGCCCGTATCTTCATCCAGCACTTGGCCTGTGTAACGGCGGGACACCGGAAAGGCCGTGCTGCTCTCCGTAAAGCGGTCTCGACCATAGGCACTGTATTCGTGGTGCTGGACTCGGTTGCCGTTGCCGTCCGTCAAAACCGACGAGGAATGGAGATGGTCGGAATGGTAATACTCCAGGATATTTGTGGCAGCACCGTCGAACGTGCAAACCCTTCGTCCATCGGCCTGAATGTGATAGAGCCGCTGCCCGTTCCGCTCTTCGTAGAAGTCGCCAATCCAGACTTGCAGCGCGTTGGTCCCTTGCTTCCAAAGCCGCGCTCCATTGGCATCATAGCCAAAGGTGTTCGTCATGTAGCGGGGAGCGTTGGTGCTGATTAGCGTCAGCACCCGCGCTAGGCGGTTTTCCTCGTTGAAGTCCAGCCGTTGGCGATTGGCGCGCACGATCATGTTGCCGCTGGCGTCGTAGGCGTAGTAGTTCGTGCTCACGCTCTTGACGGCATGGGGCATTCGCACGCCGTAGTTGTAGGTGCCGGCCAGGAACTCGCCGTTGGCCGTCATGTTCCCAATCGCGTTGTAGCTGAACGTCGCTGTCTGGCCTACGGCGGAGCGGGTCAGAGAAGTCAACCGGTGGAGGTCGTCGTAAACAAGATTGGTGAGCGCCGCGGAAGCACTGGACGAATAGACGCCGTCTCCGATACTCTTGAGGTTGGAAACCTTGTCGTAGGTGTAAGTAAGGCCCTGAATGTTCGTGCTGCCCGACTTGTAGGTGACCACCTTGCGGAGGCGATGGGAATTCGTGTAGTAGTCGTTGGTAGTGATGACGCCGTTGCCAAAGTTTACGCCCAGCAACTGCCCCAGCGCATCGAAACCGCGTGCCGTGTAATAGACTGTATTGCTGCCGCCGACTTGCTTGACTTGAGACAGGGCGAATCCAGCATGGTAGATGTTCGTCACCACGGGACCGTTGGTGGGGTAGGTGATTGCCGTCACGCGGTCGGCGTCATCGTAGGCAACGGTCGTGGTGTAGGTCTGGCCGTTCTTGGCAAGGTAGCGCGCGGTCTTGAGGGCGCGTCCGCGGAGGTCATAACTGTGCTTCTGCCAGCCTTCGCTGTCGGTCGTTTTGTAAAGCTGTCCGGAATACACAGTGAAGTTACCGTCATCGCTGCTGTCATAGGTGTTCGTGATCGCGTAAACCAATCCGCTCTGGGGATTGAAGACTTGCCGGCTCCTGAGGCGGCCCAACGGGTCATCGTAGTGGAACCGAACAAGATTGGTCTTGGCATCGATCTGTTCACGCAGCCGGCCTGCAAAATCCCGATGGTATTCCCAGACTCCCATGTCAGGATCAGCCGTCGCTACAAGCTGGCCGAGGTCGTTATAGGCAAATTCGATGACGTTCTGGGCGTAGTCCGTGATGTTGGTCAGTAGGCCGGTCTTGTCGTAGAACAACTTCGTCGTGTAAGTGTCTCCGCCGTTGACCTCAACGATCTGATTGGTGCGGCCAAAGGCGTCGAGGTAGAACTTCCTGACCTTGCTTTCTTCGTCAGTCCGCACCATCGCCCAAGGGTTGTTGCTGTCGTTGTAGGCGGTGACGATCGGGCCGACTTGAGAGCCTGTGTCGCCGCCTGTCTCACTGAGGCTTTGCAGCAGGCCGTTGTTGAATGTAACGTTGACGCCTGGGGTGGTCTTTGTGGGTCTGCCGATGGGATCGTAGTCGCGGGAGGTGCTCAATTTCGTGGTGTTGTCCAGCGTGGTGTAATTAGTGTTGCTGCTGAAATAGGGTTGAGTTTCCAGGCGCGTGTTGCCGCGCGAGTCATACACCGTGTCCGTCACGCGAAAGGTCCCGTTGGTTTCCGATTCGATGCGTTGCTGGATGCCGCGCCCCAGACCATCGGAGTAGGTCCAGGTTTCGTGGCCGTTGGCGGTGTCCACGCCATCGGCCTTCTGGATGCGCACAAAGTTCTTGGAGAGGCCGCTGACAATGGCGCCCAGCCCGTATTGACAGCGGGTCAGCCACACGTTGGCGGTTCCATTCGGCGTGCTGGAAACCCAGTTGGTGGTGAGGCGAAAGAAAACGTCGTAGGCGTTCGAAGAAACTAGTCCTTTCGGATCGGTCGAGGAGAGGAGCGCGCCGGAAAGCGGATCGTACTGGGTCGCGTTCGTGAAGCCGTTGGCGGTTACCTGCTGCCGCGGAAAAGTCTGATAGGCGGTGTCGTAGGCCATCTGCGTGACCACGTTGGCCTCGTTGGTTACGGAATCGTGGTTGCCGTAACCATCGTAATGGAAACGCTTGATCGTGTAATTCCCGTCGCAGATCCGCTCCCGCTGCATGAGCAGGTTGCCCGTCGCACCGTCGTAATCACAGAGCGTTTCGCGAAGCACAGTCTGGCCCCCCGCGTCCGCGGTGATGGTGATTCGCTGCGCTTTGTTCAGAACGTTGGTATTGGAGAGCACCGCAAAAGTCGTGAATTGATACACCTCGTCGCTGTCCACATTGCTGAAGTTCTGTGCGGCGGCATTGATGTTCGTTACTTCGCCGTAATTCGCAACATTCGTTAGATTGCCAGTGGTCAAGTCGTATTGGAACTGTTGTGCGGTGGCCCTGTAGGCAGCGGAACTGTCAGGGTAGTCCAGAGCCATTGTCTGGTTCACATAAGGGAAGCGGTGCCCGTTCGTTTCGACATTTTCCTCCACCTTGTTCAGGACCAGTTTGTAAGGCTGGCCGTTGGTGCCGAACGTCTCGACGCGGAACGGCAGGCCCTTTTTCCCGATGCTGTTCGTGCTGTCCTGATACTCGCCCAGAGCGGAGTTGTCGCGTCCGCCGGCCTGATGAAACCAATAGCCGTTGGTGGCTCCGAGCGGGTCCCTGGCGGTCACATGCGCAAAGCCGTGGAACTCCCTCCGGGCAGGGGACCACATGCCGCCCTCGTAGGCGTAGGTGGTGGTGTTGCTGGGATAGAAGCCATCGGCAACGGAGACTGCGGAAACCGTGTAGATGGGGAACGGCAGCAGTCGCCTGGAATTCGTTGAGTTCGTGGATTCACGGTTGTCGTATTGCGTGGAAGGCTTATACGCGACAGTCAGGCTGCCGCCGATGCTGTTGCTGACGACAGAGAGCAGGTCCGGAAACGGCCCTTTGTTCAACTCGACGACGAAATAGTTGTCCGAAGCGGTCCCGTTATATTTGCGCATGACACGATCGGTCAGGCCATCGCCATTGATGTCCAGAAGCGTTGTCTCCGCGTTTCCAATGACCCCGCCCGCCTCTGTGTCAGCGTATCCCTGGCTCGTGCATGGCCCGAAGTTTCTCACTGGCGCGAACCCGTTCCCGAGGTTGATCTGCACCATCCAATTCGTGTAGGAAACACAGAATTTCCGCATGATGCGGTCGGGCAAACCATCCCCGTTAATGTCAGCAAGGGCGACGACGGGCGAATTGGTCAGGGTGCAATAGATGTCGGTATATTGTTCGCCACAGGCCCAGCCGTCCGCCGGCTGATGGTATTGGGGATCGACTCCCAGCCAGTTCGTTGCCGGCTCGAATCCGTAACCATTGTTGTACTCGATGACAAAGTTGGTGAAATTCTGAAAGTACGTGTAATCCCCCATATACAGGGCATAGCGCTGCATGACGCGGTCGGACAACCCGTCCCCGTTGATGTCCAAGAGGCGGACAAAGGCCCCCTCGACAGACCACCAGTCATGAGCGTCCCAGAGGTTTGTCCATTGGCCCTGGCTGTAATACGGCCCAAAGCAGTTCGTTCCGGTAAACCCGCTCCCCGTGTTGAATTGCACCCAAAAATTCGTAAAGGGCTTGTCATTGAGCATCTGCCATCCCCGCATCACGCGATCGGGAAGGCCGTCTCCATTCATGTCCGCCATCTTTAAGAACCCGCTGTTTTCAATCGCGCAGAAGGAAGGAATCGGATCGTAGGCAGAAAGAGCATAAGGACGGACGTTCGTCCAATTCGTCTCCGGGGCGAAGCCTTGGCCTGTCCCCAATTCGACCACGAGATTGCTGTATTTGTCAGCCTGGTAGGGATAGTAGGTTTCCGCGGGGTCCATCACGCGGTCAGGAATCCCGTCAGCGTTGATGTCCAGGAGCCGGGTGAATCCGGAGTTGATCATACACCAGGCGGCATTGTTGCTTTGCGCCTGGCTCGGCATTGGCCCCCAGACGATAGCAGGACCGAATCCGGCGCCTGTGTTCGGCTGCACAAGAAAGTTCGTCCAGGGTGCGCTGGCATTTGTGGCGGTCAAGAGCCGGTCGGGCAGTCCGTCGCCGTTCATATCCACCACGTCGGCAAACAAACGCCCGGTCTGCGGTTGGTAGTTGAAGGGAAGGCCATAGCTGGCGTCCTGATTGTGGATCAAGACGTTGGTCCAATTGGCTTGCGCCTGGAACTGGAACGGTTGGACCGTGTAGCTGAAAGACACCGGCGGCAGCGCACTGGTGTTGTTGGTGCCAAACATGGTGACTGAGCTGAGCAACGACTTCAGAGTGGAGGGAGAGTTCGTATAGGCAAGCTGATAGCGACGCACCAACCGCCCGCTGACGGTGTTGGTGATGTGGGCCAGGCGCTTGGTCAGTTCCACGCGATAGCCGGAGGCGTAGGAGAGGCGTCGATCCGTGCGGTCCTCCAGTTGGAAGCGGAGGAAATGCGAATTCGTAGGCCCGGAAGTGTGGCCGTTATAGGCCAAGATGAAAGGGTAGAGGACACCCGCAAGATTCGTGTAGATGATGGCCGTCGTGTCGCCCGTGACGGTTTCCACGCGACTCAATGCCCAACGAAATGTGCCACGGGCCTCGTTTGATGGCCAAGCGGTTTTCGGGTTAGCCATGCGGCTATTACTCCCGGCTCCGAAGAAGTACTTGTGCCCGCTCTTGTCAGTGACCAACCAGTAGTTGGTGAGGCTGCCACCACTGTTGGTGATGAGGTTGAAGCGGAAGAACGCGGAATCGATTTCGGCGCGGTATTCATTTCCAGCCGTCTTGACCAAGGCGGCGCTCTGGCCGCCCAAGCTGAAGACAAAACCTTTGCTCTCGTCATATTCCTTGACGGGATAGCCGTTGGTCCACCGCACCGGCACGCCCTTCTTGATCTCGCGTTGGATGTAGCCCAAATCCAGGTCCCAGCCTTGGCCACACCAAGTGTTTTCGCCTGCGGAACTGTACCTCAGAGCGATTTGCGGCTCACCGCCGTTGCGACCGGGCGCCACCTGGATGGGCACGGTGTAGCCAAACCGGCCCGTGAACAGGTCCGTCTGGAAGTTCAATTGCCCCGATGGCGTCGGTGCGCGGTCTTGTTTGGAGGCTTCCCCACCTGAATTGTGGGGTGTTGGATCTGCGGCAAAGAGCGTCCAACCGCTGAGAATCAGAGCCAGTGAGGAAAGCGTGTGGCGATTCATGGAAGTCGAATAAAGGTTCTGGTAATTGCTTCTGATGAGGGGCGCTTTCATTGC
Source organism: Verrucomicrobiota bacterium (assembly GCA_016219875.1). GTDB lineage: Bacteria > Verrucomicrobiota > Verrucomicrobiia > Limisphaerales > JACRJZ01 > JACRJZ01. The sequence continues at coordinate 27,027 of JACRJZ010000152.1, read as the reverse complement.
ACTGGACATTTGCACGGCGTCCTCCCCGCGAGCGTCGGCACCGGGTTGGCTGAAAAAGGACTGGTGTAGGAAACATTCAACTCGTACCAGTCTGAAAGCCCATCGCTGTCGGTGTCCGGGCTGCTGGTCGAGGTTCGATGCAGCAGCGTTTCAAACGCATCGGTCAAGCCGTCGCTGTCGCTGTCCTGCGGTGTGCCCAGCACGTACGCCGCGAACGCCCACGGCTGGTTCGTCAGTTGGTAAGTGGTGATCGTTTGCACCGGTTGCAGATAGCACCAGGCAATGTTCGTGTCGGCAATCGTGTTGCCAAAGAGCGCGACGGCGCCGAACAGGGAGTAAGAGTCGTTCGTGCTGCCCCCGCCCACGCTCAAGCAGACGTTGCTGCTCCACCAGAGGACATTCGTCAGATAGACTGCCCCGCCCGGACTGAGCGAGATCGAGACACAGTTCGTGATCACGGGCGGCGTCCACGAATTCGTGCCCCCGCCCCCGCCTCCCGGCGGCGGGGGTGGATTGGACAGCAGCATCATCGTTTGGGAGCCGCCGTCTTGCGTCGCCAGCGCCGGCTCGCGCACCGTGACGTAGTCCGAAGAGTTGTCCACGAGGAACCGTGGCCCCTGCCCCTCGCCGAACCAGTAAATCGGCACGTCCGGGAAAGCCCAAAACGGATTGAACGGGTAGGGAGGCAGGTTCCCCTGCATCAAGTAGAATGTTCCAAATCTCGGGACGGCTTCAGGGGAAACCCGCTGCACGGCTGGCTTGCCTCCGAGCCGCTCCGGCCCCTCGCTTACTTGGGCGTAGCCCACTCCCAACCCACTGTTCCCCACGGCCCCCAAGATTGTGACCGTGACCATTGCTCCGAGTAGTCTTCTCATAACGTCACCATTCTCTTCTGAACCTCCGACCTCCGCACCGATCTGACGCCAATGTGCCGCGGTCCCCTCTCCCCGACTTCGCCGGCTTCAGCGCCCTGAGCGTGTGTTCGGATTCTGTGGCCTGCCGTCGTGAATCTCTGGTCAGGCGGTCGAATTCGATTCCTTTATGAAGCAAGCCCGGAGAATTGCAAGAAGAAAAATAACGGCTATGAGCCGGTAGAAGGGGAAAGGGCTTCCTGCTTCGGTAGCGCCCTGTGCCAGCGCCGCGAAACATCTACAGAACCATTGGGGAGCGAATCCGCATCGAACGAAAGAACGCCGGCCTGAGCCAGGAGCAGCTTGCAGAGAAGGCTGATCTAAATCGGAATTACGTTGGGGAAATCGAACGTGCGGAGAAAAAGGTGACGGTGGAAGTCCTATGGAAGATCGCCAAAGCATTGCGAGTGCGGGTGCGCGATCTGGTCGAGGGGATTTGAGCCACTCTGTTTGGCCGGTTTGCGCGGCCTACAAGGATGCCTTCGAGTTCCCCGCCGATTCAGAGCGGAACGCAGAAGAGAGGAAGCTGGGCCGAAATCCAATCTGCGATCCGTCCCGAATCTGTGAGGAAACGCTTCCCCGGCCACCAGCGATAGGCTGGGGCGAGAACGGCGCGGGTCCAAGCGGTTGGTTGCATTGGTGCCGCGCAGTGCTTGTGGAGTGAGGCTTTCCTGAGAGACGATTTCAAAACCCCGTAGCAGCCGACGTGAGGAGGCTCAAACTCCAACGGAAACAGAGCCTCCTCACGTCGGCTGCTACGGTTTTGAAAGAGGCTCCTGAGAACTGCAAATTCGCGTCCCGCGCCGGCTGAGGGCTGTTGCGCGAAGCTGCATGAATCCGCGTAAATACTTCCCACAAAATGCGTTGGGAGGGTGTTTCCCATTGTCGGGCGGCTGCCTTCGCGCGATGAGTGCCTCCGCGAACACGAATTATGGCACTCCAATTCAAATGCAAGTCGAAGGACGAAGTTCCCGTGGAACACGCCAGCCTGTATGTCGAGCGCGAGGGCGCTTGGTGGCTGGAGGTCGAGGGAGCTGTCGAGAAGTCCAAGCTCGACGAGTTCCGCAACCACAACGCCGCGCTGTCTCAAGAGCGCGACGCACTGAAGCAGCGCTTCGAGGGCATTGACCCGGATGAAGTCCGCAAGCTGGCCGACGAGAAGCGCAAGCTCGAGGAAGCCCAGCAACTCAAATCCGGCGAAGTCGAGAAGGTCGTCGAGGCGCGCGTCAAGGCGGTGAAGACCGAACTCGACAAGCAGCTTGCCGGCGTGACTGGCGAGCGGGACACGTTGAACGCGCGCCTGACCGCAATCCAGATCGACCAGGCTGTGGTGACCGAAGCGACGAAGCGCGGGCTGCGCGTCACGGCGATTCCTGACATCACGGGCCGCGCGCGGAGCGCCTTCTGCCTGGTGAACGGCGTCCCGCAAGCGTTTGAAGCCGACGGGCAGACCGTCCGCGCGGGCAAGGATGGTGTCACGCCTCTGACCCTTGCGGAGTGGATTGATCTTCAGGTCAGCGAAGCGCCGCACCTGTTTGAATCGAACGCGGGCAGCGGCGCGGCCGGCAGTGCGGCTGCACGGCTCCAAACTTCGGCGAAGAACCCCTTCAAGCGGGAAACGTGGAACCTCACGGAGCAGATGCGGCTGCTCAAAACCGATCCGCAACTCGCAGCGCGGATGAAAGCCGCGGCGTAGCTGCGAAACGTGATGCGTAAAACGTAAAACGTGAAGCGGCGCCACCCTTAACGATCAACCCCAAACCAACAGAAACCTATGGCCAAGACAGCCGTTGCAGACATCATCATCCCGACGGAGTTCGAGAAATACGCGATTGAGCGCACCGCGGAACTGAGTGCGTTCGGAGAATGCGGCATCGTGGAACACGCGCCGGAGTTCGACGAACTCGCGGCGGGCGGCGGCAAGACCGTCGAGATGCCCTTCTGGAAGGACCTCTCCGCGGCCCGGCAAATCCTGAACGACGCGGGCACGCTGACGGTGAACAAGATCACCGCCGACAAGGACATCGCCCGGATTCACAACGACGCGCAAGCGTGGAGCGTGAATCATCTGGCGAAAGTCATCTCCGGCGATGACCCGATGCAAGCCATCGTCGATCTCGTGGCCGCCTACTGGGCGCGCATGGACGAGGGCCTCGTGGTGTCCTGCCTCAAGGGCATCTTCGCCGCGGCGAGCATGGCCGGCAACAAACTGAGCATCGCCAGCGAAACCATCGCCGGGCAGTCCGCCTCCACGCGCTTGAACGGAGGAACCTTCGTGGACGCCACGGCGAAACTGGGCGACCGCGCGGACCTGCTGGTAGCCGTGGCGATGCACTCGGCCACGGAAGCGGCACTGCGCAAACTGGACTTGATCGACTTCATTCCCGACAGCGAGGGCAAGGCGCAGATTCGGACCTTCCAGGGCCGGCGCGTGGTCGTCGATGACCACCTGCCAACGCGGGCGGGCACCACGGACGGCACGGTCTATACGTCCTTCCTGTTCGGCCCCGGCGCGTTTGCCAAAGGCGCTGCGCCCCTGGACGCCGCGCCGCTGCAAGGCGGCTTCGGCACGGAGGGCGTGGAACTGGCCCGCGTGCCGCTGGACAGCGATTCGGTGCTGATCAACCGGCGCCGTTACATCCTCCATCCGCGCGGCGTGAAGTTCACTTCCGCTGCCGTCGCGGGCGATTCGCCCACCAATGCCGAGTTGGAAAACGGGGCGAACTGGACGCGGGTTTTCGAGAACAAGAACGTCCGCATCGTCGCCATCGAGCATAACAACTGATTGGAATGCGGAACGCGGAATGCGGAGTGCGGAATCGCTGCGCAGGTCGCGCGTGAGCAATCCAACCTCCAACAACTTTCAACGATGAATCAACTCTACCCGATCATCCGCCGCGTTCGGCGTCCGCTCGTGCCCGTCGAGGAGCCTCGTAGCAGCCGACGTGAGGAGGCTCCATCTGAAAAGTCCCCGGGTGGAACTCCGGCCGCGGAATCCAATCAGAGCCTCGTCACCTCGGCTGCTACGCCCGCCGACAAAACGCCGGTGGGGCCGCCGGTCCAACCTCCTCCTGCGCCAGCGGCCCCGGTCGGCGAGCGGCTGGCAAGCACCGCGGAAGCGTATCCAGAGTTGCTCCCGAACGCCGGCCTGGACCCCAAACCGAAACGACGCGATACCCGTGAGAAAGCTCCCTCGAAGTAGCCGGCTGTCCACCCGCTTCGGCCCGACCATGATCGTGTCGCGGCGGCGCGGCAGCGGCAGTGACAGCGGCGGCGGCGGAACCGTCGTGCTGGGCTATGTCGCCTCCGTGCCCAATGGCAAGGCGGACCTGCAATTGGCGTTCAGCAACGGCGCGCCGTCGCTGGCCCCGGCCATGACGGGACGCGGATTGGAGTTGTTCGACTACGCGGAAGGCGCGGCCCCAGCGGCGATGGACGGTGGCTACGGCTGGGCTGCCGGCGGGGGTCTTCTCCTCGCACCGCACGCGCGCCGCGTGGGAGAGGAGCCGTTTGAGAACTACCAAGAAGGCGCCATCACCGGCCCGGCGATGACCGGCGGCACGGGCTGGGCTGGCGCGGCGGCGTTGTTCGCCTTCTAGAAAATCCCGGCTCCCTTCGGACTTGCTTCACCAACCATGAACCCCCGCACAGATTCAGGACGGAACGCCGATGGAAGGAAAGCCGTTCAGGAAACGAATCGGCGTTCCGTCCTGAATCGGCGTGGAGTTCTCAGAAAGGAATCCTATGGCCACGATTAGTTCCCGCCTCTTCAATCTGACGCCCGACAAATTCCTGGTCCTCGGCAACGAGGAATGGGTGCGCAAACTGGGCATCGGCAGTGATTGGACGAAGCTGCGCCTGGGGCTGCTGGTCGCGCTTACGCCCGATGGCACGAGCAATCTGATCGGCTGCACGTTCGTCCTCGGCCTGTGCTCCGCCGGGGAGCCTTTCTCCAACACGGTGGGCTTCGCCCGGCACACGCCCGGCAATCCGGCGAACTTCCTTGGGGCGGATTTCTCGTTGGACGGCAGTTCCGCTCCCGCCCCGCTCACCTACAACGCGGGGGCGGGCAATCCGTATTTGAGCGGCGTGTTCTGGGGCGTGCGCCATCGGGCCGCGGGCACGGATTACTGCGGCACAGTCAACAGCACAAACCAATCGCTGGCCACCAACAACGGCACGCTGCCGCGGCGCTCGCCCCTGTATCTGGACATCACGAAAGGTTCACCCGATTTCACCCTCAAGGCGTTCACGCCTACGGCAGCGCAGGCGGTGATGGATTTCACGCCGGCGCATTTCTTGGATGGGTTGGAGCAGCCCGGCACACCCGTGCTCAATGGGCAGACGCTCACGGCGGGCAGTACCACCACGCGCCCGTTCAGCGAGGCCGGCGGCGCGCTGGACACGGTGAACGTGTTCTGGAACAAGTCGGCCTTCCCGCTGGAGGTGTTCGCGGTCGCCGCTTATCGCGTCGCCTGAGAAGTATGGCCCTCACGCTCATCAAGGAAGACGGCAGCGGCAAGGCGAACGCCAACAGTTACGCGGCCGCGGCCGACGGCGACACGTTCCACGACGGGCATCTGTATGCCGCGGCCTGGACGGCGGCAACGGCAGCCGACAAAGAGAAGGCGCTGGTGTTCGCGACGCGCGTGGTGGACGGGATGTTTCGCTTTCGCGGCTTCAAGCGCGTTTCCACTCAGGCGCTGCAATGGCCGCGTTCCGCCTGCCGCGAACCGGAGGCGGGCGGGGCGTGGGTGGATGAAATGCGCGTGCCGTCCGCCGTGCGGGACGCCACCTGCGAGCTGGCCCGCGAGTTGTTGCGTGCTGACCGCACTGACGCGCCCGACGGCGAAGGCCTGTGGTCGCTCACGTTGGAAGGCGCACTGAAGGTGGTCTTCGACCCGGCGCATCGCCGCCCGATGGTGCCACCACTCGTCCAAGCTCTGCTCGGTCGTTACGGCGATTACCTGGGCCGTCGCGGCAGTGTCGTGCGCCTGGTGCGGTGCTGAGGCGCGCATGACTCTGAACCTCCAACGGCTCGGCCAGATGGCCGTGGACGCGGTGTTCGCGGCGGGCGCGGACGCCGTGAAGGCGGCCATGTTCGTCAAGCCGGCGTCGTTCTCCGCCGCCACCGGTCAGATGAACGCGGCGGAAGTCAGCGTGCTGGTGACGGCCTTCGTGACGGCGTATCGGCTGCGCGATCTGGGACTGTTGGGCCTTCAGCCGGGCGACGAGCGCGTGCTCCTCCGCGCCTCCGAATTGGGCAGTCTTACGCCGGCAGCGGGGGACTATCTGATTCAGACGGCGGACGGCCTGCGGCGGGACGTGCGCTCGGCGCGAGTGGACGGCGCGGGGTTGTTGTGGACGCTGCAAACCGCGCTCTCGCTGAACGAAGACTGGGGCGACTTGGCCGTCGTGACCGCGACCGAAGATCGGGACGAACTCACGCCCGCCACCGTCACCGAAGATTGGATGACGCTTTCGTAAGTCCATCAACCATCGACCAAGCCATGCCAAAACAAGTTCGATTGCGACGCGGCACCACCGCACAACACGCGACCTTCACTGGCGCCGAAGGCGAAGTCACCTTCGACACCACCAAGAAATGCCTGGTGCTCCATGACGGCGTGACGGCGGGCGGCCAACCGGTGGACGGCTTTGTCCGGCTGGACCCCGGCGCGCCGCTCTCGTCTCAGGAAGTGCGGACCTGCCTGGCCGTGACCGGCGGCGATTCCGACACTGACAGTTTCAGCGTGGTGCATCCCGCGCGCTTCGCCAGCCAGGTCATCGTCGATTCCGACCTGGTTGGCCGCCGCGTCCAAGTGCAACAGGAATCGCTGCTCTACGCGCCCACGTTGAACGTGGACTTCGCCACCTTCGGGCTGAAGCGGATTGATCTGACCGGTGATCTCTCCCTCACCGCCACGAACATGATGAACGGGCGGAGCGTGATGGTCCGGCTCAAGAGCGACAGCGCCGCGCACGCGCTGAGTTTCCCGCCGGCCTGGCGCTGGCTGGGCAGCGCGGCGCCGACGGCCCTCGCCGCGGACAAGCTGGCGCTGCTCTGGCTCTGGTGCTTCGGCCCCGGAGAATCGGATGTGATGGCGCGTTACTTGGTTGAGAGTTGAGAGTTGAGAGTTGAGGGACCCAGCAGCCCACGCCCGCTCTGGCCCTTCCCTCAACCCTCAACGATCAACCATCCACCACTCCCCATGACCAACATGAACACTGCTGACTTCCTCCGCGCCGTCGATCACGCCGCCGGCATGAACGACCGCTGGCTCTTCATCGCCAGCCTGGTCGTCTTCGGCGTCTTCGCCGCCTTCGTCATGCGCTACTTCGTCCGGCAGCATGAGCGGCTCATCGCCGATCACCAACACGCCCGCGAAACCTACCAGGACAGCCTGCGCGGGATGGTGGCCGAACAGAGCGCGGCCAACGCCAAACTCATCATCAGCTTGGACAACAACACCCGGATTTTGGAGGACTGCCGCGACGAACTGCGGCACTCCAGAAGGGCACGCCAACAGGCGTGACCACGAAAGACAACCAACCCACGAAAGGAACAGCAACATGAGAACAGAAGTCCGAGGTCAGAAGTCAGAAGTCGGAGGTCAGAGGTCAGCGGTCGGAGCGAGCGACGTGAGCCTCTTCACGTTCGGGATTGCCGCCCTGATGGCTGGCGCTGGCCTGATCGGCTGCACCACAATGGACCGCGCCTACACCAAGCAAGTGACGTGGACCAACGCGCCCGTGGTCCAGGTCATCACCAACACCATCATCGCCACCAACACCGTGGCGCAAATCATCGAGCGCACGAATATCGTGCTCGTCACCAACCAGAACACTGGCACCGTTTCCGGCGTGGCCACGCGCGAACCGGTGGCGACGAACCTGGTCACACTCCTCGTGACGAACACCATCCCGGTGTTTTACACGAACTTGGTCCAGGTGACGGTGACGAACCTCGTGGCCAAGCCGGAAGCGGAAGCCACGATCCAAGCGGCCGGTTCCATCGTGAACACGTTCCTGCCGGGGATCGGCAGCCTCCTGGCGCTGGCCCTCGGCGGCCTGTATCACGGTTACTCCCAAGTGCGTAACCGCAAGGTCAACGAAGCCCTGATCCAGGGCGTCGAGACAGCACGGGCCGTGTTGGAGACGACACCGCAAGGCCAAGCGGCGGACGCGCAGTTCGTCCACTGGCTGATGGAACATCAGAAGGAAGCCGGCGTCTTTACCACGATCTCTTCGCTGGTCGATAGCCTGAGCGACAACCCCGCCGCCAAGCTGACGGCTCAAGAAATCATGGAGCGCATCCAACGAGCGCGACAACCGCGCGTTCCCGCCCCATCGACAACGCTGACAGGAACGGCCGCCTCCTGAGCCGATCACTCGGCGAGACTGTCGAGGCTTGAAGGCAAACGCCGTGACGTGGTTCTCCGCGCCACGGCGTTACCGTTTCCACGCGTCACGCCTACGCGACCGCCGCCGCCGGCAGCGGCGCGGGGATGACGTTCGCCGGGGTCTCCGGTGCGAGGGCGAACCATTTCACCGCGTCCGCCGGCTTCACCAGTTCGCGGTAATTGGAGAAGATGATCTTCGGGCTGTTCCCCGCTTCCAACGCCACTTGCGCCACGTTCTGCACCTTGGCCACGCGATACGAAATGAACGAGTGCCGCAGCCCGTTGTGCGGCCACTGGACCTGGACCGCCTCCGACCTTGCCAGCGCCCGCAGCCGCAAGTTCAAGTTCCCATCCGAGAGCGTCATCACCTTGCCGTCTTCCTGCCGATGCGGCGCCAGCCACAGCTTCAGGTTCTCCGTTATCGGCACCAGCCGCCGGCTGGCGGTCTTCGCCTTCGCCGCTTTGACTTCGATATGGCCGCCGGCCAGGTCCACTTCGCTCCACTCCAACCGAAGAATCTCCGCGTGCCGCAACCCCGCAAACGCCCCAATGGCCAGGAACGGAACGAGGTCCGCGTCCGCGTGCTTCAGCAGCTTGGCCATGTCCGCCGGCTTGAAAAAGCCGATGGGCGTCGGCGGTTCTTTGGCCAGCGGTAGGTCATCCGCTTCCGTCGGCCCTTTGGGCAGATACCCGCGCCCTTGCGCGAAGTGGAAAAGCACCTGCAACGTCCGCCGCGTGTTGTTCTTGGAGCGCGGCCCCATCGGCAGCCCGCGCAAGTAGTCCTGAATCTCCGCCGACAGCACCATGTTGAGCGGACACTGGAAGCTCTCGGCAAAGCGCGTCAGCCGCGTCCGCAAGTCGCGCACATATACTTCCGACAACCCGTCCCGGACTTTGGCTTCCAGCAACTCCGTGACGATCTCCGGCACCCGCTTCGAGGTGATCTTGCCGTTGTGATGCTTGGCGTAGAACCGGGCCGCGTCCAGCAGGGAAACCCCACCCAACACCTTGGCGGCTTCGGTGAACTGCATGACCGCCATTTCCAGCGGCGTGCCGAACGGCTTGAGCAGTTCCATGGACCGCACATAAGCCGTGCGGTCGGAGTTGGTGAGCGTGAGCACGTCCAGCTCGCCCGCGCAGATTTTGTTTGCGGCGATCTGTGCTTCCTGCTTGGCGGTGGCCAGGTCGGCGAACGTGCGCCGCTGCCGTTGGCCGCCGAAGTAGTAAGCGACGGTGAACGAATCAAACCCATGCGTCGGCGTCTTGTAGATTTTGACCCGGACATTGCCGTTGCGGATCGTGATGGGAAACGCGTTTTTCTTCATGGGGGCGATTTTGTCTGGATTCTGTCTGGATTACCAGCAAAATCTTGATAAATCTTAACAACAGTGACGTTTTAATGTGGCTTTTCAACCTGCTGTAGCGCCGACTTGCAGTCGGCAGGCCCATGAAACTTCCAGCCGGCTGGCCTCTTCCAACGCTCGCCGGTTGGAAAACCGGCGTTACGGCAGACCGGAATGTCTGCGCTACGGCGACAGGGCCAAGTTGCGCCCGGAACGGATCGAGGTGGCTTCGTGGGTTTGACATCCCTCCTTCCTTTGGACTAGAAGGGGTCCGTCCACAGCCGACTTCAGCCATGCCATGAAACCGATTCTGACGGTCCTGAAATCATCGAGCGCACGTAGCAGCCGACGCGAGGAGGCTCAAACTCCATTCCGCAATCTGCACTCTGCATTCTGCAATCATCGTGAGCCTCCTCACGTCGGCTGCTACAGAACCTTCAGACACGCGCTGGCTGCCGTGGCGTTGGCCGTGGTGCTGCCCACGCCAATGCTGCTGTCCGCCGCGGCCCTGGCCGTGAAGTCCACCGCGAACACCCGCACGGTGCCGCTCTACGACGTGCTGGAACTCAGCTTCCAACACGACGGCCACTACGCCGATCCGTTCTTCGATGTGGGCGTGGACGTCAACTTCACGGCGCCCAGCGGCAAGCCAGTCCGCGTCGGAGGCTTTCACTACGGCTCGTCGTCGGGGCCGGAAATCCGAACGCGTCTCACGCCGGACGCCCGCGGGCCACGTCGGCAAACGGAGTACCACTTCGCCAAGCAAGACCTATGGAAAGCGCGCTTCGCGCCACGAGAAGTGGGGCGATGGAATTACACCTACGTCTTCACGAACGCCAGCGGTGGCCGGGCGGAGGGCAGCGGGGCGTTCGAGTGCGTGAAGGGCCGCGCGTCGTGGCATGGCTTCGTGCGTCCGTATCCCGGCAATCCGTTCCGCTGGGTGTTTGAAGACGGCACGCCGTATTTTCCCATCGGCCTCCAGGAGTGCATCAACGACGGCGCGGGGGTTGGGTCCGTCCTAGCGGTGCAGTCGCTCGAAGGCCCGTTCCGGCTGGATCGCAAAGGGCGTCCCGACCCACCGCCCGGCGCGCTGTTCCGGCCTGGCCCGTCCGGCAATCCCGTCAACGGCGACGTTTACTTCCGCCAGTACGCCCGGGCCGGATTCAACTTGTTCCGCTTCTCGCAGCAGAACTGCTCGCTGCCACTCTACCGCGACCTCGATCACTACCTGCCGCAACAAGGCGCGATGGTGGACGAGTTGCTCGAATGCGCGCGCCAGTACCGCTTCAGCATTTTCTACGGCTTGTTCGGCTACCAGCCCGTGTTCAACGACCATCCGGACAACGCCGAGGGCATGGCCAAGCTGCGCCGCTTCGTGCAATACAGCGTGAACCGCTGGGGCGCCTACGTGGACGTTTGGGAATTCCTCAACGAGCAGAAAGCCGACGCGCGCTGGTACGAGATCATGACGCCCTACTTGCGCTCGATTGACCCGTATCAGCATCCGATCACCACGAGTTGGGAGCGCCCGGAGCTGCCGGGCATCGAGATCAACGCGCCGCATTGGTATTCGGGCCTCCGCACCGACCTCTCCTGCGACCGGGACACCGCCGAGCACGCGCGCAACTGGAAACGCTCCCAGAAGCCGGTCGTGGTGGGCGAACAAGGCAACTCCGCTTCCAAAGAAGAACTGCAGCGGCCGGGCATCGGCGGCGTGTGGGACGTCGGTTCTGCCACCCGGATGCGCCTCCGCAACTGGACGGCCCTGTTCAACGAGATCGCTTTCATCTTCTGGAACACCAGCTACGCCAAGGACGGCCACTCGATGAACATCTGGCTCGGCCCGCAAGAACGGCAGTACGTCCATGCGATGCAGGATTTCGCCAGCCGGCTTGACCAGGACGTTCAGATGGTGTCCGTGACGCTCTCCGAGCCGAAAGCCGTGCGCGGCTGGGCGCTGGCTTCACGGGAACACGCCGCGGTTTACCTCCATCATTTCTCCGACCACACCAACGCGGTCACGAACCTGAGCCTGACGCTGGAGGTGCCGAAAGCCGTCAAAGGCTACTGGTATGCGCCGGAGAACGCCGCCATCCTCCGCCGCTTCGAGGCTCCCGCCGGGCGACAGACGTTCGCCGTGCCGCCGTTCAAAGTGGACTTGGCGCTCCTCCTCACCGGCGATGGCGCGCCGGACATTGACCACGACGGCCAGCCCAACGACCTGGATGCCGACGACGACAACGACGGCGTGCCCGACGCGCTCGACGCCTTCCCGCTCGACCCCGAAGAACAGGCCGACAAGGACAGCGACCTCATCGGCGACAACTTCGATGCTGACATCGACGCCGACGGTCGCGGCGACGACAAGAACAAGAACGGCCTTCCCGACCATGAAGAGATGGACTTCGACCACGACGGTATTCCCAAGGCAAACGCCGTGCCGTGGGACGCTTTCCCGCTCGATCCTAGAGAATGGCGCGACACCGACGGCGACGGCATTGGCGACAACGCCGACCCGGACAAAGACGGCGACGGCTGGACCGACGCGGAAGAAAAGAGGGCCGGCACCGATCCGCTCAACCGCTTGAGTATTCCCGTGCGGTGAAGCGGAGGGTGGTCACGCCTTTCCCAACTCTTGCTTTCCCGCGCCGAAGCTGGCACAACTCGCGCCAGCCATGACCTCACGAGAACGAGTTCTCAGCGCGCTGAACCACGTCGAGCCGGATCGGATTCCCCTGGATCTTTCCGGGCATCGCTCCTCCGGCATCAGCGCCATTGCCTACGCTAAACTCCGCAAATACTTCGGCCTCGAAGGCCGTCCCTTGCGCGTCTATGACCCGGTCCAGCAACTTGCCATTGTGGACGAAGAGGTGCTCGGACGTTTTGGCATCGACACCATTGAACTCGGCCGCGCCTTCGCACTGGAAGACAAGCATTGGGCCGACTGGGTCCTGCCCGACGGCACGCCGTGCCAGGTGCCGGTCTGGACGAAGCCCGAGCGGCTCGACGGCGAGTGGGTCGTTCGCGGCCTGAACGACCAGATCATTGCGCGGATGCCCGACGGCGTGCTCTACTTCGAGCAGTCGTATTACCCCTTCGCTGAGGACGACAACCTCGACCGCCTAACGAACGCGTTTCGCCAAAGCATGTGGACCGCCATCGCGTCGCCGCCCGGCCCGCTGGCCGCCGGCGCGGAAGGCGAGCGCGTGCTGGCCGAAGGCGCCCGCGCCCTGCGCACTAAAACGGACCGCGCCATCATTGGGCTGTTCGGCGGGAACCTGCTGGAGATGGGCCAGTTCTTTTACCGCAACGACAACTTCTTCATGCTGCTGGCGGGCCATCCCGCGCGCGCCCACGAGTTTCTCGACAAGATCATGGAGATTCACCTCGCCAACCTGGAGCGGTTCCTCGGCGCCGTCGGCGAGCACATCGACATCATTCTCTTCGGCGACGATCTCGGGATGCAGAACGGGCCGCAGGTGTCGCCCAAGATGTATCGCGAGTTCTTCAAGCCGCGGGAGAAGATCCTCTGGCAGCGCGCCAAGGAATTGGCGGACGTGAAGATCATGCTCCACTGCTGCGGCGGCGTGCGGGAACTGTTGCCTGATCTCATCGAAGTCGGGCTTGACACGATCAATCCGGTCCAGATCACCTGCCGCGGGATGGAGCCGGCGGGGTTGAAGAAGGACTTCGGCGACCGGCTGACGTTCTGGGGCGGCGGCTGCGATACGCGGGAACTCCTTTCCAAAGGCACGCCCCATCAGGTGCGAGAGCACGTCAAGCGCCTCACGGACATCTGGCGTCCGGGTGGCGGCTACGTCTTCCAGCAAGTCCATAACATTCTCGCCGACGTGCCGCCGGAGAACATCGTGGCCATGTACGACGCGCTGAACGGCGCGGGCTGAGTCGTCGCCAAGCCGTAGGACAGGCGTCGCGCCTGTCTCTGTTTTCAGTGCGGCGGGTCCGGTACGAGCAGGACGTGTGACCGGCCGCGATCACCAAACAGTGTGTGAAACTCTCGAAAATGGAGACAGGCGCGACGCCTGTCCTACGCGGGGAGCCGCGAACGCGTCGAGATCTTCGGGCGCGTCCTTGCGGATGAGCAGGGCTGCACTCCGTCCCGCAGGCTTCACCGCGCCGCCTGCTGCACCGCGTAAAGCTGCCGCATGGTTGTCACGTAGAGCACGCCGTTCGCCGCGACCGGCGTTCCGCTGACCGGCGAGCCGAGATCGAGTTCGCTCAAGAGCTTCTTCTCCTTGCTGGCTGCGAAGACCAAGAACTCGCCGCGGCGCGTGGCGAAATAGACCTTGCCATCGGCGACCAGCGGCGAGGCCCAAACTTCGCCTTTCACGTCGTGGGTCCAATGCGGTGTGCCCGTTGCCGCATCGATGCAATGCAGCCGATGCCCGCTGTCGCCCACGAAGACCAGCCCGTCCTGGACCGCGGGCGTGCCCATGCAATGCTGGGCCAATTCGCAAGACCACACTTGGCCGGACTTCGTGATGTCGCCGGTCTTCGTGGCGTCGATGCACTGGAGCCAGGTCTGGTGCTTGCCCCACCAGAGATCGCCGCCCACGGTCACGAAAACGCGGTTGCCGTGGAAGACGGGGATGCTCTTGACGTTGCTGGGGCTTTCCCGGCGGTTGCTGTTGAAGCGATGGACGTTCTCTTTGGGCGCCGTCGGGTCGCAGTCGAACCACCAGACTTTCTTCAGCAGGGCGACATTGGTACCGCCCGGCCCAGAACCGTCTCGAGAAGTAGCAGCCGACGAGAGGAGGCTCTGATCGAATTCCGCCTTTGAAGATGGAGCCTCCTCACGCCGGCGGCTACGAGGCGGCTGGGCCAGGTCCGCCTTCACCGGTTCAAACGCGTACACCACGCCGTCGCCGCCGCAGAACAGGATCAAGGGGCGGCCGTTCACCTCCGCCAGCGCCGGCGACGACCAGGTGGAATGAAAAATCCTTGGCCCGATGTGCTCGTCGTCCCGCGCGACGAGGCGACCCGTCCGCTTGTCGAGCACGATCAAGCTCGGCGCGTCCGGCGCCTGGATGCGCTTGTGGGTGTCATCGACGCCGTTGGACGTGTTCACGTAGAGGAAGGGGCCGTGGATGAGGATGGAGCCGTGCGCGGAATCGTGCTGGCGCACGCCGCATGTCTTCACCATGTCGAAGAGCCAGAGGATGTCGGCGTCGGTCTGGCCGGGTTCCAGCGGCGCGTCGCCCGGCGGAACGCAGTGCGTGGCTTCGTCGCGATACGGGCCGTCGTTGCCGTTCGTCATGCCGTGCGCGTCGAGGCACACGACCTCGCCGCGATTGCTAATGAGATAGACGCGGTCCTCCTCCACCGTCGCCGGGGAGCAAATGCCGGCGTTGGGCCAGTCCCAGAACATGCTGGTCTTGATCTTGGGCGCGGCGAACTGCCACAGGAACGCGCCCGTGCGCTCGTCGAAACACATCAGCACGCCGCGGTCGCCTTGGTTGCGCGCATCGCGGGGCGTGCCGTTGTTGGTGCCGATGTACACCCGGCCGCGCGCAATGACCGGCGTCGAATGCGTCTCCGTGCCCAAGCGGGCGGCCCACTTGACGTTCCGGCCGGTCTTGGGATCGAACGACTCCGGCAAGCCCCGCTCCGGCGAGGTCATGTTGCGGGACCACGCCTCGCCCCACTGGGGCCGGTCGGCGCCGACGGTTACGGACGCGGCCAAGCAGGACGTCAGGACTGCGCCGGCCAGCCGCCCGCGCCGCCGTTCTTCTCGTGTGAACATGGCGCGCATTGTTGGCGGAACAGAGCTCAAGCGCAAGCGATTCAGTTTTTTGTTCTCCCACCGGAAGCCGGCTGGTAGCTTCGGCCTCGAAATCATCAAAGCAACCATGCGCATGAACAAACTGGTCTTCCTCGGCGGCGCGCTGTGCGCGCTCTTCTCCCAAACCCAAACCCTCCACGCTGCCGCCAGCGTCTGGTCCGGCGCCGCGGGCGACCGGGCCTGGTCCAATCTCGACAATTGGTCGGGCGGCGTGCCCACGGCCACGACCGACACGGTCTTCGGCTCGGCCAACACGACGGGCGGCGCCGGGCCGGCCGGCGCGTCGAACAACGTCGTCGATGCCAGCCTCGCCATTCAGTCTCTGGCCTACACCAATACGGCCGGCTTCCACCACACGCGCATCGAGGCGGGCATGACGCTCACGCTGGCGAGTTCCGGCACGGCCAACGTCCTGGCCGTCGGTGCCTCCACTACCAACGCCAACCAGACGATTTACGCCACGATCTCTGGCCTCGGCACGCTGGCCATCGCCAGCGCCACGAACGCGCCCCTCCTCGTCAGCCAGCGCCACAACGTCGGCAGCGCCAGCGGCGGACACATGGCGACGCTGGATCTGTCCGGCCTTGAAACCTTCCAGGCGGACGTGCGGGACATCAACCTGGCCGGCAACGGCGCGGGCACGCCCAACAACACGCCGGAAGGCCGGCTGTATCTGGCCCGCCACAACGTCATCACCTGCAACGGCGCCAACGGCATTCTCCAAGGCTCCGGCTCCCAGAACTGCGGCACGAACCTCCTCGTGCTCGGCGAACGGAACACGGTCAACACGGAGTTGTGGACCGTGGGCGGCTACAAGTGCAGCGGGGCCTGGGCGCGCTTCAGCAGCGCCTGGCCCGGCTCCTCGCTGGTCCTGCGCAACCGCACCGGCGACGGCCCGATGACCAAATGGAGCATCGCCGAGAACGGCACCGGCAACACCGGCTCGGCGTGCAACGGCACGGCAGACTTCACGGGCGGCACGCTGGACGTGGTGGTCAACACACTCCGCGTGGCGGCCAGTTATGCGTTCTCCGGCGGCACCAACCTCGGCACGTCCACCGGCACGCTCACTTACACCGACGGCTCCATCGTGGCGAACACGGTCGAAGTCGGTTACCAAAGCGTCCAGAACAACGGCCGCGCCACCGGCACGTTGAACGTGGGCAGCGCCGCCTCCCTGCTCGTCAGCAACGACCTGCGCTTGGGCCGCTTCGTCGGCTCCGCAACGGCCGTAGGCGGTTTCGCCAACGGCACGCTCAACCTCCGCGGCGGCACGGTCAATGTGATGGGGAATGTCGTCGATGGCGGCGGCACGAGCACGATCCTGATCACGAACAACGGCACGCTCGATCTCCAGCCGGCCGGCGACGCCGCCCCCGGCGATCTCACGGCGGACGTCCTCACGGTTGCGAGCGGTTCGGTGCAGAACGCCGGCACGGTTACGGTCTCGAACTTGTTGCTCAACGGCGCGCTCAGCAACCTCGCCAACCTCGCCGTGCAGAACCTCACGCTCAACGGTGCGATCCAGAACGTGGGCGCCATCTCGGTTTCCAACTTCGTGGGCACTGGAGCGATCTCCAGCATGGCCGGCGCGCTCACGGTTGCGGAGAACGGCAAAGTCACCGTCGGCGCGAACGGCGCCGCCTCCACGCTGGCCATCGGCGGCTCGCTCGTGCTCAACAACAGCAACGTCCTCGACTTCGACCTCGCCTCCGAACCCGCGCCCGGCGGCGGCACCAACGACCTCATCCAGGTCGATGGCAACCTCACCCTCAGCGGCACGATCACCGTTTCCCTCAACTTCATGGGTACGCCCCCGGTCACCCCGGCCACGTACGTGCTCATTCGGTACAGCGGCACGTTGAACAGCACCGCCACGTTCGTGGCTGCGGGACCGCGCTACCAATTCACGTTCGACACCGGCACGCCGGGCGAAGTCCGTCTCGTCGTGAGCGGCTCCGGCATGCCCGCCGACTTGGAGTGGTATCCGGCCTACACGGACCAAGTCTGGGACGTGAACGGACGCGCCTCCTGGTACAACTTGGCCACGACCCTGGATGAACGCTTTTACCAGGCGGACAACGTCCTCTTCAGCGACCTGGGCGACGTGTGGCCGACCGTGACGATCATGGGCACGGTGAAGCCCACGGCCGTCGTCGTGGAGTCCAGCGTCATCGACTACACACTCGCCGGCCCGGGCAGCATCAGCGGCCCCGCCACCTTGACCAAGCGCGGCACGCCCACGCTCGTCCTCAGCAACGCCAACGACTACACCGGCGCGACGACCATCGAGAGCGGAACGATCCGGGTCGGCTCTTCGACCGCGCTGGGCGCGACCAACGCCGGCACCAGCATCGCCAGCGGCGCGGTCCTCGACCTGAACGGTCAGAACCTTGGTTTCGAGACGATCACCGTGCGCGGCGCCGGCCCCAGCGGTGCCGGCGCGATCATCAACAGCCTGCCCGGCACCGGCTTCGCGCCCGGACTCAAGCGCGTGATTCTGGCGGACAACACCACGTTCGGCGGCGATGGCCGTTGGGACATCCGCGACTCCGAGGGCGGCCTCGCGGGCAACGGCTTCACGCTGACCAAGGCCGGGGCCAACAACATGTCTTTGAAAGCGCTGGGCGAAACCGCGCTGGGTGACATTCAGATCAACTCCGGCCTGGTTTACTTCGAGGGGAACACCACGATGGGCGATCCCGCGCGCAACCTCACCGTAAACGCGGGCGGCACGCTGGGCTTCTACAGCACCGGCACCAACCCGCTGAACAAGCTCCTGCACCTGGCCGGCGGCAGCGTCAGCAACGGCGCGGGCAACAACGCCTTCTTCGGTCCCGTCTTGCTCGACGGCCCGTCGAACACGTTCGACTTCGCGTCCGGGGCGCTCACGCTCTTCGGCCCCGTGACGGGCGCGAACAGCCTGACCAAAGGGACCGCCAGCGGCACGCTGGTCCTCGCCGGCACGAACGATTATCCCGCCACCTTTGTCCTGGGCGGCACGCTCGGTCTCTCCAACAGCCTCGCCCTCGGCGCCACGCACAACGTCGTCGTCACCACCACCACGGGCGGCTCCGGGCTGACCGGCTCGCGCGTCACGCTCTGGGGCAACGTCACGATTCCGCCGGGCGTGTCGCTCTCCATGCCGTCGGACTTGACGGGCAATCTTCGCTCCACGTTTTACTCCGATGGTCCCGGCCCGAACGAGTGGCAAGGCCCGGTCACGCTGAACGGAAACAACATCATCAATTTCGCCGCCACCACCAACGCGCCGCTGACGTTGAGCGGCCCGGTCATGGGAAATAATTTTGCCGGCGTCATGTTCATGCGCGGCACGATTACCGCCGGGGGGACCATCGCGGGCACGGTCAGCATGGGAACCTCGACGTTGGGTGTCACCGACAACACCTTCTGGAAGGTGAACTCCGTTGGCAACGTCTGGGGCATTACGTCCATCGCCTATGGTTCGATCACGCTCGGCGCGGACAACGCCCTGCCGGCCACCGCCACGCTGTCGCTGGGGCAGAACAGCACCGCGGACGGAGGCACGCTTGATCTGGCCGGCTTCAATCAGCAAGTCGGCGCGCTCACGGTGGCCGGCGCCCCGACCAAGCAGTTTATCGGCAACAGCAGCACCAACCGCGATTCGACCCTCACCTTCGCCGGCACTGGCACCAGCGTCTTTGGCGGCGCGATCGTCGATGCTGTCGGTGGCGGCACGCGCCGCGTGGGCCTGACGGTGGCGTCCGGCTCGTTGGTCTTGGGTGGCGACAACATCTACACCGGCCCGACCGTCATCAGCGGCGGCACGTTGATCGTGGTGCCGACAGGCTCGGTCAGCGCCACGCTGGTCTTCGACGTGCAAGAAGCGGGCCGGCTCGAGGCCTCCGCCGCGCCCAACTTCACCATCGGGCCAGGCCAGACCCTCATGGGCAACGGCGTGGTGGCGGGGACGGTCACGGTTGCGCCGGGCGGCACCCTCTCGCCGGGCGGCGCCAACGACGCGCTCACGCTGCAAGGCGCGCTCGTCCTGCAAGGCAACGTCGTCATGGACATTCTGAAAACCGGGCCGGCCTTGCGCTCGGACGCTGTGCTCGGCCTCACTTCCGTCAGCTTCGACGGCATGCTCACGGTGGTGGCCGCGGGCGACGCGCTGGCGGCGGGCGACCGCTTCCGGTTGTTCGACGCCAGCTCTTACAGCGGCGCGTTTGCCACGACGAACCTCCCGGCCCTGCCCGCGGGTCTGCAATGGGACACCTCGGGCCTCACGGTGGACGGCTCGATCCAGGTCGTTTCGGGAGGCGCGGACCGGCCTACCATTTCGGTCATGCTCGGTGGCAACGCGCTGGACCTCTCGTGGCCCTCGGAGCCGGCTGGTTTCGTCTTGCAGTCTCAGACCAACGCGCTCGGCCAGGGCATTGGCACGAATTGGTGGGACTTCACCAGCCCCGGCTCCAATCGCCTGTTCCTCTCGCCCGTTCCGACCAACGAGAATGTGTTCTTCCGTCTCATCAAACGGTAGGAAGCCTCACCCCGCGGTGCGCGACGAATTCCGCGCCCTTCCCTTTCTGCAAGAATGAATCTCAAGATTCCCGCGCTCCTGCTGCTCGCGGCCCTCGGCCCGTCGTTGAATGCTGCCGTCCCGCTCGTCACCAACGTCTTCCCCGCCAACCTGTCGAACACGCGCAGCCTCGGGCAGGTGGAGGTGAATTTCAGCCAAGCCGTCAAAGGTGTTGATGCCGCCGACTTGCTCATCAACGGCGCGCCCGCCACCAACCTCCTCATCCGGCCCGGCGGCGCTTGTACGTTCCAGTTTCCGCCTCCCCCCGCGGGCCGTGTCGGGTTCACTTGGGCCGCTGGCCACGGCATCACCGATTACTCCGTCAACCCAGTGGCCTTCGTCACCAACGCCTGGAGCTGCACGCTGGATCCCACGATCACTTACCCGGCCCTCCGCATCACGGAACTGTGCGCCGCCAACCGCACCGGCTTCTTGGATGAAGATGGCCTGGCTTCAGACTGGTTGGAAATCTTCAACCCCAACTCCAATGCCGTGAGCTTGGCCGGCTGGTCCTTGAGCGATGATCCCGCCGAGCCGGGCAAGTGGGTCTTCCCCGCGCGCACGCTCAACGCCGGCCAATACTTGCTGCTCTTCGCGTCGGCCAAAGACCGCAAGGCCCCCACGGGCACGAACCGCTTGCACCTGAACTTCACGTTGAGCGGAAGCGGCGAATTCCTCGGCCTCTTCTCGTCGGAGTCGCCGCGCGTCCTCCAGGCTGGCTTCGACCCCGCCTATCCTGAACAGCGCAACGACTGCTCCTACGGCCTTGATGCCTCGAACTGCTGGCGCTATTTCGCGACGCCGACCCCGGAAGCCGCCAATCCCGCGAGCGCGGTCACCGACTTCGTGCGGCCGGTCCACTTCAGTGTCGAGCGCGGTTTCTTCACTCAGCCGTTTGACCTCGTCCTGACGACGCCCACGCCCGGCGCGACGATTCGGTTCACGCTAGATGGCGGGGAGCCGCGAGTGAACAGCGGCTTTGCCTACACCAACTCGCTGCGCCTCTCCACCACGGCGGTCCTCCGCGCGGCGGCGTTTCGGCCCGGTCTGGCGCCGTCGCCGATCCGCACGCACACCTACCTCTTCAACGCCAGCGCCGCCGTGGCTTCTCTGCCGGTGCTGTCGATCGTCACACCGACGAACAACCTGATCGGCCCCACGGGTATCACCGGCATCAGCGTCTCCAACTACGTCAGCGGCGTCTGGACGGCGCTCCTGCCCACGGACTACGACAACAACCTCAAGTTCGGCATTCCCTGGGAGCGGGCCGTCTCCGCGGAATACATCGAGCCGCAGGACAACCGCGGATTCCAGATCGATTGCGGCATCCGTGTTCAGGGCAGCGACTACACGCGGCCGCGCTACACTTGGACCAGCAAGTTCTCCTACCGGCTCTACTTCCGCGGTGATTACGGCGCCGGCGAGCTGGAGTTTCCGCTGTTTCCCACCTCGCCGCTGAGCAGCTTTGACAGCATCTCGCTGCGCGCCGGCCACAACGACATCAGCAACCCGT
Organism: Verrucomicrobiota bacterium; assembly: GCA_016219875.1. Lineage (GTDB taxonomy): Bacteria > Verrucomicrobiota > Verrucomicrobiia > Limisphaerales > JACRJZ01 > JACRJZ01. The sequence continues at coordinate 5,493 of JACRJZ010000152.1, read as the reverse complement.
TCACCAAAGACGAGCTGAGCCGCCGCCTCCACGCGGACATGGGCCAGTCCGCCGCCCAAGGCACGTTCGTGAACCTCTTCGTCAACGGCGTGTACAAGGGCTATTACAACCCCTGTGAGCGCGTCGATGAAGACTCGTTGGAAGCCTGGGACGGCACCGGCAGCGACTGGGACCGCATCACCGTCAACAGCGTCGTCCAGACCGGCGACAACGCGGCCTGGACTGATCTGCGCAACGTCTTCAGCGCCGGCCAGGACTTGCGGAACCCCGCCGTGTATCAGGGCGTGGCCCGCCGGCTCGACCTCGTGAACTTCGTGGACTACCTCCTGATCGAAATCTATGGCGCGAACTGGGACTGGCCGCAGAACAATTGGCGCGCGGGCCGCGAGCGTTCCACCAACGGCCTGTGGCGGTTCTACTGCTGGGATGTCGAGGCCGCCTTCGACATTGGCCAGCGCCCGCCCGAAGTCGATGTCTGGACCACGACCAACCGCGTGGCCCTTGGCCCGTCCACGGGCGAGATCGCGACCTTCCTGCGCGGGCTGACCAACAACCTCGAGTTCCGGCTGCTCTTCGCCGACCGCATCCAGAAACATTTCTTCAATGGCGGCGCGCTGACCGACGGCCACATCACCAACCGCTTCCTGGAAATGAAGTCGGTCCTCGCGGGCGTGATTCCCTCCATGAACCTGCAGGTCATCACGAACTGGGTCCCGCGGCGCCGCGTCCCGCTCTTCGCGCAGTTCAACACCTACGGCCTCTACGTCTCCAACGCCCCGGTCTTCAACCAGCACGGCGGGCGCGTGCTCAGCGGCTTCGGCCTCACCATGAGCGCGCCGCTCGCCGGCACGATCTACTTCACGCTCGCCGGCGCGGACCCGCGCGAGGCGTTTACCGGCGCGGTCGCGACCAACGCGCGGCCCTTCACCAACGCCGTCAGCCTCGTCACCAGCGCGGTGGTGAAGGCCCGCACGCGCACCGGCACCAACTGGAGCGCGCTGACCGAGGCGGAGTTCCAGGTCGCGTCGCTGGTCACGCCGCTGCGCTTCACGGAGATCAACTACAACCCGCCCGGCGGCAGCGCGTATGAGTTCGTCGAGATGAAGAACACGGGCGCGGTGCCGGTCGATCTCAGCGACCTGAGCTTCGACGGGATTAACTTCACCTTCCAGAACAGCTCGTCGCTCGCGCCCGGAGCGATCTTGGTGCTGGCAAACAACAACGCCCCCGCCCTCTTCGCCGCGCGCTACACGAACACGACGGTCTTCGGCTGGTTCGGCGGCAGCCTCAACAACGCCGGCGAGCGCCTCGCCCTCAAAGACCGCGACGGCAACGTGCTCCTCTCCGTCACCTACGACAATGCGCCGCCCTGGCCGGTGGCGGCGGACGGCGGCGGTTCATCGCTGGAGATCGTCGATCCCACCGGCGATCCCCACGACGTGCTGAACTGGCGGGCCAGCGGCCAGCCGTACGGCTCGCCTGGCTCAGTGCTGGCCTCGCCCAGTCTGACTCCGCCAGTTCGGATCAGCGAAGTGATGGCGTGCAACGTCGCTCGCGTGAACCACGATGGCACCTTCCCGGACTGGGTCGAGTTGCTCAACGCGAGTGGCGCTTCGCGCGATCTCGAAGGCTTCAGTCTGACCGACGACGCGGACCCGCGGAAGTTCGTTTTCCCCGTCGGGACGGCGCTCGCGGCGGACAGCCTGTTGGTGGTGTGGTGCGACGCGGCCACCAACACCACGTCCGGCCTGCACACCGGCTTTGCCTTGAGTCGCGAGGGCGGCACGCTCTTCCTCTTCGACGCCCAGACCAATTTAGTCGATGCGATGTCCTACGGTCCGCAAGCGGCAGATTTCTCGGTTGCCAGATCGAGTGCTGCGGAACTGGACTTTCGGCTCGCCATCCCCACGCCGGGAGCCTCGAACAGTTTCCCGCTGCCGGATGCGCCGACGAACCTCGTCATCAACGAGTGGCTCGCCAATCCCGCGCCCGGCGGCTTCGACTGGATCGAACTGTTCAATCGCTCGACCAACGCGCCGGTCGAATTGCGTGACCTCTGCCTCAGCGTCGGCAACGCCGTGCAGCGGATCGAGTCGCTCAGTTTCGTCGCGCCCGGCGGCTTCGTGCGCCTCTTCCTCGATGACGTAATGGCGCCGGACCATCTCGATCTCCCGTTGCCCGCCAGCGGATCGACCCTCACGCTTTACGAACGGACTGGAAACCAGATCGACCGCGTGACCTACGGCGCGCAGACCGAAGGCGTCTCGCGTGGCCGGCTGCCCGATGGCTCTGCGACGGTCACCAATTTCGTCGGCACCGCCAGCCCCAGCGCGCCGAACTACGTGCGGCCCTACGCCGGCCCGGTGCTCAACGAGGTGTTGGCCCGGAACGTCTTTGCCGTCACCAACTCCGGCCGCACGCCCGACTTCGTGGAACTGTTCAACCCGACGCCAACAAACTTCAGCTTGGGCGGAATGAGTCTGAGCGTGAACGAGCCGAAGCCAGGTCAATTTCGTTTTTCACCGGCCGCGACACTGGCGCCGAACGGCTTTCTCGTGGTCTGGTGCGACGCCGAGCGCCCCGCCTCCACCAACGCGCCCGTCTTCAACACGGGCCGCACGCTCGACGGCGACAGCGGCGGCGTCTGGCTCTTCAACCCCGCGGGCCAAGTGGTGGATTTCGTCGAGTACGGTTTCCAGGTCGCGGACAAACCCATTGGCCTGAACAGCGGCCAATGGCGCTTGCTGGCCTTGCCCACGCCCGGCCTGGCCAACTCCGCAGCCCAGCCGCTCGCCGCGGACTCGGCGCTGCGCCTCAACGAGTGGATGGCCCAGCCCGTCCGCGGCCCCGATTGGTTCGAGGTGTTCAACACCGCCAATCTTCCGGCGGAACTCAGTGGCCGCTTCGTCTCCGATGATCCTTCAAGCTCCGGGCTGACGGACCATCCCATCGCCCCGCTTAGTTTCATCGGCGCGACCAACTGGGTGCGTTTCGTGGCCGACGGCAACGAATCCCAGGGCCACGACCACGTCGGCTTCAACCTCGCCGGCGAAGGCGAAACCCTCTGGCTCGTCCGCACCAACGCCGGCGCGGTGAGCGTGATCGACTCGATTTCCTTCGCCGCGCAGAAGCCCGGCGTCGCCCAGGGCCGCTGGCCTGATGGCAGCACGAACCTCGTGAGCTTCCCCGGTTCCGCTTCGCCCGCCGCCGCGAACTATTTGCTCGTGCCCTGCGTCGTCATCAGCGAGGTCCTGCCGCGCGCCACGCCGCCACTGGAGCCGGCGATTGAACTGTTCAATCCGACCGAATTTCCGGCCGACGTGAGCGGCTTCTTCCTTAGCAACGGGCAGAGTGATTTCCGCCAGTACCGCCTGGCCGCGAATTCCATCGTTCCGCCGGGCGGCTTTCTCGTCGTGAGCGAGGGCCAGTTCACCAACGCTGCGCCGCGTGGCTTCAAGCTCGACGCGCTGCACGGCGGCGAAGTCTGGCTCAGTTCTGCGGACTCGGCCGGCAAGCTCACCGGCTATCGCGTCGGAGCCAAATACGGTCCCGCCGCGCCGAACCTTTCCTTCGGCCCTGTCGTGTGCAGCGTTGGAACAGATTTCGCCGCGCTCGCCGCGCCCACCATCGCGGCGAGCAACGCCCCGCCGCTCGTCGGCCCCGTCGTCCTCAGCGAAGTGATGTATCACGCTGCGCCGGGACCAGACGACGCGCTGGAGTTCATCGAACTGCGGAACATCACCGACGCCGACGCGCCGCTCTTCGATCCGGCGCGCCCGACGAACACCTGGCGCCTGCGCGGCGGCCTGTCCTTTGATTTCCCTCCCGGCCTCACGCTGCCGGCGGGAGGCTTTGTGCTGGTCGTGAACTTCGATCCCGCGGACCCGGTCGCCGAGTGGAACTTCCGCAGCCAGTTCAGCGTCCCGTGGAGCGTGCCGGTGTTGGGACCGTTGGTCGGCGCGCTGGACAACGCGGGCGACGCCGTCCTGCTGCAAGCGCCGGCCGAACCGCTCGCCGGCAGTGTGCCGTACGTAACCGCAGACCAGCTCGCCTACACCGACTGCGTCCCGTGGCCCGTGGCGGCGGACGGCGGCGGCGCGTCATTGCAGCGGCGCGAGCCGGCGCGCTACGGCAACGAGCCGCTGAACTGGCTGGCCGCCGCGCCCACCCCGGGAACCGCCAACCACGCTGGCGACTTTCCCGTCATCCTCCAATCGCCGCAAAGCCAGACGGCGAACGAGCGACAGAGCGCCGGCTTCACCGTTCGCGCCAGCGCCCCCGTGCCGCCGGCCTACCAATGGCGCTTCAACGGCGTGAACCTGGCCGACGCGACGAACGACGTGTTGTGGCTCGACTGGCTGGTGTGCGACCTGGAAGGCAATTACGACGTGATCGTGAGCAGCGCGGCCGGCTCGGCGATCTCCGCGCCAGCACACTTGAACGTGATCAGCCCTCCCGAAATCCTGGTCGCGCCCACGAACGTGCTCCCGCGTGTTGGCAGCAACGCCGTATTCACCGTCATCGCCGGTGGCGCGCCGCCGTTGCGCTATCAGTGGCGGCTCGATGGCGCACTCCTTCCCGGCGAAGCCAGCACCACGCTGCTGCGGACGAACGCGCAATTCGCCGACGAGGGCGTCTATGAAGTCACCGTGTCGAACGAAGACGGCGTGGCCACGGCGTCGGCTGCGCTGCGCATCCAGATTCCAACGGGGATCCTTCAGCCGCCGCTCGCGCAAATGGTGGCGCCGGGCGAGCGCGTGACGTTGAGCGTGATCGCCACCGGCGCCCCCATGCCCTTGCTCTTTGAATGGCGCATCGGTTCGAGCGCGGTGCGGAGCAACCTCTCGGACTTGCGGATCGATTTCTACACCTTCACGGCGCCGGCCTATCCCACGCAGCAGAACTACCGCGTCGTCGTCCGAAATCCCGCCACGCAGAGCGCCTTTGGCAGCGTTTACGCGCCGCTCGTTGTCGCGGCGGACGGCGATGGCGACGGCCTGCCCGATCCCTGGGAAGCGGCCTGGGGATTCCCGACCAACAGTCCAGCCAACCGCGACCTCGACTCCGACGGCGACGGCGTGAACGACTGGCGGGAATACGTTGCCGGAACCAATCCGACCGATGCCAACAGCGTGCTGCGGCTGGACTTGGTTTTGCAGACGAACGGCGTGGGCCTTGCCTTCCTCGCTTCGAGCAACAAGACTTACTCCGTGCAATCCAGCGACACCGTGGCTCCGGGAGCGTGGCAGAACCTGGCGGACGTGGTCGCCACCGCCAGCAACGTCACGCGCCGTTTCTTCGACGCCCGTCCCGCGACGAACCGCTTCTACCGCGTCGTCGCGCCGGCGTGGCCCTAGCCTCTTCTTAGCAACTGGACGGGACACGAGGAGGGAAGTGGTTGATTCGCAAGCCAGGCATCCGAAAGGTCTGCTCTACATTTCGACTTCCCGTTTGGCCGTGATCTGGGGCGGGGGCTGGGCCGGCAGAGTCCAG